>URCQ01000058.1 GCA_900546435.1 uncultured Pseudobutyrivibrio sp. | reverse complement strand
AAAACATTTTGAATCACTCTAAGACTAACCGCTCCTTGTAGTCCATAAGTCTCTGCAGCAATGGCTAAAGCACCAAATGTGTTAAATACTGCCTGCCAGCCATATTGTGCTGAAAGTCCTACACCGATTCCACCAAGAATTCCTATATATGCATAGATTGACGAAGGAAGCAGAAAATATAATACTGTAAAACATATAACACCTGCAATATTTCCGACAATCCTTTTACGGACTCTGTAGTGCATATCTTCCATAAATGGCAAAATCGCGGACATGGCCGCAATACCAGCCCACATTGCACGTGGCATATTACAAAGTTCTGCAATGCAAAGGACAATCGGTACGCATAAAATCTGACATATCTGCCATTTTGTTCTGGAAGAAGTGATATCAAATTCTTGTATCAGATCTTTCAGATTTCTTTTATAAGTTCTGTTTTTATGATTTCGATAAAATACGAAGCAGGTAAGTGCTGCACCTAAAGCCATTCCGACTAATCGCATCTGATAGCTTTTTCCCGTAACATCATAACCATATAGCAGCAGATACCCAAGAACCAATGTAGATTGATTAAACATGAATGGATTATGGCATCCGAACAGAATCAACACAGCCAGTGCCGCAATATTTAACAGCATTCCCAATACCGGTGAAAACTGATTTGCTAAATGCGGACATACAGTCATAATTACAAAGAACAAAGCCAAAAGCATCGTAGATTGTCCGGTGTGGATCCCCAGATCCGCATTTCTAAACACCATGAGACATAATAAGACTACTACACCTACAATGCTGTTCTCATTTCCAAATAGGATGCTGAAAATACTAACAAAGAAAAAACAAAATGCCATTGTAACAGCTATCTTCACCAGATATACCCACATATGATATAATTTTTCTTTTAGTGTTTCACTCTTTTTCAACAGGTTTTTAGAACCTGCCTGATTTAACTGCAACTCCTGATAAAATGTCATATAAATCCTCCCATCTTCTAATTTATCTTAAAACTATATAATCTCATCTTTCTGCTTTGGCAGCTCTATAACAAATCTGCATCCACCATATTCACGGTTTTCTGCTTTGATTGTTCCTCCGGCACTATCTACAATCCGTTTTACAAGTGCAAGACCTAGGCCATTTCCTTCTGCTTTATGAGATCCATCTACCTGATAGAACTTGTCAAATATTCTGGATTTTACATCATCCTCTATTCCTGGTCCTTCATCTTCCAGAATGAACTTAACAGAATCCTGTTCTTGTTTCAGAAACATCGTAATTGTCCCCTTTGAAGGGCTGAACTTAATCGCATTATCCAAAAGATTTATCCAGATATGCATAAAAAGTCCTTCATTCCCAGTATATTTAACTTCCTCCAATTCTACCTGAAAACCAATTTCTTTTTCTGTCCATTTTGTTTCCAATGAAAGAAATGCCTGGCGGATCTGTTCATCCAGACGATATTCTGTTTTTTTCATTGGTATATTCTGATTCTCTAACTTGGATAACAGCAAAATATTACCAACCAATCCGGAAAGTCTTTGGGTGTTAAATAAGATTTTTTCTACATATTCCTCTTGATCCGGAGACAGTTCTTCTCCCTGAAGCAGCATTGTATATCCTTCAATGGCATTAATCGGGGTCTTAAACTCATGAGAAACATTAGATACAAAATCCATCTGCAGCACCTCTGTTGCACGAAGTTCTTTTGTCATAACATTAAAACTTTGATAAGATTCTCCAACTTCTGCTATACGGCTGTTCGTTTCCAAATGCTGTTCAAAATCTCCCTGAGAAACTTCCTTCATTGCTTTACTAAGTCTGGTAATTGGTTCCAGTAACTTTGCATTGATAAAGGAAGTGATCAGCCCTGCAATCAATGTATTGAAAATCAAAAGCCAGCCAAGCACAGGTATGCTGCCCGGCAGATTAAAAAAATGATTCAAAAAAGCAAATAATAAAGCAGATATGACTGTTGAAAATACAAGTGCCAGCCAGATTGCACCAGTCAGACAGG
>URCQ01000057.1 GCA_900546435.1 uncultured Pseudobutyrivibrio sp. | reverse complement strand
CTATAACGAAGGAAAGGAGGAATACGTATGATTGCTATTTTTAAAAGAGAGATTAAGAATTATCTAAAGCGACCGTTATTTTGGGTAGGTATTCTGCTTGTGATTTATGGTGTGTTTAATACGACAAGTCCATATTTAACCACACATTATTTAGGGCAAGGCGAGAAAATTATCAATGATTATCCTGATACAGTTCGCTTAGGAGATGTTTATGAAGGATATATTCCTGCGAATCCTGAAAAACATCGAGAAATATGGAGTGGACAGATAAAACAAGCACTAATTGATGAATTAGAAATGTCTGATTTAGAGGCACAATCCGTAATGAGCAAACTTGTTGATATGGAGTTAGAAGAAGCATTCGTATATCTGGAGGAAAAATATGATTGGTATAGTGCAAGATATATGTACGAAGATAGTGCCTATTACAAAGGAACGCCAGAAGAAATCAACACATATCTGAACGAAAAAATGAAAAATAAGGCGTTTTCTTTTTATTACTCAAGAAAATTTGCTGATTTTGCAGGGTTGTTTATGTGTTTTTTTGCAACAATTATGTTAGCGGTTCTGTTTTTACAGGATACGAAAAAGCATACTTATGAATTGCTTCACACGAAACCGATCACTGCCGGAAAGTATGTATTTGGAAAAGTAAGCGCAGGATTTGCAATTTGTTTGATTGCTCTGACTATTATAAATCTATTATTTTGGGCATTGTGTGTTATTTATACAAAAGACAGTGGGTTTGAAGTGCGGTTCTGGGATTTTATAGTTTCTACTGTACTTTATATACTTCCCAATATGCTGATGATTGTAAGTGTATATACATTGATTTCACTCATATTTAAAAATCCACTTCCGGGAGTGCCGCTTCTGATTCTTTACATGGTATATTCCAATATGGGCGGAAGAAATGCGGAAGGAGTTTATGGATATTGGGGAAGACCTTTTGCGATTATGGTTCGATTCCCCGATCAGCTTTTCGATACAACACCGCCGCCAATGGCATTTTTAAATCAGAGTTTACTTATTTTAGCATCTGGAGTGATTATTCTGATTTCAATACAGATTTGGAAGAGGAGGCGGATGTAAATGAAGAAGGAAATGAAGATTGTTCTGCCGTTTTATAAGATTGCTTATGCAGTATCTTTTGTTGTGATTTTAAGCTTGATACGTGGGGTTGTATTCACAAATGAAATAGGACTTTCCATTGAGGCACCTTTTGCTATATTGACTGCTGTTTTTTGTGCGGACACTTATGTGCAGGAAATTACAAGCAAGCGTTCAGAAATCCATAGGCTGTATCCAATAAGAAAGAGAATTTGCTCCATCATGCAGCGAATAATGATACAGGAATTTTTTTTATTACTGCTTGCTGTTTTAGGTTACGGATTGTTTTTTGTGTTTCAAAAACCAGTCACACATCCGGCAACGGAAAGTGAAATACTTCAGTTTATTGCCTATTTTTTAGCGATTGTAGTAACCATTTTCTTTTGGGGAATATTGGTCAATACATTGTCAATGCTTTTTCGCAATATGTGGATGGGGATTGGAAGCTGCCTTCTGATATGGGTAGCAACAAATTCCACGGGAGGAGATAAACTTTTTGGGGCATGGAATCTGTTTTCCTATGCTTTCAGAGATATAGAAAATACTGCTGATGTTACATGGCTGCAAGGGAAAGCTTTGTGTATTGGTATTGGATTGATTTTATTGGTAGTATTGCCGAAAATAGTTAGAAAGAGAGGGTAAGTTTATGAGTATTCATATTGAGGATTTAACAGTAAGATTTAAAAATGGTGTGACAGCAATCAATCATGCGAATTTAAATATACCGAATGGAATTTTTGGATTATTGGGAGAAAATGGAGCAGGAAAGACAACTTTGATGAGGGTTTTAACTACTGTACTTAAACCTACAAGTGGAACGGTCACATTGGACGGGATTTTATATAGTGAAGGAAACTATGAAAAAATTCAGAGAAAAATAGGGTATCTGCCAC
Organism: uncultured Pseudobutyrivibrio sp.; assembly: GCA_900546435.1. GTDB lineage: Bacteria > Bacillota > Clostridia > Lachnospirales > Lachnospiraceae > Pararoseburia. Next base: position 228 of record URCQ01000057.1, on the reverse strand, counting down.
AGGAAATTGAACTTTATCCTAATTTGACTGTTCAGGAGTGTTTAGAGTATATGGGTGATTTGGCAGGTGTTCCAAAAGCAGAATGCAAGAAACGAATAGAATATTATTTGAAAAAGACCAGTCTTGCAGAACACCGGAAAAAGAAAATGAAACAGTTGTCAGGCGGTATGAAACGACGGGTAGGATTGGTGCAGGCGCTTTTAAATGAACCGGAATTTTTAATTGTGG
>URCQ01000056.1 GCA_900546435.1 uncultured Pseudobutyrivibrio sp. | reverse complement strand
CTATAACGAAGGAAAGGAGGAATACGTATGATTGCTATTTTTAAAAGAGAGATTATGAATTATCTAAAGCGACCGTTATTTTGGGTAGGTGTTCTGCTTGTGATTTATGGTGTGTTTAATGCGACAAGTCCATATTTAACCACACATTATCTTACAACGGGGGAGGAAATCATCAATGATCAGTCCAACACTTCGGTTGAAGGAGAAGTGTATGAGGGCTATATTCCAGCCACGCCTGAAAAGCACAGAGAGGTATGGCATGAAAAGGTAAAAATAAAATTAACGGATGTGTTTGGATTGACGGATTCAGAAGCACAGAATGTCATTGAAAAGCTGGAAAGCATGAATTTAAAAGAGGCCTATGCGTATTTGGAGCAGGAATATGACTGGTACGGGGCAAGGTATTTATACGAGGACAGTACGTATTATAAGGGAACGGCAGAAGAAATCAACGCATATCTAGATAAAAAATTGGAAGATAAGACATTTTCTTTTTATTACGCAAGAAAATTTGCTGATTTTGCGGGTCTGTATATGGTGTTTTTTGCAATTATTATGTTGGCGGTTTTATTTTTACAAGATACAAAAAAGCATACTTATGAATTGTTGCATACAAAGCCTGTGACTGCCGGGAAGTATGTAATGGGAAAAGTGAGTGCAGGATTTACAATTTGTTTGCTTGTGCTAACTATTTTGAATATACTGTTTTGGGTATTGTGCCGCATCTATACAAAGGATAGTGGATTTGAAGTGCGACTATGGGATTTTGTGGCTTCTACGGTACTTTATATATTGCCTAATATGCTGATGATTGTGAGTATATATACATTGATTTCACTCATATTTAAAAATCCACTTCCGGGTGTACCACTTTTGATTCTTTATATGGTGTATTCCAATTTGGGCGGAACTAATGCAGAGGGAGTTTACGGATATTGGGGCAAACCTTTGGCAATCATGGTACGATTTCCGGGGCAGCTTTTTGATACGACACCGCCCCCGATGGCGCTCTTAAATCAAAGTTTTCTTATTATTGTATCGGTAGTAATTATACTGATTTCGATACAGATTTGGAAGCGGAGGCGAATATAAATGAAGAAGGAAATGAAGATTGTTCTGCCATTTTATAAAATTGCTTATGCAGTATCCTTTGTTGTAATTTTAAGTGTGATTCGTGCAGTTGTTTTCACGTATGAAATAGGACTATCCATAGAGCCGCCTTTTGCGATATTGACTGCTGTTTTTTGTGCAGATACTTATGTGCAGGAAATTACAAGCAACCGTTCCGAAGTTCAGAGACTGTATCAGATAAAAAAGAGAATCTATTCTATTATACAGAGACTGATGATACAGGGAACTTTTTTGCTGCTGCTCGCTGTTCTTGGATATGGATTGTTTTTTGCGTTTCAGAAACCAATTACACATCCAGTAACAGAAAGTGAAATACTTCAGTTTATTACCTGTTTTGGGGCGATTGTAGTAACTATTTTCTTTTGGGGAATATTGGCTAATACATTGTCTATGCTTTTTCGCAATATGTGGATGGGAATTGGAAGCAGTCTTTTGATATGGGTAGCAACAAATTCCACAGGTGGAGATAAACTTTTTGGAGCATGGAATCTGTTTTCTTATTCTTTTAGAGATATAGAAAATACTGCCGATATTACATGGCTGTATGGGAAAGGCTTGTGTATTTGTATCGGACTGATTTTGTTACTGGCATTGCCGAAGATCGTAAGAAAGAGAGGGTAAATTTATGAGTATTCATATTGAGGATTTAACGGTAAGATTTAAGAATAGTGTCACAGCAATCGACCATGCAGATTTAGATATACCAAATGGGATATTTGGACTATTGGGAGAAAATGGAGCGGGAAAGACAACTTTGATGAGAGTTTTGACCACTGTGCTTAAACCTACAAACGGAATGGTTACATTAGACGGAATTTTGTATAGCGAAGGAAACTATGAAAAAATCCAAAGAAAGATAGGGTATTTACCACAGGAAATTGAACTGTATCCTAATTTGACGGTTCAGGAGTGTTTGGAGTATATGGGAGATCTGGCAGGTGTTCCGAAAGCAGAATGTAGAAAGCGGATAGATTATTATTTGAAAAAGACCAGTCTTATAGAACATCGTAAGAAGAAAATGAAGCAGTTATCAGGCGGTATGAAGCGACGGGTAGGATTGGTGCAGGCGCTTTTAAATGAACCGGAATTTTTAATTGTGG
>URCQ01000055.1 GCA_900546435.1 uncultured Pseudobutyrivibrio sp. | reverse complement strand
GTTTCATTTCTTACCAACGTAAACCCGGCGCTGGACATTGCGCATCATAACGATATTATGCAGAGTATCCGGGAGAAAGATCTTGAGAAGACGCAGAATTATCTGAAAGAGGATCTGGCGGATTTTTGTGGGTAAGAAATGAAACAGAGTGTATGGAAACGAAAAAATCCCAAGACACTCTGTTTTTTTGCGCGCTGGAGGCCTTTTTCAGGCACGCTCCGGTGCTCGTGATTATCCATGAAAATGCTTCTCCCGATACTGCTGCGGTGTCACCCCGCTGCTTTTCTTGAACTGCCGGTAAAAGGAGGAAACGTTTGCGATTCCGATCTGGTCACAGATTTTCTGGGGGGAGAAGCCGGTAGTGGCAAGGAGGCGTTTGGCGGCAGCCATGCGTTCGTCCATGATGTAGCTGCTGAGCGATGCTCCTGTCTTCGTACTGAAAATGTGGGACAGGTAGTCCAGGTTCATGTGGATTTCCTCGGCGATGGAGGTGCGGCCCAGTTCAGGATCGGAAAGATGCGAACGGATATGAATATCTTGGTATACTGATCTTGTTTCGTGCGAATACTATTATAAAAGTTTTTAATTAACTCGACTATGCATTCGTTTTATGATACAATCTTCATATAACATATATGGAGGTTATATTCATGGGCAGAAAAACAGGCACAATAACATTAACAGAGGATCAGCGTTCATATCTTGAACTACAAACGCGTGCTAGAACAATACAGGCTCAGACTGTATGTAGAGCAAGAATACTGTTATTACGTGCCGATGGTGTTTCTATTGATGATATTGCTGATAAAGTAGGTATCAACAGATGTAGCGTTATGTTGTGCTTAAATAAATTCAAAGAGGGCGGGGTGGAAAATGCCCTGTTTGATGCTCCGGGTCGTGGCCGGAATGCTGAAATAACTGATGACGAGAAGGCATGGATTATAAATATTGCCTGCCAGAAGCCGGTTGATCTTGGCTATTCAGCAGAAGTATGGACACGTGCACTTCTTACAAAACACATCAATAAGTTTGCAGAAGAGGAAGGCCATACAAGGCTGTCAACAATCAGCCAGTCAAAGGTTCGCACAATACTTAAAGAGGCCGATATTAAGCCTAACAAAATAACCTACTACTGTGAAAACCGTGATCCTGATTTTGACGAGAAAATGCACAATGTCCTTCTGGTATACAAGCAGTTATCATTACAGTTCGATGAGAATGGACAACTCATCCCGTTTAGTGAAGATGATCAGGTGGTGCATGTTCTCTCTTATGATGAAAAGCCTGGAATTCAGGCAATTGCCAACACATCAGAAGATCTTATGCCAGATGAGAATCACAAAACCATCAGCCGGGATTATGAGTACAAGCGTCTTGGAACCATCTCGCTGCTTGCAGGCATAGATTTGCAAACAGGTGAAGCAATTCCACTCGTAAGAGATAAGCACAGTAGCAAGGAGTACATTGAATTTCTCAAAAAACTTGATGATAAGTATCCAAAAACAGATAAAATCCGTCTGGTTCTGGATAACCTTAAAGTTCATTCCTCTGAGGAAACCAGAAAATACCTCGCAACTGTACCGGGAAGATTTGAATTTGTATTTACTCCTAAGCATGGTTCATGGCTGAATCTTGTAGAAGGCTTCTTCAGTAAACTTACCCGACAGATGCTTAAAGGTATCCGTGTAAAAACTAAGGATGAACTTGTGCAACGCATATATAAATATTTTGATGAAGTCAATGAGGAGCCTGTTGTATATCACTGGAAGTATCGTCTTGATGAGATTGATCCAAGTGAAAAAGTTGTAGTAGATACACTACCCATCAAAAAGTCGAGTTAATTACTGACGGATATACTATATCATATTTGTAGTATGTTTGCTACGCCGATTTTCTGAATCTTTTATAAAGAGTCCCTGACTTCCGCAAGCGTCGGAATCGATGTGCTGGCGCCCTTTTTCCCTACCGCAATCGCAGATGCCATGGCGGCAGTCTTGAGTGCTTCTTCCGGTGTTTTTCCGTTTATGATTTCACCGACAAAGTATCCGGTAAAGGTATCGCCTGCCGCTGTGGTATCAACGGTTTTTACCGGGAAAATGCCCTGTGCGCAGCGTTTGGTGTGATAGCCATACATGGAACCTTCTTTGCCGAGGGTGAGCACAATTTTGCTATCCGGAAATTTGTGAACCAGTCCGTTCAGCAGAGCAGTGCCATCCGCGTTTTCAGCAAGGGCAGCACCCGTTTCTTTTAAAATTGCAGCGGCCTCAATTTCGTTCAGAATCAGATATTCGGCCTTTTCGAGCGGCATCTGGAAAATCTTTTTATTGACGGGTGAGGGGTTCAGCACAATGTGCATGCCTTTTTCGTGCGCGCAGTCCATCAGATAAGGGATCTCACTGATTTCATTCTGCAGAACCAGATAATCGCCAGGTTTCACGAAGGTTAAGACATGATCTACATCTTTCTTTGTGATTTCCTGATTTGCACCGCCGAAGAGGATAATACAGTTTTCACCTTCCGGTGTATTCTGAATGATCGTGTGTCCCGATGATCCTTCTTTTTTCAGAACAAGATCCGTGTGAACACCAGCATCTTTCAGCGTTTCCAGCAGCGGAGCAGAATCCTCCGCCCCAACAGCGCCGGCATGCCACGTTTCCAGACCATATTTTGCAAAAGCAATCGCCTGGTTCAGCCCTTTTCCGCCGCTGAAAATCTGCCGGTCATCCGCCAAAAGCGTCTCGCCGGGCTGGACAAAATGATTGACGGAGTAGACGTAATCGATATTTAAAGAACCGAAGACTAATACTTTCATAGATACTCTCTTTCTGCTTCCTGTTTATTTTACAGAATCCGTCACAAGGAAAATACCATAGCTTTTTGGAAGCGGTAAAGCCAGTACATAGATTCCTTGTAATTCATCATAATGCAGAACCTCCGATTTTTCAAATCAAAAT
>URCQ01000054.1 GCA_900546435.1 uncultured Pseudobutyrivibrio sp. | reverse complement strand
CAACCGCAGACTGCCGCTGGCTGCGCTGAACAATCGTGATTTCGTTGTGTGGACAAGGCATTTCGTGTCCCTCCTTTCGCTAATTGGTGGATGGGGTGGCGTTTTACCACCTCATTTTGGGCAGAAAAAAAGCAGGAGACCTTTTTCAGATTTCCTGCTCGGTGTGCCACTGTGTGAGCGGCGGGTATTTAGTTGTAAAAGTTCGGGACAAGTTGACCCGATGTAAAGCTAACAAACTGGAATTGCACCAAAACAATCTAAGACAACAACGCTGCCCTACTTGCGATTTTTTCTTGTACTGCGGAAACAGTTTCTTGAATGGAATAAGTGGTCGTATCTATAACATTCGATTCATATATTCCCAGATTGCAAAATTGCTCCCACATGGTTTCTACCAATTCGATATTTGTCTTTCGGTCTAACTTTGAGCGTTCAACAGCTCGCTTCAAGGTTTCTTCCTTACTTGCCCTTAAAATAATATAATGCACCTCATAATGTTCCCGAACAAGACTTTGCCACGGCTTTAAAAACCACGGTCCGATAATACCGTCAACAATTACATCATATCCACCACGAGCATATCGCTTCGCAGCTTCTAAAAACGCTTCAATGACAATCAAATTTTGCTCATTTGATTCTGGCAAATGCGGTGGTATTGCCCCTTTACTCAAATAATGATAAAAGTCATCTGTGTGCATATGCACAGACTTTTCCAAATCTGATTCTTTTGCAACAGCAGATGCCGTTGTAGTTTTTCCTGTCCCCGGCGCACCTGTGATTACAATAATTCTACCTTGATTCATCTATATTTTACCTCCACAAATTACGATTTTCTTAATTCTACAAACTGGAATTTGAGTCTCTGTAAAGCTGGAATTAACCCATACAATTATTTTAATTTAGAGGTTCTTACGCAATTATCCGTATTTTGTAATTTTTCAATACTGGAATGCCAGTGTAAATCAGCATTCTCCATTTTTATTAAAGCGAAAAACGTAAAATTGCGGAAGAACCAATTTAGATATTCACAATTTTACTTGCCACAGTATCTCGAAAAACACTGTCATGTTCTACCAGGAGCATGGTCGGGGCAAACTCCGTTATGAGTTGTTCAATCTGCATACGTGAGTACACATCAATAAAGTTGAGCGGTTCATCCCATACATACAAGTGTGCCTTTTCACAAAGGCTTTTCGCAATTAGGACTTTCTTCTTTTGCCCGCCAGAAAAGTCTTTAATATCCTTTTCAAACTGTACACGCTCAAAGTCCATTTTCCTAAGAATTGCCTTGAACAAACTTTCATCAAGGTTGTTTTCTTCTGCAAACTCGGAAAGGGTTCCACATAAATACGATGTATCCTGTGGCACATAAGAAATTACAAGCCCAGAGCCAAGTGTTACTGTACCCGTATAATCTATGGACTGCCCGACTACCAACTTTAACAGGCTACTTTTGCCACTGCCGTTCTTTCCATCAAGCACAATGCGTTCTCCCTGTCTTATTTCAAACGAAACGGGTTCACAAACTGAAATGCCATCATAATAAACTACTACATTCGATAATGATGCAAGCAAATCTGTATGGTAATTAAGCGGTTGTATCTTGAGGGCTTCTGCGGTTTCCATATTTTTCAGCAATGCTGATTTTTGTTCGATTGTCTGTTGTTGTCTCGCTTCTATAGATTTTGAACGCTTCATCATTTTGGCGGCTTTATGACCGACATAACCTTTATCTGCTGCCCCAATTTTGGAAGCTTCTACACGTTCAGACCATGCTGCAGAGCGTTTTGCCGACTGCTGTAATCGTCTGATGTCCTTTTGCAAACGTTCGTTCTGAGCCAGTTCAAATTCTTGCTGTCGCTCAAAATTTGACATCCATGATGAAAAGTTTCCTCTTTGCACTTCGATATTCGCTCGGTTAATCGATAGAATATGGTCAACACAATCGTCAAGAAAGCGACGATCGTGAGAAACTAAGATGAATCCCTTTTTCTTTTTCAGATATGCCGCCACACTTTTTCTCGCTTTGGCATCCAAATGGTTGGTAGGTTCATCAATCAGTAGGAAATGCCCTTCATTAAGAAAAAGAGCGGCAAGCAAAACCTTTGTCTGCTCTCCGTTGGAAAGTGTTTCAAAAGGTCGCCAAAGCACATCGACATCAACATCAAGATAAGAAAGTTCTCGCATAAGTTCCCATTCTTCCGCAAGTGGGCAAACCTCCTGCAATATATCCTCTGTAATACGATTCTTATCTGAAACGGGATAAGGAAAATAATCAAACTGTACGGATGATAGGATTTTTCCGCTATACTCATATTTCCCAAGCAGAAGATTCAGAAAGGTTGTTTTACCTCGTCCGTTTCTGCCCACAAAACCAAGCTTCCAATCGGTATCAACCTGGAAACTGACATTTTCAAAAACATTATCATAACTTGTCGGATATGAAAACGTAAGGTTTTCAATTTTAATCATTGACATAAATATTATCCTCCTTTGCATGTCATACGATACAAAGTCGGTTCGGTGAATGTTTACTACGTATAGATTTCACCAAAAGGAACCGACACTATACGGAGTAAATTATGTGTAACTATCTGTTCTGCACTATTCATAAAGCACCTCCAAAACAAAATAAGAGCCACAAGAAAGTTTATCCTTGCAGCTCGTCATAGCATAAAATAACACCACTAAGCAAAAGTGGCAACAGCACTATATTGAGTAAGATAGACATATAACTTTCTTGCAATAGACACAATAATGCCAAAGTATAGCACTACCGCATATTTTGATTTTATTTGCAAGAAAAGTTAATCATCTTCCCACCTCTTTCTAAATTTCAAAATATTATACCATAAATCGCAGGCAAATACAAGTGGTTATAAAAATTTAACAAATCGCTTATAATACAATCATATAACTTTACGCATTCCTTACTGACCGTAAAATTCCGATTTATTGCTGACTTTATTATACTTTATTGCCTATCGAAAAGATAGCATATTTTATGAAACTTGTCGGCTGGGAACAGCTTGCAACGCAAGGTGTCCCCAGATGGCAAGTCCACAAAAG
>URCQ01000053.1 GCA_900546435.1 uncultured Pseudobutyrivibrio sp. | reverse complement strand
AAAAAAAAAAATATAAGAAAAGGGAAGAGAAGAGTATTTAGACAAGTATTAGACAAAAGAAAGCAGGAAGGATATGAGCGAATACATTACGACCTACACAGGAAAACATTTTAAACCAACAGAACCGGATCCGGAGTTATTTGACATAGCAGATATTGCACATGCGCTGTCCCTGATATGCAGAGGAAATGGTCATGTGAAGACGTTCTGGTCGGTCGGGGAACATTGCATTTGCTGTGCAAAAGAGGCAAAGGCGAGAGGTCTGTCGGATAGGATGGTGCTTGCATGCCTGCTTCACGATGCAAGCGAGTGTTATATGTCGGATGTTCCGTCGCCTTTTAAGAAGGAACTGCCGGAATATAATGAATGCGAAGAACGTATGCTTTCTATGATTTATGAAAAATTTCTCGGTTCGGACCTGACACCGGAAGAGAAGATGCAGTTGAATGCGATTGATAAGGCAATGCTATGGTATGATCTGACGTTTCTTCTGGGAGAGAAACAGGAGAGCGAAGCGCCCGAATTGCATATTGATCTGAGGTATGAGGTCAGATCATTTGGTGAGGTGGAAGAGGAATACCGGAGGATTTTTGAAGAACAGCTTATAACCGTACAGAATAAAAGAATCTAAAATCGTACGGATAAGATAGAAAAGGAGGAATACATTATGTTACACGAAGTATCTTTTGCGTCCTACAACGGACGTGACCAGGTCCAGGGATGGATCTATGTTCCGGCTTGCAAACCGAAGGGAATTGTCCAGGTGATCCACGGATTTGGGGAACATTCCAGACGTTATCTGCATATGATATCTGCCTTCATGGATGCGGGTTATATCGTGGCAGCAGACGATCATGTAGGACATGGGAAGACAGCAATGGTCAATAATGTGTGGGGCGACTGGGGAGACAAAGGACCGCATACAATGATGGAAGACGAGCATACATTGAAAGAAATCGTATGTGAAAAATATCCGGATCTGCCATATTTCTTATTCGGACACAGCATGGGATCTTTTATCACAAGAGATTTCATTGCAAAATACGGGGACGAACTGGCCGGGGCAACCATCTGCGGAACAACGGGAATCTTCCGCGGGGCAGAAGAGACGGGAAAGAAATTAAAAGAAGCGATCGATGCAGGACATGGAGAAGAATCCGATCCGTCATATACCGGAGAACTGATGGGATGGATGTGTGAGCGCTGTGGAGAGGTCAGCATCGGAAATGAGTGGATCTGTGCCGATCCGTATGTACAGCGAGATCATGCCGATGATCCGTTTGATGCATTTACCAGACCGACCAGCAACCGTTCGGTATATGATTTCATCCAGATGATGTTAGAGATCGAGGGAACAAAGTGGGCCGAAAAAGTGCCGACAGACCTGCCAATCTATAATATTGCGGGAGATCAGGATCCGGTAGGTGAGTATGGTGTCGGTGTATATCAGGTAAGTAACTGGCTGGTACAGACCGGACATAACGTAACAACGAAGCTGTACTCGGGATACCGTCACGAGATACATAATTATGCTGAGATTAAGAACGAAGTCGAAGCGGGTATTATTGCATTCATGGACAAGGCATTATAAAAATGTATTAGGTGCCGGGACCACCGGATACCATAGCTGTGGCGACACCAACGATATTACCGGTTCCAATTGTAGCGGCAAGAGCCGTAGTCAGAGCGGAAAAAGGAGAAACATCTCCTACCATTCCTTCCTAAAACGCAAAGAAGAGCAATGCTGTGAACAACATTGCTCTTCTTTGTATTGCGTGAATTTTCTGTATTATACTCTCGAAATATAAAAATTGTCAAGAAATTTTCTGTATGTTTTACGTGGACACATTTGGAAGATTGAAAAAGATATAAATGTTCTTCAAAATTCAGTTCCTGTAATTAGAACAATGTGAGGTTGAGGGCGTTAAAGTTTCATGATATCATAATCAATATAGAAGAACAGTGTGACAGATTATGTTATTACAACCGGAGAATCTTTTATCGCATTCTTCAAAAGGACCTGTTTTCATAAACAAGGAGTGAAGGCGGATTACGAATGTCCGTTTCATTAAAGGAAGGAGTTAAGATGAAGCAATTAAAAAAACAATGGAATAAGGTAACGGCACTTTTGCTGACCTTTGGGATGGTTTTTGGATTATTTGCGGCAGTGCCGGTACAGGCGGAGGATGGAAATGCGTCCGGAAGTACAATTTTTGATGTAAAAATTGTACATACGAATGATATTCATGCGCGGGTAGAAGAGGACGATTACAATCAGGTGATCGGAATGGACCGGCTGAGCGGAATTGCACAGGCATTTACGGAAGGAGCAGACGGTTCGCTGATGTTGGATTCCGGAGATACTTTTCATGGACAATCGATTGCGACATTGGTAAAGGGAGAATCAGTGGCAAAACTGATGAAAGCTTGTGGATATGATGCAATGACTACAGGAAACCATGACTGGAGTTATGGCAAAGATCGTTTAAAAGAGCTTGGTGGAATTGCTAATGTCAAAATTTTATCCGGTAACATCAAAAATACAGACGGAACATCCTTTTTTGATACGGATGCACTTGTAAAAGAGATTACAAAAAATGGAAAAACACTGAAGATCGGTGTGTTTGGTGTAAGTGATCCGGAGATGAAAAATAAGACAACACCATCTAACGTGGAAGGGCTGGACTTTCAGGATGCGGTAGCTTATGCAAGAAAGGAAGCTGCCGCGTTAAAGGCAGAGGGGTGTGATGTGGTGATCGCATTGTCCCATACGCTTGATCCAAAGATGTAGGACGGATTTTGCGGACATTCAAAATAAAAAAGAATGTGGAGGTAACAGACAATGGCAAAGACAATTTTTGAGGAAATGGGCGGCAAATACGAAAGGCAAGGCGATTATTTAATACCGTGCTTAACTGTACCCGCCGAAGAAGAACAGCCGATAGGCATCTGGGGACAGCGGCATTTGGATTATCTGAAGCATCACTGCAAAGTTACATACACCAATCTTCTTACAAGCGGCAGACTTAACGCTTACCTTGCCGACATTGACAGACAGGCACAGGAACGCTTTGAAAGGCTCATAGAGGGTATGAAACAGGCACAGGGCATAACGGAACAGCTAAAGGCAGAAAACGCCTTAGAATGGACAGGATGCCTCAATAACATAAGGGCTTGTGCGAGGGAGATTGTGGAAAAGGAAATTATTTTTGCAT
>URCQ01000052.1 GCA_900546435.1 uncultured Pseudobutyrivibrio sp. | reverse complement strand
TGCCATATTGTTATTTATGCCTTCATCCTTCTTGACCAGCTCTTTATAGCGAATGGCATACATAGAATACCAATCAAGACAGGAATAGTAATAAGTAGATATGGTGACCAGATAAGCTTCCCAAAAATACGAAAAGTATTAGTTCTGAAAATATCTGTTGAACTTCCTACCAATGGTATTAAATCCAATGCTTTTTGCATTTCATAAGGAAGATATTCTGCAATCATCATTGGTCCATATACAACAACCAGACTAAGCAGTAAGGTAAGTACATTATTTTTTACAGCCGCTGATATAAACATAACAATTCCGGCAAAACCTATTGCTCCAAGCAGTACAAAAGCATATTCATAAATTTCTGCCTGCAGCATATTCATAGGTGCAACAGCAATCAGCTTGATATTCTGAATCGGCATATCCCATCCGGCAGTTCCCATAAAAAACAACTGTGATATAACATTTGAAACAGCAAGTAATGCAAATAACTCCACTGTAAACGCTAAACCAGTAAGAATTTTGGCAAGAGCTATTTTCCCCCAACCATTTCGAGTCGTCAATACTAGTGTGCTTGTATTATCATGCCATTCGCCAGCAAATAAAGAGGATAAAACAATACCGAGAAACAAAGCCATCACAACTCCCAGATCCGCAACCATACTACCAAGAAGCGCTGACCAGCCTTCTACCCACTCATAATGAAATGGTTTTTCTACCTTTCTCTCTATCTGATGTAAATACTCTTTTTCAGCACCTACCTGACCACTGACCTCCAAAAACTCATCAAGCACCTGCTGTCTTCTTTCATAGAAGCCTGTTAACTTATCCGGATCAACATAGCTTATCATCGTTTTATAATTACTGGTATCTCGAAGCTCCGGATACAATGTTCCGAGCCAACTATTAACTATCTGCCAGTCTGTCTTTTCCAGTTCTTTCTCCATACCGTCAGCTTCCATTTGCTGATAATCACTTACTATTTGCTGCAAGGTTTCATCCGTCAATTCTCCACCAAATGAAAGTGCATATTCCTGACTATCCTTTATTACTGTATATCCATCAAAATTATTGCCAAAAGCACTTGTATAGTCACCTGAACTGCCAAAACAGAACCATTGAAACGAAAGTATGCTTCCAAAAATTACACAATAAACAAAACACAACAACACACATATTTTAACAATTTTCTTTCGCCATAACTTTTTATGCTCTAACCAAAATAGTTCCATTCTATTTCACTCCTTCCTCTGTGGGAAAATAAAATAAATAAAGATCTTCCAATGTAGCTTCACAAGGAACCGCTCGCTCACTAGGCATATTGTCTGAAATAATACGCAATATAATGTCTTTTCCTTCGTGCCGTAAATTAGCAACCGTTGTTTTTGTCTGCCATTGTCTAGCTTCTTGTGGAGAAGCAGAAAGCTCCCAAACCTTACCATTTGCCTTGTGAATCAACTCAGGAACCGTACCCTGCAATATAAATTTTCCTTTTTTCATCAATAGCACTTCATCTGCTATTGCTTCTATATCCGATACAATATGTGTGGAAAGAATTACAATTTTATCGCCTGCATACTCTGAGAGCAGATTACGAAAACGGACACGCTCTTTCGGATCAAGTCCTGCAGTCGGCTCATCCAAAATCAAAATTTTCGGATTATTAAGTAACGCCTGTGCAATTCCTACTCTTTGTTTCATACCACCAGAAAAAGTTTTTGCTTTTTTGTTTGCCACATGACTTAAATCAACCACTTCCAACAATTCAGTCACACGTTTTTTTGCAACATTCTTCGGTATTCCTTTCAGTGCTGCAATATACATTAAGAACTCCACCGCAGTATAATTTGGATAATATCCAAAATCTTGTGGTAAATAACCCAACACATTCCGGTAATCTGCCCCCATCGAAGTTACTTCTTTTCCATCCAGCAATACCTCCCCTGAGGTTGACTCCAAGACAGCACATAGCATACGCATCAATGTTGTTTTACCTGCACCGTTAGCCCCCAAAAGACCATATACTCCCGGCTTTAAGGTTGCACTAACACAATCTACCGCTATTTTCCTGCCATACTGTTTTGTTAAACGATCAAGCGACAATTCCATACATTTTTCCTTCCTTTCTCATCTCTGCAATATAATGAATTTCATTTATAAAGAACATAGCAAAAATCAAAAATGTAACAATCCACACCCCCACTGCTGATGTTTCATATAACCATGGCAATATTCTTGCTGACATCCCCCAACAAATGCAGGAACCCAGCATTACAATCGCACATATCTGTAAACTCTGTTTCTTTTGCAAACGGATCAAACGTAGCAACGCAACCATACACACTAAGTACGGAACCAGGCAGTATAGGACCATCTGTCCAAGCTCTTTATAAGAATTTTGCAAATAAACTTCCATACACAAAAGAATTGTTATACACACCAAATTAGCTGCCCCGACCAAAACCAGCTTTGCTAACGTGATTTGGGCACCAGAAGCTCTTGTTACCGCTTCAATCTCGCTCATTCCATAATACTGGCTTTTAAAAATTGCTGGTATGATAGCCAATACAAACAGCGGCATAAAAATTGGTATATTCTTTGGCACGTCTGCAATGCTGGCAATTGTTAAACAAACTATAAATAACGTTACTGCCTGCAAACCAAATATTGGAATACCTTCAAAGCGAAATACATCTGAAAGATAGTGAAAGAAACCTGTCCTCGGTTCTGCCCTAGTCACTTCCTGTTCTCGTACAATTTCAGTGCAAAGCTTAATCGTTTCCTCTAATCTTTTAGGCTGTACTTCCTCTCCTAAAGATTGCTGTAAATAGCCCTTCAAATTTTTATCTTTCATTTTCCTGCTCCTTTCTCATAATTTTTAAAGCATTACGAACCCTGCTTTGTGCTGTTCGCATATTGCATCCCATCACTTTTGCAATCTCTCCAAAACTAAGTTGTTCTCCAAAGCGTAGAATGACTGCTTCCATTTGTTCTGATGATAAAAAATTCAAAAAATAGCTTATCTCTGCCCTATCCTCTAGCCGAACTATGTCGTTATACTCATGCACTATATTTTCTTCATCTTCTAATGGAGAAAACTCAACCTTCCTACTTTCATCAATACATAAATGGTTTGCAATCGTGTATAGGTAAGCCTTAAATTTCTTTTTCCCTTTATATCCGGATAAATTCTTAAACAACTTCAAAAATGTTTCCTGAGTCAGGTCTTCTGCTTTTTCCAGATTAGAGCAATGCCACTTACAGTAACGTAAAATGGATGTATAATAGCGTTTTATCAATTCTTCTGCTGCATTTTCATTTCCAAGTAGAATCTGTTCCACTAATTCGTCATCACTCAACACGCATCAGACTCCTTTCCATTGAATATCTGTATATATATAATAACG
>URCQ01000051.1 GCA_900546435.1 uncultured Pseudobutyrivibrio sp. | reverse complement strand
GGTACAATCTTAGCCTGATAGTATTTTTCCAAAACAGATATCACATGATCTGCATGAATATCTGTTTCAAAATATTTTCCGATTTTTTCATCTGTTTCAAAGTTTACATAGATGGAATTCTTGTAATATAATGCTCCAAACTCACGCATCTCAAATGTTTTTCCGACCTGACGCGCACCGTAAATCAACAATGGCATTCTACCATTTAACATATTTTTCCATTCATATAATTTTGATGTTATTTTGCGTTTCATGTGTATGCGTGCCCCTCCTTTCTCAAAATCCCTTGGTGTGTTTTAGTGTATTATATTACATTTTTTTATATGAATCAATGTCATTTTTTACAGTATTTTTGCAAGAGTTACTTCGGAATCCGTACACTGAAATCAGAACTAAGTCTTGCGAAAATAGGGACAAATGGAAATTAGTATTACATAGGAAGAATCTTTGTTTACCCAAAGTTTACCTTCCCCTGTTATAACATTTTCCAGAGAATAACGTATACACCAGCACACACATTATTTATAGAACGTATTTTCCAATATGCTTTCTATACTCCAGTTATAGGTTATTCTCTATTCTTTTCTATACTGTACCGAGTCTTTTTCACTGATCTGGCGAATTACTCTGCAAGGGTTTTCCATATTCATCATCATCGGTTCACATAATTTAATATAAGCACCAGAATCATCATATGTACAGGATAAAACGCATAACAAAGGTACTGGAACGGTTTGCTGTGATATCCTTGTCTTCCACGATATAACCAGATTGGCAGCAATGCAAAAAGAGCTATTCCCTGCTGACACCACCATTTTCTTTTACGGAACAAATAGAACAACCGTTATTACTTTTTCTCCTCTGTTGTTATAAAAAAACGGAAATCTTGCTGAACAAGATTTCCGTTATGTAAGAGAGCGACAGACGGGACTCGAACCCGCGACTTCCTCCTTGGCAAGGAGGTGCTCTACCAACTGAGCCACTGTCGCATTTATTATGTTGTGTCCTCTCCGTGACGACAAAAATTATTATATATAACCTTATATTGTTTGTCAACAAAAAAATTAGAATTTTTTCTACTTTTTTTCATATACTCTATTAGACACTGAAAAATAGGAGATTTGCCGTGAGTAAGAAAACAAAAATTGTTGTATTTCATTTAAAGGAATTGATATATACTGCTGCATTTGCCGGTCTCGGTGTGCTTCTGGTCATCCTTTTATGTTGGATGTTTTCCACCAAAGATAAACCAGAACCTGTACAGGAAACCATATATATACCAGGTGTTTATACGGCAGGCTTCACTATGAATGACAGTGCCATTGAAGTGCAGGTCGTCGTGGATGAAAATCACATCAATGACATTTCTTTTGTAAACCTTGAAGAATCCGTAGCGACCATGTACCCACTGATTCAACCTGCGCTCGATTCCATCAGTACACAGATTTATGAAACACAGTCTCTGGACAATATTACATACGAAGCCAACAACCAGTACACGACCGAAGTATTACTTATGGCTATCGAGGATGCATTAGACAATGCCAAAATAAACACTTCATCGCACAATTAGAGATAATACATAACGATTACATTTTTTCATCAAAATCAAATCTTGTCACACTGCAATTTTTCACACCATACGAAGCATACTCCTCATTCGTCATATCATGAAAATACGAGCAGACCACACGGGCAATGCCATTATGTGCCACCAGCATATAGGTTTTGTCCGTTTCTTTTTTTAATTCATCCAAAAGATTGTAAATGCGCTGAGCTAGCTGTAGCATAGACTCCCCACCTTCGTGGCGGCATACGAACTGCTTTTTTGCCTCAAAGAAGTCCGCAGCATTTCTCGGCGAAGTACCTTCCCATTTGCCAAAATTCTGTTCCACCAGCCGCGGTTCCATGCGCATAGGCGCGCCTGTCATTTCTGAAATATGCCGCGCCGTCTCTGCAGCCCGGATCAGGGGCGAATACAAAATCTCATCTATAACGATCCCTGCCTCGACGATCTTTTGCCCGGTCGCAATTGCCTGCGTATGTCCCAAATCTGTCAAGGCTACATCCGTCTGCCCGCATATCCGGTCTGCCACATTCCACTCACTCTCTCCATGTCTCACAAAATAAATTGGATGCATTCTATGTCCTCCCGTGTATAACGTTTTTACTATCATACCATAGGAAGGCAAATTTCTTTTCCATGCGTAATGCCATTTTTGTTAAAAGCATCCACTCTTACATAATAGGACTGCCCCTCTACGAATGCTCCCACTTTATATGCCTGACATGCTCCCATAACCATACAACTATGATAAAGTTTTCCCGGTGCATGCCCCCATAAAATGTTATATCCACAAACGCTTTCATCTGAAACAGCAGATACTACCATATCTCTTGCATCGATTTGCTCTACCTGAACCCTCGCCATCTCCGGTCGTTTACCATCCCCGTTTCCAAAAACTCGTATTCCTGAGACACTCGGTAAAACATGATAAGGCACATCTATGATCGTCAATTTGATAAAACGCAGATCTATGCCATCTTCAAATACCACATAATCATGCGGAAGGTCTGTCTGGGCTTGCCGCTTATCCGCCAAAATCGTCCAGTCCCTGCCATCCGCAGATCCCTCTAAGAGCCATCTTGTCGGATGTATATTGCAGTCTATATAGCGTTCCATATCGGGTCCTGCCACCAGACTTCCCGGACAGTCTATCCTGTTTTCCATATCATCAGCAAAATTGATCTGCACCACATGCACATGATCACAGGTCTCCAGATCCAGACACAACCAAGGTCCTGCGTCCTGCTCTTTTGCTTTCCACCATGTCTGCACATTTTCGTCCACAACCAATGCCGCCTCATGTCCCTTTTCACACCCGGAGGAAGTCACCTTCGCCCGGTAACTGAGCAGATACCACCTCGGATCTGCCCATGGATCCTTTTCTATATCTTCTATAATATAAGGCCAATCGCCGTATCTTTGGTTGCAATAGAGATTTCCCACATCATCAAAACCTGCCGGCCAAATGCCTACTCGTCTTTCAAATACATGATTCTTACTAATACGCATGGTTGCCGTATGCCACCACTGACCCCAGCGATCCTGCATGGTAGATCCATGTCCGGCTCCCGGCAGGAAGCCACCCGGCTTATACGAAAATGGATTATTCTCTGCTAAATGAAAAGGTCCCAGCGGTGCATCCGCCACATAGACCCCATCCGCATAAACATTGAGTTCCGCTCCCGGACAAGCATATTGTAAATAATATTTTCCGGCATGCTTTGTCATCCATGCACCCTCGATATAAGGCATTCCGGCATAGGTTGCCCGTATCATCGCCTTGTTGGCTTCCGGGATCTTATCTGCATCTTCTCCGCATTGATCTAAAAATTCCTGAAATAGGGCATCAATCTCAGCCTGACTCTTTGGTTCTTCACAATGATCTTCCCCAAAGCGCTCATAACCAATATGATATGGGTCACCAAAGATCAAATCTTTTTTCTGGCCCATAGGTTCCATGGTCGCAGGATCCAACTCTATCCCCCAGATAGGTGTCGCATTTGCGCATCCCCAGTAAAAATAGAGTCTGCCATCATCATCCTGGAACAGGTTCGGATCCCAATAATCCATATAGCCCGGTATTTCTTCATACGGTCCATGGATCGGATCCTTGGTGCGATAAAAACTACACTTTACATCCCGGTTAGATGCCGTAAAATACAGATACTCACCTATGGCACGCACATCCGGTGCATAGTCATAAATTGGCATATTTTCTGGCAAAGGATAACTATCCCAATGCGCCATGTCCTCAGAGACCCACACGGAACCTGTCATAGAAGCAAACAGATAATATTTGCCTTGAAACATAACCATCGAAGGATCTGCCGCCTCC
>URCQ01000050.1 GCA_900546435.1 uncultured Pseudobutyrivibrio sp. | reverse complement strand
TGTCCCATATGGGTTTACCTTACCTCAGATTGACAGAGAGTGACAATAGGTTGGAACTCTCCTAAGCGCTAGTTGAGGGTTCGATTCCCCCTGGGAACAGTCAAATTTTGCAACAATGTTGACCACAATTCATTGTTGCTTTTTTTATTTATAGGTGCTTGCGAGCACCGAATGGCAAAAGCTATAGAGTCAGATTTGATTTAGGGAGTAAAGCAATGTAAATGTGGAAATGTAATGATGGTAACTTGCTTGATATTATCAAGCCTGGCAGTAAGGTTCGTTCAGATTAGAATAACATTTCTAATTTGGACGGGCTTTTTTTACGTGAGGAATGGGTCAAGGTTCAAGCTGGCTTGAAACTTTGATGAATGCCGCGACAACGAGCATATAATGCGAGTGAGTTCAGGGAAAAGGAGAGAATGCCTATGGCAGAAAAAACAGATGAACGATTAACAGATGAAAAGGTAGTAGAAATTGAAATGGAAAGGTTGAGAGAATTTGCGAAACATCCATTCAAAGTGTGTGCAGACAGTCAGATGATTCAATTACAGGATAGTATTAAGAAATATGGAATTTTGAATCCTTTGATTGTAAGACCCAGACCGAAAGGATTTTATGAAATTATCTCAGGACATAGGAGAAAATATGTAGCAGAGAAGTTGGGGTACAGAAGTGTCCTGGTAATGATTAGGTATGCCTTTGCATTTTCCGGTAGCAGCATTCGGTCATCAATATAGTAGTCGCAGGATATCTTGCGGCTGTTGTGTCCGTAGAATTCGATGATTTCCGGCAGATTGTCATTAACTGCATCAAATTCAAGATTCTGTTCCCGGCACCATTCGACAGCTTTTGACAGGGCTTCCCCCGCACGGCAAGTCCTGAGAATGAGTTTATTGCCATTACGTTTCCATTCCTGGAGATATTCAATGAGTGCCAGGTTTGGCTGACCAAGCTCCGGCCATTTGCTGTAACACAGGGTACCGTCAAAATCAACAGCGATGGTCTGGAAATCCAACTGTTTCTTATTGTTCATTCGGCTCATCTCCTTTAGCTGGTGTCTGCTGTACATCCGGATGATAGCAGAACAGGCTTGTTACCGGCTTATGGAAAAGTCTGCAATCCTCATGGCATAAAGCAGAGAAGGGATATGCTGTTTTGCTTTGATATTGGCAATCGTTTTCAAACTGATGCCGGTTGCAGTGGCAAGTTCTTTCTGCGTGATGCCGAGATCAGGCGGTAAAGTGGGATATGATGGACAAGAATCCGGCAACGGATGCGACATTGCCGAAGTATAAAGCTGAGGAGCGTGAAATCTGGACTGCGGAAATGCTGATGCAGGCAATCGATGCATGTGAAAATAAATGGCTAAAAGTTGCATTTCATCTGGCATTCGCAGCAGCGGTCCGAATAGGAGAGCTGCTTGGGCTGACATGGGACTGTGTGGATATATCAGAAGAAGCTATTTCGGAGAACAGGGCATATGTCTTTATTAACAAACAGGTGGAGCGTGTATCAAAGGAAGCTGTTGAGGAGCTAGATTCAAAAGAAGTCATTCTGATCTTCCCATCCCAAAGGAAGAATAATAAGACGGTCAGGGTGCTGAAAACACCAAAGACCGATACCAGCGAGCGCAAAGTTTATATACCGGGATTTGTGGCACAGTGCCTTATTGATATAAAGAAGGAACAGGATGAGGTAAAGGAGGCGCTTGGCAGTGAGTATACTGATTACAACCTGATAATGGCGACCACTTTTGGAATGCCAATCAATGGAAGTTATATTCGGGACCAGATGCAGAAAGTAATTGATAAAGAAGGTCTTCCGGATGTGGTTTTTCATAGTCTGCGCCATACAAGTGTCACATACAAACTGAAACTGAGCGGCGGAGATATCAAAGCAGTCCAGGGGGATTCCGGACATGCACAGGCGGACATGGTAACAGAGGTATATGGCCATATCATTGATGAGGATCGGCGAAAGAATGCAGAGAGAATGGAGAATGCCTTTTATAATAAGGAAAATCTTAATCCGGATATACATGAGAAGAATGGAGAAGAAAATAAGATTACCATACCGGAGGGAGTAGATCCTGAACTGCTGATGAAAGTACTTGGCAATCCGGAGATGGCTGCTTTGCTTACATCTCTGGCAAAAACAATGAAAGTATAGATATAGAAGAACGATATTGTGTGAAGTAAGAAATCTATGCAGTATCGTTTTTTTGTTTCTTGTGAAAAAATTGTAGTTATTTGTAAGAATTTGTCGAGAAGTGTGCTATATTTTAATCTGCTGACAAGCGGAAAGTTATATGAACACCTTGCCGAAATTGATACTTCGGCTCGTGATCTGGCAGAATATCTGATAAAGGAAATGGCAAAGAAGCAAGGTGTAACGGAAGAACTGAAAGCAACGGATATGATGAGATGAATAGGATTGATGAATAACATTCGAGCCTGTGCCGATGAGATTGTATTGAATGATATTGTGTATTCCTAACGGATACCAACCGAAGAAGAACTGCTGTCAAACCGATGGCAGTTTTTCTTTTTCGGCAAGTATTCAAGAAGTCATTAAGTTGCGAGTATAATCGAAGAGGTAGAAAAGTTACCTGTTATATCGGTTGTAGCTTTTTTATGAACTCTATTGACAAGAAAACTTGGTATGTGTATAATAAAAATATGCAAAGAAAACTTGGCGTGGAGGTGTTTTTATGAAAAAGGACGAAATCTTAAATGCAAGTAGAAAAGAACATCGCAATAAGGACTTGGCTGAAATGGAAGTGGTATATCAAGCCGGAAGTCACGCAAGCAGAGTTGGTGCTTTAGTGTGTTGTTTGCTTTCGCTGTTATCTTCTGTGCTTGCTCATACTATGATTTACAGTCCGTGGGTTATATACTTCAGCATTATTGCAACACAATGGTTGGTTCGTTTTATCAAAATGAAGCGAAAGAGTGATTTGATCTTGACCGTTCTGTTTTTTGTGCTTTCCATTTTGGCGTTTATTGGATTTGTTAGCCATCTTTTAGAGGTGAGAATATGAAAGAACAATTACAACTGAAAAATCACTTAAAGGAAGTTCGCACAGAAGCAAATCTTTCTCAAGCTCAGCTTGCAGAAATGGTAGGGGTATCAAGAAATACCATTAGTTCTATTGAAACAGGACAGTTTAATCCAACTGCAAAATTGGCTCTAATTCTTTGTATTGCATTGGACAAAAAATTTGAGGAACTATTCTATTTTTAGGAGGTCATTATGGAAAATATTATAATGTTGATTTTGGGAGTGTTCATATCTGTTGTGGGAATTGTAAATATCAAAGGCAATATCAGCACAATTCACTCTTATAACAGGCGAAAAGTAAAGGAAGAAGATATACCAAAGTATGGAAAAACAGTCGGCACAGGAACGCTGATTATAGGAATATCTCTTGTATTAGGTTTTATTGTTTCTTTTTGGAGTGAAATAATTATAGATTATATCATTCTTCCAGTAGTTATTGTCGGATTAGGCTTTATATTGTATGGACAGTTCAAATACAATAAAGGAATTTTTTAAGAATCAGGGAGGTATAAAGATGGAATTGAACACAATATCAGGTCTGGCGATAGCGGGAGTTATCTGCTCCGTTGTCCTCTCGATGGGGGTACCGATTGCTTTGTTCATTGTAGGAAGGGTGAAGCTTAAGGCAAGGATTTCCTCGTTCTTTATCGGAGCAGGAACCTATCTGCTGTTTGCCATGCTGTTGGAGCAGCTGCTGCATGTTCTTGTCATTCAGTTCTGCGGACTGAACGCACAGAGCAGGCCATGGCTTTACTATGTGTACGCGGCTTTGGCTGCAGCGGTTTTTGAAGAGACAGGAAGACTGATTGCCATGAAGTTCTGGATGAAGAAATGGCTGGATTTTCCAAATG
>URCQ01000049.1 GCA_900546435.1 uncultured Pseudobutyrivibrio sp. | reverse complement strand
GTGATCCGGAAAACGATACCATGATGTTTGGAGATTTTGGATTCAAGGTCATGATGAACATGCCGCTTGTAACAAGAAAAGATGGTGTGTGCCTGATCTTAAAGGCAGAGGAAGATACTTATTATATCCTGGCAAATGGCTGCATGATCACACCATTTTCTGCAAATCAGGAAAAGCCAAACTATGATATCATAGCGCTGGAAGAGGGCAAATTTGTAGATGGACAGTGGAAAGCCGGTCGCCGTCTGAATGGCGATGAGGCATCCCGTTTCTGCTACAATGACTATTCGCTTGTGAAATTGAAAGTATTTGCTTATAAATAAAATATGAAAAACAGAGGATTTCAGTTGATCCGTTGCATTTTTTTCCGATACTGCAATGGGGTCAACTGAAATTTTTTCTTAAAGGCATTTTGAAAATAACTTTGACTGGAGTAGCAGAGATAATTGCTGATCTCCGTCAAAGACATGTTGGTATACATTAAAAGGCTCTTGGCTTCTTCCAATTTACAACGTGAAATGGTAGGAACCCGGAGAAATACCCAGTTCTTTACGGAAACAATTTGTAACATAGGAAGTGCTGCGTTCGATATTATCTGCAACATCTGTTACGGTGATCGGTTCGTTTGTATGGCTGCGAATAAAATTCATGCTATTGAATACATCACTGGATACCCCAAGTGGGATGTGGCTCTTGCCGGAAAGTTGGCAGAATTTAACCAGCATATTGTAGCGTAGAGTCTCAATCTCGTTGATAGATTGGAGTTTTTCACATTCCTGCACATATTGTCCCATCAATTCAAATGCAACTTCTGTTGAAACACCGCCGGGAATGGCTCCGATCATAACGATATTGGTGATGGTGCTAATGAACATATTTTTTGCCTGGCGCAGCGCCGATGTTGCCATAGGCTTTGCCAGAATACTCAATGGAATCTGATTTAAATAACTCTCTAATTCCTCCTCATTTCCCATTTTAATAATTTCATAAAGTCGCAGTTCGTTGGAATAGGTATTGAAATATTCTTTGGTTTCGTCTCCGATATTGGATCTGGTATTGGTCGCCATGTCATCTGCTGACGGGGTATAATCCGGAAAAAAATGTGATAATTCACAGGTTTCATTATTGATTGCCTGATGAAGAAAAATTAAGTGCTTGGCTAATTGTAATTGGTTCATACGCGGGATAGAGCATAAAAAATCCTGGATCTTATCTCTTTCAGAGAATGGGATTTTATTTTCACGAAGGTAGGCATTTAGGATCTCAGGTGTGATCTCAGTCTCGAACACGGGACCAATCACGATGTGTATGGAAGTGTCTTGGACGCGGACAATGCCATACTCGATCGAAGGATCATAGTGACTAAAACAGGGGCAGTTTGGAAGATCATCCGGGACATAATAGTCATTATATTGAGGAATATTGGTTACTGTCCGTACGGAAGAATAAAGTGTGTTCATATTGTCTAAAAGATTGATGGGAATACTTGTGGCAGAAAAATAACTTTTACAAAAATTAAGATAATCCATAAAATATATCCTCCGATCATGATTTTACAGTCAGTATAAATGAAAAAAAACGAAAAAACAATAATGAAAATCATAATAACAAAACGAAAAGCGCAATATTGAATAAAAATCCTATGATATTCTTGTATCATCAAAAAGATGACAAGCGCGCGAAAATGGAATCTACAATTTTAGGAGGTCTTTATGAAAAAAATAACTTGGAAGAGAATGCTATCGGTAGCACTTGCTGCAACCATGGTAGCAGGGGTTTTTACCGGATGTGGTAAATCGAGTAGCAAATCGAATGATCCGGATCATTTCTCAATGTGGATCTTTCAAACAGATGGTGCAGGAAAGTACTATACAGACTACAATGATGCCGCAGCAGTACAGTATATAGAGGCACAGACCTGGGATACCGAAAAAGGCGGCATAGGGGATGGCGAGAGCCTGGATTTTGATTTCCAGGTACCGGTTGCCGGATCCGAGAGAGATAATTTTAATACACTGATTTCTACAGGTGATTATCCGGATCTTTTGGATCTTACCGTATCATCGGAAAGTGCAGAAGCCTTGGCAGATGACGGGATCCTTATGGATATCACAGAATATGTAGAAAAATATATGCCAAATTATGTTGCATATCTGGAGCAGAACCCGGAACGCAAGATGCTTTGCACATCAACAGATGATGAAGGCAAGACACATTATTATCAGATCTGTATGTTGGGCGATTCCGTTAGAAATCCTTGGCAGGGCTATATGTATCGTCGTGACTGGATCGTAAAGTATGCTACACCGACCGAATATGTATGGGATTGGGATAGCGATACAGTAAAGAAAAATGGTCATCCGGAAGTAACACCTCTTTCTGAGGCAAAGAAACAGAATAACCTGACCGGATGGAAGAAAAATGAAGTGACTTCCTTTAGCGCAAGCGATGGAGATGATCCGGACAATACCTATGAAGATAATGTTATCTTCCCAAGTGGTACATCAGATCCTCTGACCATCAGCGACTGGGAGTGGATGTTTGAAGCATTTGACAAGGCAATCGCAGAAAGAGGTTGGGATGATGCTTATGACATTTCTATTTCTTATATGGGAAATAGTACCTTAGGCGATCTGGTTTCCTCTTTTGGTGGTGGTAATGGCTACTATTACATCAATGACGGAACGGTAGAGTATGACGGAACGTCTGACAACTTTAAGACTTATACAGAGTGTATGGAGAATTGGTATGATCAGGGGTGGTTGGATAAGCAGTTCTATACCAGAACAGATATCTTCTATATGATCAATACCACAGGTGTTAGTCAGGGTAAGGTAGGTCTTTGGTCTGCTTACACAGGAACCGCTTTAGGTTCTGTGATCCGTGATACCTGCATGGATGAGTCTGATAAGGAAGATGCCTATGCAATGGCTGCACCGCTTCCGATCAATGATACTTATGGCAGTGATGACCAGAAGTTTAAAGATCCGGATTGCATGTATCATGACAGTAGAAAAGCAGCAGCACTTGGTGTTACCAATAAGTGTGAGGATAAGGACTTAGCAACACTCTTTACCTTCTTTGATTGGACTTACACAATGGAAGGTGCTTTGGTTACAAACCTTGGATTGACAGAAGAACAGATCAGTGAAACTAAGTTGGATCCAAACTTATATGAAGAATATGGATACAAGGGAAGTTATGAAGTGTCAACCGGGGATGATGGAAAGCCGGTTTATACCCAACTCATCCCACTCGAGGATGCAGTAGGTGGCGCAGTAACAGCAACCAGACTATGTGTGGGATTGCAGTTAAATGGCAATTCAGATGATTACACCATAGAGCGGGGTGAATCCGCAGTGTTAAAGCATGCTTATGAATTATGGACCAAGTATGAAGATACCGGTAGTGCATCGGATTATACATCGCTTTTGAGTGCGAAGGACTCACAGACATGGAGCGCAACGCAGACTAAGGTAACAGACTACATGAGCCAGAATCTGCCACAAGTTATTCAGGGGAAGATGACCTGGGAGGATTATGTATCAGGTATGGAAGCAAATGATCCATCCAGTGTTTGCGAACTTTTGCAGAAACAGATTGACAAAGCAAAATAAAAGATAATGCCTTATAGGGTATCAAAGACCGTCATACCTGTATGGCGGTCTTTTTATAGCAAAATTTCAGGAAAAAGGAGAAAAACATGAAGCAGCATATCAAACTTTCTAAGACACAAGTCAACAAGGGAGTCTTGGATTTTTCATATTTACTGGATGCCCCTGCGGGAAAACATGGATTTTTACAGGTGAAAGATGGACACTTCTATTTTGAAGACGGGACGAGAGCACGGTTTTTAGGTTTTAATATTGCGACAAGATCCAATACACCGAGTCATGAACTGGCAGACAAATTGACAGATCATTTTGCAAGTATGGGGGTAAATATCATCCGTATGCATGCAGCCGATGCACCAATCGGTCAGGAAGAGTGCACCTGGAGCAGTTGCAAAGAGACGCCTCTCTTAAAATATAATGAGGGATCCAGCATTGAGTTTAACCCAAAAGGGCTGGATCGTTTTGATTATCTGGCAGCTAAATTAAAGGAAAAAGGCATTTATCTGCATTTTGATCTTCTGATTGCCCGCCAATTTCTAGCTGGAGACGGACTGGAATATCCGGGAGATATGGTTCCTTGTATCAAGTGTTTTCCTATGTTTAACCAGCGTCTGATCGATCTGCAAAGAGACTATGCAAAGAAGTTTCTTTGCCA
>URCQ01000048.1 GCA_900546435.1 uncultured Pseudobutyrivibrio sp. | reverse complement strand
AGGCGTGGTGCATAAAGAAGGGCAGACGCTTCGGGATATTTATGATGAGAGAACACGTCTGTATGAAAAATATGCAGATATTACGGTGGATTTGGATGGAAAAGATGTTGCTGGCACAGTAGATGCTGTTGTAGCGCAACTCAAGCAATATCTTGTATAAGAAAATAAAAAAATATCAAGAAACAGGAAAAAAAGATTGTAGAACAGGGGCAATTCCGTTATACTTTCTTTAGTTAGGGATATCTGCGAGGTTGCATGTGTCAGCTCGCAGATTTTTTGCGGAAAAATATTTCGTAAAAAGAAAAATTAAAAGTACAAAGGAGTTATGTAATGAATCAAAAAGGAGCAATCAAGGATGCCCGCACATTAGGGACACCGAAGATGTTGTTGCTGGGCTTACAGCACATGTTTGCCATGTTTGGCGCAACGATTTTAGTTCCCATTCTCGTGAATGATTATTTCGAGGGAGAAGGACTTTCTGTTCAGGTAACACTGTTTTGTGCAGGTGTTGGTACATTAATATTTCATTTCATCACTAAGCGAAAGGTCCCTGCATTCTTAGGATCATCATTCGCATTTCTAGGTGGATTTTCCATGGTAGCACAATTGAATAGTGGAATTTATGCAGATATGACCATGGGTGAAAAATTACCATATGCCTGTGGTGGTATTGTAGTAGCCGGTTTGTTGTATCTGGTTTTTGCTGTAATTGTAAAATTGGTAGGTGTGCGAAAAGTCATGCGTCTGTTACCACCAGTTGTTACAGGTCCAATCATTATTAGTATTGGTCTTTCACTGGCGTCTTCTGCCGTAAACAATGCGCAGACAAACTGGCTCATTGCGGTTGTAGCATTTGCTGTTATTGTAATCTTTAATATCTGGGGTAAGGGAATGTTTAAAATTATTCCAATTCTTATGGGTATTGTGATTTCCTATATTTTTGCATTGATTTTAAATGGTGCTGGTGTTACAAACGCAGATGGAAGTGCTATTTTAAACTTTACATCAGTAGCAAGTGCACATTGGGTACAGTGGCAGCCATTTGTATGGTGCAAGTTTGATATCACTGCAATTCTTGTTATGGCACCAATTGCGCTTGCAACCATGATGGAGCATATCGGTGATATTACAGCGATCTCTGCAACCGTAGATGAAAACTTTGTAGAAGATCCGGGACTTCATAGAACCTTGATTGGTGATGGTATTGCAACTGCTTTTGCTGGAGCAATTGGTGGTCCTGCAAATACAACTTATGGTGAAAATACCGGTGTGTTAGAGCTTTCGAAAGTACACGATCCAAGAGTAATTCGCATTGCAGCGATTTATGCAATTATCCTTAGTTTTTCACCAAAGTTTGCAGCGGTAATCGGTTCGATGCCATCTTCAATTATTGGTGGTGTCAGCTTTATTCTTTACGGTATGATTTCTGCAATCGGTGTACGTAATGTTGTAGAAAATAATGTAGATTTCACGAAGTCGAGAAACCTCATTATTGCAGCCGTAATTTTGGTAAGTGCACTCGGATTTACCGATGGAATTACCTTTAGCATTGCTGGAACAAGTATTACACTTACTTCACTTGCAATTGCTGCTATTCTTGGTATTTTCTTGAATGCTATTTTGCCGGGTAAGGATTATGTGTTTGAAGGAAATCCAAAGAAAGAAGAAGCATAATCGGACGATAGCGTTTTGGGGAAAACCATGAAGTCTGAAAAGATTATGATAAGATAAAAAAAGAGCATAGGGGTTATGAAAAAGTAAGCCCATGCTCTTTTTTATATAAATATGGCAGAATGTTTTACGCATAATAGTTGATGTTATTTGTCATGCGTCTGGCATAGCTGGTTAAAGATTTCATAAATTGGGAATCGTTGCCGAGCAATTTTTGGAATTTGCCGGCACTAATATTTTCTACAGCAGAAGAACTTAATGTCAAATAGCCAGAGGAATTTTCCTTGATACCAATATTTTCCAAATCTTTCTGATATTTGCTTGCAAGGTTTTTTAAATTCTTGTACGTGGATATGGAATAGGAATTGGTCGAGGATTTTGTGGATTCCATTGTGTAATTGTAGGTGTCGACAAAAGCACGAATATGAGACGAAAGGTCTGTTTTATCAGCATTTTCAAAATCAAAATCGTCCAGCTTTCGAACAGCACGACGAAGCGCTTGTGCGTCTGCATAGTTCAATTGATTTGTTGTTGCGTTGGCACGATTGCTTTTGACGGTAAAATCGCGATAAGTCGCATAGTAATTGCGCAATGTAATGTTGTTAGCTACAGAAAATCCACCCATGGCGACTCCTTTCGTATCACATTTGAAATTGACAAAAAATGTTTCGGTCAACTCTTATATAGCATATATCGGAATTTTTTGAAAAAAATTGACCGATTATCTTGTTATTTTTTTTAGGCTTTACTATAATGAAACGAAGTTATTTTTGTACAGTGTACAAAGAAAAGAAATGGAGGACAAGCATGGAACAAGAAAAAGTCATTGTGATTGATTTTGGTGGACAATATAATCAATTGGTTGCCCGCAGAGTCAGAGAATGTAATGTTTATTGTGAAATCTATTCTTATAAAACAGATATTGAAAAGATCAAAGAAATGAATCCAAAGGGAATCATTTTAACAGGCGGTCCAAACAGTTGTTATGAAGCGGATGCCCCAACATATACGAAGGAATTATTTGAACTTGGAATTCCGGTTTTGGGTCTTTGTTACGGAGCGCAGCTGATGATGCATGTGCTGGGCGGGAAAGTTGAGAAAGCGCCTGTGAGAGAATACGGTAAAACAGAAGTGTTTGTAAAACAGGATTCACCACTTTTTGCAAATGTATCGGCAGCAACCATTTGCTGGATGAGTCATTTTGATTATATTTCAAGGACAGCGGAAGGTTTCCGTATTTGTGCACACACAGCAGATTGTCCGGTTGCAGCAGCAGAAAATCAGGAAAAGAATCTGTATGCTATTCAGTTCCATCCAGAGGTTCTCCACACGGTAGAAGGAACGAAGATGCTTTATAATTTTGTCCGAGGTGTCTGCGGATGCGCCGGAACATGGCGAATGGATTCCTTTGTTGAAAATGCCATCAAGGACGTAAGAGAAAAGGTAGGAGACGGAAAGGTACTTCTGGCACTGTCCGGCGGTGTGGATTCTTCTGTGCTTGCAGCACTTCTTGCAAAAGCGATTGGACCACAGCTTACCTGCGTGTTTGTAGATCATGGACTTCTTCGTAAGAATGAAGGTGACGAGGTTGAGAGTGTATTTGGCAAGGGCGGAGACTTTGATATTAACTTTATTCGCGTCAATGCACAGGAACGCTACTATAAAAAACTTGCCGGTGTTGTTGAACCGGAGCAGAAACGTAAGATTATTGGCGAAGAATTTATCCGCGTTTTTGAGGAAGAAGCCAAGAAAATTGGTGCAGTCGATTTTCTTGCACAGGGAACGATTTACCCGGATGTGGTAGAGTCAGGTCTTGGCGGTGAATCTGCAGTCATCAAATCGCACCATAATGTTGGCGGTTTGCCAGATTATGTAGATTTTAAAGATATTGTAGAACCGTTACGTAATTTGTTTAAGGATGAAGTGCGTAAGGCTGGTTTGGAGCTGGGACTGCCAGATTATCTGGTATATCGTCAGCCATTCCCAGGTCCAGGTCTTGGTATTCGCATTATCGGTGAAGTAACGGCTGAGAAGGTACGAATTGTACAGGATGCAGATTATATTTATCGCGAGGAAATTGCGAAGGCAGGACTCGACCGCAGTGTTGGACAGTATTTTGCAGCCCTGACCAATATGCGTTCCGTCGGTGTTATGGGGGATGAGAGAACCTATGACTATGCCGTGGCACTTCGTGCTGTAAATACGGTAGATTTCATGACAGCGGAGGCAGCAGAAATTCCATTTGAAGTTTTGCAGACAGTCATGAGCAGAATTATAAATGAGGTGAAAGGTGTCAATCGCGTGTTCTATGATTTGACGAGCAAGCCACCTGGAACGATTGAGTTTGAATAAGGAGAAACACTAAAAGAACCCAGTATTTATGCGGTTTACAAACATATTTGTTTAAGCATTGGCAACGATTTGGCAACAGATTTTCCCTATTCAATGAATAATATTACTTTATGAGCATAAGAAAACCTTACTGATTTTCAGATATGACAACTGAAAATTGGTAAGGTTTTTTCATGCTTATTTTTTCTTCTTGCGTTTCGTTTCTTTCTTTTCTTCTTTTTCCATTTCTTTTAATCCGGCGAGAAGCATATCGCTGATTTCCTGTGAAGGAACCTTAGCACGGATTTGGTGTGTATCCAGTTCCGGATATTTGTAACGCCAGTTATCATATTCCTCTTTGGTGCTTTCGCCATTCTCCAGCTTTTTAGCTTCGGAGAGCCATGCACGGAGCAATTTTTCCATTGAGGAATAGGTGGAATAGTCAGACTTATCCAAACGTAAGACTACTTCACCATCCATTTCGTCAATTTTCAGTTCATACATATCTTCCAATGCGAAAAAGGTGTGCATAAGACCGATGTAGGTATCTATATCCGGTACGGTAAGTGCATGGGTGCTGACATCAAAGATACCAGCCATTTCTTTTACGAGGTCATGCTTAGGTATTCTTGCTTCTGATTCATATTGTGCCATACGGACATCAGAAGTCTTGCCAAGAAAGCCGAGGACTTCTCCAAGCTGCTTTTGTGTCATGCCTTTTCTGTTACGGAAAAATCGAATTCGTTGTCCGATTGCCATAGTTATGCCTCCTTGTTTTCCGAAGGAAAATGCGACTGCCATTGCAGGAGCAGAGGCATTGCCTCCTGTCATGTTGTTGCCATTTTTCTGTTAGGTAAAACAGAAATGTTTAAGTAGAGTATAACATGTGTTAATGAGGATAGCAAGAAGAACTTAAATAAAAATGTTTAAGATTTTTCTGAAAACCACTTGACTTAACGGAAAATGTTTAGTACTATACAAAACACAGACTTAAACAAAAAAAGTTAAGCATAAAACTAAATGACCGTCCAAGCAGATACCATCCGGCAAAGTATGCCAAGACCGAAAGCGAGCGTACCAAAGATGGAAACACGACAAAGTACCACACAAGGCAACTTGTCAGGAACCTGTAAGGGAGAGCGGCAAATCAGAATTTTTAAGAAAGGGGGAAACCACATGGAGAGCAAGAACTTTATGACGGTGGACGAAGTAGCACAGGAACTTAATGTTTCCAAGTCCTATGCTTACAAGGTTGTCAGAGAACTGA
>URCQ01000047.1 GCA_900546435.1 uncultured Pseudobutyrivibrio sp. | reverse complement strand
GTCTGTTGCAGATTGTACTTTCCTGCGTTTTAAGCAGTAATCTGAAAAAGGAAACACTGGTTGAAAGAATAAGGTATCAGGGATAGTTTACTTGTGACAAATGATTTTCCAGAATCATTTTCCGGAATTGTCGGGCGGCTGAGTTCAGCGGATGTTGGCAATCGTATAGCATGCATATATTTCTTTCCGGAATGTTTTCTTTTAGTGATATCTGGACAATTTCTCTTTTTTGAATAGAATCATGTGCCATTGCTTCTGGAAGAAAAGCCAGGCCCAGCTCACATTTGACAAGAGGGAGAATCTGATCGGTCGTGGCGGTTTCGGTATCAGGGGCAAGTTCGAGTCCGTGAGAGAGAAAGAGTGCATGATAAAACTGAAACGTCGTTGTTTCACGTCCAAGCGAAATCAGCGGATAGTTTTTTAATTCTGCGAGAGATAATTCCTGGCTGCCGAGTGCGGTAAAAGTTGTACCACCGACAAGAATTTCCTGAAAAGGCTGCAGCATAATCTGTCTGAGTGGTGATTCCACGGAAGCTGGAGTTGAAACAATAGCAAAGTCGATTTTTCCGCTTTTTACGGCATCAATGGCCTGTGGGGTGGAGTAATTGTACAGTTTCAGGCGGATGCCGGGATAGGTCATATGAAATGCTTTAAGTTTATTAAAAAGAAAAATATTTAATGCGGTCTCGCTGACACCGATCGAAATGCTTCCATGTGATAGCCCCGCACTATCCGATAACTCCTCTTCTGCGGCAAAAATCTGTGACATTGCAGCGGAAATATGGGTATAAAGTTTTTCCCCTTCCGGGGTAAGCTGAATGCCCCGGTTGGTACGTACAAACAAAGTTGTATTAATCTGCTGCTCCAGACAGTTCATGGCCCTTGTCACATTTGGCTGACTGCTGCCGAGTGTATGTGCGGCTTTGGTAAAGTTGTGGTATTTTGCAACATAATAAAAAATTCGATAGTATTCAAAATTTACATTCATCGATAGAACCCCCTCTGACATATCAAAATGTTATTTATAACATATCAATTATAGTTTTTACTTATCCCTAATGCAAAAGTATAATCATAGAAGATGAAAAAAGCAAGAAAGGAAGCGCATGAAGCATGAAGGAACAGACGATTTTTCCACGAGAGGAAAAGGCAGAGGTTTTGTTTCAGAAAATATTAAATGATCATTGGGCATGTGAAAAGTTACAGGAAACATTTTGTGACTGTTTATTTTGCAATGATGATTCGGATGCCGAAATTTCTCCGGCAGAATTTTCATTGGCTTTGTTCAATGCGTATACGAACCGGGACCTGTCGGCCTTCCTTATGGGCATATGTCAGAATACATTGTTTGACCTGTTGAGAAATTCATTTCTGATTCCCTATCGTTTTGATGCAGACGGAAAGCAAAATCCAGTCATTATGACGGATGAAAATGGGCAATTACTTCCTGCATACAAAGGCACAGCTCATGAAAAAGAATACCGGCATTTTCATGAGGTATACAAAGATCTCGGCAATCAGAAAAATATATATTTTGCACAGGCATACCGTTACAGCCATGAATATCAGTCGGATTGCATGGATGTGAAACAAAAGATTCTTGAAAAAAATATGGGTGTGCTGCTCATTCGTGAACTGCCGGATACCGTAAAGGAGAAGGAGACAGAGGCAGAAGCATATTCCGCCGTGTGGGATCTTATGATTGAGCTGGAAAAGAATCTTCCAATGGCTTACGTATTTTATGGACAGGATTCGCTGGTGGAGAATAACAACCGATATGATGAAATTGGAATTTTCCTTCCGAATTCTATCTTCCTGAAAAATCTCGAACGTCATGTTGCAAAAGCGGAGGAGATCATTTATGGCGAAAAATGATTATATAGAAATCATGGAAAAAAATCATATGGAGATTCCGTGGCACGATTATACAGAGAATGACAGTGAAGTGCTGATTCAGCAGGCAGGACTGATTGAAAAGGCATCGGTTGTCGGCCGGGTTGGTCTGATTATGCTTTCCTGTGGAACCGGAGCATGGCGTGTGCGGACTTCTATGAACAGGCTTTCCAAGGAACTTGGAGTAACCTGTACAGTGGATGTGGGACTGATGTCCATAGAGTTTAATTGTTTTGATGGAAAAGAGTGTGTTTCACAGTCTCTTAGTATTGCAAATACCGGAGTAAATACTTCCAAGCTTTATCGGATGGAACAGTTTGTAAATAGTTTTCCATCTCAGGAAGCGCATTTGACCGGAGAAGAAATCCATAAGCGGCTGGATGAAATCGAGCAGATCCATGAACTCTATTCTCCGGTAAAACTCGGATTGGCAGCGGCACTTGCATGTTGTGGATTTACATTTCTGCTGGGTGGTGGCCCGGTGGAGATGATATTTGCATTTATTGCCGCTGGTGTTGGTAACCTTATCCGGATGAAGCTGATCAAACATCATTACACATTGTTTTTAAACATTGCGGTATCTATTTCAGCTGCATGTCTGACATATGCTGTCTGTCTGCATATGGCAGAGCTGTTGTTACACGTTTCCGCAGTGCATGAGGCCGGATATATCTGTTCCATGTTGTTTATTATTCCGGGATTTCCGTTTATTACAAGTGGAATTGACTTGGCAAAGCTGGATTTGCGATCTGGTCTGGAGCGGCTTACCTATTCCATTATTATTGTTCTGGTTGCAACGATGTTTGCATGGATCATGGCACTTTTGTTAAAGCTTCAGCCACAGGATTTTGTAGCTTTGCATCTAGGAAATATGATGCATCTGGCGTTACGTCTGATCGCAAGCTTTTGCGGAGTATTTGGATTCTCGATTATGTTTAACAGTTCAGTCTATATGGCAGCAACGGCGGCATGTATCGGTGCCGTTGCAAATACATTGCGGCTGGAACTGGTCGATTATACAGGGATGCCATCTGCGGCAGCAGCTTTCATAGGAGCACTGACTGCAGGTCTGCTTGCATCCATCATAAAGAGAAATCATGGATATCCGAGAATTTCACTGACAGTGCCATCCATTGTAATTATGGTGCCAGGATTATATTTGTATCGTGCGATTTATAATTTTGGAATTATGTCACTAACAGAGGCAGTTTCGTGGTTTGCAGCAGCAATCATGATTATTGTATCGTTACCGCTTGGACTTATTTTTGCGAGAATACTTACCGACCGGACATTCCGGTATTGCTCATAACAGATTATGCATGGGTTTATGTTCAAAGACAGTGTCAATAGAAGGAGGATAAAATATGCTTACAGCTGTAA
Source organism: uncultured Pseudobutyrivibrio sp. (assembly GCA_900546435.1). Lineage (GTDB taxonomy): Bacteria > Bacillota > Clostridia > Lachnospirales > Lachnospiraceae > Pararoseburia. The sequence continues at coordinate 2,422 of URCQ01000047.1, read as the reverse complement.
CAGGAATTAACTGGGGAGACGAAGGAAAAGGTCGTGTGATCGATCTGCTTGCGGAGAATGCAGATGTTGTTGTCCGCTATCAGGGCGGCAATAACGCTGGCCATACAGTGGTTGCCAAACAGCAGAAATTTGTCTTAAATCTGCTGCCATCCGGTATTCTGCATGAGAATGTAATATGCGTACTCGGCGATGGTATGGTGGTAGACCTGGAACATCTGACAAACGAAATTGCACAGATCAGGGAAAAAGGTGTTGTGGTTACACCAAACAACTTAAAACTTTCCAAACGGGCAACAATCTCTATGCCTTGGCACAAAATTCAGGATGAACTCGAAGAAACACGTCTTGCAAAAACAGGAGCAGCGTTTGGTTCCACAAAAAGAGGCATTGCCTATGCATACAGTGACAAATACAGAAAGAAGACACTGCGTCTTGGGGATCTGCTTCATCTAAAAGAGGAATCCGTACAGAATCGTTTGAAAATGATGCTCGAGGCAAAGAATCTGGAGCTTGCAGGATGCTATTATCAGGAACCGATGTCCTATCCGGCACTGCTTTCCTGGTGTGAAGCTCAGGCAGCAGAGTTATGGCCATATATAGTAGACACAGGTGCTTATCTCGAGGAAGTATTAAAGGAAGGAAAACGTGTTGTTTTAGAGGCACAGCTTGGAGCTATGCGGGATATTGATTATGGCATTTTTCCATATACGTCAAGTTCTTCAACGATTTCTGCCTACGGTCCGATAGGGGCGGGGATACCGGGAAAGCAACTGGACCATGTCGTTGGTGTACTGAAAGCTTATTCAACCTGTGTAGGTGCAGGGCCATTTACAGCAGAAAAAGCCATGCCAGAATCCTGGATGGAACTTTTGCGCAAGTCTGGCGGAGAATATGGTGCTGCCACAGGACGTCCGCGCCGTGTAGGACCGTTTGATGCAGTTGCAAGCCGGTATGGATTAAAGTGTCAGAACGCGGACAAGATTGCATTAACTAAGCTTGATGTGCTCAGTATGATGAAAGAAATCCCTGTGATTGTAGGTTACAAAAAGGGAAATCAGGAAGTGACGGATTTTGATCCGATAGAGGATCTAGAAGAATATGTACCAATTGTGAGAATGCTTCCCGGCTGGCAGACAGACATCAGCGGTTGCGTAACCTATGATGAACTGCCGGATGCAGCCAAAACGTATGTAGAGACGTTAGAGGATCTTCTGCAGCATGAAATACAGTTCATATCCGTAGGTGCAGAGAGAAGTCAGTATTTAACAAAAGGAGAGTGGTTATGAGACATTTGATAAGTCCTTTGGATTTTACAGTAGAAGAAACGTATGAAGTGCTGGATTTCGCAGACAGGATTGCTGCAAATCCAAAAGCTTATGCACATGCAGCAGATGGCAGACAGCTTGCAACACTTTTTTACGAGCCAAGTACCAGAACGAGGCTTTCTTTTGAATCGGCAATGCTCAGTCTTGGTGGACAGACAATTGGATTCGCAGGGGCGGACCAATCGAGCGTTTCCAAAGGGGAGACAATTGCGGATACGGTAAGGGTCGTTAGTTGTTATGCAGATATCATTGTCATGCGCCATCCGAAGGAAGGGGCACCGCTTTGTGCGTCCATGTATTCGAAAATCCCGGTCATTAATGCCGGGGATGGCGGACATAATCACCCAACACAGACTTTGATCGATCTGATGACTATTCGCCAGAGACTTGGTAGACTCGACAATCTGACCATCGGTTTCTGCGGAGATTTGAAGTTCGGAAGAACGGTGCACTCGCTGGTAAAGAGCCTGGTGCGCCATACAGGAAATAAATTCTATTTTATCTCGCCGGAAGAACTCAGAATCCCAGATTATCTTGTGGATGAAACATTAGAGCCGACGCATACGCCGTATGAGGAAGTATCCAGTCTGGAAGATAGCCTTCCCAAGCTGGATGTTCTTTATATGACGAGAGTACAGAAAGAACGCTTTTTCAATGAAGAGGATTATATCCGTCTGAAAGATACTTATATTCTCAATCGGGAAAAACTGCAGCTGGCAAAGGAAGATATGCCGGTACTGCATCCGCTGCCACGTGTTGATGAGATTGCTTACGATGTGGATGATGACAGCAGAGCGGCTTATTTTCAGCAGGTACAGAACGGAAAATATATGCGAATGGCATTGATTTTATCTTTGCTCGGGATCGAAGATGGTTATTGGAAAATGATCTAATAGAGGCTATTGTTCAGATGCCGACAGATTTACGTCCTGCCATGCCAAACCACAGGCTTCTCCAATACGAAGCCCGGCATAATAGGCTATCTGGATTGGAAGGAGTATATGTTGGAATTAGATGTTATTTGGAATCATGGCTTGAGAAAAGAAAACCTCTCTGATACAGTATAATAAAGTGTCAGGGAGGTATCTCTATGAAGG
>URCQ01000046.1 GCA_900546435.1 uncultured Pseudobutyrivibrio sp. | reverse complement strand
CAGCTGTTCGCAATGGAAAGCAGTTTGTAGACTGTGCAAGAGCTGGTGCTGATATTGTAACTGCTGGGTTACAGGTATATAAGGACAGTATGTATCATCCGTTTACGGATTATGGCATGGCAAAATTCCAGGGTGCATGGGATCAGACGGTTACCGAGTAAATAGAAATTGTGAGGTGTCAGAAAGAAACTATCTGACATAGAAGGAGATAATAGCATGAAAATAGGATTTATTGGTTTGGGAATCATGGGAGAATCCATGTGTGAAAATATTGTAAAGAAGCATAATGATCAGGTGTTTGTTTTTGACTTTGTTGAGGCGAAGGTGAAGCAGTTAGAGTCAGTTGGAGCTGTTGGCTGTACCAGTTCTAAGGAAGTGGCAGAACATGCAGATGTTATCATTTCCATGGTGCCAAAGTCAGAGCATTCACGAAGCGTTTACCAGGAGGTGCTGCCTGTACTTGATGCATCAAAGACATGTATTGATATGAGTACGATTGATCCGTCAGTATCTGTCGAAATATCCAGAATGGTGAAAGCAACCGGTGCACAGTTTATCGATGCTCCCGTTGTTAAAAGTAAACCAGCGGCAATTGCTGGAAAGCTTGGTATCTATGTAGGTGGTGATGAGGCAACGTTTGAAGCAATGAAGCCAATCCTTTCATATATGGGCGAAAATATCATCCGCATGGGAGATAACGGAAAAGGACTTGTTATGAAAATTTGTCATAATGCACTGGTATCGCAGATTCAAAATGGTGTTAATGAGACGTCCACACTTGCAGCGGCAAATGGTATTGACATTATGACATTTGCACAGGCAATTTCTTATGGTGGTGGACAAAACTTTTATCTGGATTCCAAGAAAGAGCCGATTTCAAAGGAGGATTATACGACGGCATTTTCAATTGAAAATGAGTACAAAGATGTGAATATTTGTATGAACTTAGCAAAAGAATGTGGAGTATTAATGCCAGGAGAAGAAAATGCACTTCATGTATATCAAAAGGCAATGGATGCAGGATATGGAAAGGAAGATTTCTGCGCAACGATTAAGGTTGTAAGAGAGCGGTAGAGGATAAAAATGGAGTTGTTAGAAGCATTAAATGTATGTAATGATGTGAAAATTTATTCGGTGGAAGACGCGATTTTTTCATCTTTTGGAAGGATTTTGAAAGGATATGATCTGGAAGAACTTACCACATTTATGCGTGAACAAACACAGATTCCAGAAGCGGGAAATGTGTATGTGGCATCGGTGGAACAAATGGAGAAGATGCAGGTCGCTGAGCAGTTGCGCATCCGGATGTATGGCGGTATGTCAATCCAGATAGGCTACTGCAATGGTAGAAACACGACATACAATGGTTTTGAATATCACAAGGGTAGTGAGATCAATATTGCTGTCACAGATTTTATGCTTGTTTTGGGTCATACCTATGATATTTGTCACAACAAGTATGATGTTTCACAGGCAACTGTCTTTTTTGTGCCTAAGAATACGGCAATAGAAATGTATCAGACAACACTTCATTTGTCTCCGCTTCGCGTGAATGATGAAGGATTTCAGGATATTGTGATTTTACCACGCGGCACGAATACACCATTGGATGATGCGGAGAAGAAAATGCGTGATGCTGCGATCATGACGTTAGGACAGGACACCTGCGATGAGGAAGTACGCCTATTGTTGCAACGCAATAAATGGGTGATTGCACATCCAAATCGCGAGCCATTGATCAGACAGGGAGCTTTTGGTGGTGTGACGGGGGAAAATAAGGAACTGTTCTACCCGAGGGAGTCATAAATGGCAGAAGTATTGTTTTACGTTATCATCTTTCTTGCAAATATTATTCAGGGTATTACTGGTTTTGCAGGGACTATTCTGGCAATGCCATTTTCCATCCATCTGGTGGGGTATGCGGTTGCAAAGCCGGTGTTGAATGTGCTAGGTATCATTGCCGGAATTTATGTTGTGGCAGGTGGTTACCAGAAGGTAAACACAAAAGAATTAAAGCGCGTATGCCTCTATATGGGAATAGGAATTGTCGCAGGCATTTTCTTGAAACAGGCATTTGCAGGCCACGAGAGATTACTGTATGTGGCACTGGGCATTTTTGTCATAGGTATTGGTTTGCGCGGCTTACTTTCTTTTGGTAAATATGCATGGGAAAATGGATTCGGTATCGTGGATAAGAATCCTAAGAAAGCAAAGGAAAGCGCAGAAGAAAGGGAACATGATATCGAAAAAGGGATGACGCCGGGAGCGCGTGTGCTATTGCTTTTTTCCGGTGTTGTGCATGGCATCTTTGTATCAGGAGGGCCATTGATTATCACATATCTGTCAAATCATACAAAGAGCAAGGAAGAATTTCGCAGGACGGTATCTGCTGTATGGATCATTTTAAATAGCATGATACTTGTCAGTGATCTTATGGCAGGGTATTACACAAAAAATACCTGGCGTATACAGGCGATTTCTATACCGTTTTTATTTGGTGGTATGTTTATTGGCAGTCTGTTGTTTCGGCGTATGAGCCAGACATTTTTTACGGTATTAACCTATATTTTGTTGTGTATCGCAGGAATCAGTCTGCTATGTAAATAAATGAAACTATGGAAAGAAGGGGCATAAATGTTGTGCCCAAGGAGTTATAAAAATATGAAAGATAAATTTGAGGTAGCATATGTACCAATTGGTGTGCCAACGTTTCACTTGGAAAGCGCACAGAAAGAATTTGATAAATCGATTGCATTGATCAAAGAACTTACGGATGCCGGTGTATTCCCGGATGAAATGCTTTTGTCTATAGAACTTTTGCATGCTTTTTTGGATGACATTCATCCCGATCTGGTGATTTTACAAAATATTACTTTCGCGAATGCAGCATATGTGAGTGAAGTGTTGAAGAGATTAGATTGCCCGATTCTGTTATGGACCTTGCGAGAACCGGTGATTGATGGTGGCAGACTACGATTGAATTCACTGACGGGAGCATATTCTGCAGCAAATGCAATCAAAGCATTTCGCAAGGAGCCGTTACAATATGTATATGGTGCACCGCAGGAAGCAGAGGTTCGCCAGAAAATAGGGGCAACCATTCGAGCAGCAAAGTTAAAATATGATATGAAACATTTGAGAGTTGCAGCAGTAGGACATACGCCACAGGGGTTTGGCTTTGGACGGGCGCTCGATTTGGAAATGCTGGAAAATTTTGGCGTGACGTTAGATTCCATAGAAGCGAGGGAACTGATTGACCGGGCAAAAACTTACAGCGACGCGGATGTGGAAGCATATCTTGAAGATGCAGAGGAAAAAATGTGTGGTCTTTGTGAAACACCACAAAAGAATCGAATGGATTTTGCAAGGCTGTATAAGGCATATAAGGATTATGTGACAGAACAACAGATAGGTGCATTAGCATCACGTTGCTGGCCAGATTTTTTTACTGCGTATGGAACACCGGTCTGTGCTGTTTTGGCAATGCTGAATGACCTGGGAATAGCAGCAAGCTGTGAAGCGGATACGTATGGTGCATTATCGATGTATTTAGGAATGCAGCTTACAAAACATGCCACCTTTTTTGGAGACCCTGTTTCTTTGGATGAAACGGATAATACCATTACTTTTTGGCACTGCGGAACAGCAGCTTGTTCGCTCGCGCGTGAAGATACTGGCGCGAGGGTAGATGTGCATTGTAACAGAAAGATTGGACCGACACTGGACTTTGGGTGTAGACCTTGTCAGGAAGTGACCATTTTCCGCATTGGTAAAGATGGTGATGGACGATTCCGTTTCTTTATAGCAGGTGGAGAAGCACTTGATAAACCAAAACAGTTTAATGGAACCTCTATCGTGGTGCAAACAAAGGCAAATGCGAAACAGCTTGTTTATGACAGTGTAAAAGCTGGATGGGAGCCGCATTTTGTCGTTGCATACGGAAATATTGTTGCAGAACTTGAAATTTTGGCAGAAATGCTTAATATGGAAGTACAGAAGTTGTGAAAACGTTAGAAACGAAAGGGGAGCGTATGATTCGACATACTGGGGCAAATATGGAAACTGTGCGCAGACGTAACCGCGCAGCAATTCTGAAGTATATCAATGATCATGGTCCTGCCTCCAGAAAAGATCTGGCAGAGGTTTTAGGCTTAACACCGGCAGCTGTGACACAGATATGTACCGATTTGTTTGAGGAAGGTATCCTTATTGAGACGGGCATCAATGTAAAAAGCAGTGGTGCAGGAAGAAAAAAAGTACTTTTAGATATTAATTTTGCAGCAGCGTATGTATGTGCAATGACGATTGAACCAGAGCATACGACGGTTACACTTTCTGATTTCCGAGGTGAAGTGGTTGCTTCGGAACGCTGTAAGACGGATACAGCTGTAACACCGGAGGTTTATTTAAATCATTTGGCGCAGACGGCGAAGTGTCTGATAACAACATATGGTGATGAAACAAAGAAATTAGCTGCAGTCGGTGTTGGTATTACAGGTCTTGTGGATAAGGAGAGTGGCAGCAGTATCAAGGCTTATGGAATCTGGGATGAACCGGTGGCAATCTCAGAAATCTTAGGGCAGCACTTTGGCGCGCCTATTTATGTGGAAAATAATGTTAATGCGTTCGCGATGGCAGAATTATTATATGGAACAGGTAAAGAACATGATAATCTCATGGTGATCAAATGGGGGCCGGGTGTAGGTTGTGCAATCATTATCGACCAGGAGATTTATGAAGGACGCCATGCGAAAGCGGCAGAATTGGGTCATTTTATTGTTGAAAAAAATGGAGCACTATGTAAATGTGGACGACATGGTTGTCTGGAAACAAAGGTGTCTTATAGTGCACTTTGTGAAATAGCACCATTTACAGAAGAAAATTTTGGTGAAATGTTTATTCAGAATCGGGGAAATACGATTGGCGAGCAGTTTATGGAAGCTATGGATTTGTTTGCCAGAAGTATTGTAAATTCTGCGACTATTATGGCACCAAATCGTATTATACTGACCGGATGCCTGTTTGAAAATTCCTGTGTGCGTGAGGCATTGATTGCCGCATGCAGCAGTTATGATACGAGTCTTGGTGCAGATCGGATTCTTTATTCAGGTCTGGCACAAAAAGAGCATTATATTGGACCGGTCGCCATCTGTGCGAAGATGCTTTTATATTCCTAGTGCGAAAAGTGGTGTGTGTTTTGTACAGCAATTATATTGAATAAACAACTTTCCCCTGCATACAATGTAAAAATGAGTATTGCAGGGGATTTCTTTGAAACCATATATTGAAAAAAGAGCAGTTGAAATTGGTACATACATTGTGGAGAAAAATGCCACGGTACGACAGGCGGCAAAGACATATGGCGTGAGTAAGTCGACCGTTCATAAAGACGTGGCGGAACGTCTGCCACAGATAGATGTGGCATTGGCAAAAGAGGCAAGAGCGGTACTCGATGTCAATAAATCGGAACGTCATATACGTGGCGGTCTTGCTACCAGAAAAAAGTATGCACATATCCATTGACTTTCCGCGTTAGATACACTAAGATTTTTAAAGAGTATACGAACCGATAATGGTATTTGAGGAGGAACAAATGGAAAACGTTACTATTATGGAACATCCACTGATCCAGCATAAAATTTCAAGACTTCGTGACAAGACAACAGGTACAAATGAATTCCGTACGTTAGTCAGCGAAATCGCAATGTTAATGGGGTTTGAAGCATTGCGCGATTTGCCAACAGAGTTGGTGGAAGTCGAGACACCAATCGAGACAACCATGCAGCCAATGATTGCTGGTAAGAAGATGGCAATTGTGCCAATTCTTCGTGCAGGTCTTGGTATGGTTGATGGTGTGTTAAATCTTGTACCATCTGCAAAGATTGGACATATCGGATTATATCGTGACCCAGAGACACACGAGCCACATGAATATTATTGTAAATTGCCGGAACCAATCGAACAGAGAACGATTCTTGTTGTAGATCCTATGCTTGCAACAGGTGGGTCAGGCGCAGATGCAATTACAATGATTAAGCAGCATGGTGGCAAGAATATTAAGTTTATGTGTATCATTGCTGCACCAGAGGGATTGGAAAGACTTCACAAGGAACATCCGGATGTGCAGATTTATGTTGGAGCACTGGATCGTCAGTTGAATGAAAATGCATATATCTGTCCAGGACTTGGTGATGCGGGAGACCGTATTTTTGGAACAAAATAGATTTTGCATAATTGGGGGATGTCATGGAAACACGACATCCTCTTCTACTATATGATATTGTGTCGTTGATGTAGGATACAGTTACAGGAAGGGAATGGAACGTTTATGGGAAAAAATATTGTTTTGATTGGAATGCCAGGAGTTGGAAAGAGTACTTCTGGAGTTATTCTTGCAAAAGTGATGAACTATGATTTTTTGGATTCCGATCTTGTGATTCAGCAGCAGACAAAAAAATTGTTAAAAGAAATTATCAGGGAAGAAGGCATTGATGGTTTCAATGCGGTGGAGAATCAGATCAATGCGGGCATTGATGTGGAAAACACGGTGATTGCAACCGGTGGTAGTGTTATCTTTGGCGCAGAAGCTATGGCGCATTTTAAAGAAACGGGTATCGTAGTGTATCTTCGCATCAGTTATGACCAGTTGGACAAGCGCTTGGGAGATTTGGATGAACGAGGCGTGGTGCATAAAGAAGGGCAGACGCTTCGGGATATTTATGATGAGAGAACA
>URCQ01000045.1 GCA_900546435.1 uncultured Pseudobutyrivibrio sp. | reverse complement strand
CTTTCCTGAAAGATCTGTGTTAAGTGGTAATTTAATCATTGTAAATTCCTCCTGTGATTTATTAAAATTGAAAACTATTAGTTATTCTTATCAGCCTTTTCTACAGCCTCGAACAAACCATTGATATATGTTGCTCCAAGTGCTCTGTCGTAAAGACCATAACCTGCACGACCTGTCTCGCCCCAAATCATTCTTCCATGATCTGGACGAACATATCCGGTAAATCCATTATCGTGAAGAGCCTTTACGATTGCATACATGTCAAGGCTTCCACAGCTCGAAAGATGTGCTCTTTCTTCAAATCCATTGTCAAGAACCTGTACATTTCTAAGATGTGCGAAATGGATTCTTCCCATCTTTGCATACTTAGCAGCCATCTTTACAACATCATTTTTGGCTGAGCATCCCAAAGATCCTGTACAAAGTGTGATTCCATTATGTGTATCATCTACAAGACCAAGGAAACGATCTAAGTTTTCTTCACAAGTAATGATTCTTGGAAGTCCAAAAATGCTCCAGCAAGGATCGTCTTCATGAATTGCCATGTTTACGTCGCACTCTGCTGCTACCGGAATGATTTTCTCCAGGAAGTACTGTAAGTTGTTCCACAAATCATCTTCTGATAATTCCTGATACTGTGCTACGATATCCTTTAACTCTTCTCTAGTGTAGCTTGCGTCCCATCCTGGAAGTGTAAGATCACTGTCAGACTCTAATGGGTTAACCTCATCAACCTGCTCTTGATAATAAACAAGTGATGTTGATCCATCAGCAAGTGGATGATCAAGCTGTGTTCTTGTCCAGTCAAATACTGGCATAAAGTTGTAGCATACACACTTGACACCAGCCTCAGCTACACGGCGAATGTTTTCGCAGTAGTTCTCAATGTACTGATCTCTTGAAGGCTTTCCTAATTTAATATCTTCATGAACCGGAATACTCTCGATTACTTCAAAATGAAGACCTGCATCTTCTGTCTGCTTTTTCAACTTTGCGATAGATTCTCTGCTCCAAACTTCTCCAACTGGAACATCATAAACAGCTGTTACGATAGAATCCATACCTGGAATCTGTCTGATCTGCTCCAATGTTACCTTGTCGTCTTCTCCATACCAACGGAATGATAATTTCATGTAGACCCTCCTCATATTTTGAAAAATTATTATGGGCTTTTTTGCAGCCCTTATGTCTCATATCACTGTACCTATAATGTACAATCTTTCCTAAAATATTAAAATCATAAAACTTGTTGTAAACATTGCAAAAGTTGTTGTCGAGGTGTAAAATCAGATACATAACAACCCATAGAGTAAGGATGGTATCTTATGGCAAAGCATTATCATTCACAATTTGACGAGCGACAGGAAATGCAGACCTCAGACTTTGAAATCTTTTATTATGAAGACAAAGCGGTATCTGATGTTTCCATGCATCGCCATGATTATTATGAAATTTATTTCTTTTTGGAGGGAGATCTTTCCTATCAAATAGGAAAAAATGTTTATCCTCTGAAATATGGTGACATCTGCCTGATTCCACCAGGCGTTTTTCACCGTCCGCAATTTCACAACAACGACAAACCTTACCGTCGTATGGTACTCTGGCTTTCGCCGGATTATTTTTCGCGCCTGCAGACGTTACATCCGGATATTACCTACAGTTTTAATTATGGAAATCAAATTTCCTGTCATCATTTCTCTTGCGATTTTGCAAATGCGCAAATTTTGTTCGACAAGCTGATTGATATTATTGAGGAACGCCAACGCGATGTTCCTTTTCATGAGCCTATGATTTCCTGCTATATTGCGTCCCTGCTTTTAAGCATCAATCGCATCGTCTATATCGGGGAACGGCCGACAGCTACAAAAAGCGAACAGGGCAGCCTTTTTACCAGATTATGCGAATATATCAATACGCATCTGGATGAAGATTTGAGTCTGAATGCACTTTCGCGTGAATTTTATGTGAGCAAATATCATATTTCCCATGTATTTAAAGAAAATATGGGTATGTCTGTCCACCAGTATCTGTTAAAAAAGAGACTCTATGCATGCAAAAACAATATTCTTGCCGGAGAGCCACTTCGGGAAGTTGCCATGACTTATGGCTTCAAAGATTATACGAACTTTTTTAGAGCATTTAAGAAAGAATTTGGTATCGGTCCAAAGGAATACAAAGATTCTTTCGGCATTGTGGCACAAACCCACAAAGAAGCAACCGATACCATAGAACATGCGGTATTTGATGAAATTTAGGCCTTATTCTCCGGCAGAGACAGATTATGTGCCCCCTTGGCATATTCCGCATCGTAATTCATATGAAGAAAATCAAACAGTCATATATTTTTTGCAAGAGGAGGTTTTAACAATGATTCAAAAATATGTTTATGGCAACCCGATCGAGACGGATGCCGTCGTCACACCGCTTCCGGCTACCGATGGTGTTCCTTCTTACGGAAATATTTCTACGGAAAGGGGCTTTCAATTTTGTTTTACCATGCATACGGATGACATCGTCTATGGTCTTGGAGAAGCCAACCGCGGCATCAACAAGCGAGGCTTCCTTTATGTCAGCAACTGCACAGACGCGCCCAACCATACGGAGGACAAGCAGTCCCTTTACGGCGCCCATAACTTTCTCATTGTTTCCGGAAGTCAGCGCAGTTTTGGACTTTTTATTGATTATCCCGCCATTCTCACCTTTGATATTGGCTACACCAGATCCGATACCCTCACCATTTCCTGCCAGGATGCTGACCTGAATCTCTATGTCATTGACGGCACGGATGCCTATGATATCACAAGACAGTTCCGTCATATCATTGGCCGCTCTTACATCCCGCCACGCTTTGCTTTCGGCTTCGGGCAGAGCCGCTGGGGTTACGAAAAGCCGGAGGATTTCCGCAAGGTCGTTTCCGAACACCGCAAGGCTCATGTGCCACTTGACATGGTCTATATGGACATTGATTACATGGACGGCTACAAGGATTTTACGGTAAATACAGAGGCTTTTCCTGACTTTAAGGGATTTGTTGACGAAATGAAGGAAGACTACATCCATTTAGTACCTATCATTGATGCCGGAGTTAAGATCGAAGAAGGCTATGATGCATATGAAGAAGGCCTTGCCGGTGATTATTTCTGTAAAAAAGAAGATGGTTCTAATTTTGAGGCGGCGGTCTGGCCGGGACTGACGCATTTCCCGGATGTCTTAAATCCTGCTGCAAGAGCGTGGTTCGGTCAAAAATATGATAGCCTCTTATCGCAGGGAATTGACGCTTTCTGGAATGACATGAACGAACCGGCAATCTTTTATACACCGGAAGGAATGGCAGAAAAGCAAAAGATAATCACAGAAGTGCTCTCCGGCGACTCCAAGTATCCGCCAATGGCAATTTTCTATCTCATGTCCGGAAATGATATTTCTTCGGACTATGCCCGTATGTATCACAAGATTGACGGCAAATTAGTCTGCCACAACAAAGTACACAATCTGTTTGGTTACAACATGACAAGAGCCGCATCCGAAGCCTTTGCTAAACTTGTTCCTGATCGACGCATCCTATTATTTTCGCGGTCTTCTTATATCGGTATGCACCGTTATGGCGGCATTTGGACCGGCGACAACAAGTCCTGGTGGAGTCACATTCTGCTCTGCCTGAAAATGCTGCCGGGGCTGAATATGTGCGGTTTCCTTTACGTTGGCTGTGACTTAGGTGGTTTCGGAGAAAATACCACAAGAGATCTGCTCCTGCGTTTCTTAGCGCTTGGCGTCTTCACACCGCTCATGCGTAACCACTCTGCGACTAGAACGCGCGAACAGGAATTTTATCAGTTTGAAGATCCTCAGGACTTTGCAGCGGTCATCGGTGTCCGCTACCGTCTGCTTCCTTATCTCTACAGCGAGTATATGAAAGCTGCACTTAGCGATGACCTTTATTTCAAGCCGCTGGCATTCACTTATCCGGATGATGCCGTAGCAAGACAGATCGAAGATCAGCTTATGCTTGGAAACGAGATTATGATCGCTCCGGTTTATACCCAGAACGCTGCCGGTCGTCCGGTCTATCTGCCGGAAGAAATGATTTTTGTCAAATTCCTTGCAGATGGCACAATCCTACGAGAAACATGGGAAAAGGGCTGGCATTTTGCAGAAGTTGCCTTGAATGAAGTCCCGCTTTTTATCCGCAAAGACCACAAGATACCGGTGGTCGATGTGGCAGAATATGTAGATGCCATTGATATGACAACACTGCAATATATCGGATATACAGATGCCGATTACGAACTTTACACCGATGATGGTATCACACCAATCGCATAAAAAAGAATGTGCCTTGGCACCATATAGGACAGCGTTTTTGCGCTGTCCTTTTTAATACGCATTTTTCAACATTTCCACATCATATCCGGTTTCCCAGAATGTCTGAAACTGATTCAACTGCATAATGTCCGGCTGATGAAGAACATACTGGGTCTGAAGGTGAGGACTTTTTTTCTGATATTCCTTCGGGGTCATATGCATCATTTTCTGAAAAACCCGGTAAATTTTGTTTGCATTTCTTCTATGCTTTTATATCTATCTTCCTTCCATCTGCATAACGCAGCGTAACCGCTGGATATTCATCACTGTTTTCATGTAATAAATCCAACATGCCATCATGCCCCGGATAAATATATCTGGCATTCTCCTTGATCCGTTGTATGGATCTCCTGCTTTGCTCCAAATTCTGGCTCATCAAGGGAATATTCTTCCATAATTCATAGCGGTTTTTCATGGCATCCGAACATAGAATCGTCTCTGCTCCACAGCGCAGACCGATGAGTCCCGGTGTGTGTCCCGGCAATTCCATGACAGACACCTCCTCTGAGATGATATCTCCTTCTTTTACAAAACGCAGATTTCCTCTTTTCTCCAAATACGCCAGCGTCTGGATGCTATGCCACTCATCCGGCGTTTGATTTGCACTCTCCCACTCGATCTTATTAAGCAGAATTTCTGCATCGGAAAACAGCGGTAGGTTCCCAACATGATCAAAATGCAGATGACTGATGACCACGTGCGTGATATCTTCCGGCTTCATCCCTGCCTTTTCCAATGCTTCTTTTAATTGCAAAGCGCATCCTTTTGATCCGCAGTCATACAGTATGTTTTTCTCGTCATCACACGCTATCAGAACAACCGTACTGTAACCGACAATTCCATATTCGGTCATAAAGGGCTTACCTTCCAATAAGGTCTTTACTTTCATCTTGTCACCCCCTATCCGATCAAAGCAACCCAGAAGTCATTGACATTCGTTCCGGTAGGTCCTGTCATTACCAAACCTTCAATGGCCTGTAGTCCGTGATAGCAATCATTATCCTGTAAAATCTTTTCGTAAGACAATCCTGCGTTCTTTAAGGCTTCATAAGAATCTCCATCCACATAGCCGCCTGCTGCATCTGTCGGACCATCCGTTCCGTCGGAGCCTACAGAAAAGATTGCCATATTCTGTTGTCCGGCGATAACTTTCATCGCTGAAAAAGCAAGTTCCTGATTCCGCCCACCTTTTCCTTTGCCACGCAAATGTACGACAGTCTCTCCTCCGGCAATCAGTGCCATCTTTTTCTTCCCCGCATCGTCATGTTCCCTCAGACACAGCTGCGCCAGATTCCAGCCAACCTCTCTTGCCTCTGCCGTCACATCTTCCGCTAAGATTCTCGGCTCATACCCCAGTTCTTTACAGGCTTTGTATGCCGCCTTGCACAATTGTCGTACACTGCCAATAATCTGCGTATGGACATTATGCAGTTCTTTGGGGGTTTCATCCGCCAGACACTTTTCTGCCGCCGCGCTCAGTCGTAATTTGTATTTTTTTGCAATTTTTCCTGCATCCTCACAGGTAGACGCATCCGGATATGCAGGTCCGGACGCGATCATATCCATAGGATCTCCCACAATATCTGACAAAACGACGGCTTCTACCATTGCCGGCATACACGCCAACGCAAATCTGCCACCCTTTACCTCCGAAAGACGCTTTCGAATGGTATTCATCTCTACGATATCAGCCCCGCTTGCAAGCAGTTGCTCTGTGATATCTGCCAATTCTTCCCCTGATATTTTGGGTTTTTCAAACAGGGCACTACCGCCTCCGGAAACAAGAAACAATACCATATCTTCCGCGGTCAGATCTTTTACCATGGAAAGGACCTCTTTTGTGCCTTTAAAACTATTTTCATCCGGCACCGGATGTCCTGCTTCTACACAAAGCATACGCGGTAGTTGTCCCATAACATGATGATACTTTGTTAGAACCACACCTTTTTCATAGCGAATTCCATTTTCCTGCAAATAGGAAACCGCAGCATTCGCCATCTGCCATCCTGCTTTCCCGATCGCCACAATATAAACATGCTCTGAGAACACAATGTTACTCAGAGCACGTCTTACTGCCGCATCAGGTTGAACGGATGCTATCGCCTCGTCTATGATCTGTTTCGCATCCTTTCTTAACTCCTGATTCATTCTTTATATCTCCTATCTACCAATCCGAATATCTGTCAGGTATTCATAATACTGCACAATTGCACTATGATCCTTCTGTCCGCCCTCATGATTATGCATCCACTGCATAATTTCCTGCACTTCAGCGGTCATCGGTAGCGGAGCGCCCACAGTATGTGCACAATCCAGAGCATTATTAAGATCTTTGATATGCAGATCAATCTTAAATCCCGGCTTATCGTTTCCGGCAATCATCATAGGCGCTTTTGCATCCATGACGGTTGAACCAGCCAAAC
>URCQ01000044.1 GCA_900546435.1 uncultured Pseudobutyrivibrio sp. | reverse complement strand
GTTTCTTCTGCCTCTACAATACTACTGGAGAACTCATCTCTGGCGTGTCTGGTCGATTGGATCTGTACCAGGACGATATTGTACCAGATGGCGGAAATATCCAGTTCCAGATGGTCTGCCATTTCCAGCAATTCTACCGGTGTCTTGCTTCCGGTCACCAGATACTTAAAGAAGTCTTTGCGGTTCTTCTGGACATTTTCTTCCATTTCCCGCTGATACTGCTCGCGGACTTCCTGTTCTCTCTTTTTTTCCCGGATCTTTTCCGCTAATTGACCCAACTCCTGCAAGAGTTCGTCCCCACTGATCGGTTTGGAAAGATACTGCGCCACGCCAAGTTTGATGGCTTCTTTGGCATAAGCAAACTCCTCAAATCCTGTCAGGATGATAATCTCAATCCATGGCATCTCCTTCTTGATCAGCTTGCTCAATTCCAGACCATCCATAAAGGGCATGCGGATATCCGTAATGACAATATCTGGTTTACATTTCTGGATCATAGGATAAGCAACTTCCCCATCACCTGCTTCCCCGCAAAATTCATAACCATGGGACGCCCAATCAATATTATTCTTGATGCCTTCCCGTATAACGAATTCATCTTCGACTAAAAATACCTTCAACATATCTAATCTTCCTCTGTTTCTTCCACCAGATAAAGCGGGCGCTTTTTTGTTTCCAGATAGGTCTTTGCCATATATTGCCCCAAAATACCCATGCAAAGCAATTGCACACCTGCAATAAACATGATGATACAAACCATAGAAGGCCAGCCCGATGTTGGGTCTCCAAAGAGTACCGTACGAATAATGATAAAAATAATTGCCACAAATGCTACCAGACAAAAGACCATTCCCATAACGGATGCCATTACAAGTGGTGCTGTTGAAAATGCAACGATGCCATCTAATGCATATAAAAACAACTTCCAGAAGGACCATTTGGTTTCTCCGACTGAACGTTCAATATTTTCATATTCTAACCATTTCTTCCGAAATCCGACCCAGCCAAAAATCCCCTTCGAAAAACGATTGTACTCACCCATACTAAGAATGGCATTTACTACCTTTCGGTTCATCAATTGGAAATCACGCGCACCATCTACGATATCAGCACTTGAAATTTTGTTCATGATGCGATAAAACATACGGGCAAAGAAAGAACGGATTGGTGGCTCCCCTTTTCTCGTCACACGACGTGAGCCAACACAATCATACCCTTCCTCTTCAATTGCCTGTAACATTTCCGGCAAAAGCGATGGCGGATCCTGCAAATCAGCATCTAAAATTGCCACATAATCTCCTGTTGCATTCTGCAAGCCCGCATAAATAGCTGCCTCCTTGCCAAAATTACGAGAGAATGAGACGTAACGCACACGTGCATCTTTTTTATGTAAGCTACGCAAAACCTCAAGTGTTTTGTCCGAAGATCCGTCATCAATAAACAGATATTCTATTTCCACACCAGATATTTCCTCTTCCACCCGATGTGCTTCTTCATAAAAGATTGGCAATGCTTCCTCTTCGTTATACGCCGGAACCACCATGGTTAGTTTCTTTTTACTCATTGTTATTTCTTTCCCCTACATAAATTTACTATTTATTTCTGTTCAAACAATGCCATCATTGCCTTCTGTAAGCTGTCTAGCTTCGCTTCTGCATCCGAAAGGCTTGTCCCCTTCACACCAAAATAAAATTTAATCTTTGGCTCTGTTCCCGAAGGTCGCACACAGCACCAGCTATGATCTTCCAATTCATAATACAGTACATTGGATGTTGGAAGTCCTGTTGCACTCTTACTACCATCTGTCATATCATATCTTACGTCTGTCTTATAATCACGTACTGCCAGTACCTTGGCATCACCGATCTGCTTTGGCAAATGTTCTCTTGCTTCTGCCATCATCTGCTGGATCTGCTGTGCACCATCCATACCCTTTAACGTAATGGTCTCAAGACCTTCCTTAAAGTAACCGTATTTTTCATACATGGCAAGCATGGCATCCCACAACGTCTTGCCTTGCTTTTTATACCAGGAAGCCACTTCACAAAGCATCATTACTGCCACACAGGCATCTTTATCTCTGGCATAAGTTCCCGCCAGACAACCATAGCTTTCTTCCAAACCAAATACGTAATTGTATGTGTGGTTTTCCTCAAACAGGCGAATTTGTTCTCCTATATACTTAAATCCTGTTAAAACTTCAATCAAGTGCACACCGTATGCCTGCGCAATCACTTTTGCCATATCGGTTGTAACTATGGTTTCTACAAGCGCCGGATTTTCTGGCATGGTACCCGTTGCTGTACGTTCCTTCAAAATGTATTCTGCAATCAGCATTCCTGACATATTTCCTGTGAAAGAAACATAATTTCTGCTCTTTGTATCCTTACAATATACACCAAGACGATCTGCATCCGGATCTGTTGCCAACACGATATCTGCGTCTACTTTTTTTGCAAGCGCAAGGGCAAGTTCAAAAGCTTTTGGCGATTCCGGATTCGGATATGCTACGGTTGGAAAAGTTCCGTCCGGTTTTTCCTGTTCTGGCACAACATATACCTTTTCAAATCCCAATTCTTTTAAAACACGACGCACCGGAATATTTCCCGTTCCATGCAGTGGTGTATAGACAATCGTAAAATCCTTTGCCATCTCAGAAATCACTTCCGGATGAATGGATTGTTTCTTTAACTCTTCCATATAGGCTTCATCAATCTCTGTATCGATTTCCTGATAAAGTCCTGCTGCTACAGCATCCGCCTTCTCCATTGTCTTTACAAGATCAAACGATGTTACTTTTGTCACTTCCGCCAGAATATTTTTATCATGTGGTGGTGTAATCTGGGCTCCATCTTCCCAATACACTTTATAGCCATTATATTCTCTCGGATTATGACTTGCCGTCACCACAATACCGGCAATACAGCCTAATTTTCTTACGGCAAAAGAAAGTTCCGGCGTTGGGCGAAGGCTTGTAAAGCGATAGGTCTTTATCCCATTAGCATTGAGACAAAGTGCTGCTTCTGTGGCAAATTCCGGCGACATGATACGGGAATCATACGCAATCGCCACGCCTTTTTCCTGTCCATTTTGCGAAAGGATGTAATTGGCAAGTCCCTGTGTTGCCTGACGTACCGTGTAGATATTCATACGGTTTGTTCCTGCTCCAATGACACCACGGAGTCCGCCCGTACCAAATTCCAGTTGACGGTAAAAGCGGTCTTCAATCTCCTTTTCATCATCTGCGATGGCGCGCAGTTCTTCTTTTGTTGCTTCATCAAAATATGGATTCTGTAACCAATCGTTGTATGTATCTTTGTAACTCATACTTGCCTCCTAATTATATATACCTAGTTCCGCTCATATCCCACCAATTCATTGCAGACACGTTCGCACTCTTGGCTCTGATATTTCACTTGCATACTTACAAATATTGTGTTTCGCCGCGTTCTTTCAGCTCATCCACAATCTTCTTCACATCCTGGGCACGGTTTTTATCACACACAAGAATAGCATCGTCGGTCTCTACTACAATCAGATTATCTACACCAATGGTGATAATCAGACGTTTCTTTCCGTAGATGATACTATTTGTTGTATCAATACCAATGTGATCCGCTGCAACTACATTACCATTTTTATCTTCGTCATAAAGAACACCTAAATTGTCCCAGCTTCCAACATCATTCCATCCAAATTCTGCAGAAATCACAAGCACATCTGCACTCTTTTCCATAATTCCATAATCAATGGAAATACTTGGGATCGTTGGATATACGCGGGCAATGGTTTCTTCCTCTGCATCCGTTCCCATAGCTTCTCCAATTTCATGCAGACAGGCTGCCACATCTGGAAGTAACGCATCAAATGCTCGCAAAATGGTGGATGCCCGCCAAATGAACATACCACTGTTCCATGCATATTCGCCGCTCTCTACATATGCCTTTGCTGTTTCTTCATCCGGTTTTTCTTTGAATTCTACAACCTTTTTTGCATATCCTTCATCTGCTGCATCAAACTTGATGTAGCCATATCCCGTCGATGGAAACGTCGGTGTAATACCAAGTGTAATGAGCTTGTCCTGCTCTTCTGCAATCTGAATTGCCTCTTTTAATACACGTGTAAACTCCGGCTCATTTTTAATGAAATGATCCGATGGGAAAATACACATAATACCATCGCCATATTTTTTTACAATCTCAAGTGCGGCATAACCTATGCATGCTGACGTATTTCTTGCAGAAGGTTCTGCCAAAATATGATCCGCCGCAATTCTTCCCTCCGTTGCTGTACGCATCTTGGGCACCTGGGTTTCATTGGTCACAATAAAAATATCCTTCTGCTCCGTAAATGTCGCAATGCGGTCAATGGTCTCATTCACCATCAAATCTTTTCCGCTCAAATTTAACAACTGTTTTGGTTCCTCCGCTCTCGAAAGTGGCCAAAATCTGGTACCACCGCCACCTGCCATAATTACGCCATATGTCTTCATTTTCTATACCTCACTTTTTTAACGCACCCAATAGCCAGCCTTCCCTATGGCTTTCCACTTCTTATGACTGGTACCATCAGATTCTCGTTGTAATCAATTCGCATGTTCCCTCTACATGAACTGCCTTGCGTCCAGCAGCGATAAAAATACTATCGCCTGCATGGAAAGAAATTTTTTCCTCTCCACTTGTTATTATGCCATTTCCGTCCAAAATCACAAGTGAAACAAACGAGGATTCATCTACATACAATGTCTGTTGTTCCTGTATCTGATACTTTTCACACTGAAAATATTTACACAAACTCAATTGTTGTACAACATTTCCATCTTTCTCCTGTGGTTCCAGTAAACCAAATGCGCGTTGCTCATATGGCTCAAAACACATAACATCCAGTGCTTTATCCACATGCAATGGTCGTTTGTGCCCCTCTTTATCCACGCGATCATAATCATATACACGATATGTACTGTTTGAATTTTGCTGAATTTCACAAATTAATATCCCAGCGCCAATCGCATGAATGGTTCCTGCCGGGATAAAAATAACATCACCCTTTTTTACTGACACTTTATTCAATACTTCCGTAATGGTGTTATTTGCCAGACGCTCCCGCACTTCCTGTTCTGTCACCGGTCTTTTAAATCCGCAGTATAAATAAGCGCCTTCTTCTGCATCCATTACATACCACATTTCATTTTTTCCAAACTCTTTTTCGTTGGAAAAAGCATACTCATCATCTGGATGAATCTGTACGGAAAGTGGCTTAGCGGCATCTATAAACTTAATCAGAATCGGAAAGCGATCAAAGGTACGGCTCTTCCATCCACAGACCTTTGTGCCATATTCTCTGATAAAATCACCAAACAATTTGCCATTAAATGGTCCACCTACAATGCGGCTCTGCCCATCTTTATGTGCAGACAGCTCCCACGATTCTGCCGTAATCTCATAAGGACTTTTTTTCTGAAATTGGCTCACCAGACGCGTTCCACCCCACAGATAATCCTTATATGCCGGAGATAAAAGATACATTTCTGGCAATGACCCTGCATCCGTCGCAAGCTCGTCCAAATGAATCATATCGCGTTCATCAATTTCCTGACCGGTGTCCACTTCGATAACAATGACATTCTGATCTCCATCATTAAACAATCGATGCATCTGATTTGGCATGATATTGACGCTTTCATGTTCTCGGATATGCAATAATCTGCCGTCTATTTCTATCGCCAGTTGACCTTGTATCACAGCATAATTCTCATTTCGCTTCTCATGGGAATGTGCTGACAAAGTCGCCTCTGGATACATCAGAATACGCCGCACACGATATCCCGGAGCCTGTGCGATAATTTCACGTACGCCCCAGTTACGATAAACTTTTGGACTATAATTAAAATACGCCTCATAACAATCCGGTGCTTGAGCAATAATACTTTTGATATCCTGCTCCGATTCCTTTTTTGTGATATAAATGGCATCTTCCGTATTGACCACAAACAAGTCATCCAAATCATTACCAACAATCAACTGCCGATCAGTCTCATTGATGACGGTCGTATTCTTACAGTCTCGCAATATGGTATTTTTATCCTCTTTTCCAACAGACACATTTTCATAAGAATGAAAATTGCTGACATCCTGCCACTGCATGAGAAGTGGCACCACAGATAGATGATCCGAGGTTTCAAGAAGAGCTTTTTCTATGTGAATGCGACCAGCCTTATATATACCCGACAGGCTACCCTGCTCTTTTTCATATTTTTTCTGTCGAACTCGTAAGATGTTCTCCAGTTCCTCCTGCAACATACCGTTATTGCAAAGAATCATTCCGCTGTTCCACAGAATATCATCCTGATAAAAAATCTTCTCTGCCATCTCTTTTGATGGTTTTTCTATAAAACGGCTGACATGATTTCCCTGATAACGAATATATCCATAAGACGTTTTTGGTGCATCTGCACGCACTCCAAAAAGAACATATTGCCCCTGGTCTGCTAAAAGCTTTGCTGCATGAAGCGCATCGGAATATCCTTGTCCGGTAAGAACTAAATCCGCCGGCATAATCAAGACTTTCTCTTCTTTTGCAATGACAGAGCTCGCTTTTAAAACAGCCGGTGCTGTGCCTAACGCTTCAGTTTCTGTCAGGATTTGATACGCAACACCCTGAAACTGTTTCATCTGTCCTTCAACAATTTCCTGATATTCCTGATTCGTAACAATAACGAATTCATCACAAAATGGAATGTTACGGATGATTGTTTCCTGAAACAAGGAATTGTCCTTATTTAAATTTAAAAATTGCTTCGGTGCATTTCGTCGTGAGAGGGGCCATAAGCGGTCTCCCACACCTCCTGCTAATATGATTGCTTTCAATTCTTATCGTCTCCTGTTTTGCAAGTTATTACAAATCCTTGTCTCATTGATTACCTCCTGTATATCCTGATAAGGTACATTCAAAAACAACTCTCGTAATTCATCGGCCACATCTAATGCCATTGCTATTTTTGTCAGTGAAAGCAAGGAAATCTGACCTGTCGTCTCAAATCGTTTGATAGAACCATAACTCACACCACTCATATCTGCTAGTTTCTGCTGTGAAATTTTTCTCCGTTTACGAATCTGGCATAAGCGTTTTGCAAGTTTTTGATCTAATTCCTCTGCTGTTTCCCATATCAGTGCTTCCATATAATCTCCATTACCAGATAAAATATTATCTATTTATCGTTTATTTTCCAACTTATGTATAATATATTATCTATATTATCACATCAATATATGCATAATAATTTATAAGTTTATA
>URCQ01000043.1 GCA_900546435.1 uncultured Pseudobutyrivibrio sp. | reverse complement strand
ATACACGAAGTCCACGACTTTTCCACGGTTCTTTTTCATATTTTCGATAACGCTCTGGCATCGTATACAGACTTAACATCTGTTCTTCCAGACGGTCAAGTTGCCCGCTTGCATTTTCCGGCGATTGTAATTCAAAAGCAATATATTCAAAAATCTCTCTCAAATCACTGTCAGCCTGTTCGGATACTTCTACTTCATATATCATAAGCCATAATCCTTGCGAATGTCAGCAAAGGCTTTCTTCGCACTTTTTGTCCGTCCAACCTGCATATCCGCATATCCCTTCTCCAACTCTTCATTGAACTCTGCTTCTGATAATGTGCTGATATCAACCGGTCTGGCAGAAGGTATTTTTACTTCAAATGGAAGTCCTCTCTGTAAGATAATCTGTTTATAAAACATATTGATAGCACTGGAAGCAGGGATACCAAGTGTAGACAGGATACTTTCTGCTTTTTCTTTGACGTCTGGTTCTATCCTTGCATATAAATTTGCTGATTTTGTAGCCATATAAAACCTCTCCTTTCGTGAGTAGTGTTTCCATCTATCTTTATTATATGCGAATGTCCGTACATTAGCAATACACTTTCTTCCATTCTACAACAGCATTTCTTACTTCTTCCACCCACTCCACACTATGACAGCAAAACAATTCTTCATGCTGCATATTGTGCCTCCGGATATCCGGATTTTTAAAATAAGTAAAATATCGCTTTTCGTATTTTTCACCCATCTTTGTTGCGTAAAACACATGGATTGTGGTTCCCGGCACATCAATTCCATGCTGGACCTTCGTAACCAGATCAGAATAGAACTGATTATAAATGCTCTGTTTCGTAATCCATGGGCATCCTCCCTTATCAATATCGAACATATTTAAGAATCCATCAATCAGTTCTTTCTTTGATTTATCTGCTTTATCTATTTTCTTTTGCATAAATTTAGGCAATCTGCCCGT
This sequence comes from uncultured Pseudobutyrivibrio sp., assembly GCA_900546435.1. GTDB lineage: Bacteria > Bacillota > Clostridia > Lachnospirales > Lachnospiraceae > Pararoseburia. The sequence continues at coordinate 6,731 of URCQ01000043.1, read as the reverse complement.
GTGAACCATTTTATACATAATCGGCACAACCATAGATGACTGGATTCGTGCCATCAATGGGCCTGCCTCATCCATATCGCTGCTCCCAATAATCCCATGATCTATATGAATTCTTTTCCGTTGAATCAGAAGAGATACAAAACTTCCTCCAAGGGAGCACCCATACGCTGCTTTTATTCTTCCGCCATAGTTTTTCCTGATTTCCTGCTCAATTTTTTCACATTCATCTTCCATCGAAAGAAATTCTGTTTTCTCATTTGGATCAAATCCATCATAAGAAACTGTTACCGTACAAAAATAAGTATGCAACCCATCCAATACGTGATCAAAGCTGCTATAAAGGCAACAGGTACCGGGAAATAAAAATATCACAGGTTTACGATTGTCTCCACTTTCATAAAATTTCATCGCTGGGCTCCTTTAAACTTTTCTTACAACGAAATGCGTCCTCATACCTTTGCAGAATAGTCCTTTCTTTTCATATGACTCTGTTTTGATATCTCCTGCTGTATAACCAGTAGTATCAATGACTGTACGGAGAAGATTCTCGTCCAGTGGCTCCTTAGAAAGAATTACCGTCTCGCCCTTAGAATGGGAAGATGACACCTTCTCCACAGAAAATGTTTGCCGGATTGTATCATTGATATGTGCTTCACACATAGAGCATGCCATACCTTTTACTTTCACTGTTGTTTGAATCATTACAACTTCTCCTTTCATAGATGTGCATTAATTTCCACCATATGATAGCTTGTGCTTACATTTGTTAGTGTTTTCTAACCATCATCTTAAAAAAAACCGCATGAAAACAAAACTGTAATTTCACACGGTTTCTTTTCTTATGCATTCAGTATATCACTTTTAAGCAGTTTATCAACCAACTTTTGGTTGTCCGTTAGCGCCATTTTTTGACTAAACGTTTACGACTTCTTCATATTTATGCTATGAACGTTCGATTTCATGTATGAGATTGACCATTTCAATAGCACCAACTGCACAATCGTATCCTTTATTTCCCGCTTTTGTGCCTGCTCGTTCAATGGCCTGTTCAATATTATCTGTTGTAAGTACACCAAACATTACTGGAATACCTGTTTCCAGAGAAATAGAAGCGATTCCTTTTGACACTTCATTACAGACATAATCATAATGACTTGTCGAACCGCGAATCACGGCTCCCAGACAGATCACAACATCATATTTACCACTCTTTGCCATTTTTGAGGCAATCAATGGTATTTCAAATGCACCAGGAACCCATGCCACATAAATATCTTCTTCCTTTACATCATGACGAAGCAATCCATCCATAGCACCACCTAATAACTTTGCAGTAATAAATTCATTGAATCTCGCTGCCACGATACCTACCCTTATGTTTTTTGATACTAGTTTACCTTCAAATTCTCTCATCTTTCATTCTCCTCTACTATATCTTAATAATTTAAAATATGTCCCATTCTTGCCTGTTTCGTCTTTAAGTAAAACAAATCATGTACCGTAGCATGCATCTGTATAGGAACTCGCTGTGTAATTTCAATACCAAATTCCGCAAGTTGATATATCTTGTCTGGATTATTTGTCAACAAACGCATACTATGAACTCCCATATCCTGTAAAATCTGCGCACCTATATAATATTCTCTTTCATCGCCCAAAAAACCAAGCGCTAAATTTGCATCTAAAGTATCCATCCCTTGCTCTTGCAACTCATATGCACGTAATTTGTTAATCAGACCTATTCCTCGGCCTTCCTGACGCATATAAAGCAAAATACCTCGGCCTTCCTTTTCAATCTGCGTCATGGCTGCAGCAAACTGTTGTCCACAATCACATCGTAAAGACCCAAATGTATCCCCCGTCAGACATTCCGAATGAACACGACACAGAACATCTTTGCCATCTCCAATATCTCCCTTAACAAGAGCAACATGATGTTCTCCATTTAACTTGTTAACAAATCCATATGCTCTGAACTCACCATATTGGGTCGGCATTTTGACCTCTGTCACCCGATCCACCAATTTTTCATGACATTTGCGATAATTTTGTAAATCTTTGATGGTAATGAACTTGATTCCAAATGTTTCTGACAAACCAAACAGTTCATCCGTACGCATCATCGTTCCATCTTCTCTCATAATTTCACAACACAGACCACATTCTTTTAACCCCGCAAGGCGACACAAATCCACTACAGCTTCCGTATGTCCCCCTCGTTCTAAAACACCATTTTTCTTTGCTAGTAACGGGAACATATGCCCAGGTCGACGAAAATCCTCTGGCTTAACATTTTCATCAACGCAAGCCATTGCTGTGATGGATCGCTCTGCCGCTGAAATCCCAGTACTTGTCGTCATATGGTCAATAGACACCGTAAAGGCTGTCTCATGATTATCTGTATTTGTTGCTACCATCTGTGGGATTTTTAATTTTTCTACATACTGCTCCGACATTGGCATACAAATGAGGCCTTTTCCATATGTTGCCATAAAGTTGATATTTTCTGTCGTCGCAAATTCTGCTGCACAAATAAAATCTCCTTCATTCTCCCGCTCTGGATCATCCGTCACCAAAATAATTTTTCCCTTTCTCAAATCCTCTAATGCTTCTTCAATGGTATTAAATTCTTTCATGCTATGCCCTCCTAATACCCATATTTTTCTAAAAATGCTTTTGTTATGTTTGTATGTTGTGATTGTTTTGTCTGTGCAGCAACAAACTTTTCCACATATTTTCCAATAAGATCTGTTTCCAGATTGACGCAATCTCCTGTTTTACGTTCTGCCAAAATTGTTTGCTGAACGGTATGCGGAATCGTCGAAACCAAGAATGAATCCTCCTGTACTTTTGCAACGGTCAAACTTATGCCATCCATTGTAATGGATCCTTTTTCCACGATATAGCGCATATCATTTGTATCTGTTTTTATGGTAAACCAGATCGCATTATCATCTTTTTTTATGCCACATATTGTTCCGGTTCCGTCAACATGTCCGGAAACAATATGTCCACCAAACCTTCCATCCGCAGCCATGGCTCGTTCTAAATTCACATGACTTCCTCGAACAAGCCCAGCTAAAGATGAGCGATTTAACGTTTCATGCATAACATCTGCAGTAAACGAATCTTCCTTCCTGCTGGTAACGGTCAAACAAATACCATTCACTGCAATACTTTCGCCAATGTTTGTATTTTCTAACACATGTTTTGCCATAATATCCAAAACAGCCGAATGTTCTCCCCTTCGAATTTGCCTTATCGTTCCGATTTCCTCAACAATACCCGTGAACATCTTGCTCCACCTCACTCTCAATTAAGACGTCATCCCCTAGCGAAATAATATGGCTATTTTTTAACCGAATAGCCTCGGACGGAATCTCGATTCCTTCACCTTCGATGGCAGTCTTTGCATCTTTTCCTCCAAACAATTTCGGTGCAATATATGCTTGGACTTTTTGTACAATACCATCAGATATTGCCGCCCAATTTAAGGTTCCACCACCTTCCAGCAAAATACTGTCAATCTTTTTTTCACCAAGCAATTTCATAAGATGTTGCAAGTCCACATGTCCCTCTTTTTTATGAACCTGCAAAATCTGACAGCCTGATTTTTTATATATACGCTGTCTTTCTTGATCCTGACAACATGTCGCCAGAATCGTAGGTATTTGATTTGCCGTCTGAACAACTTGGGCTGTCACAGGTGTTTGCAGCGATGTATCACAAATAATACGAATTGGATTTTCTCCCCCTTCCACTCTACAAGTAAGCAATGGATCATCTGCTAATACAGTTCCTACTCCTACCATAATTGCTGTATACCGATGCCTTTGCCAGGCCACATGTTGTCTCGCAGCCTCTTCGGTAATCCACTTAGACGCACCCGTCTTCGTTGCTATTTTTCCATCCATTGTCATCGCATACTTCATCACCACAAAAGGCCTTTTTGTTTGTATAAAATGGAGAAATACTTCATTTAACTGCCTGCATTCTTCCGATAAGACATGTTCTGTAACAGCAATGCCATGTTCTTTTAAAATCTTTATCCCCTTTCCCCGGACAAGAGGGTTGGGGTCTTCCGACCCAATCACCACGCGCTTGATTCCTGCCTCTATAATGGCATCCACGCAAGGGGGCTGTTTTCCCTGATGACAACATGGTTCCAATGTCACATACATAACCGCCCCTGTTGGATCTTCTACACATTGCGCCAACGCATTTCGCTCCGCGTGTGCCTCTCCATATTTTTGATGCCAGCCTTCCCCAATAATTTTTTCATCTTTTACAATCACTGCTCCCACCATGGGATTCGGTGCTGTAAACCCACTGCCTTTTTCTGCAAGCTGCAGAGCAATTTTCATATAATCGCTGTCTTTCAATTTCCTCACCTCGGCATAAAAAAAGTCCTGAATCTAATATTCAGGACATAAAATCATACGGAAAAAACTTCACATATAAAAAGCTCTGGAATAAATCATATTCCAGAGCAATTATACGCAAAATAAACCATATATATTATCTTCTTTCATCCAGACTATACTGTCGGCTTCGGAATCACACCGAATCATGCCTAACGGCTCGTGGGCTATACCACCGGTAGGGAATCACACCCTGCCCTGAAGATTCTATTCAATTTATAATCGTAAGTATAGACATCTCTTTTTCTAATGTCAATGCATTTTCTAAATCTTTTACTAATATTCTAAATTTTTCAATCCAAAAACTTGTTTACTGCGACATTTTATCCTTCCAAGACGTTATTCATATATTCCATCTTCTCTTCCGCCTGGTAGATTAATTTGCTGCATTCCAACAATTCTCCAGTGAAGTCTACACCAATATCCTGATAAAGCGACTTATACTTGATATCATGCTCCAGACTTGCCCACATATCCATCGCTTCGGTACGAATCTGCACCTCAACCGGTACGAACTGTTTTTTATTCATAAAGTAAACCGGAACACGAATAATCATGTGCAAACTGCGGTATCCATTCTTTTTCGGATTCGCAATGTAATCCTTCATTTCCATAATATGTACATCATCCTGCGCCATCAGACGGTCTCGGATCAGATATACATCCTTGATATATGGACATACCACGCGTACACCGGCAATATCATAAATATTATTGCAGGCTACATTCAATGATAGCTCCAGATTCTTCTTTTCCAGCTTGCCCACAATACTCTTCATAGATTTTAGTCTTGTATCTATATGATGTATCGGACAACGTAATCCTCGGTATTTAAACTCATCTTTGATAATATTCATTCTGGTTTCTGTAACATTCATCGCAGCATTGTACATGCGAAGGATCGGATCCATTGTATGCGTAAACTCTTCATGAATATCTGCCATATGGCGCATATCATCACCATTCGATAACGTCGATGTCATCAACTCATAGACTTCAATCTGCTCCTGCACACCATCCACCGTCTGATATGCCGTCGAAACTGTCTCTTGTTCATATGATAACTGTGTCTCATCCAAATTACTGTCCACAGTTTCCTCTGCTTCTTTACTCATATTCTGTTTCCCCGTCTCCCTGTTCTTCTCCATTTTCTGTTGTTTTGTATCTGTCCCCATATTGACAGATTTGATTATTTGCTTACGTACTGCATTTGCTGTACCTGACATACGATCAGCCCCCTAACTTACTTCTTCATTATATCCAATTTGCAAAAAAAGAGGGTGAAATTGCTATTAACTTTTTATTAAATATAATTTATAATTGCACACTCCCAGATGTAGTGCTCGCACTGCTCGACGTGTACTGCTCCTACCCATGGACAACTTCTGTCGCAGTACGGGGCACTACATCTTGGACGTGCAAATTCACGAAACCTTTGTCGATTTTCCATTGATTTTTCAGACAATTTTGAATATAATGTGAGTATAAACGAAGGGAGGTAATGCATATGTACCCAGTAATAACGATAAGTAGAGAATTTGGTAGCGGTGGTCATAGCATCGGTGAGAAAGTTGCCGCCAAACTCGGTATACCATTTTATGATGGAGAAATTGTAACACGTGTTGCAGAAGAAAGTGGTTATGCCAAGGAATTGATTGAAGATCAAGGCGAATACTCTGCCTCTGCGAATAGATGGTTTGATATTTCCTCTGCTAGTGCCATGTATTTTCAAAGTCCACAGGATGAAATTTTCATTGCACAAAAGCGCGTTATTTTAGATTGTGCTGCTGCAGGACCATGCGTCATTGTCGGACGCTGTGCCGATTATATTCTGCGCAGAGAAGATGTTAAATGCTTAAATGTCTTTATTCATTCTGATATGAAGCATCGTACCAAACGTGTCTTAGAACGCTACGGTGAAATCGAAAATGTTGGCATTGAAAAACGTCTTGCCAAGAAAGACAAGCAACGTAAGACTTACTATAAGTATTACACAGACCAGCAATGGGGTAATTACCGCAATTATGATGTTGCTCTCGATAGCGGTCAGTTAGGTGAAGATACCTGCGTAGATATTATCTGCGAACTATACAACAAAAAATAACATGAATGATCGAGTAGAAGGCGGTGACTAACCGCCGTCCTCTCACACCCCCGTGCGTATCGTTCGGTACACGGCGGTTTCAATAGTTGACGTGCACAGACTGATAGGCTGTGGCTAAATCATAAAAGCCACTGTTTATCAGTCTTTCTTAGTCGAACTCATTGAGGTAGACATTTGCCAGCAATGGTGATAGATTTCCACCTTGT
>URCQ01000042.1 GCA_900546435.1 uncultured Pseudobutyrivibrio sp. | reverse complement strand
GGTTTCATACTGTGTGGTATTGAATTACCAAGAGATTTTTCTAATGTTTTCGTATAGAAAAACTTTCATTTTAATTTTTTCCCGTGTTATACTGTCTTTAACAGTCCATCAGGAACAGATAAACGGAGGTGACTACACTATGACAATTGGTGAAAGAATAAAGAAAATACGGGTATTCCGTAAAATGACAATGGACGAGCTGGGCGGTGCTCTTGGATTTGAGGGCAAAAATATGTCTGTCCGCATATCCCAGTATGAAACCGGTGCCCGCATTCCCGGTGAAGATATGATTCTAAAGCTTGCTGATGCATTGCACTGCAATTATAAGGCAATCTCTGATTATAGCCTTGGTGCTGCTGAAGATATCATTGAAACACTTTTCTGGCTTGAAGAAAGTGCCACATCTCTCCCGGCACGTGGAAAAGGCACAAGATTTCCAGAGTATACAGCTCCCGGCAACCTGATTCATCTGACTACAATGACTCCGGCAAAACCTTCCGAGACCGCCAGACCAACTTACAATGAAGATGATTATGACAGTGCAGGCTCACCTGTTGCATTAACTTTTGAATATGGATTGGTAAATGATTTCCTTTCGGAATGGTGTGAAATGAAAATGAAATTAAATAATGGAGAGATTTCTCCAAATGAATATTTTGAGTGGAAAATAACATGGCCTCATACCAATAATAATTTATAGGAGCAAATAATATGATACGAGATATGGAATTATTACTTAATAGAGTATACGATGATGAAATAAAGTCATATTTACACGAAGCACTCAACTGCTATTCTGGAGAAGCTTATCGTGCTTGTGTGATACTGTCAATAATTGGCGGAATTCATGATTTGCATAATAAACTTAAAGGATTAGCTTCAAGCAATAAAGACATTGCTGAACTCGAAGCCAATGTTTCCAAAGCCAAAGAAGAGCTCAAGCCTTATGAAAGACTATTAGTTGATGGATGTGCTAAATCTAATATAGATTTATTGAGTCCTTCAGAGGCAAAAGAGCTGAATAGATGTTTGGATATACGTAATGACTGTGCTCACCCAAGTGGATACATATGTACCGCAGAATGTGCACGTTATGTATATTCTACAATTATTGATATCTTGGCATCTAAACCAGCCCTACTGGGTCAGCAATATATAAACACCTTATATGCCAGCATAAATTCTGATACTTATTTTCCGATAATTGATAAAACTGAAATTCAGATTATTGTAAATAAGCAACTTCAATTATGCAGCAAACGAATTATAATTCCTCTTGCACAAAAATTAATCAAAGGAATTATGAATGAAACATCTTTCACTAATAATAAAGAGTATTTCTTTGCCAATATGTCAAATACTTTAAATGATACTTTTGAAAAAATATTTCAACCTTTATTATTAGATTCAAACTTTCATTCCAAATCGATGATTATTTTAGATGCAAATCCTAATATTATTAATACTCTTTCAATCGAAAATATAAAGCGCCTACTTCACATTTTTATACCATTTATCGAGCAAGATCAAGGATATAATGAACTTATACTACAAATTTTGCAAAATGATAGACTGTCAGATTCAGCATTCAACAGCAATATTATCGATTTACTCAATTACAATTATGAACAAATGACTGATAACCAAACCGAATTATGGATAACTATTGTCAGCAAAAAAATTTGTAGTCAACAACAAATTACGCAAATTAAATCTGATTACATTGAGCATGTTTTAGATAAATCAAATTTTGCTAGTCAAAAATTTCAAGAAATATTTGCATTGTGTAACAATGAATTTTTATATTCTTCATTGATAAATGATATATCTGAAAGGATTTCTGACTATGATTACACAATAAGTAATCCAGCTGTTTTACAGCTAAAACAACTAAATGAAAACTTTATAAATTCACTATCTATAAACAATATAAATAACATTATATATAGCATTTTAGCTGGCAACCAAGGCTATGGACGTGAAGTTGGCTTATTACTTGAAAATATCTATAACAAACCATTTTATAGACGCTACATTGAAGAAACCGCTCCAACATTTAATACTAACGAACTAAACAAAATGCTAACCTACAATTTGAATTACAATACATTTATTAATTTTGTAAATATGATGACAAAAGCTTCTGAAGATTTTAATATTAAATTCATTAAAATTTCTGAAGAATATATTTCCAAGAATTCCGATGATTACAATAATACTGTATTAACTAATTGTATTAATGAACTCAACAATAGTAATCCTAAGCTTTAGTACCAAAATAGTACCACAAGGCAAAAAGCAAGCTCGCAAACGCCCATTTTACTAGGCTTTGCGAGCTTTTGAAAATTATTCAAACTCAGCAAGTTGTAGCTTTATCTTAAACCGTTTTGTTTAAGTTTTGTTTAAAATTTGCCGATATTTTACTCCATTTACACATTTTATTTTGGCTTACTGATTTTCTGTTGCCAAAGTGTTGCCATGAAACAAATTATAACTATTGACTACAGATAGGTCAAGCCGCTAATCCATCTTTACGTTATATGTTTATTGTTTTTTGAAATGAAACCTGTGATGCTCTGATTTTTTTAGGATACACGTCCTTATACCTGTAAATACTCATAATGATTCCTACCAATGCATAGCACAATAAAATGTTACTTCTACCAATGGATAAAAATGGCAAGAAGGAGGATGCTGGTGGAATTATACCCAAAGCACCTAACAAGTTTAATAAAATATTTAATAAGATTATCATTCCACAACCAAATCCCATAACCATGCCAAGTTCATTTTTTTGTTTAATAGAAGCTCCAAAAATAAACATTACAAGTGCTGCCAAGACAGCAACAACAACGATTCCAGCAATACTTCCATAGCTATTGAGAATATAAGAAAAAATGTAATCACTATTAAACTCTGGCAAACTGCCAATCACATCATTTCCTCTATTACCTACAAACAAAATGTCTTTGCTAAATGTTCTGAGCATTGAAGTAAGATAAAATCCTTCTCCTGAAGCAGAAAAAAAGGAGCGAATCCTTGCTTCCTGATACTCTGCCAACAAATGAAATGTGTACATCACAAACAACAACATAATAGGCAAAAACATGAAAACTGCCCACAGACTAACAATTGTCTTTTTTACCGATATTTTGAACCACCCCTTTAGAATAGCCACCGTAAGCTGAATCAACATACTAATTATCATAATTATCGCAACAATAAGATTCGGCATTCGAAAAGTAATAAAAACAGGAATAATCAGCCAAACAATCGACTTTAACAATGCAGGAAAACCACCATCTCTATATTTATATAAAATTGCTCCATAGATTGGAACATAAAACATCATCAGTGAAGGAGCAGAGATTCTGAACATTCCAAATCCAATACTATACCGCACTCCATTAATATCACCACCAAAGAAACCAGCCAAAAGCAAAATCCCCATAGTAATTATGAATAAACCTATTATCTTGGAGTATTTTGCAATTACAGTATAATCAATAAAATAAATCCCACACATTAAGACAAAACCAATAAAAACAGAATAAACAAAACTTTCCGTCTCAAGTTGATACATCTCCTGCATAAACGGTTCTAAATTACTATATCCACTTTGATAAAAAATAGACTGCTGTAGCAAAATTCCTAGCAGGCTCAATATTCCTACAATAACAAGTAATTTCCAAGCAATCTGGGGCTTATGAATTTTATCCAATGAAATACCAACCGCAATCGGATCACCCATATCTGCAACAGCATTTTTTTCTGCTTCTTCATATGACATTCCATCAGCAATATTGTCTTCTATCTGACTTTCAATATGTCCCTTTATCTCCTCGGCAATATATGGTCTTGCTTTTTTACAACGAATTTGCAATAACAGTTTTTCCAAATATTTTTCCATATCTACACCCCCATTGCAAGAACATTGGCTACAGCAGATTGATATTCGTTCCATTCTGCTTTCTTTGTTTCCAGCAATGCTCTTCCCTCTTTCGTGATGCTATAATACTTCCTCGTCTTACCAACATATTCCTGCTCATATACCTTAAGCAATCCTTTTCCTTCTAAACCATGCAATAAAGGATACAATGTTCCTGCTTTCAATTCAAACACATTACAGGATTTTTTACGCAGAGTATCAATCATCTCGTAACCATACATATCTTTTTCCGCAAGTAATCTGAGTAGAAGCATTGTCATACTTCCAGAAATTAATGCCTTATCAACAGCCATATCTAATCCTCCTTATGTAGATAATCTATATATCGGTTGTCTACAGTATATATCGTCCATCTATATATGTCAATATAAATCTTTGTTTCTCTTTAGCTTCATCAAATTACTTACTGAATCAAAGTCCTATTGTATTACAAAAGGGAGCAGTTTCCTGCTCCACTTCCTACATTACCTAGCATCTCTACTGTACTTTTTCTGAGGCATATTGTGCCTATTCAGTTCCTTTACTTCCTGTTGCTTCCTCTGTAATCTTGCCTTCATGCTGTCCGATTCCGCCTTATTTCCGGTCTGCTGTTCCCACTTTGCGACTGCCGACTGATAATCGGTATACTCCACCTTAGAAGCCTTATATTCTGCAAGAAACTCCTTCACATTCTTATAGCCATAACCCTGCACAATACTTGATAAATACTGCTTCATATTGCCTATCTGTGTCTTTATCTGTTCTGCCTGCTCCTGCAACTCCTTACGCTGTTTTGCCTTGAAGATACCCTTTGCCCCGGCAAACTCCTTCTCCACGCTGGCAAGCTGTTGCTCTCTATCATAAATAGCAGCATTCTGCTTCTCCAGTTTATTATAAATATCCGCAAGTCTTGGATACTTGGAAGCAAGTGCTGACTTCTTCGGCATTTCCGGTACATGCTCCTTCTTGGCTTTTACAAACGGATTTACCTTCTTAACAGGTGTCTGTTCCGCTTCTGCCTTTGCAACCGCTTCCATGCCCTTATCTGTCTTTTGTGAAGCCAACTTGAATACCTTGCCAATGAGAAGCTCCAACGCATAAATAGCGGTCATAATAATGCTTTTTAGCAGTGCCGGATTTCTCCCCGACTTCTGAATGGAAGCCTTTACCTTCTGTCCAATTTCGCTCTGCTTCACTTCCAAAATCTGCCCCTCCGGCACACCACTAATCAACGCCCTATCCACCGTCTGATTCCACATGGCACGATACTGATTATCGGCTTTTATCTGCTCCGCTTTTGGATTGTTCTTGCCAATCTTTTTGGTAGCCAGATACACACCGTTTCTGTCAAAAACCTTGAGCTTTTGCTTGTCATCTTTGACATAAATATTGATAAGGTCAGTGTAGGAGCGTTTCACTTCATCAAGAAAACCATCGCTCTTAAATCGGCTGTCCTTTATGGTAAAAATGTTCCGCTCATATACCTCGCCCTTAGGGATAATTTTACAGCCGTTCCGAAGCTGTCCAGCTTCATCCAGTATCTCTTTTTTGGTGCGTACATGCTTTCCGTTTTCGTCATAAAACATATTTCTTGTTGCAATCTTCTCCACAGGCTCATCAAGCAGTTTTCGCTCTGAAAAGATAAGATGGATATGATAATTGGTCTTGCGTTTATTATGGTGCAGAGCTGAAATACATTCCACTCCATAATTCTGTCTGAAATGCTCCGTAAAAAGTTTCAGCAACCTGTCCGGCTCATAATCTACGAAACTTTCCGGCAAGGCTATAATCAGTTCCCTCGCTTCAATGCAAGTTCCTTCTGTTCCGCTTTTCTTAAATTCCTCTTGATTACATCTCGCTAGCTCCGTCCAAAATTTGCGGTCAATTGTTTCATAAACTGCATACAAATTTTCCTGTCTTGCTTTGCTCGCTATATAGCTGATTCTGCCTTTCACATTAGGCAGTTTTGACATCTGTATAAATGAATTTCTTACAATAGGCATAGCCCCCTTTCTTTGAAAAATGATAGCGGTTTTTGCTATCGTGAGTGGATGCTTAGGCATCCGTTTACGAACCATCTGCCGTATCCGGCATAGGCATAAATGCGATAGCATTTATAATTTACGCCTGCGTAAATTTGCCCCCTGCAAGGGCGAAATACACAGAGTACAAAACGAAGTTTTGTGCGATGGGTGTATTTCGCTCTCATACGCCGAGGGCTTGTGAGTGTAGTCCGATTTTGTCATTACACCCTAATCCGACTTTCTCCTTAACTAACATATACAGGAGCGTGGCACGCTCCCGTCCCACACGCTGAAGAAAAAAATTTACCATCGAAAGCTCCGGTGCATTCCCACCTTTTCCAGATACTCCTGTCGTGCCTTTTCTCTTTCTTCCTCAGTTGGAGCAGTCTTATATTTTGTGTATAAATCTCGCCTTACCATAGCTTCCAATTTTTCTTCCAAACCTTTCTTTATCTCCGGTAAAACATCATCTATTTCCACCAAGTGATATTTAAGGAGTACAATAAATAATTCCTCTGAAATCTGCACATTTTTCAATCCCATCAATCCATCCTTTCCATCATCATCCGTGACGGTTATGACGATAATGACGATATTTTTCACATCGACACTGTTATATAAAATACCGTCATAACCGTCACATATCGTCACACCTGCGATTGCAATAATTCCAATTTTATGATTCGTCCGGTGCATTTTCTGTTGCTCTCATAAAAGACACCATAGTTCACAAACAACTGTTCCGCTCCAATATTCAACTTCCTTGTAAGTACATTCGGTTGCATATCCAAATCCGGCAAAAGCTGTAACAGTTCCGAAGCTGTTCCGTTCCACAATGGCTTTTCCTCTGATACCACTTTTGCAATGGCTTCCAGTACTGGATCAGCAGGCTCTTTCCAAAGCTCCGTTTCTGCCTTTGTCAGCTTCCACACACATTGCTCCCTGTCAAAATCAAGGAGTAACCGTTGGTCTTGCTGGTCACGCCCTGCCACCTCTAAAACAGCCTTGTTATCCGTTCTCTTTTCCTTCTGCATAACAAACGCTCCGTCCGCAGCTCCTAACAATCCGTTTGTACCGGAAATCATGTCGAAGCTGTCAGAGGACTCCATCTTTCTTGTATGGTGTACTACCAACAGACAGATACCATATTCATCACTAAAGGCTTTCAGCTTAGTTACAATCTCATAATCACTTGCATAGCTAAATTTATCTCCACCGACTTCCCTTACCTTCTGCAAGGTATCAATGATAATCAGCCTTGCGTCCGTATGCTCCTTTACAAACTGCTTTAGCTGTTCTTCCAAGCCCTCATTTAAGTTTTTGGACTGTGTGGCGAAGTAGAAATTTTCACTACTCTCCATACCGAACATCCTCGACAAACGCTTCTGCAACCTCGCATAATCATCCTCAAGGGCAAGATATAAAACCGTACCCTTTCGCACCGGATAATCCCATAAATCAAGCCCCATGCTTACATGGTAGCCAAGCTGTGCCATAAAGAAGGATTTGCCTACTTTTGGTGCGCCTACAAAGAGATAAGTACCTGCATATATCAGACCGTCCACAATCGGGATTTTAGGCGGATAAACCGTATCATAAAGCTCCGTCATGGATACGGTCTGTAATTCGTCCTTATTCTGCATTTTTTCTGACTCCATCGGACAACTTTCGGTGGCTTGCAGATTGCCCTTTTGGGGCAAATCTGCTATACTTCTATTGGATTTGTTACATAGTGACTGCTTCCCATCTGCGCCAACAGATGAAACCGGAGCAGTCGCTTTTTCTTTTCCTGTCATTCAATTTCTCCTTTCAGTCCGTTCATAATCTTTGCTATCATTTGGATGGTGTAAAGCAATTCGTCATTTGCTTCACTGCAACCCTCCAAACGCTTCAACTCCTCACAAATATCTGCCATCTGATTGCGTAATGCCTTATACACTCTGGGATTGCCCTGTACCACCACATCCCGGCACTGCAACCGTCTGATAATATAGTCCTGCTTGGTTAATCCCGATAATGCTACTTGCGTATCAATGAGCTTTGCTTCTTCCTCAGATACCCGAAATGCTACGGTCTTGTTTCTCCATCTTCCCTTATAATCTAAGTTCTTGTCCATGCTTCGTCTCCTTCCATTCTTTCCACATCCAGTTTATTTGCCATTTCCGTCTGCTTGGTAGGGAATAAATGTGCATACCGGTAAGTAATATCAATACTTTCATGCCCTACCCTTTCCGCAATCGCAAGAGCGGAAAATCACATCTCAATCAAGAGAGAAATCGCACTGTGCCTTAAATCGTGAATACGGATACGCTTCACTCCGGCAAGCTTCGCCCCTCTGTCCATCTCATGGTGCAGATAATGCTTGGTAATCGGGAACAGCCTGTCATTCTCATTAACCTCATACAGCATACCGATATACTCCTGCATTTCCTCACATAAAAACTTCGGCATCTTGATAACACGGTTGCTTTTCTTGGTTTTCGGTGTGGTAATCACATCCCTGCCATTTAATCTCTGATAGGATTTGTTAATGGTAAGTGTCTGCTTCTCAAAATCAAAATCCTTCGGTGTCAGGGCAAGAAGTTCCCCCATACGGATACCGCACCAGTAAAGCATTTCAAAGGCATAATAGGAAAGTGGCTTATCCATCATCACATCCGCAAATTTCAGATATTCCTCTTTCGTCCAAAACAGCATTTCCTTGTGTTCCTCACTTCCCATAGAGCCTGCTTTCTGTGCCGGATTGCTCGGCAGATGGTAATACCTTATCGCATGATTGAAAATGGCACTTAACTGTGCATGAATGGTTTTAAGGTAAGTCGGAGAATACACTTCCCCATTTTCGCCCTTGTAGGCAAGAAGTTCATTCTGCCACGCAATCACATCCTTCGGCTCAATCTCCGCAATCTTACGCTCCCCGAAATAGGGAAGTATTTTGGTACGGATAACATGGCTCTTGGACTCCCATGTGTTTTCCTTTACCCTCTTTTTCTTATCTTCCTCATAAATTTCAAAGAAGCTGGCAAAGGTCATGTCCAGCTTGGATTCACTCTTTAACATAACCTCATGCTCCCATGCAACCGCTTCACGCTTGGTTGCAAATCCTCGTTTCTGTGTCTGCTTACGCTCGCCCTTATAATTGGTATAGCGGTAAATGACACGCCACTTATCACCGTCTTTATATACAGCCATAACATCATCTCCTCTCTATTCGCTGTAACATA
>URCQ01000041.1 GCA_900546435.1 uncultured Pseudobutyrivibrio sp. | reverse complement strand
AAACATTGGTCGAACTGACCGGAGAATTCCTAGAAAGTGCATCTAGCATAACAAAGTGGCTTGCAAATTGCAAGTCACCTGAAGAAAAATATGTTTGTGTGGGTATGCGCGCTAAAAATACATGCGTGATACCCAGAAATACAAAAATAAATAGTTATAAAATTAAATTGCAAAAAGCTGTTGACATCCTTCATGCATTTTGATATTATTATCAAGTCGTCGCGAGATGATATGCGGAAGTGTCGGAACTGGCAGACGAGCAAGACTAAGGATCTTGTGTTCATTGCGAACGTGTGGGTTCAAGTCCCATCTTCCGCATTGGTTAATAAAGTAGGAAGCTTGATAAGTCAAGGCTTCCTTTTTTGTTTGTAGCCATTTGGGGGTTACAGTTTGATTACAAATTTTTATGGCGGTCATTTTTTGACCGCCATTTTGCATCCTGTCATTCCCCGAGAAGACACCATGTTATTACGGAAAATAACTATTGTTTAATTCAGATCAGCTGTCATTTCTGCAACCATAACCAGATTATCGTTCGTACTCTGATCCATATCTATAACCTGAATATGAATCTGGTTTGTATCTGTCTGCTCAAACTGAAGCTGAATCTCATACATCCCATTTTCTGGATCTGTTGTTGTTCCACCGAATTCTTCTAGCTTGTTTCCATTAGCATCTGTAAGAATCATCTGTACATTTTCGTATTCTTCCGGCACTTCAAGATACAAATAAGTGGATGCCGGTGCTTTCACAATCTTACTTACTGTAAATCCATTGTTTTCTGTATTTACCTCATAAGTATTTAACAGGCTTGTGTCTGTGTCTACGGTAAACTCAAGATTCCACTGACCTGTGATCAGATTTTCACCTTCTACATAAGTTGTCGGTTCCGGTTGATTCTCTACCTTTGCATACAACTCCGTGAACTTAATATCTACAGTGGACTGATCTTTAAATGTGTTGTCCGTCAACCATCCGGCACTGATGTGCCCCAATCCGACAAAGCTTCCGTCTTCTGTTTTCTCTAGGGCTACTTCAGCTGCGGCCTCTTCCCCATTTACATAAACCCGCTGGCTATTCTCAGGCAATAAATAGTCCTTCTGATTTACCTGATCATTATCTGTTGTTGCTGTCATAGTAAAATACATTTCATATCCATCACAATACGCATCTGATACTGTTACTGTCACGCCATTGCTTTCTGCTTCTGATCCCGGATTCTGCACACTTTCTGAATTATCTGCAATTTTTCCATATGCTGTCTTGTCCTTATCCCCGTATGGATTATTCTCCTTGTTTTTCTGCAGTTTTGCAAAGACATCTCCAATCACTGGAATATTTTTCGCCAGCACTGGATTTGCATAAAATACGCTTCCTGATACTGCGATTACTGCTACCGCTGCCGCTGCCGCTATCCATGCTTTTCTCTTCTTCTGATTACCATTGTTTAGTTTCTTCATCGTAACACCCCCCTGTCTGATTTCTTTATATGCATCCTGAATTTTCTGTTCTACAACATCTGGGATTTCCAGGTCTTTTTTCAATTCTTTTTTCATCTTTTCCTCAAATGACATCATCAAAACCTCCTTTTTGCTTGCATTTTCCATCAGCTGCATTCTAAAAGCATCCTCTATTCAAATTGAAATTCCGGGTGTTCTTTCAGGTATAGCTTTTTATATACCCCTCGGCCCCTGGAAAGTCTTGTCTTCACTGTGTTTTCATTCATCTGTAGTATTTGACTGATTTCCCGGATGCTCATCTCTTCTACATAATATAAAATCAATACACCCCGATATTGCTGTTCCATCTGGTCTAACAGCTCCAGAAATTCTTCGTTGATTGTCGCTACTCCCAGTGGTGCTGCAATCTTTTCTTCTGCTTTCTTTCCTTTTGCATCTTCTGCCCCATAATAGTCCTCAATTCCGACTACTTTCTTCTGTTCTCTAAGCATCTGATTACAATTATTGATCAATATTCTGAGCAGCCATGTCTTAAAATACTGTGCTTTTTTTAATTCTCTCAGCTTTTCATAGCAAGTAAGGATGCTTTCCTGAATTGCATCAGCTGCATCAAAATCGTTTTTTAAAATACTGACCGCCACTTTATACATGGCCTGCTTATTTTCTTCTATCAATTCCACGAACGCCTGATCATCTCCCCTTTGCGCCCGCTTTACAAGAGATTTCATTTTATACGCCACCTTCTTCCAATTGTTTTCAAGCTTCATCTCAACCGATTGATATTTATTAGATGAATTTATGGTATAAAAAGTTTCAAAAAGTTTCTAAAAAAGAGAAAAAGCACCTGTCAAAGAAGTACGTAATATTATGAATATAGGAAATCAGATATTGAGCATACGTAAAGAACATCAATTAACACAAGCGGAGTTCGGTAAATTGATTCATGTTACTCGACAAACAGTTTCAAATTGGGAAAATGGGAAAAGTTATCCTGAATAGCAAATCCTTGTAAGTATAAGCGATCAATTTGACGTTTCTCTTGATACCTTATTAAAGGAGGATTCAAAAATAGTACAATCTATAGATAAAGAAAGAATCATGGGAACAATAAAGCACGAAAAATCTGTTGTTTATTGATTTTACTGTATTTTTCAGATTCAGTCCATATAGGGCTACTGTTCACACATCTGCCAGAATAAGAAATAACAAACACACCCTTAGCCCACGTTGAATACGCGGGTCAAGGGCGTGTTTCTTGTCTAGAATTATAAATTGGAGAATACTTCTTGTGCAGTAAGAAAAAGATTCTTGCGAAGCCCTCTCTCTGCTCTGTTATTGGTGTATTCAATCTGAAGAATTCGTTCTGGAGAAAAATCTCGAGTCTGTTTGGCTTCATGAATGACTTCAGAAAAAAGATCTTTCATCTGTTTGTGCCAGGTGAGTTCTGGTTCATTATCAATAGCATCTTGTAGATAACGTTCAACCGGGGTACCAGCAATTCCCTGATGTCCTTTGTGTTCGCTAAAATAATACAGAGTTTCATCAGGATTCGCAAATATGCTGACCTGTACGCATTTTCCATTGACACGAGCAGGTGTGAAGCCTGTATGCATGGAAGGAGCCATAAGAAGCATTACATCACTGTATTGATCTGCATAAAATGTAAATGCATAAAAGTAATCTTTTGTTGAATCGAGTTTCAAGAAATAAGTGTACTGTTCAGTGTCGTTTAAATTATCATGTGAAAAATATTTTTTAGTGCATATGTCATATTTATCTGCTGGACCATATAACTCAAATACTTTGTCTATACTATCTCCAAGCTTGATACCTCTTGCTGTACTCTCTGCGTCATCTGTTTCTGTGGTCTCTTCCTGTACGGATTCAACAGTCTCATTAATCGATTCTTTACCATCTGTGGTTTCCTGCTTGCCGCAAGCTACAATCGATCATCCCATTATTAAGCTCAAGATTGTTACCAGTAATTACCTTTTCATAATCTACTCTACTTTTTAATCCTTTGTGAATTTTTCTTGCACATCACTGCGATTCCAATAAAAGAAATAATTACGAATAGACATTGCAACACACAACACCAACATAGCGATCAGAATAAGAGCGCCTTCCATGGTAGAAAACAGCGTTTTCAACGATGCTGGTCCTGCCAAAAGGACGAGTAACAGCATTCCCAATACTGCCGGCCAACATACATGCAGCAACCGCATCCATTTCTTTCTACCCGATTGGTACGCAGCATCTGTTTCCGGCGCATCCTTTCTTGTACATCGAATCACCGCTACCGGAATACCGCGAACAGCCGTGTAATTTCGTTCTGCAGTGTATTCCACCCCATCCATAATGAATTCCGGATACATCCCCTCTTTCGTTATGGTAATCTCCTTATCCATCTCTCTCGCATAAGCATACAGTGCATTAGCGAAATCATATAAGTCTTTTATCTCATCATCTGGTGTAAACGTAAAGGTTCTTTGGTGCTCATATTGAACCACATCCTTATAATCCGAAATCCACTTATCAAAATAATTGCCCGGCACCTTTTCCATCTGGTTGAGATACGAATCAACATCAATATCTGCAATTGTTTTATGCGTTTTTCTTAAATTTTCACAGAGATCAATCGCACACTTTGTATTTGCCAATTTTTTCTCTAACGCTTTTTCCTGTTTTACGAGAAGATTGTCCAACTCATCCGTTTCAAATAACATCAACTTAATCTGTTCGATAGGCATATCCAGCATGCGAAACATTTTTACCAGTTTTAGCAAACGGACATCTTCCTCATTATATTCTCGATATCCATTTTCTTCGTTACGTTTTGGATGAATCAATCCACTTTTTTCATAAAATCTAATATTTTGGCTTGAAATCCCTGTAAGTTTTTCTACTTGTTTGATGTTCATCATTTTCCACTCCTCCGTGTTTTGCTTTTTACACCTGAACTCTAAACCATATACAAACTACAAGGTCAATGCTTTTACCATTTTTTCTACTTTTTGAGGATCTACCATCTCATATGCATCCTTTTTTTCTGCATCATAAGAAAAATCCACATTCTGATGCGAGGTTGTCCCATCCACGTTCCATTTGCGACAAGATGTATGCACCTGCTCCACGTTCGTGTATTCCATCAAATTCTTTACATTTTCAGCATTTACACCGCTTCCTGCCAAAAATGTGATTTCTTTTCCATATTGGCTTTGCAGCCATTGCAATTGTTGTCTTCCTGTCCATGCATCCGGCGCACCACCACTGGTAAGAATCCGGTCTGCTCCAAGAGAAATTAAAATTTCCACCGCATGCTCCTGCTGCGTGACACAATCGAATGCCCGATGAAATACTGCTTCCTTTCCTTTTTCATGAACAAGTGCAATCATTTCTTCCGTACGCGCAACATCCAGTGTATGATCCGTATGTAAAAAGCCAAACGCAATCCCATCTGCTCCATGATCTAACAGTATGCGCGCATCCAAAAGCATCGTCTGATATTCTTCCTCGGAATAACAAAACCCACCTCCCCTTGGTCGAACCATAGTCACAACGGGAATATCACATTGCTCTTTTGCACAAATCAAATGAGCGAGTGACGGTGTCAGCCCACCCAAATACAATGCACTATTAAGTTCCACGCGATCTGCACCATTTTCCCAGGCGATTTTCACATCTTCAAAACTGCCACAGCAAATTTCCAGCAATCCTTTCAAAGAACCCCCTCCTATCTTCTTTCTTTTCCGATTTTCAATCACCTTCATTATACCGTTTCTGCTACTTTTATCCAACTCATTTTCTATCCCATACGATTTACATATCTTGCTCTATTTTTCCCCACGTTTCACTTTCTTTCGCGTAATTTGTCCTTTCTCTGAAATTCCTTGACACCAGCCTGTCATAACCGATAAAATAGCAAGGATTTGACGAAACATAAAGGAGTTTTACCATGATGCTATCCAAAACAAAAGATAATGAATTAGCGCAACAAATGTTGCATCTGGTTGTGCCAATTGCCATACAGCAATTTATGCTGGCGCTCGTCAGTGCAACCGATGCTCTGATGCTAGGATTTGTCGACCAGACATCTCTTTCTGCCGTTTCTCTCGCAGGGCAGGTTCAATTTGTTCTCAATCTCTTTGTTGCCGGCATTGCTGCTGGCTGCGGCATTATGATTGCACAATATTGGGGCAAAAGAGACACTGCATCCATTGAAAAAGTCATGCCCGTTGCGTTATATACCAACCTTTTATCCAGCGGGATTTTTACAGTGCTTGCCCTTATGATACCGGGTGGACTTATGCACATTTTTACAAATGATCCCCTTCTGATTTCCAATGGTGCGTCCTACTTACGCGCTGTTGCACTTTCCTATGTTTTTTGTGGAATTTCACAGATTTATCTGATTCTTCTAAAAAACACAGGGCATGCCGCGCTGAGTTCTAAAATCAGCTCTTCCGCTGTCATTATTAATATTATCCTAAATGCCATTTTGATTTTTGGTCTGTTGGGGGCGCCACGTCTTGGCATTGTCGGTGCCGCTTACGCAACAGTTACTGCTCGATTGGTCGAACTTGTATGGGCATATTTTGCTGTACGCCACGCTCATAATGTTGCCATTCGCTGGGCCGGCATTTGGCACACCAGTAAAGTTTTAACAAAAGATTTTTGGTACTACACAACACCGGCACTTGGTGCAGCTCTTGTATGGGGCATTGCCTTTGTCCTATACTCTGTCATTCTAGGGCACATGGGCAGTGATGCTGTCGCTGCAAATTCCATTGCCAGCATTGTAAAAAGTATGGTGCAATGCGTGATTCGTGGTGTCAGTGCCGGTGCAGGTATTCTTGTCGGCAATTTGCTTGGCGCAAATGAACTGGAAAAAGCGAAAACTTACGGAGGCAGGATTACGCGTATCTCCATTCTCATCGGTGTAGTAACCGGAACCATTTTAATTATCCTATCACCATTTGTATCCCACGTTGCTCCAATGTCGGACACCGCAAGAGGCTATCTGCAATTTATGATGGTTGTACTTGGAGTCAACCTCATGGGGCAATCTGTAAACACCACCGTACTCGATGGTATTTTCTGTGCTGGCGGCGATGCAAAATTTGATATGATTGGTAATCTGGGTGCCATGTGGTGTTTTTCCGTACCTCTTGGTTTTATTACCGCGTTCGTTTTCCATGCGCCTGTCTGGCTTGTCTATATCATTATCAGCTTAGACGAAATTGTAAAACTTCCTGCCGTTTACAAACACTACAAAAAATATGTATGGGTTAGAAACATCACAAGATAAAGATGGAAAAAGGGACGCTCCTTGTGGCAAAAGGAACGTCCCTGATGTACTACCTGATGTACTAAATTTCGAAATAACGTTTTGCGTTGCGATATGCAATGCCTTCTACAATCTTCTGTAAAGATTTGTCATCGGCTGGATATTCGCCATTTTCTACCCAATTTCCAATCAGTTCACACATAATACGACGGAAATATTCATGTCTTGTGTAAGAGAGGAAACTTCTTGAATCGGTGAGCATACCGATAAAGTTACCAAGCAATCCTAAGTTTGCAAGTGATGTCATCTGCTCCATCATGCCTGTCTTATTATCGTTAAACCACCATGCGGAACCATGCTGAATCTTTCCTACAGCTTCTGCCGACTGGAAGCAGCCAATAATGGTTCCAATCGCTGCATTATCGATAGGATTCAATGAGTAAATAATTGTCTTTGGCAGTTCATCTGTATAAGCCAGTGCATTTAAGAAATCTGCCAGCTCGTTGATTGGTGCACTCGTTGAAATACTATCAATACCTGCATCTGGTCCTAAAGCTTCAAATACCTTACGGTTGTTATCACGCTTTACACCATAATGCAGCTGCATTACCCAGTTCAAGCGATGATATTCTTTTCCAAGATGTAACAAAACGCCCATCTTGTATTTACCGATTTCTTCATGGTTCAAAGCCTCTCCAGCCATTTTCTTAGCAAATACGGCTTCTACTTCTTCCTCGGTTGTCTTTGCATATGCTACATATTCCAAGCCATGATCGCTGACACAACAGCCTGCTTCTTTGAAGTATTCCATTCTCTTCGTAAGTGCTGTCTTCACATCTGCAAACGATGTGATTTTCATGCCTGCTGCATCACCTAATTTTTCCATATAGGAAACAAAATCATCTTTCTCAATATTGACAGCCTTATCCGGTCTCCAGGATGGGAGCACCTTTACGTTAAAACTTTCATCCGCTGCAATCACTTTATGCCAATGCAAATCATCAATCGGATCATCCGTTGTACCAATCATTTCTACATTGGAATCAAGAATCAGCTGTCTTGCAGACATATTCTGTAACTTTTCGTTGCACAGATTCCATACTTCTTCTGCTGTATCACCATTCAAAGCCCCTGTATAGCCAAAGTATCTCTGTAATTCCAGATGTGACCAATGGTAAAGTGGGTTTCCAATTGCCATTTCAAGTGTTTCTGCCCATTTCTGGAATTTTTCACGGTCTGTCGCATCTCCTGTGATGTAGCGCTCCTCCACACCATTGGAACGCATCTGACGCCACTTATAGTGATCACCACCAAGCCATACCTGTGTAATGTTTTCAAAATGAGCATCCTCAGCAATTTCCTGTGGGCTCAAATGACAGTGATAATCGATGATTGGCATATTTTCTGCAAAATCATGGAATAAATGTTTTGCGGTATCTGTTGTTAAAAGGAAATCCTTATCCATAAATTTTTTCATGTGTTTTGCCCTTTCTCTTCTCGTCGTTTTAGTCAAAAATCGCCCACGGATTCTAGCATCTGTGAGCGATTCTGTATGAGTCTATATAATGAATTAAGCGTTCTTTACAAGGTCTACAGCGCTCTTTGTCATAGCCTTGATCTCGTCAAACTTACCAGCCTTAACAAGATCACCCTTTACCATCCAGCTTCCGCCAGCTGCGATGATCTTTGGCTCAGCAAGATACTCTAAGATATTTGCTTCGCTTACACCACCTGTTGGCATGAAACGCATCTGTGGGAAAGGAGCTGCCAAAGCCTTGATTGTCTTAAGTCCGCCAAACTGTGCTGCCGGGAAGAATTTAGCAACTGGAAGTCCATGATTTACAACCATCATAAGTTCTGTAGGTGTACATACGCCCGGAAGAATTGGAATATTGTTCTCACAGCAGTATGTTGTAACTTCTTCTGAATATCCAGGTGTTACGATAAACTTAGCTCCACACTCAATTGCCTTCTTGCACTGCTCTACGTTTACAACAGTACCAGCACCAACGAGCATTTCTGGGAAAGCTTCGCTCATTGCCTTGATAGAATCAGCTGCAGCTGCTGTACGGAATGTAACCTCAGCTACTGGAAGTCCTCCATCAATCAATGCCTGTCCAAGAGGAATTGCATCCTTTGCATCTTCTAGAACAACAACTGGAACGATTTTCAGTTCTTCAACTTTTTTTAATAATTCTTGCATTTCCATTATATATTACCTCTTTTCTACTACTTATAACATAACAACATTTCATTTAAGGAAGTTCTGTTCGCTAGGCTCTACCTTCGCAAATGCTCGGTCTCGCCAATCTCACAGAACGACCTCGCACTAAGTTCATCCTACGCTGTCGCTCGGATTCACTAAGTTGCTTTCGGCCGCCTTCGGCTTGGATTCACTAAGTTGCTTTCGGTCGCTTTCGGTTTACACCCCTGAGTATGCAGAGAAGCCACCATCAACTGGAAGAACAACACCTGTGATAAATCCAGCAGCCTCGTTGTTCAAAAGGAATAAAAGGCTTCCGATTAACTCTTCTGATTCACCGAAACGTCCCATTGGAGTAGCAGCAAGGATCTTGCCGGTACGAGGAGTTGGGGTTCCATCTTCGTTAAATAACAACTTAGCATTCTGCTTTGTTGAGAAGAATCCCGGTGCAATAGCGTTTACACGGATGCCAGCCTTTGAAAAGTGAACGGCAAGCCACTGTGTAAAGTTGCTGATTGCAGCCTTTGCTCCAGAATAGGCAGGAATTTTGGTGAGTGGAGTGAATGCATTCATTG
>URCQ01000040.1 GCA_900546435.1 uncultured Pseudobutyrivibrio sp. | reverse complement strand
GCGGTACGCGAGCTGGGTTCAGAACGTCGTGAGACAGTTCGGTCCCTATCCGGCGCGGGCGGAGGATATTTGAGAGGAGCTGACCCTAGTACGAGAGGACCGGGTTGGACGGACCACTGGTGTACCAGCTGTCAACCAATGGCATAGCTGGGTAGCCAAGTCTGGACGGGATAAACGCTGAAGGCATCTAAGCGTGAAGCCCCCCTCAAGATGAGATATCCCCTCCTAAAAGGAGATAAGATCCCTTGAAGACTACAAGGTAGATAGGACAGAGGTGGAAGTGTAGTAATACATGTAGCTGACTGTTACTAATAGATCGAAGGCTTAACCAAATCTAGAGCACTTGATGAATGCGAAGCATGAATTTAGTGCGAAGATTGTTCGAAGGAACTTGACGAAATCGAGTCAAAGACGAAGATTGAGTCTAGTGAATCGAACTTCCTTAGAAAAGTTGGTTTTAAGGAAATCTGTATGAAATTTTGAAGGTGTTATAAATTTATATATGCATTACATCCTATAATCTTGTATTATAGGTTTTGTGATATATAGGGGATTAGTTCATCGGTAGAATAAGAGTCTCCAAAACTCCAGAGCCGGGTTCGATTCCTGGATCCCCTGTTATGTATGGACCCTTGAGATATTGTGTTACAATGTTTCAGGGGTCTTTTGTTGTAAATAAAATAGAAAAACGGGAAAGAGAGGACAGAAAAAGTGAAAAATACAAGAAAAGGAATTAGAATTGTATTTAATTCGCCAGTGATTTTAACATTTGTTTTATTATGTTTTTGTGTCACATTATTAAATGAATATACAGGGGGAAGAAGTAATCAATTATTATTTATTACGTATCATTCTTCCTTAAAAGATCCACTGACATATGTACGATTCTTTACCCATGTATTTGGCCATTCAGGATGGGATCATTTTCTTGGAAACATGACATACATTTTGCTTTTAGGACCGATGCTAGAAGAAAAATACTCTTCACAAAATATTTTAAAAGTGATTGTAATTACAGCGGTTGTTACAGCGCTTATTAATTATATTTTTTTCCCTGGGATTGGATTGTGCGGAGCTAGTGGGATTGCATTTGCATTTATTGTGATGACATCATTTACGGGATTTCGGAGTGGTGATATTCCAATCACATTTATACTTGTTGCTGTAGTTTTCTTAGGCCAGCAAATTTATGAGGGTATTACGTTGCAGGATAATATTTCCCATATGGCACACATTGTCGGCGGTGTGATTGGTGCGATTGTTGGGTTTAAATGGCATAAGTAGTGACACAAATCATAAAATTTACTTGAAAAACAGAACAAATGTTCGTATAATTAACTTATGTTAGAGATGCGAACAGAAAAATCATTACAAGAAAAATTACATATTTTAGCGGATGCAGCAAAATATGATGTGGCATGCACATCCAGTGGCGTTGATCGAAAAGGTGAAAAGGGAGCACTTGGGAACTCATGTGCAAGTGGAATATGTCATAGTTTTGCAGCGGATGGGCGATGTATTTCTTTGTTGAAAATACTGATGACGAATCATTGTGCTTTTGACTGTAAATATTGTATAAATCGTAGGTCGAATGATGTGGAACGGACGACATTTTCTCCACATGAGATATGCGAATTGACCATTGGATTTTATAAAAGAAATTACATTGAAGGTTTATTCTTAAGTTCGGGGGTATTGCATACACCAGAATATACCATGGAACGGATATGTGAGACATTGCATTTATTGCGAGAGGAATACCATTTTCGTGGATATATTCATGTCAAGATGATTCCAGGAGCTCCAGAAGCATTACTTTCCGAGGCTGCGTTGCTAGCAGATCGTGTTAGTATTAATCTTGAGTTGCCAACAGCAGATAGTTTACATATATTAGCACCACACAAATCTTTTCATACAATTTTGACACCGATGGAAAAAACGGCTGCGTCGATTGCAAGAAACCGGATTGCATCTGGCAAATCTGCATATGTGGAACGAAGCTCTCTAAACAATTATTTGTCAGGGAGCATTTTTTCAGAAAGAGAGGCCATCGAAGAAAAGCAAGGCTTGGTGGAAGCAGAAAAGAAGCATCAGATACAGCAGACAACATCCTTGCAGACATTTGCACCGGCAGGAATGAGTACACAGATGATTGTAGGTGCAACAGGAGAGAGCGATTATCAGTATTTACTTGCAACAGAATATATGTATCGAAAATATGATTTAAAGCGTGTGTTTTTTTCGGCATATGTACCACTTATAGAAGATACTGTTTTACCGGAGTTGGATGCGCCTGTGCCGTTGTTGCGGGAGCATCGGTTGTATCAGGCGGACTGGCTATTGCGCTTTTATGGTTTCCGAGCAAAAGAACTATTGTCCGAGCAGCACCCGAATTTCAATGAACAGATAGATCCGAAATGTAACTGGGCAGTACATCATTTAGCATTGTTTCCAATTGAAGTGCAGACAGCATCTATGGAGATGTTACTTCGTGTACCAGGAATTGGCCCCAAATCGGTACGTCGTATTGTAAATGCACGTAAATATGCAACGTTAACATTTGATGATCTTAAAAAAATGGGAGTTGTGTTAAAACGTGCGCACTATTTCTTGACATGCAATGGGCGGATGCTGTATCGAATTCCTGTGGAGGAAGCGTTTATCACAAGGCAATTAATAGCATTACAGGCAAAAGAAAATTGGCAGGTTATAGAACAAAGTACAAGCAGACAAATGTCGTTGTTTGATGACTTTGGTTTGCATTAAGAGAGGTGACGTATGCAGATATTTACTTGTGAGAACCATCCGGAAGCAATGCTTACGTGTATATATGAGGCGTGGGATTGGGAGATTTCGCATCGGGAAAAAGTGAAATTACAACGAGAACCTATCATTCAGCCAACGTTATTTGACGAATATCATCATGTTGAGATAGATCGTGAAAAAGCAAAGAAAGTTATGACGTCCATTTATCGAAAAATTTCGTGGGAGGCATATACCTGTGTGTATT
This sequence comes from uncultured Pseudobutyrivibrio sp., assembly GCA_900546435.1. Lineage (GTDB taxonomy): Bacteria > Bacillota > Clostridia > Lachnospirales > Lachnospiraceae > Pararoseburia. Next base: position 6,993 of record URCQ01000040.1, on the reverse strand, counting down.
ATGTGATGCTGGCAAAACAAGATACCATGATGGATATATATCAGTTTCTTAAATATGGATTTAAAAACAGTAATGTAATGGCACATTTAGCGGAACCAATCGTTTGTCGTATGATGCAGATTGCCCGTAACGTGCAGAATGAAATGCACAGCTTACGGGAATTTGTGCGTTTTGATGGCATAGGTGAACAGGTTTACATAGCACATATAGGACCAAAACATGCGATATTGTCGTTACTTGCAGAACACTTTTCGGATCGGATGCCATCGGAAGATTGGATGTTGATTGACGACGGTAGAAAACTTGCTGCAGTACATCCTAAAAATGAATCTTTTTATATCAGAGAAATGACAGAGCAGGAAGCAGAACGTCTGGCACAATCAGAACAGATTGCAGATCCATATCATCCATTGTGGCAGACTTTTTTTGATACCATTGCAATAGAGCAAAGAAAAAATACAAAGTGCCAGAGAAATCTGTTCCCAAATTGGCGTAGAAAACATGTCACGGAGTTTCGACAAACGTCGTAAAATGTCAGATTTTTTCTGCCTTTATCTTGCACTTTAGATGGGACTTCATTACAATAGAAAGTGGTTTATAAGTGGGAAGATTTCCTATTATAATGCTACAGCAAGATAACTTTTAGAATATCCTGTGGGAAATACCGTTGTAATAGATGAGGCTCAATATGAGGTACACAAAGATTATTTCTTGCATTTGTCAAAAAATGTGCACATGATTATTATTTGTCAGAAATCTGCAAACCGTGAAAAGTATTCGAATCAAAAAGTATTGGTTGTGCCATTTAGTAATTTAGATTTAGCAGATGCGATACGAGGAGAACATAATTGGATTAAAATCGAAGATTGTACCAGGCGCAGGATTGGAAAAACTATACGGTGGAAGTGCATGGCATAAAAAGTGTGATGAAAACGATAGGTGCAATGGAAACTTCCGCAGAGGCTAAGGCGTTGGAAACTGCAGGGAAAAATATATCAATTAGAAGAAGCAAGACGCAAGATAGAACGCGAAGATTATTTATCAGCGTACGAGATGATTGCAAAAGAAGGGAGAGAATACGATGGCATATGTAATCGGTGATTTTTCGTTTGATACAGAAGAAGAAGCGAAGGAAGCACAACGAGAAGTACAGGCAATTTCTTATATCATGAAACAGATCAATACCGAGGATCCACAGGCAGTGCTTGCAGCATATCAGCAAATGGTCAAGAAAAATCTGTTTCATACGAAACTAGGCATTGGCTTTTTGGAGGATATGAGAAAACAACTGCTTGCATTGCCGGAAATTTCGGATGCAGATGTCCCGGAAATCCCACAAATTGCAGCGAAGCAGGAAAATGAGAAGCGTATTTTAATCAAAGAGGACGAAGCAAAACATGCAGAAGAAGATAAGAAAATAAAGAAAAAAACAGAATCAAAAATACAATCAAGTGCGAAAACTCAGGATAAGGCAGAGACAAAGCAAAAAATAGATGCAAAGCAAGAGCAAGCAAAAGAAAAAAAGGGCAGACAAATCTCACAAAAACACGCAAAAATAAAAGAAGAGCAGCCAATGACTGTGGAAGAAGTAACAGTAGCAATGAAAAAGTATAAGAAAATGTCGCATATACTTTTGATTGCGTGTGTGACGATGCTTCTCATTATCATTGGAATGTTCGCGATCAATGCAACAAGCCAGAACCCGACGATTTTAAATTATGAGGAGAAAATCATAAATAAATATGCTTCCTGGGAACAACAGCTAGACCAGCGCGAGCAGGAATTAAACGAGCGGGAACAACAATTAAAGCATTAGAGGTATGACGACCAAATCGTCACAATTTTGACATAATATACGTGTAGCATAGAAGAAAACAGTAGTGGGAAAGGTGTATGATAACATGGCTGGAAAGAAGATTTTAATTGCAGACGATGAAGCAAGACTGCGCAAATTGGTTTCGGATTACCTGGTTCGTGAAGGGTATGAGGTGCTAGAGGCAGCAGATGGCGAACAGGCACTGGATATTTTTTACCAGGAAAAAGACCTTGCACTGATGATTTTAGATGTGATGATGCCTGGCGTGGACGGTTTTATGGTATGCAAGGAAGTCAGAGAAACTTCACAGATACCAATTGTCATGCTGACAGCAAAAAGCGAAGAAAACGATATATTAAATGGTTATGAGTATGGTGCGGATGAATATATTCCAAAACCATTTAGTCCGAAAATTCTGGTTGCACATGTCAATGCCATCATTCGCAGAACGACGGATACAGAGGATGAGAATAAAGATATTATGGAAGCGGGAGGAATTTCTGTAGATCGTAAAGCACATATTGTTACGATTGACGGTAAGGAAGTGGTACTTAGTGTCAAAGAATTTGAACTATTGACCTATTTTATACAAAATGCAGGGATTGCGTTATCCAGAGATCGTATTTTGAATGGTGTATGGAATTATGATTATTTTGGTGATGCAAGAACCATAGACACCCATGTGAAAAAATTACGTGCAAAATTAGGCGATAAAGGCAACTATATTAAGACCATCTGGGGAATGGGGTACAAATTTGAAGTCGAATAATAAAGTGAAAAGCATCAACCGCCAAATGGTTGGACTATATATTACAATTATAGCCTTGACCATCGGAGCTCCACTGATTATCAACTTTTGCTTTTTGGGATATTTTTATCTCCATGAAAAAGAAAATGCAATGATTTCTACCTATGATCTGGTAAATCGTGCTGCGGTAGAAAACAAGTTGGATGATGAAATATTTTTGGATGAGCTGGAAAAAGCACATGCAAATTATAGCATTTCCGTTGTTGTGATGGATTCTGCAGCAAATATTTTACTTACAACAGCGCATGATACAGCAGACCTGAATTCACAACTCTATTATGCTATGTTTGGTCAGCAGATGCAGGGAAGCTCCGGAATTGAAAAAAGCGGCGAAAATTATGTAATAAAACAGCAAATGGATCATCGGTTGGGTGAAGAGTATCTGGTTCTTTGGGGCACATTGGATGATGGAAATATTATTATGCTCCGTTCAGCAGTAGAGGGAATACGGGAAAGTACAGGTCTGACCAACCGGTTTCTGATTTATATTGGTGTTTTAGCATTATTGCTAAGTGGGTTGGCAACCACCGTTTTGACGCGGCGAATCACAAAACCAATTTTAGCATTAACAGATATTTCAAAGAGAATGATTGGCCTTGATTTTCAGGCGAAATATCATAGCCAGAAGAAAAGAAATGAAGTGGATGTTCTTGGAGAACATATGAATGAATTGTCTGAGACTCTGGAAAAGACAATTGTGGAACTGAAGCAGGCGAACCATGAGTTGCAGGCGGATATTGCAATAAAAGAGGAGACACAAAGGCGACAGCAGGAATTTATCGCAAATGTTTCACATGAATTAAAAACGCCAATTGCGTTGATACAGGGATATGCAGAAGGTCTTGCAGAAGGAATCACGGATGACGAGGAAAGCCGTGAGTTTTATTGTGATGTTATTATAGATGAGGCGAAACGAATGAATCGTATGGTATTATCTATGATTTCATTGAATCAAATCGAGAGTGGAAACAATGAGATGGAATATGATCATTTTGATATCGTTGCATTGTTAGAGGGTATGGTGCAATCCATGCAGATTTTGCTTCAGCAAAACGATATTACACTTTCATTTGCGCATGATAAAGAGATTTTTGTTTATGCGGATGAATATTCGATGGAACAGGTGATTAGCAATTATCTGAGCAATGCGATTCATCATGCAAAATACGACAAGAAAATTGATATTAAGCTTACGCCGAAAGAAAAGATATTACGTGTCAGCGTGTTTAATACAGGAGATGCCATACCAGAGGAAAGTATGGGACAGATTTGGGATAAATTCTATAAAGTAGATAAAGCAAGAACGAGAGAGTATGGAGGCACAGGTATTGGCCTTTCCATCGTGAAAGCAATCATGGAAAGTATGGGACAGGCGTATGGTGTCATAAACCATGAAAATGGCGTAGAATTTTGGTTTGAAGTCGAGTGCTGATTTTCTGAAAAATAGACAAATTCTTGTTGAATATTGCGAATAAGAATGATAACATTAAAGTATGTATAGAACAATATCAAGTGCAAGGAGCGCAATATGAAATATAAAAAGCGGGTTCTTTGCGGTGTGATGTTGTGTTTCTGTCTGTTGCTGACTGGATGTGGCAAATTATACGTAATGACGGAAGAGGAAGAAGACCAGGTTGTATTATATGCAGCAAAGATGATTTCGAAGTATAATCGGGCGCAGGACACAGGTTACAGTTATGTTTCCAAAGAAAATAAAGACAAGCAACAGGATACAGACACTGATGTTGATGCAGATGAACAGAATACACAACAGAGTGAACCGCAGATGACATTGTCAGATGCCATTGGCATATCTGGAATTTCGTTTTCTTATCAGGGATATGACATATCGACTTCATATGAGACAACGGATGTTGCTATTCCAGATGCAGGAGAAGGATATTCATATCTGATTTTACATATTCAGGTAACAAATACAACGGAACAGGGTATGCTGGTAGATTTGATCAATCAGCCAATCACTTATAAAATCACAATCAATGATGAAACAACGGTCGATGGGCTTACAACATTATCAATGGCTGATTTATCGACATATTACAATAAGTCTCTTGACGCACAGGAGACAGTGGATACGGATCTTTTGTTTCAGGTAAGTACGGCAGATTTGGAAAATATTTCAAGTTTGGCACTACAGGTATCAAAAGACGGGCAAACAAACACAATCAATTTACAGTAATTTGCATAAGTGCCGTTGCGGCATTTGGGAGGAAAAGGTATGGACACAAATATTTTACTTGAGTCAGGGACGAATGAATTAGAAATTTTGGAATTTAAGGTAGCCGATAATCATTATGGTATCAATGTGGCAAAAATCCGTGAGATTTTACTTTATCAACCGGTAACACCACTTCCAAATTCACACCCATGTGTAGAAGGTATTTTCATGCCAAGAGACACCATGATTTCTGTTATTAATCTTCGTAAATGTTTAAATATTACAGAGCCAGCAGAGACAGATGGTCTTTTCATTATTACGAATTTTAATAAGTTAAACACAGCATTTCATGTAGATGAGGTGCTCGGTATTCATAGAGTATCCTGGGAACATATCATTAAGCCAGATGCAACCATCAGTGCAGATGATACTGCAGTATCTACAGGTGTTGTAAAACTTGACGACAAATTAGTAGTTATTCTTGACTTTGAAAAGATTGTATCTGATATCAATCCGGAGACTGGCTTGAAGGTTTCTGATATGGATAGCTACGAGAAACGTGATCGAAGCAATTCACCAATCTTAATTGCGGAAGACTCACCTCTTCTGAGTAAATTAATATGTGAATGCTTGCGTAAAGCAGGATACACGAATTTGATTGTTAATATGAATGGACAGGAAGCATGGGATAAACTGTGCGAGATGAAAGAACGTGGAACCGTTTTGGACGATGTACATTGTATTATCACTGATATTGAGATGCCACTTATGGATGGTCATCGTTTGACGAAATTAGTCAAAGAAAACGAAGTTATGAAAAAGATTCCAGTGGTTATCTTCTCATCTCTGATTAATGAGGAAATCAGACTTAAAGGAGAATCCCTTGGAGCGGATGCACAGTTGACCAAGCCGGAAATCGGTAAATTAGTATCAGCCATTGATGGTCTGATCGAGAAATATGAGGCAGGTCGCAAATAATATATAGGATAAAAGTGGGATGTGCTTTTGCCACATCCCTTAACTATATATAAAACCATTTTGGAGGTAACAATTTGGCGAATTCAGAAGACTACTTGGATGGACTCTTAAATTCGGTGCAGAATGTGCGAAAAGATGTTACAGATGCACAGAAACAGACGGAAGAAATTCTGAGAGAAAAACAGGAACAGAGAAATAAAATTAAACCGCAGGACGATTTTATGGAGGCGAGTGGAATCCGTGATTATAAGCCGGAGCCATCCACACATGAAAATTTACGTAAGGCATTATCAGAAGATGAATTTTTGAAAAAGTTTGAAGAAGAATTAGATGAAGATATAGATGAATCTGATTCTTTTATTCGTGAGTTTGAAGATGAAATCGCACAGGATGAACTTTCCTATGAACAGGATGAACAGCCGGCATCCTTTATGAATAACATAGAGAATATTGTAAATCAGGCAAAAGAACAGCTGGAGCATGAGGAACAGGCAGAAGATACAGACGAGATACCTATTTTGCATATAGATGAAGATACAGCAGAAGATGATGAATCTGTAAATGAAGAAGCAGAACAGATTAGATTAGACGAAGAAGCAGAACCAGAAGAGGATTCTTTGGATGTCGATGATGATTTGCCGGCACTTGACGGGTATGGCGCAGACGAGATGGATGAACAGTTTGCGAAAGATCAGGGGGAAGCCTCCATTGGTGAAGCAGGGGAAGACCTGTTGGCAAAGTACTTAGAAATGAATGGATCTGAGCAGGACGAGGAATCTTCCTTAATTGATGAAGATGATGATAATATAGATTTGATGGGATTGTTGTCTGGCGATGATGATTTGAATGATATTGGCTCTTTGTTGCAGGCGGATGGAGAAGATGCTCCATTAGAAGAAGCGCAGGAAACATTCGATGAAATGGCAGAAAAGACGGATACATCATCGGAAGAAGCATTACAGAATGTGAAAAATCAAGCAGCAGGTAAAGAAGCAGATAAAGCAGGGGAAAAGGGATTAAAAGCCCTGCTGGCAAAGATTAAGGCTATCTTTCAAAAGAAAGAGCCCGATGCAGAAGTTTTAGATTTGTCACAGGCACCACAGGAAGATTTGGGACAGGAAAATCTGGAGATCCTAAAAGAACTTTCAGCAGCAGAGGCTAAGTCAGAGAAAAAAGAAAAGAAACCGAAAAAAGAGAAAAAACAAAAGGCGC
>URCQ01000039.1 GCA_900546435.1 uncultured Pseudobutyrivibrio sp. | reverse complement strand
GATAAAATCAAAAGCTGTATTGGCTGTCCAACCTGTTCTATTATGAGTGGTTTTGGAGGAGCTGGTGCATTTTCTGATGGAAAATACAATATCACCAATGACTTTGGCGGAACTTTATATGAATATATTGGCAAAAAAGAAGCAATCAATTTGATGCGTTATGTAGACGAAATTAATCTTGCTTATGGTGGAGAAGGAACCAAATTGTATTCTACAGCTGGTAGCCGTTTCAAAAAGCAGTGTATGCAAAATGATTTGCATTTGTTAGATGCTTCGGTGCGACATTTGGGAACAGATATCAATTATGTTGTATTGGAAAACCTTTATGAATATCTGAAAGATAAAGTTACCTTCTATTTTGATACGCCGGTAGAGTCAGTAGAAGTGCTTGATGGTGGAGACGAAGGCTATCGCATCCACTGTAAGGACGAGACATATACATGCAAGCAGTGTATTGTTTCCGTAGGACGAAGCGGAAGCAAATGGATGGAAAAGGTGTGCAAGGAGCTTGCTATTCCAACCAATTCAAATCGTGTGGATATCGGTGTGCGCGTAGAGTTACCGGCAGAGATTTTTTCACATTTGACAGATGAATTATATGAAAGCAAGATTGTCTATCGTACACAGAAATACGAGGATAAAGTGCGGACATTCTGCATGAATCCGAAGGGTGCTGTGGTAAATGAAAACACCAATGGAATTATTACGGTAAATGGACATAGTTATGAAGATCCGGAAAAACAGACGGATAATACCAACTTTGCACTTTTAGTATCAAAACATTTTTCAGAACCATTTAAAGATTCCAATGGCTATGGTGAATCTATTGCAAGACTTTCCAATATGCTTGGCGGTGGTGTTATCGTGCAGCGCTTTGGCGATTTGATTCGTGGACAGCGTTCAACGAAAAAACGTATTGAAGAATCGTTTGTGACGCCGACACTCAATGCGACACCGGGCGATTTGAGTCTGGTGCTTCCAAAACGTATCTTGGATGGTATTGTGGAAATGATTTACGCCTTGGACAAGATTGCGCCGGGAACAGCGAATGATGATACGCTTTTATATGGTGTGGAAGTGAAATTCTACAATATGGAAGTAGAAGTGGATGAACATTTGCAGTCAAATTATAAAGGCCTTTATGTGATTGGTGATGGAAGTGGTATTACCCATTCTCTCTCTCATGCATCTGCAAGTGGCGTATATGTGGCAAGAGAGATCGCACATAGACAATAAACATTATAAAAGCATTTGTAACAGATCAATGTGAAAGAAGAGGCATACGTTTTTGATGATAAAATTAGCGAGAACCAGTACGAGTGCGCCCCAAAGAAGAGGTGCACCTGGGTGATACTTGTGATTACAGATTTTGCGTATGCCTATATAAACAAAGGCGAAAAAGGTATATAGCACAAGTGGATGGAAACAGAAGGATAACATCCAATGCCCCGTGAGAAATAAATAAAGGGCGCGCGTTCCACCACAGCCGGGACAATACCAGCCGGTTACTAAGTGAAAGAGGCACTTGGGTGCGTTATACATATAGTTTTCTAATAGTTTTACAATCACGTTCATTCTGACCTCACAAAAAAGATATACTAGCGTTACTATAAGCGATGTGGGGGATGATTGTAAAGTATCATTACATAGCATTTTCAAATAGGAAGCGTAGTAGGAGAAAGAAGGTGCATCGGATGCAAATTGGTGGTATCGGATCTGTTTTTACAACTTCATATCAGCCGCTCTATGGTGGTATAGGCTATGAAAATACGGGATTTCCTGCAGTGGATGCTACGGGAAATATACTTGAGGAGGACAAGACTTCAGGAGTACGGCCGGGGTATAAATCTACACCGGCGGAGTGTCAGACCTGTAAAGAACGTAAGTATATTGATGGCTCTGATGAAAATGTATCCTTTAAGTCTGCGGCACATATTTCGCCAGAAGCGGCAGGAAGCGCAGTGCGGGCGCATGAAGGAGAACACGTCAGCAATGCTTATACAAAGGCGGCGCAAAATAATGGTACGGTCATCAATGCCAGTGTGTCGATTCATACATCGGTCTGCCCGGAATGTGGAAGGACGTATGTATCAGGTGGCACAACAAATACGACCATACGATACAATGAAAGCAATCCCTATGGTAAAAATCAAAAGTCAGCAGATGCAGCCAATTTGATTGGTGGGAAGCTGGATTATCGTGTATAAAGCAAAGCAGAGAATAGATGACTTTGCATAACGAATCAACAGAAATGGAGTAACTTAGATGGACATCAATAAAACACTTGCAAAAGAACTGGGAATTCTACCAAAACAAGTAGATGCTGCAGTAAAATTAATTGACGAGGGAAACACAATTCCATTTATTGCCCGTTACCGAAAGGAAGCGACAGGCGCACTCAACGATGAAATTTTGCGTAATTTGTTTGAACGTTTGAATTATTTGCGCAATTTGGAAGAGAAGAAACAGTCAGTACTGGCAAGTATTGAGGAACAGGGAAAACTGACGGAAGCATTACGTGCACAGATTGTTGCGGCGGAGACACTTGTTGTTGTGGAAGATTTATATCGTCCGTATCGTCCGAAACGTCGTACACGAGCAACCATTGCAAAAGAAAAAGGGTTAGAGCCACTTGCAAATTTGATTTATATGCAGCAGGTAAAAGAACCATTAGAACAGATTGCTATTGCTTATGTGAATGAGGAAAAGGAAGTTGCAAGTGTGGATGAAGCCATTGCAGGTGCGATGGATATCATTGCAGAAGTGATTGCGGATGAAGCAGATTATCGCATGCGCATACGAGATTTGACGGAGAAAAAAGGTCATATTACTTCTGTAGCAAAGGATGAAACAACAGAATCTGTATATGAGATGTATTATGATTTTGATGAACCGGTTTCAAAATTGCCGGGACACCGTGTGCTTGCATTAAATCGTGGTGAAAAAGAGAAAATCTTAACGGTTAAGGTTACTGCGCCGCGCGAAGAAGTACTGCGCTATTTACATAAGCAGATTGTAGTCAGAGATAATCCGTATACAACACCGGTTTTAGAAGCTGTGATGGAAGATAGTTATGACCGTCTGATTGCACCGGCGATAGAAAGAGAGATTCGTAATCATTTGACGGAACAGGCAGAAGATGGCGCCATCAGTGTTTTTGGGAAAAATCTGCAGCAGCTTTTGATGCAGCCGCCAATTGCTAATCAGGTAGTACTAGGATGGGATCCGGCATTCCGTACAGGATGTAAGCTGGCTGTCGTAGATCCAACAGGTAAGGTGCTTGACACAACGGTCATTTTCCCTACGGCACCGCAGAATAAAGTGGCAGAGGCGAAAGCAGTTCTAAAAAAACTGATTTCAAAATATCACATTACGTTGATTTCAGTGGGAAATGGTACAGCATCGCGTGAGTCAGAAATGATTATCGTAGAGCTTTTAAAAGAAATACCTGTTCCGGTACAATATGTGATAACCAACGAGGCAGGGGCATCTGTATATTCTGCAAGTAAACTTGCAACGGAGGAATTCCCGCAATTTGATGTTGGACAGCGGAGTGCAACTTCGATTGCGCGTCGTGTACAGGATCCACTAGCGGAATTGGTTAAGATTGATCCAAAGTCGATTGGTGTAGGACAATACCAGCATGATATGAATCAAAAGAAGCTGGATGAAGCATTGTCTGGAGTTGTTGAGTCGTGCGTCAACAATGTGGGCGTCGATTTGAACACGGCATCTGCTTCTCTGTTAGAGCATGTTTCTGGTATTAATAAGACCATTGCAAAAAATATCGTAACGTATCGTGAGGAAAATGGCATGTTTACATCGCGAAAACAACTGCTTAAAGTGCCAAAACTTGGACCAAAAGCATTTGAACAATGTGCAGGTTTCCTTCGCATTCGTGGAGGAAAGAATCCATTGGATGCGACAAGCGTGCATCCGGAGAGCTATGCGGTGACAGAACAGCTGTTGTCTAAGTTGGGACATGATGTGACAGAGATTACCGGCGGTGGTATCAAGCTGATTGCAAAAGAAGCTGGTGACTTGAAAAAATTAGCAGAAGATCTTGGTGTTGGTGCAATGACATTAGAGGACATTGTGAAGGAATTGCAAAAACCGGGCCGTGATCCACGTGAAGATATGCCGAAACCAATCCTGCGCAGTGATGTTTTGGAAATGAAGGATTTGACACCAGGTATGATTTTGAAAGGCACCGTGCGTAATGTCATTGATTTTGGTGCTTTTGTGGATATCGGTGTACATCAGGATGGCTTGGTGCATATTTCACAGATGAGTGACCGCTACATTAAGCACCCGATGGAGGTTGTCAGTGTTGGTGATATTGTTGATGTGCAGGTGATGAGTGTAGATCTCGCCAAGAAGAAAATCCAGTTAACCATGAAAATTCAGCAGAATCAGGATTCATAAGAAAGTGAGAACAGATGGATGTTGAAGACGAACATCCGAAATGGTTCATAGACGAAAAGGTACATCCGAAATAGGAGTTGACAGATACAAACCGGATGCATATACTAATAGATGTAAATGAATAGGAATCTTCGGGGCAGGGTGATATGAGAATTCATAGATTCCCGACCGACGGTGATGTTGCTTTTGCAACGAGTCCGTGACCTGCATTGCAGTTGAATCGGTGAGAATCCGGTACCGACAGTATAGTCTGGATGAGAGAAGATAAGACTTGTTATTATGAGGAAAGTGTATTGCCCCGGGCACTGGTATGGTGTTCGGGGCTTTTTTCTTGCAAAATCGTAAAACAAGACTTACCAAAGACCGATTTTCCTAAAAAATAAGGGAAAAGGAGTGTTACCATTATGAGTGAAGTAACAACAAAAACAGCAACTGTAAACAACCAGGCAAAAAGTGCCAAGGAATCAAGAATGAGCGTTCGCTATCTGACAGTAACAGCAATGTTATCTGCAATCGCGTTTGTATTGATGTTCTTAGATTTTTCGGTTCCGGTTATGCCAAATTTTATCCGCATGGATTTATCGGAGCTCCCGGCATTGATTGGAGCGTTTGCGATGGGACCTGCTTGTGGCGTATGGGTTTGTCTTGTGAAAAACATGCTGCATTTGTTTATGACATCAACAGGTGGTGTAGGAGAATTGAGTAACTTTGTACTTGGTGCTGCATTTGTTCTTCCGGCAGGCTTGATTTACAAGCATAAGAAGAATAAAAAATCTGCATTGCTTGGAGCGTTGCTTGGAGCTGTGTGCATGGGATTGTTTAGTTTTCCTTCAAACTATTTTGTTGTATATCCGATCTACACAAAGATGATGCCGATGGAAGCAATTATCGGTGCATATCAGGCGATTGTTCCATCCGTAAAAGAACTGTGGCAGTGCCTGTTGTTCTTTAACGTACCATTTACATTTGTAAAGGGATTATTCTCTGTGTTGATTACCATGGTTGTGTATAAAAAGATTTCACCAATCTTAAAAGGAAATGCATAATCCGTATTTTGTGAAAAACAAATAAGAAAAAGGGTAGAAAAGCCTCAATTCAGATGATGCTGCAAGGATGCGTATCATAAGGATTGGGGCTTTTGATTTTGCGTCAGATATGATAAGATAGCAATCAGAAGTGGGCTTATATGGAGGAAGATTTATTATGTCAATAAAATTTGATATTAAATTAAATAGTGAGGATATGTATCGTTTTAATATGTATCATGCTTATACATCCGTGCAGGGGTGGTTGTCTCTTATCATGGGGATTTTGGTTATTGTAATTATAGCGATTTCAGAAGATTTACATGACTTTAGATTATCAGCACCATACTTTTTGCTGGCACTGATTTTTCTGCTTTATGTTCCATTGACATTGCGTATCCGTTCCAAACGTCAGATTCGTATGTCGAGTGCATTGAAGGATACCTTGCATTTTGAAATGCGTGATGAAGGAATTGCCGTCAGTACAGAACACGAAGAGGAAGAAGCTGTTTTGCCATGGGAAAGCATTTATAAGGCAGTGACAACAAAACACAATCTTTTGATTTATAGTAATCGTGTGAATGCCTATATTATTCCAAAAGCGCAGATCTCAGACAAACTGCCACAGATTTACGAGGCGTTGCAAAAGCATTGTGATGATTATCGATTACATATTAAGGGAGAATGATCAAGATGATAAAAGAAACATTTTCGCCAGAAGAGACACTGGCGTTTGGTGAGGAGCTCGGGAAAAATGCAAAGCCGGGGCAGGTATATACATTGATTGGCGATCTGGGTGTAGGGAAAACAGTACTTACCCAGGGGATTGCCAAAGGGTTGGGGATTGAGGAACCAATTTGCAGCCCAACCTTTACCATTGTACAGGAATATCATACAGGGCGTATGCCATTCTACCATTTTGATGTGTATCGCATTGGTTGTGTGGAAGAAATGGATGAGATTGGCTTTGAAGATTATGTCTATGGCGATGGATTGACGATGATTGAGTGGGCAAATCTGATTGAAGAGATTTTGCCAGAACAGTATCACCGGATTACCATAGAAAAAGATCTTGAAAAAGGATTTGACTATCGTAAAATTACCGTTGAGGAAGTGGAGAACGCATGAAGATATTAGGGATTGACGCATCAGGAATGGTTGCTAGTGTTGCAATTGTGGAAGATGGGATTGTCATTGGAGAATACAGTACAAACTTTAAAAAGACACATTCACAAACATTGCTTCCTATGTTAGAAGAAGTGAAAAAGATGATTTCGTTGGATTTGCAGACGATAGACGCCATTGCAGTGGCAGCAGGACCAGGTTCTTTTACCGGACTCCGTATTGGATCAGCAACAGCAAAAGGACTAGGACTTGCTCTGGATAAGCCAATTGTTTCTATTTCCACGATAGAAGCATTGGCATATAATCTCTGGGGCAATGCAGCAGATGTTTGCCCGTTGATGGATGCCAGACGCAATCAGACATATACAGGTGTGTATCGATTTGAGGATGATGACATGGTGTGTGTGGTAGAACCATGTGCCGTTGATTTACATGAAATTATAGAAAAAATCAACGCTGAGGGAAGACCGGTTACTTTTTTAGGAGATGGCGTGCCGGTGTTTAAGGAACAGATTGAAACAGAATGTAATGTACCATTTACATTTGCACCTGCGCATATGAACCGGCAGCGTGCGGCTGCACTGTGTGCAAGAGCAGAGGCTTATGTTCGTGTAGGAAAAACACAAACAGCGGCAGAGCATAGACCGGAATATTTACGTTTGTCGCAGGCAGAAAGAGAACGCATGGAAGCACAAAAAGGTGGCGAAGCATAATGAAAGTAACCATCCGTAATTGCCGGGAGATGGATATAGAACAAGTGGCTTGGATTGAACAAAACACCTTTAGTGAGCCATGGACAAAGGAAGGCTTTCTGGAGACGTTGGCACAGCCGCGTCCTATATTTATAGTGGCAGAAGAAAATGATGTGATTTGCGGCTATGGTATTTTATATTGCAACAGTGACGAAGGAGAAATTCCGACCATTGCAGTAGCACCTGATAAGCGGGGCTGTGGCATAGGAAAGCTTCTTTTGGATGCAATGCTTCGTGAAGCAGATATAAGAGGTGTGAAGCATGTATATTTGGAGGTGCGAAAAGGGAATCTGGCAGCACAAAAATTATATGAGCATTGTGGGTTCTTATGTGTTGGCATGAGAAAGAATTTTTATCAGAAGCCAGTAGAGGATGCACTTGTTATGGCTTTTCATAAGGAGGATATATGTTAGATGTTTGCTTGCTGGGAACGGCAGGGATGATGCCGCAGCCACATCGATGGCTGACGGCAATGATGGCGCGATTTAATGGGAGTAGTTTATTGATTGACTGTGGAGAAGGTACGCAGATTGCTATGAAAGAAGCGGGCTTAAGTCCGAACCCAATCGACACGATTTGTTTTACCCATTATCATGCGGATCATATCAGTGGATTGCCGGGACTCCTATTATCTATGGGAAATTCGGACCGGACAGAACCGGTAACAATGATTGGACCCAAGGGACTAGAACGTGTTGTAAATGCGCTTCGTGTGATTGCACCGGAGCTTCCTTTCGAAATTAAGTTTATAGAATTGACGGAAACCGAACAGACAATAGAGTTACATGGTTATCATATCCGGGCATATCGTGTGCAGCACAATGTTCCTTGCTATGGTTATTGTATTGAAATCCCACGTAGTGGACGTTTTGATGCGCAGGCGGCAAGTGCACTGGGACTTCCGGTGCAGATGTGGAGTCGTCTGCAAAAAGGTGAAACCATTACGCATGAAGGTAAAGTCTATACGCCGGATCTAGTGATGGGACCACCACGAAAAGGAATTAAAGTTGCGTATTGTACGGATACCAGACCGATTGATCGTATTGCAGAAAATGCGAAAGATGCAGATCTTTTTATTTGCGAAGGTATGTATGCGGAACCAGATAAGCTAAATAAAGCACGTCAGTATAAGCATATGACGTTTTATGAAGCGGCAGAGCTGGCAAAAAAGGCACAGGTAAAACAGATGTGGCTTACACATTTTAGTCCATCATTAGTGGGTGCTAAGGGATACATGAAAGATGTGAAAAAAATATTTGCCGAATCTTATCTGGGTGAAGATGGAAAAATGGTGGAGTTGGACTTTTTGGAGGAATAGGCGATGAAAAAGGCATTACGTGTTGTGGTTTCTATTGCAATCTGTGTTGGACTTGTATGTGGTTATTACTATTATCTTTTACACAGGAATGGAAACAAGACGGAAGAGACTACAGAGCAGACGACGGAAGTTGAAAAAATCATACAAAAAGATTTTGAAAAGAATTATCCCAAAACACCGCGTGAAGTGGTTAAATGGTATAACCGTATCATCACAGCCTTTTATGGCGAAGAATATACAGATGATGAATTAGAAGACATGGCAGATCAAGTGCGTATGCTGATGGATGATGAGTTACTGTCCTATAATCCGAGGGATACTTATATAAAAAATCTTAAGGCAGATATCGAGGATTATAAGACGAGAAAAAAGACGATTGTGCAATCTTCTGTTAGTGATAGCAATGATATCACCTATGCTACCGTACAGGGGGATTATTGTGCTTACGTTGATGCCTATTATTTTTCCAGGGAAGCAAGTGATTATAGTAGAACATATGAAGAATTTGTTTTGCGTAAGGATGATGATGGACATTGGAAGATTTTGACATTCCGTCTGATGGAGGGAGATTATAATGAGTGAGAAACAAGTGCGTATATTAGCAATAGAGAGTTCCTGTGATGAGACAGCGGCAGCTGTTGTCGTTAATGGCAGAGAGGTATTAAGCAATGTGATTTCTACACAAATCCCAATCCATACATTATATGGAGGCGTTGTGCCGGAAATTGCATCAAGAAAACATATTGAACGTATTAACCAGGTTATAGAAGAAGCATTAAAAGAAGCAAATACAACATTAGATGAAATCGATGCGATTGGCGTTACGTATGGCCCAGGACTTGTCGGTGCACTTTTGGTTGGGTTATCGGAAGCAAAGGCAATCAGTTTTGCAAAAGATATTCCACTTGTAGGAGTGCATCATATTGAGGGGCATATTTGCGCTAATTATATAGAAGATAAAACGTTAGAGCCACCATTTTTATGCCTGGTAGTTTCGGGAGGTCATACGCATCTTGTGCGTGTCAAGGATTATGGGGAGTATGAAATCCTTGGAAGGACAAGAGATGATGCGGCCGGAGAAGCATTTGACAAGGTGGCAAGAGCCATTGGTCTTGGGTATCCGGGCGGACCAAAGGTGGAGCAAAAAGCGAAAGAAGGAAATCCGCATGCGATTCCGTTCCCTGTGGCAAAAGTGCATGATAGCGCGTATGATTTTAGCTTTAGTGGATTAAAATCTGCCGTATTGAATTATATGAATGGTGCAAAGATGAAAGGCGAGGCAGTAAATGAAGCAGATATTGCTGCGTCATTTCAACAGGCAGTCATTGATGCGCTTGTAGGACATGCGATGCATGCATTGGATGAATATGGTGGAGATAAGCTTGCGCTTGCAGGAGGAGTGGCATCAAATGGTACACTTCGTGCAGCTATGCAGGAAGCATGTGAAAAACGTGGTGTAACGTTATATCATCCATCACCGATTTTGTGTACAGATAATGCAGCTATGATTGGTGCAGCAGCATATTATGAATATATAGCAGGACGTAGAGATTCTATGTCTTTAAATGCAGTGCCTAATTTGGCATTAGGGGAACGTGTAGAATCATAAGAGGTTATATATATGGAAAGAATAGGAGCTGTAATTCTTGCAGCAGGTTCTGGTAAAAGAATGGGAGCAGACATGCCAAAGCAATACTTGCCGTTGTGCGGTAAGCCGGTTATGGTACATTGTCTGGAGGTATTTGAAAAAAGTCCGGTGGATGAGATCGTTTTGGTAGTGACACCGGGGGATGAGGCATATTGTAAACAAAATATGGTAGATGCATACCATATTACAAAGGTAAAGGCGATTGTACCAGGGGGAGCAGAACGATATGATTCTGTATACCAGGGGCTTCGTCATATGCAGTGCGATTATGTCCTGATCCATGATAGTGCACGTGCATTTGTTACGGAAGACATTATAAAAAGGTCAATTGCAGGCGCGAAAGAGTACGATGCGTGTGTTGTTGGCATGCCTGTGAAAGATACGATAAAGATTGCAGATGAGGAAGGCTGGGTGAATGCTACACCGAGAAGAGATTTGGTGTGGGGGATTCAGACCCCGCAGAGTTTTCGCTATGCATTAGTATATGAAGCGTATATGCGGTTACAGTCATGTGATAAGACTGGTGTTACGGATGATGCTATGGTTGTAGAAAAGATGATGGGAAAACGTGTAAAATTGCTGGAAGGATCCTATGAGAATATAAAGGTGACAACCCCGGAAGACCTGTTGTTAGGGGAAAGCATTATACAATCGCGAAAAAAGTAAAAAAATTCAAAAAAAGAATTGACAGGCATAAGGAAGTTTGATATTATTCTATTCGTGCTTGAAAAACACATCAACATAAACACATGGAGAGGTATCGAAGTGGTCATAACGAGGCGGTCTTGAAAACCGTTTGTCCGCAAGGGCGCGTGGGTTCGAATCCCACCCTCTCCGCTATATGCTTGTCATCACATGATGGTGAGCATATTTTATGTCAGTCTGCATTCGACGCACTTGGAGAAGTACCCAAGCTGGCCGAAGGGACACCCCTGGAAAGGGTGCAGGTCGTGAATAGCGGCGCGAGGGTTCAAATCCCTCCTTCTCCGTTAGATTATGAGATCAGAACTTGATGTAAAATAACTTTTAACTTTTTGGAAAAAAGATGAAAAAAGTTGTTGACAAGGAATGGTTGAAATGATAATATAATCTAGCTGACGCGAAAACGACAGCAAACAACAACGATTTAAGAAATCTAAAGTGTTTCAAAAAAGTTGTTGACAAGCTTCGAATCATTTGATATGATAATGAAGTTGTTCGGGTCACAAACGACTCGAAAAAAGATGAAAAAAGTTGTTGACAAACGACTTGATACATGATAAGATATCAGAGTTGCTGTTAGCAACCAACCTTGATAACTGAACAGTGAAACAACCTTGAAAGATTCTAAGAGAATAATTCAAGCCGATCAGAAATGATCGCAAACGAACAGCTTTTTAAAAAGCAACCTTAAAACAGTAAGGAACGGAATGGCTCAAGAAATGAAGCCAGCGCGTTCATGAAACTGGGAAAACTTTTAAACATGAGAGTTTGATCCTGGCTCAGGATGAACGCTGGCGGCGTGCTTAACACAT
>URCQ01000038.1 GCA_900546435.1 uncultured Pseudobutyrivibrio sp. | reverse complement strand
CCGGATTTTTTCAGTGAGAATGTAATTCCACGATTTAAATTTTCATCATCTTCAACCACGAGTATACCTGGCATAGCATATGCACCTCTCTTTATTAACTATTTCTGCTCTTCATCAAGACCTAATTCATTACATTTTTGTTTATCTCATTTTATCAGAAAAGGGAAGAGATAAAACGGTTTTAACAATAAATTTTCTTCTTTACCTGCATCCTTCTGTGATATTAAATATGCCTTACTGATGTTCTGAGAAAAGTTATTGCAAAATTCTCTTATGGATTCATGCTTTCCGGTTCCAGAAGATTTAATTTCAAATGCATTTATTTTGCATCCTTCTGAAACCAGGAAATCTACCTCATAATAATGTGTGCTTCCCTTTTTTTCCCAAGTATGATAGTACAGTTCTCTTCCCGACGCTGCAATCATTTGAGCGACCAGATTCTCATACAGATACCCCAGATTTGCAGGTAATTTATCAGCAAGCAACTTTGCATAAATATCATTTTCCGTCATCGGGCGATCAATAAACATCAGCGTAATAAACAATCCTGTATCTGACAGGTATAACTTGTAACTTTCAAAATCCTTCGTGTCCGTCAGGCTAACCCTTGGATTGGTAGAATTGTAACATGGCAAAACTGTTTTCGAATCTATCAATTCATATAATAATTCTTCTGCCTTGGTATTATTTCTTTTTCCGATTGCTGTAGTAATACGATATTTTCTTACATCCTTTGCCAACTGTGCCGGAATCGCATGATATAATGCCGATATTCTTCCGGAGGCATCGATTTTCTTAAAATCTTCCTCATACAAAGATATGATCTGCCTTTTTACCATATCTATTTCAGAAAAGTTTTTCCCATTGATATACGCTTCTACCGCCTGTGGCATTCCTCCTACCGCCATATAGATTCTCAAATCTCTCATTAATTTTCGGTTTGTTGCCTGCCCAATAGCTGCTCCACTATCATAAATCTGCTGCAATAGCCTATAATTACTACCCGTAGCATCACAGAATTCTTCATAATTCATGGGATATACTTCGATCTTCATTTCCTCTGATGGAATCAAAATGTCCTTTACATTTTTCTTTATCGAAATCAAAGAGCCTGTTTCCAGATAACTGTACCTGCCGTCATGTACAAGATGCTTTATTGCTTGTCTTGCTTTTGGAAACATCTGTACTTCGTCAAAAATAATGAGAGATTCATGTTCATACAATGTGATTCCGGTTTCTGCCTGCAGCCTCAGAAAAAAAATATTTAAATTCCCTATATCATCAAAACATTCCAGAATATTACTTGTTGTTTTAGAAAAATCAATCATAATATAAGATCTATATTCATTTTTTGCAAAGGTCTCCGCAATGGTCGACTTGCCAACTCGCCTTGCACCTTCCAGCAATACAACATATTTTTCTGAATATAGCTTTTTCCATTCCAATAATTTATCGTATACTTCTCTTTTAAAATACATAATTACCTCCACCAATATAAGTATGTTATATCACAAAACATACATTCCTTCAATATGTGCAAATCCTATTATGTGCATTTCTTCAATATCTTATGTATTATATTTGTACTATTATTCAAAAAATAACGTTTTACACTGCACACTGCTATTTGGTAAATAACACTGCTATTTGCAATAATATACTCATCCACATTAAAATGTTCGTTAGTACAATGCCAATTTATATAAGCATCCTTGTGAAAGTATTTCCTGATTTCTTTTCTCCTTCAAATCCAGATTTGTAGTTGTCTTTATTTTAATTTCTTCGACAGTAAAAAGCAAAAGGGCAAATCAAACCGATGACCATCGAATTTGATTTGCCCTAAAATACCTGTTTTATACAGTTTTATAAGATTTTAATCCATCTACCGATTAGAACTTACCTGCGTCTGCTGCTTCCTGAACAGAAACGGCAACTGCTACTGTAGCACCAACCATTGGGTTATTACCCATACCAATAAGTCCCATCATCTCAACGTGAGCTGGTACAGATGAAGAACCTGCAAACTGAGCGTCAGAATGCATACGTCCTAATGTATCTGTCATACCATAAGAAGCAGGACCTGCTGCCATGTTATCTGGATGAAGTGTACGTCCTGTACCACCACCTGATGCTACTGAGAAGTACTTCTTACCCTGCTCGATACATTCTTTCTTATATGTACCTGCAACTGGATGCTGGAAACGTGTTGGGTTTGTTGAGTTACCTGTAATAGATACACCAACGTTCTCATAATGCATAATTGCAACACCTTCCTGAACATCATCAGCACCATAACACTTAACAGATGCACGAAGTCCTTCAGAATATGCCTTCTCGAATTCTACATTAAGCTTAGCTTCCTTGTAGTCATACTTTGTCTCAACATATGTAAATCCGTTGATACGTGAAATAATCTGTGCTGCATCTTTTCCAAGACCGTTCAAGATAACACGAAGAGGTTTCTGACGAACCTTGTTAGCCTTTTCTGCAATACCGATAGCACCTTCTGCTGCTGCGAAAGATTCATGTCCTGCTAAGAAGCAGAAGCACTCTGTCTCTTCCTCTAACAACATTTTACCAAGGTTACCATGTCCAAGACCTACCTTACGGTGATCTGCTACAGAACCAGGGATACAGAATGCCTGAAGTCCTTCACCGATTGCAGCTGCTGCATCAGCGGCTCTACGGCATCCCTTCTTGATTGCGATTGCTGCACCTACTGTGTATGCCCAGCATGCATTTTCAAAACAGATAGGCTGGATTTTCTTAACCTGCTCATATACGTCAAGTCCAGCATCTTTTGTAATCTTTTCAGCTTCTTCAATAGAGCTGATACCATAGCTATTTAAAACAGCGTTGATCTGGTCAATTCTTCTTTCATATGATTCAAATAAAGCCATCTTCTTCTCGTCTCCTTTCTATTACTCTGCTCTTGGGTCGATGATTTTAACAGCACCCTGCTCTGGTGTAACACGTCCGTATGATCCGGAAGCCTTTTCCCAAGCAGTATTAGCGTCATCACCCTTCTTGATGAAATCTGTCATCTTTCCAAGGGAAACGAACTGATATCCGATAACTTCGTCATCAGCATCAAGTGCAATACCTGTTACATAACCTTCTGCCATTTCAAGGTAACGAACACCCTTTGCCTTTGTAGCGTACATAGTACCAACCTGTGAACGAAGACCCTTTCCTAAGTCTTCCAAACCAGCACCGATAGCAAGTCCATCATCAGAGAATGCAGACTGTGTACGTCCGTAAACGATCTGTAAGAATAACTCTCTCATTGCTGTATTGATAGCATCACAAACAAGGTCTGTGTTTAATGCTTCAAGAATTGTCTTACCCTGTAAGATTTCAGCTGCCATTGCTGCTGAGTGTGTCATACCAGAACATCCGATCGTTTCTACCAATGCTTCTTCAATAACACCATTCTTAACATTTAAAGACAACTTACATGCGCCCTGCTGAGGAGCACACCAGCCCACACCATGTGTAAAGCCTGAAATATCTTCAATCTTCTTAGAATGCACCCATTTTCCTTCTTCAGGAATTGGAGCTGGTTCATGTTTTGCGCCCTTTGCAACAGGACACATGTTTTCAACTTCCTTTGTGTAAATCATTATAAGACTCCTTTCATAATACATAAAGCATGCATCATATGGCTATGCCTTGCTTAGTTAAAAAAATAACTAACACACTCTGCTTATTTTCTCACATTTTTTTCGGTTCGTCTAGACCTTTTTCTCTTTCTATACGCTCTTCTTATGCTTCTTTTTTAACCACATGCTCTTTATCTTTAAAAATAGAGTTGGCCGGAATTACTCCACGTACACAAGATACTGGATAAATATTAGAATGTGAGCATACAACCGTACCCGGATTTAACACACTGTTACATCCTACCTCTACATAATCTCCAAGCATGGCACCGAATTTCTTAAGACCGGTTGCAATCTCTTCCTGACTCTCATAGCGGTCTTTCACTACCACGAGTGTCTTATCACTCTTGACATTCGAAGTAATGGAACCAGCGCCCATATGCGAATGAAAACCAAGTACAGAATCTCCGACATAATTATAATGTGGTACCTGAACAACATTAAACAGAATCACATTTTTTAATTCCGTTGAATTGCCTACAACACAGTTCTTACCAACAATAACATTGCCACGGATAAATGCGCCCGGACGTACTTCGGTGTCTTCATCAATGATGAGTGGTCCATTTAATGTAGCTGTTGCTGCAATGGATACCGATTTTGCAATCCAGATATTTTCTCCGCGCTGTTCAAAAACTTCCGGATCAAGCTTTGGTCCGATTTCTTTAATGAACTCTCCGATTTTTGGCAATGCCTCCCATGGATAATCCACGGTTTCAAGCAATGGTGCTGCCAATGTCTGTGTCAGGTCATACATGTTTTTTACTTTGCAATGTTCCATTTTCTTTTCCATCCTTTATTATTTTTTATAATATTGTGCTGCTGCACGGTACATTCCCTGCATCGCATATTGATTGTTATTCGCCAGCACACGTGCTGTCTTTTGTTTGATAAAATTCTCTAATTTTACCATATATTCATCCGCCGTAATTTCGCCTTCTGCCACGTAGGTCAGACCCTTTTCCCAACTAGCTGTCAGTTCCGGATTTAAAAGTGCAGGAATCGAGGCATTGACAACATCAAATATCATCTCTCCCTGCAAAGTCGGCGTATAAATCTGTGTTTTTTTATTTAGGGCAATATATTTATTATTGACCAGCTTCTTTAAAATTTCAGCTCTGGTTGCAGAAGTACCAATACCGCTTCCCTTAATCTGGGAACGTAATTCTTCATCTTCAATCAACTGCCCTGCATTTTCCATAGCAAGAATCATCGCTCCGGAATTATATCGTTTCGGTGGTGATGTCTCGCCTTCCTTGATTTGCATACTGCCTATGGCAACCTCATCGCCTTTTTTGATCTTGGCTACGACTTCAGCCATATTGACGTTGCTGTTTTCCTCTTCTTCTCCATCGGCTTCCGTTACATCCTGTGCACTCTGCCTCTCGTCTGTCCCCTCTGCCTGCTCTTTTCCCTCTGCATTTGGCTGTTTTTTCTTACGGAAGGAATATTCCATCAAATCCAGATATCCCGGTGCTTTTAAGTATTTTTCAGAGGCAAAGAAATATTCTGTACCACTTTTTATCGTAAGATTTAACTTTTCGTATTCCGCAGCAGGATAAAAGATTGCCAGAAAACGTCTTACGATTGTCTCATAAATATAAACCGCTCTGCTATTTAATCCCTTGAGTGCCGATAAGCCCTGCCCGGTTGGAATAATCGCATAATGGTCTGTAATCTGTTTATCATTGACGTAGCGTGTCTTTTCCAGTCCCTTATACATCTCTTTGTCCAAAATCTGCTGGGCAAAATTCCGAACACCTGGTATGCCAAGCAATCCACGGATATTTTTATGTATCTCTTTTGCGACGGCTGTCGATAATACACGCGCGTCCGTTCTTGGATAGGTGACCAGTTTTTTCTCATACAATTCCTGCACAACAGCAAGCGTCTCGTCCGGACTGATTTTAAAGAACTTTGAACAATCATTTTGCAATTCCGCCAAGTTATACAAAAGCGGTGGATTCTTCTTTTCTTTCTTCTTTTCAATCTTTTCGATGGTTCCGCTGGCACTGCCTGTGACGCGCTTTTCTTCATCTAATACAGCACTGCCTTCTTCAAGACCTAATGTCTCTTCCATCAGGCGGATTGCACTTGCCATTTCTTTGAAACCATTTTCTTTATAAAGAAGTGGTGAATTTTCATAGCGCGATCCTACCACTGCTTTCCACTCCATGGTCAAAGGCGCACCCGCTACATCCACACCTGCCATCACACGATAAAACGGTGTCTTTTCAAAATTACGAATTTCGCGTTCACGGCGTACAACCATACCTAATACGCAAGTCATCACACGCCCTACGGATATCGAGCAATATTTCTGGTTCAAAAAATTTGCCATGGAATTACCATAGCGAAGCGACAGCAGTCTGGTAAAATTAATTCCCATCAGATAATCTTCTTTTGCACGCAAATACGCTGCATCCGATAAATGATCGTATTCTGATAAATCTTTTGCTTCCTTTACCCCTCGTCGGATCTCTTCTTCTGTCTGTGAATCAATCCATACACGCTTTCGCACTTTTCCTGTCACACCGGACATCTGTTCCACCAGACGATAAATATATTCTCCCTCGCGTCCCGAGTCCGTACAGACATAAATCGTATCGATATCATCACGATTCATCAATCCGCTGACAATACCATACTGCTTTGCACTAGCTCCAATTACTTCATATTTGAATTCTTTTGGTAAAAATGGCAATGTTTCCATGCGCCATCTTTTATATTTTTCATCATAAACTTCCGGATAACTCATGGTTACAAGGTGTCCTACACACCAACTGATTACCATGTGTTCCCCCTCGAGATAACCGTCGCGTCTGCTTAAGTTTTCACCTAAAGCTGCACCAAACTGCTGTGCCACACTCGGTTTCTCCGCTATAAATAAAGATTTTCCCATAAATCTTACAACTCCGTCATATCTACAAGCACAATTTCTTTTTGTTCCTCTGCCAACTGTCTGATTTTTGCATCAAATTTCTTTGCCGAAAACAGATACACAACTTTTGCAGAGATCTTAGCCTTTTTCATCTGTCCCAAAAGTTCTTCATATCTTCCATAAGAAAATTCTTCCTCAGTCCAGTTACAGATGCCTACTACATTTTCACGCTGTTCGTTCTGGCCAATAATATCGATGGCGCCCTCTTTTCCAACCCACGTTCCCATCTTAATGAGCTTGATTTGGACTTGTCCCACTTGATTTAACAGTTGCAGATACTCCGTGCAAACACTGATAAAATACTGTTGCAAGTATGCATCCAAACGACTCTCAATATAGGTGTCATAAAAAATCTCCGGTGTCATCACGTAAAGATCTGATAAATGTGGGTAAATAAAAGTAAACCAGAAATTCACAAAATGATTGCGAATGTGATATACCCCTTTCTTGGCATGATCCCATCCACCCGTTTCAAAAGACACCACTTTTTCAATCACATCAAAGGCTGCTAAGTTTTTCATATACACACTGATTTTTGCACGGGAATAGCCGGTATCCAAAAACAGATCATTTAACTTTTCATGACCGGATGCAATCGATGCCAGAATCGTATCGTAAACAGAAAGTTCTCTCAACTCACTGCCAATATAACGTTCTGCCTCAGCAAACAAATAACCATGTGGCCGCAAAATATTGTTACAAATATTTTCCCGGATACTTTTTTTGCCATTCCAGCGATTCAAGTAATCCGGAACACCACCTATAATTCCGTATGTTTCCACGCACTGCGCAACCGTATATTCCGGAAACGCACGCACCACATCAAGAAACTTCATATCATCTAATTTAATGATACCATTTACTTTTTCCATGCTTTCTCCAAGACATGTCTGCATATCCCGACTCGCCCATGCCAGCGATGAATGACACAATAAAATCATAACCGGTCCCGGATACAGACGTCTTGCCTTTAATTTGAGAATACTTTCCATAAATGCCGGGTCTTTTTTTACAATGCGGTCAAATGCATCAATGATTACAACCAGCTTGGAGGCATCACCACTTTTGATACGGTTAAAGCACTCATCATATGTATCACGGATCAGATTTGCTTCAAATTGTTTTTCAATCTCGTGCTGCATCTGGTGCAGCTGTTCCTCTGCAGATGCGTTTCTCGCATGATAGTAAAAACATTTTTTATCTCTGGTAAACAGCTGCAGAAGCAGTTCTTTACCACACCCTTCTCTCCCGTATAAAATATACAACTGATTCCCACTCTGACCAAAAAGCTCTTCTAACTTTTTGTACTCCGTAGCACGTGTGATCATCTAAACGTTCCCCATTTCTTTTTATCTCAAATACATAAATCTGCATTTAATAAGTCGTAATTTTTATTATATCTTTGTAAAGAAAAAATAACAAGGGCATAGATGAAACAAGGACGGTCCTTTTTGAACCGTCCTTACTGTATTTCTTTTTCAAACAAATGTTATTTCTTTGTTATGTATCCCTGTGCTTTCAAAAGTTCTGCACACAATACTGCTCCACCTGCTGCACCACGTACCGTATTATGGGAAAGACCTACAAATTTCCAATCATAAACTGTATCTTCACGCAAACGTCCTACGTTAATGCCCATACCATTTTCATAATTAACATCTAATGTAACCTGTGGTCGATTGTCCTCTTCCATATAACGGATAAACTGCTTTGGTGCACTTGGAAGATTCAATTCCTGTGGAACACCTGAGAAATTCTCTAATGCAGCAATCAGCTGTTCCTTCGTTGGGTTCTTACGGAATTTTACAAATACCGCTGCTGTATGTCCGTTTAATACAGGAACACGAATGCACTGGCAAGTAATTACCGGGCTAGTCGCTGGTACAATCTCGCCCTTTTCTTCGTCTACATAACCCCAAATACGAAGTGGCTCCTTTTCACTTTTTTCTTCTTCTCCACCGATAAATGGAATGATATTTCCTTGCATTTCCGGCCAATCCTGGAATGTCTTTCCTGCTCCGGAAATTGCCTGATAGGTAGTAGCAACCACCTCATATGGCTCAAATTCCTTCCATGCTGTAAGCACTGGTGCATATGACTGAATGGAGCAATTTGGTTTGACAGCTACAAAACCTCTCTTTGTTCCCAGTCTCTTCTTCTGGTACTCGATCACATGCATGTGCTCCGGATTGATTTCCGGTACAACCATCGGTACATCCGGTGTCCATCTGTGCGCACTGTTATTAGACACAACTGGTGTCTCTGTCTTAGCATATGCCTCCTCGATGGCCTTAATCTCATCCTTTGTCATATCCACTGCACTAAATACAAAATCAACTTCTGCAGCTACTTCTTCTACTTCATTTACATTTTTAACAACAATATCTTTTACCGCTTCCGGCATTGGTGTATCCATTTTCCAACGACCACCTACAGCATCCTCATAACGCTTGCCTGCACTTCTTGGACTTGCTGCAATCGTAGTTACTTCAAACCATGGATGATTTTCCAGCAGAGAAATGAATCTCTGTCCAACCATACCTGTACCACCTAAAATACCAACTTTTAATTTTTCGCTCATGACGACTCTCCTTCTCAAATGTCCGTTCCGTACAGACAACTGTCTTTCTAGGAAAATATGTTACGTTATTCTATAAAAAAAAGCAAGCATTTTTCTGATTTTACGCAAAATACACAAATGCCTGCCTTTTTCCTTGCCACTTTTCGTTATTTTTCTAAAAACTCATGACAAGCAGCTATCTCTCTTTCCATGGCTTCTTTTCCCGGCGCACCAATCGTCAAACGTTTGTTGACACAAGTGTACATAGAAATTGCATCATAGATATCTTCCTCAAACACCTCAGAAAATTCCTTTAATTCTTCCAATGACATATCATCAATGGCAATGCCCTTATCAATACAATACAGCACAACGCGTCCGATAATACCATGCGCATCCCGGAACGGAACACCCTTTCCTACCAGATAATCTGCTGCATCTGTTGCATTCGTAAATCCGTGTCTTGCACTTTTTTCCATAACATCCTCGCGAAATGTCATGGTTTCAAGCATTCCATCAAACAATTGGATACATCCGTTAACCGTATCCATTGCGTCAAACGCCATTTCTTTGTCTTCCTGCATATCTTTGTTGTATGCCAGTGGAATCCCCTTCATCGTTGTAAGTAACGCCATCAATGCTCCATACACGCGGCCTGTCTTTCCACGCACAAGCTCTGCAATATCCGGATTCTTTTTCTGCGGCATAATACTGCTTCCAGTGCTGTATGCATCATCAATCTCTATAAAACGATATTCATTTGAATTCCAGATAATGACTTCTTCTGAAAAACGACTCAGATGCATCATAATGGTACTCATGGCACTGAGATATTCTAACAGATAATCGCGGTCACTCACACCATCCATGCTGTTTAGGGTAGGTCCATAAAATCCCAGCAATTCTGCAGTGTACTCCCGATCCAGTGGATACGTTGTTCCCGCCAATGCACCGGATCCAAGTGGACAATAATTCATTCTTTCATGAATGTCTTCTAGGCGCTGTACATCGCGCTTGAACATTTCAAAATATGCTCCCATATGATGTGCAAGGGTAATTGGCTGTGCTTTTTGTAAATGCGTAAAGCCCGGCATAATTGTCTCTGTATGCTTTTCCATAATAGAAAGGATAGTTGTAAGCAAATGACGCAGCAATTCCTGTGTATGTTCCACCTGCGTTCTGGTATAAAGACGCATGTCCAGAGCCACTTGATCATTTCTGCTTCTTCCCGTATGTAATTTTTTCCCCGGGTCTCCGATTCTCTCAATCAGATTTGCCTCTACAAAGCTATGGATGTCCTCATACTCTGCTGTGATTGCAAGTGTTCCATCTGCCACATCTTTTTGGATGCTTTCAAGTCCGACTAAGATCTCATCGCGTTCTTTTTCCGTGAGAATGCCCTGTTTTGCCAACATCTTAACATGCGCTTTACTGCCCATAACGTCCTCTGCGAAAAAACGCTGATCGAACCCAATCGATGCGTTAAAGTCATATACTAACTGATCGGTTGCCTTGGTGAATCGTCCACCCCATAATTGTGCCATACTTACTGATTCCTTTCCTGTTTTTCCTGTTGTCTGCTACGATATGAAAAAATACACCCACAGTAATCCTGTCGATACATTCCATATTCCTTTGATAATTCTACACTTCTCTTATATCCTTCACGTTTCTTAAAATCAGAATGCAAATAAGACACATCATACGTATCCGCTATGCGACTTCCAATTTCATTTAACATCTGTGCATTTTTCATTGGACTGATGGAAAGTGTAGTAGTAAAGTAATCCATCTGCATTTTTTGTGCCAGTTTTGCGGTCTCTTCTAAACGCAAACAAAAGCACTGTTCACAACGTTTGCCGCCCTCTGGCTCCTGTTCCAAGCCTTTCGTCACTTCGTAGAAATGTTCTTTGTCAAAACATCCTTCCACAAAAGAAATTTTGTGTTTTGCCGGAAAACGCTCAATAAACGTTTTCTGTTCTGCTACACGTTTTGTATACTCTTCATCCGGGTAAATATTGGGATTGTAATAAAACACTGTAATAGAAAAAAATTCTGATAGATATTCCAACACATAACTACTACAAGGAGCACAACACGAGTGCAGCAATAAGGTCGGCACACGGTTCTGCTCCTGCAATTTTGTTATGGTTTCATCCAGAAGACGCTGGTAATTCTGTTTCATGGATTATGCTTCCTCGCTGGTCCAAAGATATAATAAACACACAGCAAGCACATAAATGATTGCCATCAATACCATAAAAACAACTTTTCCGAAAATAATCCCTGCTACGATCTGTGCAATCACAACAATACCATGAACCCAGATTGGGATACGATTCAATAGCGCGCATAACAATACTTCCAAAATAGCAATCGTACAGATGGCAACAATTGGAATATGCAATGCCACAAAACTAACAATAATCATCACAACGGTCACTGCCAAAAAGATTCCAAGTGGAATGATTGGTTTATTTTTTAATGTTTTTAATGCTTTTGTCATATCAAATATCCTCTCTTTTCTTTTCGCTTAGCCCATTATAGCAAGTTTTTTTCCAAGAAACAACTACCAGCTTTTCTCATCAGACCATTATTTATTTAGTCGCCGCCACCCTTAAAAAGGGTGGCTCGGGGCGCTGGGTGTAACCCCTTGGT
>URCQ01000037.1 GCA_900546435.1 uncultured Pseudobutyrivibrio sp. | reverse complement strand
TTTTTAAGCGAGAACCGTATCTGCTACCAGTACAGCCGCAGGAAAGACGGCAGGCGGATTGCCCTTGCAAGGAGGGCGGGTGACAGCGGTGATGGTGGTGACAGCGATATTAGGATACCCCCCTGTTACTGTCATTGACGCTTAAAGCCATGTAAAGCTGGCGGCTCTGCCCTGCGGGTGACAGCAGTGACGGTGGTGACAGTGATTTTAGGATACCCTGCCGCTGTCATCCCTACGGGAGAACACCCCGTAAACGCAAAATGCAGGCGTGAGATTTACTCGCCCTTTTCGGTCGTGTAAAACCACCCCTGCGGTCAGAAAAATCATTCCGATTTTTCCGACTGCGTTTACAGGGTGTAACACACTACACTTTGCCCTGCAAAGTCGTGTGCCAGACGTTCCCTCTGGACTCCCTTAAGGCAGGGCTGTGCCCTGCTATCCTACGCCTTACGGCTTCGGATAAAAGAATGGCGGCATGACGGTGACGGCTCTTGCGAGGGGGGTATCCCAAAAACACCGTCATCATCGACATGACCGTCATGCAGGGGGTGAGGGTGACAGTTGCGGCAGTCGGCAGGGGGTATCCCAAAACTGCTGTCACCACCGTCACCGCTGTCACCCCAAAGGACGGTCACCCGCCGAAAGAAAGGAGGAATCCGCCTATGCCTTATGCAATCCTGCGTTTCCAGAAACGAAAAGCGGGCGGCGTTGCGGCTTGTGAACGCCACAACGAGCGGAAGAAAGAAGCCTACAAAAGCAACCCAGATATAGATATGGAACGCTCTAAAAACAATTACCATCTCATAGCACCACCAAAGTACACCTACAAGAAAGAGATTAACCGCATGGTAGCCGAAGCGGGGTGCAGGACAAGGAAAGACAGCGTGATGATGGTGGAAACGCTCATCACAGCTTCACCAGAATTTATGAACCAGTTACCGCCCGAAGAACAAAAAGCGTATTTCCAGACGGCTCTTGACTTCATTTCGGAGCGTGTTGGAAAGCAGAATATCCTCTCCGCTGTCGTCCATATGGACGAGAGAACGCCCCATATGCACCTCTGCTTTGTGCCGATTACGCCAGACAATAAGCTGTCAGCGAAAGCTATCTTAGGCAACCAGAAATCATTATCCGAGTGGCAGACCGCCTACCATGAGCGGATGTCCTCACGGTGGAATCAGCTTGAACGGGGGCAGTCCTCAATGGAAACCAAGCGGAAACACGTCCCCACATGGCTCTATAAATTAGGCGGCAGGCTTGATAAACAGTATGAAGAAATCGTGTCTGCCCTATCCGACATCAACGCCTTTAACGCAGGGAAGAAAAGGGATAAAGCGTTAGATTTACTCTCTGCATGGCTGCCAGACGTGGAGAAATTCTCTAAGGAAATCGGGAAACAGCAGGCGTATATCGACAGTTTGAAAGAGAGAATTGGGCAGGAATCAGACTATGCGGGGCGTATGCGTGATGAAAAGTACGAGCAGGAACTAAAGGTGCAGAAAGCGAATCAGAAGATATTTGAATTGCAGAGAACCAACGAGCAGATGGGGCGGCTGCTGTCAAAAATACCGCCCGAAGTGTTGGAAGAATTGCAGAAAAATCATAGAAGCAGAGCGAAAGAAAGGTAGATATGTGAATGAAGAAACAGGATTTTAAGGTGTTAAAGACCAAAGACTTGTACCCGTTCCCCGACAATCCGTTTCATGTGGCAGAAGATGAAACACTGTCAGAGTTAGCGGAAAGCATCAAGGAATTTGGCATTGTCACGCCGATAATCACACGCCCGAAAGAGGACGGGGACGGTTATGAAGTGATTGCAGGACAGCGGCGTGTCCGTGCTTCTGAACTTGCAGGGATAAATACCGTGCCTGCGTTTGTCCTGCCCTTAGACCGTGACCGAGCCATCATCACCCTTGTAGACAGCAATTTGCAGCGTGAGAATATCCTGCCATCGGAGCGGGCGTTTGCTTACAAGATGAAATCCGAAGCCATGAAGCGGCAGGGTTTCCGCACAGACTTAACCTCGTCACAAGTTGTGACGAAGTTGCGGACGGACGACAAGGTGGCACAGGGCTTCGGCGTGGGCAGGATGACCGTGCAGCGTTTTATCCGCCTGACGGAACTGATACCGCCGATTTTGCAGATGGTGGACGAGGGGAAAATCGCCCTCACGCCTGCGGTGGAACTGTCCTTCTTGAAGAAAGACGAGCAGGAAAACCTCTTTGCCACGATGGAGAGCGAAGAAGCAACGCCCTCACTCTCACAGGCACAGCGGATGAAAAGCATGAGCCAGAGCGGGCAGCTTGACATGGATATGATATTTTCCATTATGACGGAGGAAAAGGGAAACCAGAAAGAAACCTTGAAAATCAACACAAGCAAACTGAAAAAATACTTTCCGAAGGACACAACGCCGAAGCAGATGGAGGAAACCATCATCCGACTTCTGGAACGTGAGTTGCAGAGAAAACGGAGCAGGGACAGCCGCTAACCTTCTTTTTTCGGGAAGTAAATGCAGGAATTTGGAACAGAAGAAAGACAGAATTTTAAGGAGAATGAGGTAAGGAATGAAAGAAATCCAGTATGAGATTGTAAAGGAAATCGCCGTATTGTCTGCGAGTGACAGCGGCTACACAAAGGAAATCAATCTTATTTCATGGAACGGGAGAGAGCCGAAATATGACATCCGCAGCTTTTCCCCGAACCGTGAGAAGTGCGGAAAGGGTATCACGTTGAACGCTGATGAAGCAGCGGCACTCCTTGAAGCATTACAGAAAGAAGTAAACAGCGGGGATTGATGGTATCTGATTGACAGGGCGGGGCGTTTCCAGACGTTCTCCTGCCCTGTCTGGAAAGGAAGATTTAAGTATGGGCGAGGATAGGAAAACAACTGGAAGAAGAAAGCGTATTGTGCCAAAAGGGCAAGTACAAATGATTATCAGTCGAGAATATATCGGCACACAGACCGTTGCAGAAGCGTTTGTCCCGATTATCTCCGAGGATATTCGGAAGAAGATTGCCGAGGGCGACACCTTCGACAATGAGGGGCTGTCCGCTTAGAATGTACGCAATGGGACATGAAAACAGATAGGACAGATACGGAGGTTTTACAGTATGGCAGGAATAAGAACGGAGAACAAGATTTATGAAGTCGGCATTTACTGCCGCTTATCAAAGGACGATGGCACGGATAACGAGAGTGCGAGCATTGCGACACAAAAATCCATCCTCACGGATTATGTGAAAAGGCAGGGATGGCATTTAGCAAAAACGTATGTTGACGATGGCTACTCTGGAACAAATTTCCAAAGACCAAGTTTCCAGAATATGATTAAGGACATTGAAAACGGGCTGATAAACTGCGTGATTACAAAAGATTTATCCCGTCTGGGGAGGAACTATCTTGATTGTGGGTTATATCTGGAAGTCTTTTTCCCAGAGCATAACGTGAGGTATATAGCGGTCAATGACGGCGTGGACACCTTAAACAAATCCGCTATGGACATCACGCCTTTCCGCAACATCCTAAACGAAATGTATTCTGCCGATGTGTCAGTCAAGATAAAATCGGCGTACCGTGCGAGGTTTCAGCAGGGGAAATTCATGGGAACAACAGCCCCTTATGGCTATGTCAAAGACCCTGCCGACCACAACCATCTGCTGATAGATGACAAAGTTGCCCATGTGGTAAGGGAGATATTCGACCTTGCGTTAGCGGGCAACGGCATCGCCAAAATCCGCAAGCACATCAACAAACAGCATATCCTACGCCCTGCCGCTTATGCGGTGGAGCAAGGGGCAACAGGCTATGAGCGGTACTTTGAGGATAACGAGGAAAACCGTTATATTTGGAGCGAGAACAGCGTGAGGGGCATTTTAAGAAGCCCGATATATGCGGGCAACCTTGCAGGCTACAAGCGGATTGCAGCCAACATGAAAAGCAAGAAACGCCCCTCTAAGCTGCCCGAAGAATGGGAAGTGATACCAGACACCCATGAGGGGATAGTCACGCAGGAGGAATTTGACACCGTACAGCAGCTTATGACGAGCCGCAGGCGGGAGCAGAACGCAGGGGGATTTGAGAATATCTTTTCGGGCGTTATCAAGTGTGCGGACTGCGGCTATGCGATGCGGGCGGCGAGTGCCAACAGGAGGAAACGCCCCGACATCATCGACTGCGTACAATACACCTGCAATAATTATGGCAGATATGGCAATGTTATGTGTACCGCACACAGCATTGAAGCGAGGGACTTATTCAATGCCGTCCTTGCCGACATCAACCGCTTTGCGGATATGGCGGTCAATGATGAAAAGGCGGTCAGAGCCATAGAAAGGCGGCTCACGGAAACAGACCAGAGCAGGGCGAAATCATTAGAGAAAGAAAAGAAGAAGCTGAACAAACGCCTTGCGGAGCTTGACAGGCTGTTTTCCTCTCTCTATGAGGACAAGGTAATGGAGCGTATCACGGAGCGGAATTTTGAGATGATGTCGGGGAAATACCAGAAAGAGCAGCTTGAAATTGAAGCACGGCTGAAAGAGGTAACGGAAACGCTCAATGACAGCTATGAGAAATCGCAGGGCGTGAGGGACTTTCTATCCCTAATCCGCAACTATCAGGGGCTGAAAGAGTTGGACGCAACCATCATAAACGCACTCATAGACAAGATACTTGTTTCGGAACGTGAGAAACTTGCGGACGGGACAGTAAGGCAGGAAATCAAGATTTACTATAAATTCATCGGCTTTGTCGGTGAATTACATATCACACCCACAAAGCGGTGGACGGCGTTAAAGCCTAAAAATTGTACGGTGTGCGGTGTTGAATACGTCCCCAGCTCTGGAATATCAAAGTATTGTCCCGCTTGTGCTAAGAGGATACAGAGGGAGAAATCAAACGAGAGCAAACGCAGGAGTAGGGAGAGGAACCGAAGGGCATGTATTGAACTGTCCGCAAAAAATGACCGACTGAGTGTGGCTGCACAGGTGGACGGTGTCGATTTGTGGCTGTGTGGACATGAGCATATTGAACTCAGTGAATCTGTGACGACACCGGATGGTTCAACAACCTATGTATCGGAAAGCGGATATTATTTAAATACGGTGGGTCTGATCGATCTGAACTGTACTATGGATGAGGATGGAAGCGTACATGTGGATTATAATAAGACATCGGTCGATTATGAAGCGGCACAAAATTATCCGAAGGAAGCTTCCGTGACAGCTGTATTGGATTCGATCAAAGCGGAAAACGAGACAGTACTGAATCGTGTCATCGGTACTTCACCGGTGGAATTAGATGGTATCTGGGAACATATCCGTATTGGACAGACAAATCTTGGAAATGTCATAACGGATGCGTACCTGCTTGCCACAGGGGTTGATATAGCCTTTGAAAATGCTGGTGGAATCCGTGCTTCTATCGCCGCCGGAACGGTAACGTACGGAGATGTCATCAATGTCAGCCCTTATGGAAACTATGTGGTGACCAAAAAACTGACCGGTGCACAGATAAAGGAAATGTTGGAGACCAGTCTTACTATTCAGAAAAACTGTATTGTTGCAAATGACAGTGGTGAGTGGGATGCATGGCCAAATGACAGCGGAAGTTATCTGCAGGTTGGCGGAATTACCGTCCGCTTCGATCCGGCGCAGCCAGCGGGTGCCCGTGTGCTTTCTGTGCAAAAAGAGGGGCAGGATCTGGATGATACAAAAGAGTATACCGTAGCAGTTAACAATTACCTTGCCGGCTCTGACAGCTATCCTCAGCTTGCCGGTGCAGTGGAGACCGGAGAATATTCCTGCTGTGAAGAGTTGTTGATTCGCTTCTTTGAACAGGGTTCTGATACAGTTATGGCAAGTGCAGCGAAGCAGAACATGATTCAGACAACCAAAGAGGCAGAAGAACCGGGACAGCCACCTGTGCCTGTTACACCGCCTGTACCGGAGCAGCCAGCGAAAGAACAGCTGGAAGCTGTGAAAACAGAGAATAAAGAAAAAGCAAGTGGAACAAAAACTTCGGTAAAAAGTCCGAAAACAGCGGATAATAATGAGATATTCTTCTGGATGATACTACTGTTGCTCAGTAGCGGAGCAGGAAGTATCTGCCTGGTTCAGAAAAATAAAGGATAATTCAAGATGCGGAAGCCCTTAAAAAAATCAAGGACTTCCGCACTTTTTTTGTTTACAGAAAAATAGTTTTGTAATCGCATGCGCCAAATAGCAGAAAATTAAGACGGAATCAACACACATGCACAATATCCCGGAGCAGGTTGAAAACAGTAGATGGTCAGAGTCTTGTCGGCTTCGACAGCAAAATTCAAGGACTCCGGTTTTATTAAACCCGGAGTCCTTTTTGAAGAAGTTCATCGAAAGAGCAAGGTTTTCCCCACAGATATCCCTGACTATAATCAGGATCCATCAGCCGGATCTTTTCCCATTCATCCTCAGTCTCCACACCTTCTATGCAGATTTTTATGTTCAGACGGTGTATCATAGTGCAGAATCGTTTTAAAAGATCATATTCCTTTGCATCTTTTATAGCTTTTGCGGTAAAGGAACGGTCAATTTTAATGATATCCGGACGAAGTTCATTGAGATAATGGAAGTTCGAATAACCGGTTCCGAAATCATCCAGTGCAAGCCGTATGCCGGCTTTTCTTAATTCCTTCAGGAAATGCCGTGCATTGGAATTGTCTTCCAGCAAAGCACTTTCTGTTAATTCCACGATCAATGCTTCCGGAGGAAGTTTGGCATTTTCAAGTTCAGCAGAGATATCCTGTATCACATCAGACTTTTCAATCTGTATCTGTGAGATATTGATGCTGACCTGGAAGTCCGGAATTGTTTCACGGATCTTTTTACATGCCTGTAGAGCTTCCCTTATGATCCAGCGGCCGGCCGGAATGATGAGTCCGCTTTCTTCCAGGATAGGGATAAATTCTGCCGGTGAGATAGTTCCGAACTGTCCGGAAGAAAAACGCATCAAGGTTTCCGCACCAAAAGGCTGTCTGCAGCCTGCTTTCACCAATGGCTGTAAGGCAACAGAGAATCCACGGAAGTCATGTATGACTGCCGCATGAAGGACATCGCTGATATCTTTCAGATGTAAGAACCGTTGATAGTCCTGTTCATTGAAAATGTAATAACGGTTTCTTCCCCGTTTTTTAGCTGTGTTCAATGAAAAATCTGTCCGCTTCATCATTTCATCATATTCGCTTTCCAGAAGATTATAAAATGGGAGAATCCCACCGGAAATCGTAAAGATTGCCGTATAATGATTCTTTTTAATAAACTGGTTGATGTTTTCCCTGATTTTATTGTAAAGGTGTACTGCTGTCTGCTTATCGTCAGAAGTAATATCCACGATGATAAATTCATCAGAGGATAATTTGTATACCTGCTGTTCCTCTGAAATACAGTGCGAAATACACTCTGCAGTTTTCCGGAGAATATAATCACCATAATCCCATCCGAATTTTTCATTGATCGATTTGAAATTATCGATACCAAGGCGTAACAGAAATCCATTTTCCAGAGGAGTCTCCTGGGTCTTCAGGTATTCAATCAGACCATTCTCGCCGAAAAGTCCACTGATATTATCTGCTTTCTGCTTTTCGCCGATCTCATTAATACATCCAACCATGTAGAGCGGCTTTTGATAATCATCCCGTACAAGATATCCGCGGCAGTTGATCCAGACCGGATTCCCGTTCAGATCCAGCCAGCGATATTCCATATTATGGATACAACGGTTGGTAGTAAGCAGATCACGGAATTCGGCAGTCAGCAGCGGATAATCCTCGGCATATACAAAGTCCCGGTGTGTTTCCATAACATTATAAAAAGCATTTTGAGGAACGCAGAAACGTTCCAGTGACTGTGGCGCAATATAGTAAAAGTCGGTCCGGAAATCAATAAAGTACAGATAGTCATCGGTACTTGGACTGAGCAGGTCAATGATCCCGCATAATTCCGTCGGTGAAATATGCTGGTATTTTTTCTCCTGCGTGATCAGTTCATCCGTGATCCCTTGTGCACGAGATTGCTTTCCGGAAGAAAGCATCGGATGAGAAGAAGCGGAATGTGATATTTTTTTTCTTCGTTTTTCACGGTAAAGCATAGTATCACTGCGTCTTACGATATCTTTAAAATCCATATCGGTGTCAGGCTGATAATAGGCATATCCGGAGGAGACGCTGAGAGAATAGGAAAGATCCTGATCCTTTTCATTTAGAAGCAGCTCCAGTTTATGGATCTTATCGGCAATCAGCTCTTTTTCATCTTTATGGAAAATATAAGCAAATTCGTCTCCACCGATTCGGAAACAATTCTGTTCCGATGGAAAAGCCTGGCGGATACACTGATAGCAAAGCTTTAAGGCCTCATCTCCCTTTTCGTGGCCAAAGTTATCATTAATTTCCTTCAGATTATCAAGGTCTAACAAGACAACTCCGGTTGTATGTAATTCCAGCTCCTGCTCGTCCAGATAACGGATCATATTTTCGTAAGCATTCCGGTTCATGGCTTCGGTGAGCATATCTATATTAGCCAGTTTCTGGAAGTAGATTAGTTTTTGCTTCTGGATACACTGCTCATAATATTGCGATACCTGGATCCAGATCAGCATAAGGATAAACAGCAGAGTCCCAAGCGGAAGAAATACAGATGTCTGCTGGAATCTGCGGATATAATAAACCAATAGTTCCGACAAGGCAAAATACATAATGAGGTACATCGGGTATCTGAATTTTCTGGCAAGTTCGTTTCCAAGCTGTTTTGCCTCGTAATGGATTAGTCTGATCGTATATGCTGCATTCACAAGCATGATCAGATGCGTGATCGGAAGAATCAGGAAGATATCGACAATTCCCATACACTGAAGAAGGACGGCTGCGCCCATATTGATCAGATAAGAAACAGACAGGAACAGGGCACCTTTTCGGAATTTACTTTTGCAAATATCATACAAAAGGAAATTAAACGGAACAGGAAAGAGATAAAATGTAAAGAAGTCAATAAAATACAGTGTTCTTCCATCCGGGACTAAAAACTGCAGGAAACCGCATTGCTTCAGGGACCATAAGGCAATCAACAGGGAGAAGATTCCAAGATTCAGGAATATTTTAGATGTTTCTTCGGAAAAATCCTCCTGTTTCTTACGAATCACTGCAATATACAATACCAGAGAGAGAAATCCCAAAAATAAAACACCGCAACTGACGATCAGTATTCCTAGACTCTGGCTGAGAATCTTCAGAATACAATCGCCCTTCGTACCCAGAAAAAGATGCACCGGGTTCCCGTAATAACCCTGATATACAGGAATGATTTTGACGGTCAGTTTCTTGGTGTCACTGTTTGCCGGAATGTCTACAATATGCCAGCAGGAGCCGGGTGATTTCATGAATTTGGGTGTGTGTTTTTCATTTCCGTATTGATAAATAAGTTTCCCATCAAGCCAGACTTCTGCATTGGTATGAGTAGTCTGGAAAAGAATCGCTTTTTGCGAGTGGAATTCATCGGACAGGATCACAGATTCTGTTTTCGCACCGTCAGTTTTAAAACTTGTTGTTTTCAGTGAGGTGGTGTTATCAAAAGGCAGTTCGTTCCGAACAGTATCCTGTCTGAATATCCAGATGGAAAAGATGACGGCAAATAAGACAGATGCGATCAACGAGAGCCATATTTTTTTCTCTATTTTCATAATTTGATTTCCTTTAGATTCTACGTATTCTCAGGTGACAATAATCTATACGTATAGAATAACAAAATTGGCAGATGAAATCAATGTGAAAAGGAGTTTGCTATTTCCAAACTTTTGCTTTACAAATGATGTATAAAGTATTATGATAAAAAAAACGAAATCTTCAGGGCAGGGTGCGATTCCCTACCGGCGGTAAAGCCCGCGGGCCGAGAGGCATGATCCGGTGTGATTCCGGAGCCGACAGTATAGTCTGGATGAAAGAAGATGATGGTACAGTTATTTTAATAGATGAATGTAGTGTCTGAGCTCTGAGATGGTGATCCATTTCAGAGCTTTTTTGGTTAACAGATCATTTGTCAGTTATATGTAACAGATCATTTCCCCTGTAGGTATCCTGCAGGGGTTTTTGTATAACTAAGAAAGAAGGAAGAGAAATGACGGATCAGGAATACATGCTCCGGGCAATCCAGCTTGCAAAAAAGGGAGAAGGATGGACGAATCCGAATCCGATGGTAGGTGCGGTGATCGTAAAAGACGGCCGGATCATCGGGGAAGGTTATCATAAAAAATGCGGAGAACTTCATGCAGAGCGCAATGCAATCACATCGCTTACAGAATCGGCAGAGGGTGCGACAATCTATGTTACGCTGGAACCATGCTGTCATTATGGCAAGACACCGCCGTGTACGGAAGCGATCATAGAACAGAAGATTAAAAAAGTGGTGATCGGTTCCAGGGATCCGAATCCAAAGGTGGCAGGAAAAGGTGCACAGATATTGCGTGAATCGGGAATTACAGTAGTTCAGGATTTTATGCGGGAAGAATGTGACTGTCTGAACCCGGTGTTCTTCCATTATATTACGACGAAGACACCGTATGTAGTGATGAAATATGCTATGACACTGGATGGGAAAATTGCGACAAAGACGGGCGCATCGAAGTGGATCACAGGAGAACCGGCCCGACAGGAAGTGCAGCATATGCGGCACCGGTATATGGGTATTATGGCCGGTATCGGGACTGTACTTGCGGATGATCCGATGTTGAATGTCCGGGTAGAAGGATGGAAAAGTCCGGTCAGAATAGTATGCGACAGCAGTCTTAGGATACCGCTTGACAGCCAGATCGTAAGAAGTGCAAAAGAGTACCGGACAATCGTGGCTTATGCAGGACGGGAAGAGAACGAAGAAATAACAGAAAAAATAGAACGGTTACATGCGAAAGGCGTGGATACCGTCTGCTGTCCGGATGAAAAAGGTCAGATAGACCTTAAAAAGCTGATGACATATCTTGGAAATGAGGGCATTGACAGCATTCTGCTGGAAGGCGGGGGCACGCTGAACGACAGTGCACTGCGGGCAGGAATTGTAAAAGAGGTACACTGTTTTATCGCACCAAAATTATTTGGCGGAAAGAACAGTAAGACACCGGTGCAAGGAATCGGCATCGGACTTCCATCAGAAGCATTGAAACTGAAATGTACGGATATCTGCCGGATCGGTGAAGACATCAGGATAATCTGTCAGGTATGTGAAAAAGAACAGGAGGGGCCATGTTTACAGGAATCGTAGAAGAGAAAGGATCGGTCCGCTATATGCAGCTGACCGGAGAGTCGGGAGTTCTGGCAATCAAGGCGAAGAAGGTATTGGAAAGAACGAAGATCGGTGACAGTATCGCAGTCAATGGAGTGTGTCTGACAGTTACATCACTTCAGCCGGATGGATTTACTGCAGATGTGATGGCAGAGACCATCAGGAGAAGCAGTCTGGGAAGCTGTAAAGTCGGAAGTCAGGTGAATCTGGAACGGGCAATGGCTGCAGACGGAAGATTTGGAGGACATATCGTAAGCGGTCATATTGACGGAACCGGTGTGATCCGGTCTCTGATCCGGGAGGAGAATGCCATCTGGGTATCTATCGGAACATCGCCGCAGATATTACATTTGATCGTAGAAAAAGGCTCCATCTGTATAGATGGCATCAGCCTGACGGTGGCAAAAGTAGAGGAAGAGGGATTTCAGGTATCGGTTATCCCGCATACAGGAGAAGAAACGACGCTTTTGGAAAAAGTGCCGGGCGATCCGGTGAATCTGGAGAATGATGTGATCGGAAAATACGTAGAAAGGCTGTTAGGTCTTGGAAAGAGTGAAGAAGAGAAAAAAGAATCCGGAATTACGATGACATCAGATCGGAAGAGCAC
>URCQ01000036.1 GCA_900546435.1 uncultured Pseudobutyrivibrio sp. | reverse complement strand
TGTTGTTGCTGTTGCTGCGCGAGAATCTGCTGCGCAATCGCCGCCTGTGCTGCTGCAGCCTGTCCCTCTAAAGCCGCCTCATTATCGCGAAATTCCTGAATCTTTGCTTCGTATTCTTCCACAGACATCTGTGCGGCTGAG
Source organism: uncultured Pseudobutyrivibrio sp. (assembly GCA_900546435.1). GTDB lineage: Bacteria > Bacillota > Clostridia > Lachnospirales > Lachnospiraceae > Pararoseburia. Next base: position 13,574 of record URCQ01000036.1, on the reverse strand, counting down.
ACTTCTCCCTTTTTCGCACTGTAGGCACTTCCCGCATCGTTGACAAGACCGTCTAATTCGTCCTGCTTTGCAGAAAGCGTATCATTATAAGCAGACAGCTCTGTCTTTTTTTCGCTTAACGATGCCGACTTTTCCTGAATGGATGTCTGAAGCTTTGCATAAGTATTCATCATCTTGCGGTCGTAAGATGTGATCGCAGATACATACTCTGCCTTCTGCAAAAATTCTACCATCGAACCACTCTCTAACAGAGAAACGAAAAGTGACTGCGTTCCATTCTCATACATATACTGAATGCGCGTCTTCATACCTTCGTACTGCTCTGCCTCGGCTTCTTTTGCTTCTTCAAGCTCCTTTTCCAGCTGGCTGATGCTCGCCGTCGTTGACGCGATGGCATCCTCCGTATCAGAAATCTCTTTGTTGACGCTCTGCAAACGCTTATTGTAAGAATTGTAGGTTGCTCCCAGATCATCTGCCTGATCCTGCAGATCATCTACGACCTTTTGCGCATCCTGTTTCTCGCTCTCCACGGCATCTTTTTTCTTTTTGTTTTCTAATTGTTCCTGTCGGATTTCTTCTAATGACTTGGCATATACATTTTGCAAACCGCCAGCACTCCATGCCACGCAAAAAGCAAGTAGAAGAACCAGACCTTTTTTCCAATTTTTCTTCATAGGCTCTTATATTTCTCTAGTTAAAATATGTTTCAACTTCTATATCGATGTTTCTAATCAATATATTAACATGCAGCCCTGGCGTTTTGTCAAGTATTTGCACGATTTCTAGCGGCAAGAGGTCGAAATGGCTTCCACAGCAACTGCTCCACCTCGTACAATCTCCACTTTTCCTTTGAATTGCTTTTTCAAGAGCGCGATCAGATCATCATTGCGGTGATCGGTCAAAGTACATTCTAACAGCACGCTGTCCTCGCCAATATCTGCCACTTTTACGTTGCCATCATTCACATTAAATACCTGTGCGATACGAAAGGCTTCCTCTTTTCCCTCATGATCCAGTCCTTTGATTTTTGCATACAAAATTTCTTTCATATGAAGTGGTACATGGGTAAGATCCATCACCTTGATGACTTCTACCATACAATTGAGCTGCTTTTTTATCTGTTCAAATGTTATATCATCGCTTGTCACACAAATTGTCATACGCGAAATATCTTCGTGTTCCGTCGTACCTACGGTCAAGCTCTGTAGATTATAGCACTTTGCAGAAAACAAACCGGATACCTTTGCTAAAACACCGACCTGGTTTTCTACATAAAGTGCAATCCATCGATTCTTCATTCCCATATCTTTTGCCTCCTACTTTAATATCATCTCGCTCATAGGATTACCGCTCTTTACCATAGGTAAAACCAGCTCGTCCGTTGCAATCATAAACTCAATTACGGTAGGTGCATCCTTATATTCTTTTGCCTTGGCAAGTGCTTCTCTTGCCTCCTCTTCCGAATGTACACGGATGCCATGCGCACCATAACTTTCTGCCCATTTTACAAAATCCGGTACATAAGGAGGACACGCAGCATTTGGCCCTTTACATCCATCCGGACAGCCAACCTGTCTGCGCAGGCAAGTGATTTCATAGCGTTTGCCGTAGAACATCTGCTGCATCTGGCGCACCATTCCCAAATAGTAATTATTCAGAATACAGACGGTAAGAGGCACCTTCTCACAGATGGCGGTTGCCATTTCCTGCATATTCATCTGCATGCCACCATCACCGGTAATACACACAACATCCTGATCTGGATCACCGATTTTGGCACCAATTGCTGCCGGGAAACCAAAGCCCATCGTTCCAAGACCACCGGATGTAATCATCTGCTTTCCACGCGGCATCGTAATATACTGTGTTGCCCACATCTGATGTTGTCCGACATCCGTCACCACAATTCCCTGTGGGAATGTCTCATTGATGGTCTCCATAATCATCTGTGGCGAAAGTCCATGGTCTTTTCGCATTTCCAATGGATTTTCTTCCTGCCAGGCAGAAATCTTTGCCAGCCATTTATCTGTATTCTTAGGTTCTGCCCATTCCACCAGATGTTCCAGTGCAATCTTTGCATCCGAAACCACCGGAACATCCACAACTACATTTCTAGAAATGGATGAGGCATCAATATCGAGATGAACAATCTTTGCTTTCGGCGCAAATTCGTTCAAATCCCCTGTGATTCTATCGTTGAATCTTGTACCAACTGAAAAGAGCACATCACATTCACTGACTGCCATATTTGCAGCATATCTGCCATGCATACCACTGTTTCCGACGTAAAGCGGATGGTCTGTAGGGATTGCCCCTTTTCCCATCACTGTCGTAACCACCGGAACACGCATCTTTTCTGCAAAGGTTGTCAGAAGTTCCTGCGCGCCGGAAATATTCACGCCACCGCCGGCAAGAAGTAATGGCTGTTTCGCAGATTTCAGCATCTTATAGGCTTTTTTCAACTGTCCGATATGTACCGTTTCATTTGGCTTATATCCACGTATATCTACATGTTCTGGATAATTGGCAGGACCGCTTTGCGTCTGGATATCTTTTGGTATATCAATCAGAACCGGCCCCGGCTTTCCACTGCTTGCAATATGAAATGCCATCTTGATGATTTTTCCCAAATCCTTACGGTCACGCACCGTCACACCATATTTTACAATACTTCGGGTCATGCCTACGATATCTACTTCCTGAAAAGCATCATTACCAATCAGACTCTGTGGCACCTGCCCGGTAAAAATCACAAGCGGAATACTGTCGTAATGCGCATCCGCAATGCCTGTAATCGTGTTCGTCGCCCCCGGTCCACTCGTTACTAGACATACGCCCACACGCCCTGTCGCTTTTGCATATCCTTCTGCCTCATGAATCAATGCCTGCTCGTGACGTGGCAAAACCACATGAATGGAGTCCTGTTTGTACAATTCGTCCACAATATCGGTTACCATTCCGCCCGGATAAGCGAAAATCGTATCCACGCCCTCTTCCTGCAATGCCTTTACAAATAATTTTCTTCCTGTGATGTCCATATACAACTAACCTCTCTTATATGTCTGATAAGTATAGATTACATCAAAATACGTCTGTTCTTCGCTCTCCTCCACCAGATTCCATGCCACATCGGCTTCCAGATTCGGCAAATGGGCATCTGCCTCATAAGCATAATCAATCTTTGTAATGTATGCGGTATCACACAAATCCAGCAATTGTGCATAAATACTGTCACCGCCAATGACATAAATATCTTCTGTCTGGTACTTTTTTAATTCCTCCTGCAACTCCTCTAAGGAATGTACCACGACAGCACCCTTTATTGCATAATCTGCATTACGCGTCAAAACAATGTTCACACGGTCTTTTAAAGGAGCCTGGTTTGGGAAACTTTCTAATGTCTTTCTTCCCATAACGACTACATTTCCCGTTGTCTTACGACGAAATTGCTTCATATCATCCGGAATACGAATGAGAAGTTCATTGTTCTTGCCAATCGCCCAATTTTTATCTGCTGATGCAATTAAATTCATAGATCCTTGTCTCCTTTTTCTTGTTTTTACTATACTGCAATCGGAATATTCTTAATCTGTGGTCCTGTCACATAATCATCCAGACGAATATCATCCTCGGTAAATTGATAGAAATCCTTGATTTCAGGATTCAGCCAGAACTTTGGCGCCGGATGCTGTTCTCTTGTAATCAATTCCTGCACAAGTGGAATATGTCTGTCATAAATATGTGCATCTGCAATCACATGCACCAGTTCTCCGATCTCCATATCACAAACCTGCGCTAACATGTGCATGAGAACTGCATATTGACATACATTCCAGTTATTTGCTGCCAGAACATCCTGTGAGCGCTGGTTTAAAATCGCATTCAAAACTAATTTATCGCTTCCCGGTCTTGTGGTCACATTAAACGTCATCGAATAGGCGCAAGGATATAAGTGCATTTCTGCCAGATCCTGATGTACATAAATATTTGTCATAATACGTCTCGAAAACGGATTGTTTTTCAAGTCATAAATCACACGATCCACCTGATCCATCATACCTTCTTTGTACTGATGTTTTACTCCCATCTGATAGCCATATGCCTTACCGATGGAGCCGGTTTCGTCCGCCCATTCATCCCAGACGGTACTTTTTAAATCATGAATGTTATTCGACTTTTTCTGCCAAATCCAAAGCATCTCATTCGTACAACTTTTTATGGCTGTTCTGCGAAGCGTGATCGCCGGAAATTCTTTTGATAAATCATAGCGATTTACCACGCCAAATTTCTTGATGGTATAGGCGCTCGTTCCGTCTTCCCACTTTGGACGTACCTTTTCTCCTTCCGTACTAACACCATTATTTATAATATCGTTACACATATCTACAAAAATCTGATCTGCCAGACTCATCTTTCTTCTCCTCCACATCCATTTCGTTAAAAGGTCTGCCATAGCCTTTATGTATAGCAATGCCATAGTATTATTTATTGTAGCGAATTTATTGCTTCAACGCAATAAGGTGAGAATAACTTTTACATTGCCTTTTTTCAAAAAAAGGATTATATTTAAATAAGAATTTGATCGAAGGAGTACCATTAGAATGAGCCAGGAAAAAGTTGACTTACGAAAAGAACAAAAGCACAACCGCAAAAAGATTCTAAAGAAGCAAAAGATGGAACATATTCTTCTTAGCGTCGGCGGTGTTGTTGTCGTTGCTGCGATTGTTATCTGGGCAGGATTTTCTGCACACACCAAATACAATGAAAAAAAAGCTGAGACACCTACCTACTACAGTGTAGACACTTCAGATTTAACAGAATATCTTGCTTCCTTACAGGAGTAGACATAAGAAAGCCTCTGCTATACGCACCATACGTGCTATAGCAGAGGCTTTTTTTCGTATTGACAGAACTCTTTTTGTGTGTTATATGTGTACTAGAACACATAGTATACTTTATTTATTAGATGTACCTCATTGATAGCAGGAGGAGCTATGCTTATGATCCAATTAAATTACCGGGATTCCAAGCCCATCTATGAACAGATCAAAGATGGTTTAAAGCGTCTCATCATTACCGGTGCCATTGCCCCCGATGAGAAAATGCCTTCCGTCCGCGAACTTGCAAGTCAATTAGCCATCAATCCCAACACCATTGCAAAAGCAATACGTGAGTTGGAACAGGAAGGCTATATTTACACCATTACCGGTCGTGGCAGTTTTGCAGCAGACCGCAAAGACATTTCAGCTGGGAGGAATGATCAATTGCTAAAAAAATTTGACGAAATTGTAAAAGAACTTCTTTTCTTAAATGAAAATAAGGACGATCTGAAACAGCGTATCGAGGCACTGGCGAAAGGAGGCGACGACCATGATTCAAATCAATAATGTAACGAAATCATTTTCAGGCACAAACGTTCTTGACCATTTACAAATGCATGTCCCAAAGGGATCCATCTATGGTCTGGTTGGTCCAAATGGTGCCGGAAAATCAACCATTATCCGTCACATCGTAGGAGACTATCGCCCAGACAGCGGTGAAATTCTTATCGATGGTCAGAACATCCATGAAAATGCAACTGTCAAAGAGCGCATTGCTTATATTCCGGATGAAATTTTTTACTTTCCGCAAGCCAACACCCTTGAAATGATGCGTTATTACAAAGGCTTATACCCTTCCTTTGACGAACAATATTTCTACAAGATATGTAAATGTTTTCCTATGCTGCATTTAAAAAAGCCGATTCGTTCTTTTTCCAAAGGAACCATCAAACAAGTTGCTTTTGTACTGGCATTATCCATACATCCGGATTTGCTTGTACTCGATGAGCCTGTTGACGGTCTTGATCCTGTTATGCGCCGTCAGATCTGGTCTCTCATCATGAGCGAAGTTGCAGATCACGGAACCACCGTTCTTGTTTCTTCCCACAATTTGCGTGAGTTGGAAGATGTATGTGATCACATCGGTATCTTAAATCGCGGGCATCTTCTTTTGGAACATTCTTTGGATGATTTGCAGAGCAGCATCACCAAAGTCCAGGTTGCATTTGAACATGATTTACCACCGATTCCCGATGGTCTTGCGCTTTTGCACTCTGTGACAAATGGCCGCGTTTCAACACTGATCTTAAAAGGAGCGCCACAGGAAGTGGCGACAAAAATGGAAGCATTACATCCTCTGCTTTTAGATGTACTTCCTCTTAGTCTCGAAGAAATCTTCATTTATGAAATGGGAGGTGAACACTATGAAGTCAAAAACATCCTTTTTTAACAAAACAATCTATAAAAAGAACTTAAGCCGCTTCTTTTTCTTTCCTGTTTTGTATTTTCTGGCACTCTTTGTCGGCACATCCTGTAAAGCTATTTTAGATCACCTTGAGCTGCTAAAATACAAAGATGTATATGCACAGACGCTCCAAGATAATAGTGACTTACACGATGCCATCATGAACAGCAACATTTCTCTTGTGGTAGCCATCTATATGATTCTTACAACATTAGCAGTCTTTTCCTATTTGTACCAGAGAAGAAGTTGTAACATGATGCATGCATTTCCTGTCAACCGCAAGATTTTGTTTGGCACAGGTGTCCTTTCCATTCTCACAATGGCGCTTGTTCCACAATTTTTGATTGCCATCATAAATACCATCATCTGCGTAGTTTTTGATGCCGGTTCTATCGCATGGGTATCCTGGTACTGGTTTTTATGCATGATGGGATACGACCTTCTATTTTTAGGCATTGGACTTTTTACCGCAATGATCAGCGGTCAGATCGTAACCAACTTTGTGTTTTACTGGATTTTTAATTTTATGTTTTTGGCAGCGGAATTTATCATTCGTTTGTTGTTGTCGTTTATGTGTTTCGGTATGCACACTTCCAATGTCTATGAGAACACGCATTTGTTCCTGACACCTGTTGTCTACACACAATATCATACAGATCTTTTTATAAAGGAAACCACTCGCTGCATTTATCACATAGACCCGCAAGCACTTATCCTTCTTCTGGTTTATGCAGTCGTTAGTCTGGTACTTGGATTTGTTGCCTATACGCTCTACCGGCGCAAACCACTGGAATCCTGTGGAGATTTTATTGCTGTTTCTTTTATGAAGCCAATCTTTACATTTTGTATGACATTTTTTACTTCCATCTTACTCATGGTGGGCGTTGGATATGCACTCACCAATTTACTGGGTAGAAACAATACCTTACTGCTTATCATCAGTGTACTGTTTTGTCTGGTCATCAGCTTTATTCTGTATCTGCTTTTTTACATGCTGGTTGACCATAGCATACACGTATGCAACCAGAAACATATAAAAACATGGGGGATTTGCGCAGGTATTCTCCTTGGATTTTTCTTTTTGATATATGTAGATTTGTTTGGCATTGAAAAATATACGCCAGATTCTTCTGATATCCTACAAGCGGATGTTTCCTGTGGCGAAGCACTCTATTCTCTGCGCAACCCTGATGAAATTGAGCAGATGTTAGATATCCACCAAAAGATTATTGACGACAAAGCTGAACTAGAAGACTACGCACGCCTGTCCGACGAACCATATGTCGGCATGCAAATCACATACGTTCTAAAAGATGGCACCTGTGTAAACCGTTCCTACAATTTGCCGGATTGCACAGATAAATCAAATGCATACGATAAAATCTGTAATCAGCTGGACGCTTTCTTTAATGCGCCTGACATGATCTGTTATCATGGTATCTCTGAAAATTACGATGATTTGACTTTACAGGAGGCAACCATTTATTTATCCCACGATACAGAACAAAATGAGGAAAAAGAATCGCTCTACACCAGTGAGCAGCTAGATACATTGTATCATGCTTTCCTTTTGGATATTCAGTCAGGAAATTATAAAATCCTGACGTTACATGCCAATGATGCATGTTATACCGAGACACTGACGTTGAATTTCCAATCACCTGAGATGATATTAACCGATAGAACGCGCAGCAGCTGTTATTATAATGGCAGATATGGCGCCAATATTTTTTCTCGTTCGTCCATGGCAACTATGCTAAGTCAGTACGAAGATGCCGCCACCAAAGAAGCGGAATTATTACAAACTTATGGAGATCTTTCCTGGTATACCTATGTTTGCCTCACACCATCTTGTACCAACACACTAAAAGCTATGCAGGACACTGGTATGATACAAAGCACGGACGATCTCACCCTATCGACAGCAGGCGATGTTCGTATGTACACAAATAATTAAGTTTTCTATATAAAAAATCCACCATTTATCATTTTTGGTAAATGGCGGATTTTCTTTTCTAATAACGATTATGTACTTTTTCAGCAAAACATAGTAGATTTGAAACCGATATTTCCGTTCCATCATCTAAGATTGCTTTTCCATGCATCCGTCCAAATACCTGGTGCTGGTCAGATACAATCACTTTATAATCTAAGCAGGCACTACGGTCAAGAATTGGCTCAAAATCCATTTCAAAGCGTCCATCACTTGATGTAAATTTCCATGGTTTACAATAATCATCTTCGGGAATAATAAAGGTAACATCATCGATTTTGTGTGCTACGCCATCATAAAAAATCATATTTTCACTGGCAGCTTTTGTATTTCCAAAGCCATAGCCAATGTTAAAACCAAAAGCGTGACCATCCACATCGCAGTTTCCCGAACCCCAATACCATGTATTATCATAGGTCCATACACCACGTCCCCAATCTAGCGTACCAAAATTTCTATCCGGGAAGAACTCATAACGTTTTCCATTATATTCCGCAAATCCTTCCGCACGCATACAATTGATTTTCTGATTGTAATAGAATCTTCCCTTTTTGTCCCACGGCGTTGCAATTACCATGGTATCCATGTCTGGCTGATGCAAACGAATGTCACAGCAAAATGGCTTTCCCTTATAAAAATCATCAAATGAGCATACAATATGACGAATCCTGCCGTCCCCTTCCTCTTCTAGAAGATAGCGCAACTTCAAATTGTTCTTCTCATACACAATATCCCCCTTAGAGGAATCTGTCGGCATGTTGAGCTTCCCCATCGGAAACGCATCCAGCACCGTCTCAGTATGTTCCCACGGTTCTTCTGTAAAATCTAGCAATGATACAGACTGCAAGCCTACATAGCCATCATCGGACAAAGTAAATGCTACCGCATAATCATCTCCTACTACCAGATAATAATCCCATTCCTTAATCAAAAATCCAGGCGCCTTAATCTGGTCTCTGGAATACTGCTGCAGCTGTTTTCTTGCCCACCCCGGTTCTGCAATATTTCCCTTTTCGTTCAAGAGCTTTTGTGGTTTCGTTACCTCATGATTTCTTGCTGACATAGGCAGTCCCTCCTACTCTACTTTAAAACATACGCATACATGTAAAATAATCTGACGCCAAAACTACCAGGCGCCGCCGCCACCACCGCCGGAACCGCCTCCTGAGAAGCCGCCTCCTGAGAAGCCGCCGCCGGAACTACCACCGCCACTTGTTTCTGGTGCAGTTGCGCACGCATTTGCAGAACGAACCATAGAATAGAAAACAGCATCTCCAAACGGGTCTCTTCCAGAATACCAATCTGGTTCTGGCATATGCATTGATTCAAAATTCTCAATCCATTGTTCACTCAGCCCCAGGACATACGCATATGGCATGATGTCATAATAATAACTTGGATTTTCTTCTACCAGCATCTTTAAGCGATCCAATTCTGCCTTTTTGATAAACTCCTTAAAGCCCAATATCTGTCCATAAACCTGATTTCCAGCCTTTGTCCGTTTCGAACCAAAAAACATAAATAACGCCAAAATGGTATCTGCAATACCACATACTACAAATGCGATCCATGTTTTTGGCGCAAATGCGTTAAAAATCACTGCTGCGATTACAAAAATGATAACACATACAACCGGCGTGATTTTATGATCCAGGTTAGAAAGTCCTTCTTTTACCACCGGACTTAACAATCCCCCTAGCACAAAACACAACGCAGCAAATGCAATCGTCATTGGCATGGACCTTGCCAGAATGCCATACACTCCTGCAACCACGCATGCTCCTATAAAATATAAAAATTTTGGCATAGCTGTTGGGAAAAAGAATTTTTTCTCTTTCATCTTTTTATTTTCTTTTGTTACGCATTTAGCGACATCTTCATAAAATGATCCCTTTGTCAGAGATTTCGTAGAAGCCGTATTCCCTCGTTTAAAAAGCCCCTTCATATACAATGCTTCGATGTTATTGTCTCCGTCATAGTCTTTTATTTTTGTCATGGAGAACTGATCTTTTCCCTTGGTCTGTTCAATACGAAGGTATCCTTTGTTTGCCAGATAGATAAGAAGTGCTGCCATATCCGTATTACTCACCGCCTCTTTTTCCACAAAGGCTACATCCAAAGGATTGTATCCTTCTGGCGGTTCAAAAGAAATAACCGGTATGACTTTATCTTCTTTTCCGGTAAACCAGAATAAAATCGCACACAAAAGCACAACAAGCGCTACCAGAACATATGGCATGTAATTGATCTTATAAATAAAATATCCTTCCGGAAGTGTGCAGCGCACTGTCATCCCTTCATACGCATTTAAAATTCCTGCATACGAACCGGTAATCGTCTGATCTGTCACTGTGCTCTGTAACATATCTGTATCATAGCCGGAAGCCGCATAATTACCCACACTATATCCCAAAGAAGTAGCATCAAAAGTCTTCGGCATATGAATTTTCCAGGAAATATTTGCAATCGGACATTCCCACTCAGTACCTACAATATTAAAATAAAGTTCATCAGCATTTCGCAAAGGATCCTTCCCCATTGCATAATCATAAGACAACGTGTATGTCTTTTCACCATGAACATACGTATCTGCACTTCCTACTTGAATCGTATAATTCTTGCTGTCTCGTTCTGTACTCGCAATGGGATCCGAACATTTCACATTAGAAACTTTTGCATAGATTTTGCTGTCAGAACCATCTTCCCGATTTCTTGTATGCCATAAAGGAATGACTCTTGTCATACCATGATGATCTTGAACAAAATTGTATGTCAACGTCTCTGTAATATGAAAGGTATTGTCCTCCTCCACCTCGATATCCACATGGTAGGTATCAATATAATAGTCATCATCCAGAAGTGTCTCTGTTGCGCCATCTTCTGCCCAAACTGTCTGCATCGGAAGAAAAGATACTGCCAGAAGAAGAAAAAACGTCATTATCCCTATAAATAGAGATCTCTTTTTTCTCATAAAGTTCCCTTTCACTTAAAATTCAACCTTTACATTTTCTCTTTCTGCTGCATCTGCAACTTCAAACATAGGTTTCTTTTTAAACCCAAACATTCCTGCAAAGATATTGTTTGGGAACACCATCAATGTATTATTAAAATCTTTTACACAGCCATTATAATACTTTCTTGCATTTGCAATATCTTTTTCGACAGCTTCCAACTGCTCCTGCAATGCGATGAAGTTTGTATTCGCCTTCAAGTCCGGATATGCCTCTGCAAGTGCAAACAGCTTAGAAATGCCCTTTGAAAGATCTGCATTTGCTTTCATAACATCTTCATCTGCGCTTGCCTTTGCTGCCGTATTTCGCAATTCTACCACCGCTTCTAATGTCTCGGCTTCGTGCTTTGCATATCCTTTGACCGTATTTACCAGATTCGGAATCAAATCATATCTTTTCTTCAGATATACATCCATCGTTGAAAATGCTTCCTCGCAAGAGTTCGCCCCCTTGATCAGTCTGTTATAAACACTTACTGCAAACAATGCAATGATGACCACTACTGCTACTACAATTCCAATTACCATAATAAACTCCTTTCAAATGCTTTGTTTCTAACAGCCCCACTATCTTTTAATATATTCTTCTTTGTATGCCCTTCTCCTTATAATATCTTTCTTTGTCGACATACATCAACCTCTCAGATTCCTGTAAAAGCATATCTAATTCCTTCGTTGCTTTTTCTTCCCATATGACACCTACTGCCATATTTACAGATGCATCCTTCATCAATTCCTGTAGCAACGTAATGCGTTCTTCCAGCGTCTTTTCAGCAATTTGCGGACATAACACTAATAGTTCGTCTCCCCCAATGCGAAATACGCCATAATCCGCAAATGCCTGTTCCAAACATTTGCCGGCTCTTAAAATCAACTGATCACCCGCTTTGTGGCCCTCATGATCATTGACGTATTTTAGGCCTGTAATATCACAATATACAACACCAATGCTTTGATCTTTTTCCATCTGTTCTGCAAACTTTCCTAATGCAAAACGATTACCCAGATGTGTCAGCGCATCCATATAGCTCAAATCTTCCAGTTTTCTCATCAAATTTCTTCGCTTGATACAAGACCCCAGAAAAGATGCCATAATTTGAAGCATATCCGATGTGTATTCCAAAGACATAGATGGCGGATTATCTACACCATAGAAAGCAATGATCTGACCTTCATCAAATATCGGTACAACCACAATCGAGTGGATGCCCTGTCTTTTTAAATTATCATATTGTAATGGATCATTGTCTTTTATATCTTCCAGATCCGGTACCTCAACATGCTTTCCTTCTCTAAAAATGCGATACCAATTCTCACAAACCTCTGGTGGCACGTTCTGTAAATTATCTATCTCCGGCTGAATGCCTTCTGCCGTCCATTCATATGTGTTATCGTCACATCCTCGCTCATTCTTCTCAAAGATATAGGTTCTTTCTCCATTGAGGGTTCTGCCAAGATGTTCCAGAATAATTGTAATGGTATCATCTGGAGTATCTGCAGAAAGTGCCATTTTTAACGCTTCATTGATCAGACTCTCCATATCTCTATACTTCTGAATCACCTTGTCTTGTGTACGTTCTTCACTGATATCGATTCCGATTTCAATACGATACTTTTTCTTCTTCTCCGAATCTACGACCAACGTATCCTTTAGCATCATATACTTATCAATCGTCGGATTATAATAACGCCATTCCTCAAACTTACCCTCGCAAAGCTTATCATTGGTACACATACCACATGGAACAGATGCGTCCTGCAAAACCTCATAACACTTTTTCTCTTTGATGGCTTCGATCGAATCCAGCCCATATGCATCTAATGCTTTCTGGTTCATATACACAATCTCGTTCGTCTCTATGTCTGTTGCGTATACATATTCATTTAAATTTAAAAAGAACTGCCATATATTCTTTATTTCTCTCATCGTGCTCTCTCCCTTGCTCTCTCCCTGTATAGGGCTCCCCTCACACTAGCTTTCTCCATTCCCCTGTTATTTGTAAAATCAGATGACTCTATTATAACAAATTATGCAGCAATGAAACCCTTTTTTACTAATTTTTATATAAAAAAAGAACTCTCTGACCACCACGTCAAAGAGTTCTTATCAAAAAAAGTAATGAGACACGGGGGATTCGAACCCCCGACAACCTGATTAAAAGTCAGGTGCTCTACCAACTGAGCTAGTATCCCATATTTATAAAAGATAGCTGGGCTAGCAGGATTCGAACCTGCGAATGCTGGAATCAAAATCCAGTGCCTTACCGCTTGGCGATAGCCCAACAA
>URCQ01000035.1 GCA_900546435.1 uncultured Pseudobutyrivibrio sp. | reverse complement strand
TGAATTATTCTCTTAGAATCTTTCAAGGTTGTTTCACTGTTCAGTTATCAAGGTTATTTGTTATGTCTGTCAGACACAACTCATTTAGAATATCATATGTTTTCTTGTCTGTCAACACTTTTTTAAAAGTTTTTTGAAAACATGTTTTATTCTGTTTTGTTCGACCGCCTCACGTGCGGTGCGAAGATTATATTATCAAACCGACCACCCAATGTCAAGGCATTTTTACCACTTTTTTTCATAATTTTTTGTTTACTATTACAACAAAATAGATGTTGGGGTAAACCAACCATTCACCACAACATCTATTGCTATTATTCCTTCTATATATAATGTTATTTTTACGATTTTTATTACATTGTAGAAACAAATGCCATAAAAAGATTATGCTGATACAAATATGTTAAAAAAGTACTTTGTTCCACACCAAGAATCACGCCTTGCCCAAACGTTGTCGTACTAACACATGCGGCAACATACATAATAATCCAAATTACAAGAAAACCCTCTGCAGCCCCCACAACCAAACCTAGCAATCCATTAATATGGCCAATCCCCGGCGCTCGTCTCGCTCCTTTTACAAAAAATCCTACAACCAAAACAATAATCTGTGCTATAAGTAACGATATGATGGTAGCAATACCCTGCATCATAAAATCTGCAATCTGATGACACAGCATCTGTTGTAAAGTTCTTGTGCCATCGGATAATTGCAAAATACCCGTTGCCCCACCAAATTGATCTACCGTCAAATCACTTTGTGTCTTCAGACTCTGTAGTATCTGATTCAGCTGTTCATTTTCACTCGTTGTGTCCTGCATTTTTTGTATAGCATCCGTCATATCCCCCATCATATTATCCGGGATTCCCTGCATCATAGACTGGTACCATTCCGTAAGTCCTGTATCCTGTGGCAAAGATTCTGCTTTTTTCTCCACAAACTGCTCAGCCTGCTGGTAGACCTTGTCATATAAATGTGTCTGCGTTTTCAGATAATCTAATACATATGGATTTGCTATTGTCACAAAGACAAAAATGAAAATCCAGGATACCAGGCCGTAGACAATTCCCAAAATCCCTTTTCGCCATCCTTGTAATGTCAAAAAGAACAAAATAAATAGCATTATAATAAGTACTAAATTCATATTTCTATCTCCAGATTACTTCATTCTAACCACATCGGTGTGTCCATCCTCAACGAAGACATATCTGCGCGATGCATCCTGTGGTATTATTTTATATATGCTTGTGTCAAATTCGTATGCAAATTTTTTGATTCCCTGCAATGTATAAAGTTCTACTTCTTTATTATTAGAAAGTAAAATTTCATGGTTGGACAAAAATTCTGCATTTGTGCTTGCTATTTCCACTGCCTTTTGCATACGTTTTCTTCCACTCAATGTATAAACAGTCAGCTGGTTTATATACTGACCTTCATCATCTGTCGCCTGGCAAATAACACCACAATATTTATCATCATAAAAAACGCTTTCCATCTGACCTTGTACAAAAATCTCCTTCGCAATGGATGCTTTTGCGTTATCATTAAAGACAATGATCTCACTATCTCCAAACGCAATTGCCTTACCTCCATCGACATAGGCAATCTGAGGAAAAATCTGATCCGAAAAACTATAGGTTGCAATGATATTGTCAATTTCATCTTTCCCTTTATTACTGAAATCATAAAAAGATATCGTTGTCTTTACACTGCCATCTTTTACATCCAACTGCGATACCATGAGCCTTTGTGCATCCAAAGAAAGCGCGATTGCCATCGGATAACCACTATTCTTCATATGTAATTCTCCTGATGCCAATACTTTCCCTGCATCATCACACAATTGCACATAACCCGTTTCCCCATCCTGCATCAAAATAGCAACAGTTCCTTGAGATGCAATTTTAGCATCCACAATTGGCATCGCTGTTTTAATAGATTGTTCAAATCCGGTATTTGTCAAAATAGCGGCCTGCGTTCCCTGCACATCATAAATCAAAATATAATTATCACATACGTCAATTTTCGGATTGCTCATTTCATAGGTATAATTCCAAATAAGATCTCCATCATATTCTGTATAAAACGTTCCATCTCTACTATATTTTAATAGATTCCCTTGAAAATCCACATAATGCGTCTCCGCGGAGTCCACACGTTCATATGTTTCTTTCACATCAAAATCATCATATTTTTGCAACTGATACATAAGCACGCATAAAATAATCGCAACAACACAAAGGAAGAAGACCAAGATCTTCTTCCGATGTTTCGTATATATCTGCTTATGATTTTGTAGAAAGTCTGTCCCTGCAGCTCCTATTTCTTTGACACTGTGTCTCTTTTTTTCCTTTGAAGCTACTGCATTCTCATCTGCCATATATTTCTTTCCTTAATTAAAATACAAATACTGCTACACCATATGCCGGCAGTGGATACGCAATCGAATATTCCCTACCATCACATTCCTGCTTCTTTGGTGTATAGGTCACCTGACGTTTTGCATCTGTGCCACCGTATTTTATATCTTCACTGTTCAAAACGAGTTTGTGCTTTTGTTTACGCAATACACCTACACGATACTCATCATATGCTACCGGTGTAAAGTTACATACAAATAAGAGATCATTTTTTCCACTCTTCGATTTACGCACAAAACTAAAGATACCACGATAACTATCGTTTGCATTGATCCATTCAAATCCTGCCCAGGATACATCCTGTTCATACATTGCAGGATACTTCTTATATATATGTAGAAGATCTTTTACAAACGAAAGTAAATTACGATGATTTGGATTATCTAAGAGATACCAATCCAGCTCTCTTTCTTCGCTCCATTCCTGAACCTGACCAAAATCCTGTCCCATAAACAAAAGCTTTTTGCCGGGATGTCCCATCATAAATGCATAACCGGCTTTCAGATTTTTGAACTTATCATCTTCAAGTCCAGGCATTTTGCTAAGCATAGAACATTTTAAATGCACAACCTCATCATGAGATAATACCAGAATATATCGTTCATACTCATTATAGCTCATCGCAAATGTCATCTTATTGTGGTTATCTTTTCTGAAATATGGATCCAGCTTCATATAATCCAAGAAATCATGCATCCATCCCATATTCCACTTATAAGAAAAATTGAGTCCACCATCTTCCACATCACCGGTAACTTTCGGCCATGCTGTTGATTCTTCCGCAATCATAACAGCACCTTTGTTACGTCCGCGAATCAGTGTATTGATATGACGGAAAAACTCTACAACCTCTAAGTTTTCATTGCCGCCAAATTGATTTGGCGTCCACTGTCCTGCTTCTTTGCCATAATCCAGATAAAGCATAGATGCCACTGCATCCACACGCAAACCATCAATGTGGTATTGTTCAATCCACATCAAAGCACTACCAATCAGGAAATTCTTAACCTCATTTTTTCCGTAATCAAAAATCTTTGTGCCCCACTCCGGATGTTCTCCCTTTCGTGGATCTGCGTATTCATACAATGGTTGACCATCAAAATCAGCCAGTCCATGTGCGTCTTTCGGAAAATGGGCAGGAACCCAGTCCAAAATAACACCTATACCTCGTTGATGCAAATGATCGACCAGATACATAAAGTCTTCCGGTGTTCCATAACGTGAAGTCGGTGCATAATAACCAGTCACCTGATATCCCCAGGAACCATCATATGGATATTCTGAAATTCCCATTAATTCTACATGGGTATACCCCATATCACATACATAATCCGCCAGACTTTCTGCTAACTGACGGTACGAATAGAAGCCATCGTTTTCTTCGGTTGGATGCTTTTTCCAAGAACCCGGATGCACCTCATAAATAGAAAGTGGCTGCTCCCAGAAATTTTCCTGTGCTTTTCGCTCTTTCATCCACTTTTCATCTGCCCATTTATAAGAAAATGGCGCAACAATACGTGACGCTGTTCCCGGACGCTCCTCAGCCATCGAAGCATATGGATCTGCTTTATATAATTTATCTCCATCTGGTGTATAGATTAAGAATTTGTATAATTGTCCTGGCTTTGCTTCTGGAACAAACAGCTCATAAATCCCCATGTCCGGATCCATCAGACGCTTCATCATATGTGAAGTCTCATTCCAGTCGTTAAACTCACCAATCACTGCCACTTCTTTGGCATGCGGTGCCCACACATCAAAGTATACCCCATTAACACCATCTTTGCTGTGTACATGTGCACCCATCTTTTTATAGATGTCATAATGCGTTGCCTGTCCGAATAAATACATATCCAGTTCTGAGAAATTATTCATAGTAACCAAACCCCTTCTCCATTTATTTTACAACTCGAAATCCTGCTCGCGTAAAATCAAATTGCCCTCTTCATCATAACGTTTGGAACCAAAACGACTGAACATCGCTTTGATACCACCTTTTTCCGCCTTATCAATTGCTGATTCCATAATATCGCGAACCTCAATCAACGAAGTCGGATGATCTACACGTTGAATCAGATTGATACGGTTATACATAGCCAGAATAGCCATTTCATCAACCACATAACCTTCTTCCAAAGCATACACCTTTCCAAAGTTTACCAGCTCATCAATAGTAAAGATTGGTATGGTGATCTTCTCGGTAAACATAGCCGCAAAAGCATGATTGTGCGAAAGCATTTTATCCATGCGGTTCTTCTGATCCTCCATCAAAATAAGAACATCGCAATTGTCCTGTGACATCAGCTGTCGCATCGTCTCTTGTGTACGCTCGCTTAATCTGCCTGCACCTTCTACAATAAGACATCCACCGGATACCCTTGAAAGTACCATCGCAACATCTTTCTTATTCAGCTGCTCTGCATCAATTTTACCAACATTTCCTGATAGCTTATCTGTTTCAATCTGTAATACCTTAATCAGATTGGATGCAAGCATCGTCTTTCCACTACCAACTCCACCCTGGATAATAATATTACCACTGGCAGAATTCTTTTTGTTTTCCAGGCGGAAACGTGCTCCTGTCAGTGCCTGGCAAATGGTATTTTCCATACCATTGATTGGCATGAAATAAGAGAAAATTTCTTTTTCTTCTTCAGACAATCTCAGCTCTGGTATCTCATCACTGATTGCTCGTTCCAATACTTTTTCATCAACCAGTTCTGCCATTTCTTCTGGTTCCAGAACCACTTCTGCAATTTCCGGCAAATCTTCTTCTGCCGGGCTCTCTGTTTCCTGCGTAGTCTCATTTATCTGGTCTGCAAGTGCTTCTATCTCTTCTTTTTCATCAGATTCTTCTACTGCTGCATCATCTGTCATTTCTGGAGCTTCTTCCTCAATCTCCATCACTGGTGCATCCGTCTTTGTATCTGCAATCACATCCTGCAAATCTTCCGGTAATGTGATTTTCGGTAAATCTTCCACATCCGGGGCAACCTCTTCTGCCACCTCTGATGCAAGCGTACCTTCTTCTAACTGTCTAATCTCTTCCTGTCCCTCGTTTGCCATAATTCTGTCAATTTCCTGTTGTAACATGTCATTGACATCAGCAACGATTTTGCTTGCCTCTTTATAATCCACGTCCGTGTTTTCCTCCTCTAATACCGGTGGTTCCCACTCTGCTGTCGCATCGAGATCTGCAGATTTAACAATCGAAGGTATCTCTACACCAGCATCTCCCTTTATAACATGCGCACTTGCAGGATCCACAACTGGGATCTCAAGACCGACGCCATCCGCACCATCTATTGCGACCTTAGGTATCTGAAATACTGCCGCATGCTCCTGTGTCTGCCCTGCCATATCCGCTTCCGACTCATCCTGCTTTGCCATATATTCTTCTTTTAAAAGATCAGTCGGCGATGCTCCTGCATCCAGCTTTGGAATCACTTCTTCCAAACGATCCATAATCTGCGATGCCTCTTTTAAGGCAATATTCTTAGCAGAGGCAAGTTTTTGTTGCTCCGCTTCCTGTAATGCCGCCTCTGCAGCACGTCTCGTTTTTTCCCATTCTTCCATGACGTCCTGAATCGTCATTTGTCCATCTACCTGTTGCTCGACTTCTTTTGTCTCAGGCACAAGCAGGCTAATCTGCCCATCGTATTCCTCTGCAAGATACTCATTGAACGTATCTTTCAAAGATTCGTTCAATTCCTGTTTTGCCTGCTGTTGTTCTTCTGCGATTGCTTCGCTTTGTTCATTTACCTGCAAGTATGGAATCTCTTCTACCAAAGTCTTGATATTTTCCATATTTTCAGAAACAGCATCTGCTTCCGTCGCACGCATAATCTCATCAATATTTTTCTTAATCTCAGCCTGCAAATTGACCGTATTAAAGCGTTCTGCCGGCAATTCTACCTGTGGAATTGCCATTGTTTCATGCACAATTTCACCCGACTGTAAAATCTCATTGGCACGAATTTCCGTAATACCATCGCGTTTTTGCTGGAAGTGGCGATACTTATCCTCCTGCATCTTATCAAGAGGCTGATATATCATCTTCATTTCCAACGCACGTTCTACATATGGTCCATCACCAAACCACAAAATAATCTCATCACAAAGATCAATACATTTATCTACTTGCATTGTCTTGTGATACAAATAAGCCAATTCATAAGCCCACTCTTCCAGAAAATCATGTTCTTTGAGCTCTTCCAGAATACCGATCAACGTTGTGTAATCTGCACCTTTTGCCTTATTAATCTGGTACTTAATAATATACTTTAAACTATCATGTGGTGCGATTTCTACAAACTCGTCATAGAACTCCTTCGCCTCTTCCAAATCGCCCAATTTCACACATAAAATAGCCAAATGATAAATAATCATTCTACCAATCGGTGAGCGGTCATGCGCTATATACAGCAGTTCTCTCGCCTCATCCAGACGTCCTGCTTCCTCACATATTTCGCTTGCTTTTACAAGGGCATTGACATTTGGTACCTTGCGCCAGTTCGTACTTTCTACGATATCTAACGCCTCTTCCTTTCGTCCTTCTTTTATCAGCTGTTTTATCTCATCATATTTTGTCTTAAACTCGTTTTTATCCAACGTTCTTACCTCAAAATGTACTGTAATAAATCACTTATCTAAAGCTAGAAATATACAGTTTTAGTGTATCATAGGGCACAACGCATGTCAAAAATATTTGTCTGACAAATCTGTGAAAATCATTCCATTTTTTAGCAATAAAAACAGGACAGATTGCGCAGATTTATGCGTAATTTGTCCTGTTTGTTTCTTACTTTATTCTTCTGTGTCTTCCCCTTCATGAGAAGCCTTCTTTTTCTTCTTGGAAAAAACCTTTACATGTGTCTGTTCTTCATACTCCTTTGAATGTTCGACAATTGTATGATTCTGCAAATCCACCTTTTCCAAATTCACATAGTCTGTTGTTTCTTCCGGAAGTTCCCGCTTTCTAAGCATATACTTCGAAAAACGTCCGATCAGATAGTAAACCAATGCCATTGTCGGTACTCCAAAGAGCATACCGGCAAATCCAAACAAGCCACCTCCAACAACAATGGCAACCACAACCCAGAAAGAAGATAAACCAGTGGAATCTCCAAGGATCTTTGGTCCGATGATGTTTCCATCAATCTGCTGTAACACAATAACAAAGATCAGGAAGTAAATACCTTGCATTGGCTGTGTCAGGAAAATAATAATAACCGTAGGTACTGCTCCAATATATGGTCCAAATACCGGAATGATATTTGTCACACCAATGATAATCGACACCAAAAGAGGATATGGCATCTTGAAAATCAACATGCAGACATAACAAATCACACCGATAATAGCGGAATCAATCAACTTACCTATGATAAATCCATAGAAAATATCTCTTGTCTTTCTACCAATCTCTAAAATAACATTTGCATAATCCACGCGGAAAATACCATATAATAATTTCTTTGTCTGTCCTTTGAATACTTCTTTGCTGCATAATACATAAACAGAAACAATGATACCAATAATACAATTTACCAGAAGCTTACCAATATTGAGCATACCGGTTGCTACCATGGAAACTAATTCTTTGGTGCCTAAATCAATATAATTTTCTACCCATGCCACACCGTCATCAATTGCTTTATCAATACCACTGCCTTTCACACCCATAATGTTCTTTTCATAGCGTCCACCAGTGATTTGATTTGCCCAATCAAGCACTCCATCAATCTGTTCTTCTATGTGCGTAACCAGATAATGAATGGTCTGATACAACTCCGGTATAATTGCCACAAAAAACAGAACAATAATACCAACAACAATCACCAGAGCAATGATCGAGGCGATCATACGTGTTGTCTTTTTTGCATTTTCCTCTGTTTTACAATGTTTCACAAAAAATGGAAGCATATGCCTTTCAAAAAATTCCATGATTGGATTCATAAGAAAAGCAAGACCAAATCCGATTAAAATAGCCTGTAAAACCCCTAGAACTTTGCTCCACCCCTCGCCGAGTCCCTGATATCTTTCTACACTAAAATAGAATAGAATCACACAGCATGCTGTAAAGATGACCACAGCCGATGTGGTCATCATACGTTTCAAGCGATTCTTATCATTGCCTTTTTGATTTTGTTGTTCCATAAAAAATTAACCTCTATAATAATTGATCAGACATCCCTTCAAAATGATGTCTCGTTCATCATCTGTCAATGCGCCAAGCTGTAATATAAATGGCTGCATCTGACCATCTTTTACTACATATGCTTCAATTTCTTCTGTTTTATCTATGATTGCCTTACGAATTTGTGGTACAAACAAATAATCTCCGTTTTTAAATGGCAAATCTCCTGCAGGAATCAAAAATGGAAGCATTCCCCAGTTGATCAGGTTCGAACGATATCTCTTTGTTGCATATTCATTGGCAATATTTGCCCAGCCGCCTAATACCTTCTGACAGGAAGCTGCCTGCTCTCTAGCAGAGCCATCGCCCGGTTTTACAGCAAAAATTGTACTTCCCACACCAATATTGTCATGGCCTACTTCTGGGAACTGTTCCTTTACTGTATGCACAATATCGCGTAATTCAGGCACAGCAGCTCCTGCACATTCGCCAGCCTCCAATGCTTTCTGTGCTTTCTGGATTTCCTTTGCACGTCCTACGTATTCCGGATCCTTACGTGACAGTGTAAATTCTGCCAATCCAAGAGGATTAGATCGGTAAGAAGATGTCTCTCCTGACGGAATTAATTCATCTGTCGTTGTAACCGGATCATGAATTTCAGATACCACCTTTAAGAATAAATTCTCTGGCAATGGACTCATTGCTGGCCAATCCTTAATATTTGGGCCAAATTTAATCTCTTCTTCCGGATCTGCTACACCCTTACTGTCAAAGACACGGTTGGCATAGATATTCTTGTCAAAATAGTATTTTGGCTTTGTATAATTTACATCTACGTCTGTTGCAGCTGTAAGATAACCCTTATTTGCTGCAGTTGCGGCAATCGAACGGGCATCCATGAGTGCAACAGAAGAAATCTGTCCATTCTGTAATTTAGAACCTTCTCTGTTCGGGAAGTTTCTTGTAGAATGACGGATAGAAAATCCATTGTTGCTTGGTGTATCTCCTGCGCCGAAGCACGGTCCGCAGAATGCTGTCTTAACAATTGCACCTGTTTCCATCAAATCTGCTACACATCCATTTTTTACAAGTTCCATGTAAATTGGTGTACTTGCCGGATAAACGCTGAGCGTAAATTCATCCGGCCCAATGGAAGCACCACGCAAAATGTCTGCTGCATCTGTAATATTCTCATAACCACCACCTGCACATCCGGCAATGATTCCCTGATCTACATAAAGTCTGCCGTTTCTGACCTTATCCTTTAAGGTAAAATCAACCTGTCCGTCTAAACTAACTTTGGCTCTCTTCTCGCAGTCATCTAAAATATCCATAAGGTTTGCATTCAATTCCTCAATGGTATAGGTATTGCTTGGGTGGAATGGCATCGCAATCATTGGTTTGATTTCGCTCAAATCGATTTCAATCATACCATCATAATAAGCAACTTCACCCGGATTTAATTCCGCATAATCTTCGCTTCTTCCATGAATCTCATAGTATTCACGTACCTTATCGTCAGTCTTCCAAATAGATGATAAACAGGTTGTCTCTGTTGTCATAACGTCTACGCCAATTCGATAATCCACACTCAGCTGATCCACACCAGGTCCCACAAATTCCATGACCTTATTTTTAACGTAACCTTTATCAAAAACTTCTCCAATAATGGCAAGTGCAATATCCTGTGGACCAACGCCCTTTCTAGGTGCTCCTGTCAGATAAACACCAACAACACCTGGCATAGCGATATCATATGTCTTGTTCAAAAGCTGTTTTACAAGCTCTGGACCACCTTCACCCATCGCCATCGTTCCAAGCGCACCATATCTTGTATGGGAATCGGAACCTAAAATCATTTTTCCACCACCTGCAAGCATTTCTCTTGCAAACTGATGAATAACCGCCTGATGAGGAGGTACATAAATGCCACCATACTTCTTTGCGCAGGTAAGACCAAACATGTGGTCATCCTCGTTGATCGTTCCACCTACAGCACAAAGACTGTTGTGGCAGTTAGTAAGCACATATGGAATCGGAAATTTCTCAAGGCCGGATGCTCTGGCTGTCTGAATAATACCTACATAAGTAATATCATGTGAAGTCAGTTTATCAAACTTAATCTGCAGGTTTTCCATATTTCCTGAAGTATTGTGTTTTTCCAAGATTGCATACGCCATCGTCTGCTTTGCAGCCTCGGACTTTGCAACCTCACGCCCTGTTTTTTGCTTAATCTCAGCTTGTGCCTCTGGGCCATCTGCGATCAATTCTGTTCCATGGAGCAAATATACTCCCTGTTCGTATAACTTCATGTGATTCCTCCTCAATGATTATTTTCTGCCAAAAAGTGAAAAAATTCCCTTTCCTTCTTCTGGCTTCTTTTCTTCTGTATCCTCAGACTCTTTCCACGCAAAATATTCTTTGTCCAAATCTTCTGAAAGTGCTGCCGCTTCTTTTTCCGTCAGCTCCTCATTCGTTGGTTTTTCTTCCGCATCGTCATCCAGCGGAATACCATTTTGTACGAAATAATCCTTATTGATACGAATCTCCGGCTGTACATTAGCGTAAGATGGTGTATCTGCCTGCACATGCTCGCTCTTTCCACCTTTTTCACGCTCTATCTGTAAGCGACGATTCTCATCCTCAATTAGACGCAGGTATTTTTGCGTATCAATCAAATCTCCCAATTGTGATTTCAACTCAGATTGATTTGCCTTGATGGTTCTCTTTTCAGATGCCATCTGCTCTTTCGCATTTTCGTAGATTTTTGCAATAGCACTTCCCGCATCATCAATAATTTGCTGAATATCATTCAACGCATTATCTGTATACATAATAGAAGCTGCATAAATATCTTCTGCACTACGGGAAGCCGCAAAAATAATATCGTCCCCCTGTTTTTGCATTTCACGGTTTGCTTTGTCCTTTTTTGTCTGCGACAATTCGTGCTCATCCATCATGTCATACATGCATCCGTTTAATTCTTTGAGCAAATCCATCATCTCATTTTTATTGACGATCACATCACGTTTGCTGCCATTGTATGGCTCTGCCTTTGAAAAAAGCACATGAATATCTCGCAATACTTTCTCCGTACGGTCTGCTGCACTCATATTTCACACCTCATCTAATCCTTGTATACATTTTCACACATTACAATATGAAAATATCTATTAAAATATAGCATACCAGCCACGGTCTGACAACGTTTCAGAACCCTATAAATCTTAAATTTTGTTAATAAAAGAGACGGATTTTTAAAGCAAGGATAGAAAATAAAGCGCATAGCCTATCAACATTACAATTCCTGCCCAACGACGTAATTCCTTCGTACGTGCTACGCAAACAAGTAATAAAACACCAACAAGCGCTGCTATAAAAGTATCAAAAACAAACCCACGCGCAAAAGATACCGGACAAATCAACGCTGTCGTACCAACAATAAACAAAATGTTAAAAATATTGCTTCCTACGATGTTTCCGATGGCAATATCTGCATTCCCTTTTCGCGCCGCTGACACACTCGTAACCAGTTCCGGCAAACTCGTACCAAAAGCAACAATCGTAAGTCCTATAAATCTCTGGCTGATACCTAATGCAAGCGCAATATTGCTTGCACCCTCTACAGCCAAATTACTGCCTAGTACAATCATCACGACGCCACCGGCAATCATTAAAAGTAGTTTGACAACTGACTGCTCTTTTGTTTCTTCTGCTACTTCTTCTTTTCCTTTTTTTGCCATCACAAAAAGATACGATAGATAACCTATAAACAAAACCCAAAGGAAAACACCCTCCAGACGATTGACAGAACCACCACTTACGCCCAAGCCAATTAAAATCAGTGTAATGACGATCATAAATGGAATCTCATAACGAATGGTGGAATTGGCAACTTTCAACGTACAGATAAGCGCTGTAATTCCCAATATAATGAGCACATTTAATATGTTGCTTCCCACAACATTGCCAATCGTAATTTCTGCATTTTCCCGAAGCGCCGCGGAAATACTTACTGCCGCTTCCGGCAGACTTGTTCCCATCGCAACAATCGTAAGACCGATCACCAGCTGCGGAATCCCAAGTTTTGTTGCAAGCCCGGAAGCACCATCCACAAACCAGTCTGCTCCTTTTACCAAAAGCAAAAATCCTACCACAAGAAATACCAGTTGAAGTAATATGTTCATATTTTCTCCCTTCCTACAGCAAGAAAATCAAAAAAAGCGAGACCTTGCTGCATTACAAAAATAATACAACAAAAGTCTCGCTACTAAGCTATATACCGGATTGCATGCAATCGTACTGACGATATATAGACACGATTCTGTGTCAGCTACTCCCTTTTATTTAAGCTAAGTGTAACAAAGGGACAAGCCCCCTGTCAATCACTTTTTATCAACAAAAATCTCTGTTACACGTGGCAAAATACCATGGATATAAGCAATCATGACGCCATAATTGGTAATCGCCACTTCCTGCTTTGCACCGTAGAAGATGCGGTAGCGCATTTCCTGCAAAGGAAGCGTACAGCCGCCACAGTGTACAACCATAGCATAAGACGAAAGATCTTTTGGAAATTCTCCCCCACTGGTAAAAGCAAATTGCAAGTCTTTGCCCGTATATTCTTTAATCCAGCGCGGCATTTTTACCGTACCAATGTCATCACATTGTCTATGGTGCGTGCAACCCTCCGAGATCAGTACCGTATCACCATCCTGTAATGTCTCAATCGCTTTTGCTCCGGCAATCTGCACTTCCAGATCACCTTTATAGCGTGCCATCAGAATGGAAAATGATGTTAACGGAATATCTTTTGGCACAATCTTTGCCACAGCGCCAAATACCTGACTATCGGTCACAATCAGGCGTGGCTTTTTGCCAAGGGATGACAATGCCTGCGCCAGTTCACTATCTCTCGTTACGACAGGGACAGCCCCCGCCTCCAAACTATCGCGGATAACCTGTTGCTGTGGCAGAATCAGACGCCCCTTTGGTGCTGCCGAATCGATAGGCACAACCAGTACGACCAGATCGCCGGGCGATAATAGATCGCGGATCAGCGGGCGTTCCTGCTCCTTTGGTATACCATTTGCAAGTTTTTCCTTCAGCGCGTGGATGCCCTCATTTTTATCAGCACTAACCGCTACAATAACACCCAACGGGATAGATAGCGCCTGCGCAATCTCTTTTTCTTTTTCCTCGATCTGCTTCTTATCTGCGAGCAGGTCTGTCTTATTTAGGGCGACAAAAAATGGCAGTCTACGCTTTTTTGCCTCCTGAAGCAATGTTTTTTCCAGGCCATCCAAGGCAGCATCCGCAGGGATTGTAAGGATAACTATATCTGTTTGCCGCAAAGTCTGCAGCGCTTTTTCCATACGCTTTTGCCCCAGCAAACCTTCATCATCCAACCCTGGTGTATCAATCAGTACAACCGGTCCCAGCGGTAAAAGTTCCATCGCTTTTTTCACAGGATCTGTCGTGGTTCCTTTGACATCCGACACGATGGCAAGATCCTGCCCGGTGATTGCATTGATCAAGCTGGATTTTCCCGCATTTCGCCTGCCAAAAATACCAATATGAAGACGTTCTCCGCTTGGTGTTTCATTTATACTCATAGATTATTCCCTTCTCTTCCCAAACGTTTTCTGCTGTCAAGTAAATTTCTCGTCATTCCACCTTTAGAAACGAAAGTCTCGATTTCCTTCATGAATCTTTTCAATATATTCCGTTGCCTTTTCCTTTACTTTTGGATTGGTAATGACTTCCAGTTCTTTTTTAATCAAAGTCTCGCCCACTTCTTTCGTCTCCGGGCTTGCATAGTCCTCCAGATACTCTTTTAAGGTCATCAGAGCATTTGGATGACAGCAGTTGACAATCTGCTTGCTCTTTAAAAGTGACATGAAACGATCTCCCGTTCTGCCCTCGCGGTAACAAGCCGTACAAAAACTTGGCACATAGCCCATATCCATCAACCATTTGACCACCTCATCCAGTGTACGATTGTCACTGACATCAAACTGTGCCGAGTTATCTTCCTCTGCTTCCGGCTCAACATAGCCACCGACGCTTGTCTTGGAACCACCACTGATCTGGGAGATACCAAGTTCAAGCACACGCTCTCTGCTCTCCTTGCTCTCTCTGGTCGATACAATCATTCCGGTGTATGGCACAGCGATACGGATGCATGCAACAATCTTTGCAAAGGTATCATCCGAAATACCATTATCAAAGACATCCGGATCAATATCATCCGCACGGCGCACACGTGGTACACTGATGGTATGTGGTCCGCAACCCTTGGCTGCCTCTAAGTGCTCTGCATGCATGATGATTCCGGTAAAATCATAACGATAATTGTTAAGTCCAAAGAGGACACCAAGTCCTACATCATCAATACCACCATCCATGGCACGATCCATTGCCTCGGTATGATATGCATAATTGCTCTTTGGTCCGGTCGGATGCAGTTTTTCGTAAGATTCTTTATTATACGTCTCCTGGAAAAGGATGTAGGTACCAATGCCTGCTTCCTTTAACATGCGGTATTCTTCGACAGTTGTTGCCGCGATATTGACGTTGACGCGGCGGATATCTCCATTTTTGTGGTGAATACTGTAGATTGTCTTGATACTTTCCAAAATATACTCGATCGGATTGTTCTTTGGATCTTCGCCCGCCTCAAGTGCCAGACGTTTATGTCCCATATCCTGTAACGCGATAACTTCCTGACGAATTTCCTCCTGTGTCAGTTTCTTTCTATGAATATGCTTATTCTTTGCGTGGTACGGACAATACTCACAACCATTGATACAATAATTGGACAGATACAGCGGTGCAAACATGACAATACGGTTACCATAAAACTCCTGCTTAATCTGTTTTGCCAACTGATAGATCTCTTCATTCTTATCTTCCAATTCGCAATCCAGAAGAACGATGGCTTCCTTGTGGCTGATGCCTTTCATCTTTCTTGCCTTGTTTAAAATCTGGTCAATGAGTTCCCGGTTGTTCTTGTTTTTCTCAGCATAATCGAGACACTCCCGAATCTCCTCATCGGAGATAAATTCCTCTGCTTTGGATGACATTACATCGTACATTCTTTTTTCCTCCCTTTTTATATGTGTTCTTATTTCTCTTCCGTCTTCGCACAAGTCTTGTGTTTTCAACGGTTTTGCACAAAATTAAATGTAATTATAATTTTCTGTTGCTTATATTGGCGCATCGCCCCTGTCAACGACTAGTTCATAACCTATCGACTGCATACGGTTTTTCAGACAGTCACGACACTCTGCTGCTTCGTCTCCGGTGCAAATCTTATTATCGTAAAGTTCATACTGCTTACGCACTCCTGTCGGTGACAGGTTCGGCATAACCACATTGGCGCCTGCCAGGATACCTTTTTCCCTGCCTCGTGGATCTATCGTTCCCAATGCCGTTGTCGCTGGAAGCAGCAATTTGGGCTGTAAGATACGAAGCAATGAGATTAGATATAAGGTCTCTGCCACCGTTCCCTGCGGCTGATTTCTCAACGGCGTCTCGTGATGCGGCACAAACGGCCCGATTCCTACCATCGCCGGCTGCAAATTCTGGATAAAAACCATATCCTCTGCCAAAGTATGGGCTGTCTGCCCGCGGGATCCCACCATAAAACCACAACCAACCTGATAGCCTAAGTCTTTTAAGGTATATAGGCATTGGATGCGGTGGTCAAAATCCATCTCCTCCGGATGTAAGCTCTCATAATGAAGTTTATCCGCCGTTTCATGTCTTAAAAGGTATCTATCTGCCCCTGCTTCTTTCATCAAACGGTAACTTTCTTCACTTCTTTCTCCAAGCGATAGCGTGATTGCACAATCTGGGTGATGCTTCTTAATCTCTTGAATCAAATCACACATGATTTCATCCGTATAATAGGCATCCTCGCCCCCTTGCAAAACAAAGGTACGAAAGCCAAGTTCTGCTCCTGCGTCCGCACAAGATAAGATATCTTCCCGGCTCAAACGATAACGCCGGACCTGTCGGTTATCCCTGCGGATACCACAATACAGACAATTATTCCTACAATAATTAGAAATTTCGATCAGACCTCTGGTATAGATTTTATTGCCAAAGATTTCCTGAGATCTTTTTCGGGCAATTTCTGCTGCATATTCTGCCACTTGTTCGCATATTCCGTGGATAATTTCTTCCCATTCATCCAGATTTAATGCATTTTCTCTATCTAATTTATCAATCAATGCTTTGACGTCCTGCATTGTCCGTGCCATAGGCATTCTCCTTCTTCTCTTTTTCGCTATAATCCAAGCATCGCTTACTGCAATTTGGAATAAACAGCTTTTGCTGTCACGCCCTCAATATTGCCGATTTTCCCCGACATGGCGCTAATCACATCCTGTGGGGCATCTACTGCGACGCTGATTAAAGAAATACCTCGTTTTTCATAAGGAATCCCCATGCGCCCGATGATATACTTTCCATACGCATGCAGCACATGATTTAGTTCTTCTGCCTTGTCGCGTTCTTCTACCACAATGGCAAGAATTGCCACTCTTGTATCCATATTTTCTCTCCTTTCGTCACCAAATACATCCGAGCAAGCTCAATGTATTTTCCTTGTCGCCATAACAAAAAATCTCTGCATCCAAAGATACAGAGACTTTCCCTATCAAACACCTATAAAATCCCGTATCTTTACGCTCAGGCTACCCTTTGCGCGCAGATGACTTTAATTCATAATGTAAAAAAGGGAGATACCTTGATCTCCCTGAAATTGTCTTTTATAGCGTTACCTCCACAGCCTGCTCAACCCAGGCACCCTTGCGGCACCCGGAAACTCCTTCTTAGTGCTGCTCCATTCCTGACCTGACACGATTCGTAGGCATCCGTCGCGCAAGACCCAAGTATCAACGCCACTTATGGAGGCCGCCATTTGCATTGTATGAGATTATGACACGTTTGTCAATGAAATTCCTATTAGAATGTTATTAACTTATGATAATGTCACCTTAGGATTCTCTTGAGATAATGTCACT
>URCQ01000034.1 GCA_900546435.1 uncultured Pseudobutyrivibrio sp. | reverse complement strand
AAACATTGGTCGAACTGACCGGAGAATTCCTAGAAAGTGCATCTAGCATAACAAAATAGCTTGCAAATTGCAAGCCATTTGAAAACAAATCAAACAAAAAAACAGAGTGCATCCGCTGACACACCCTGTTCTATCTTTTCTACGCTCTTATGATAATAACGCTTCCATACGTTCCACGATCAAATCCAACGTCTCTTTTGGAATCGTTCCATCTGCATAAGCATCTTCAATACATGATTCACTGGCTAACAATGCTGAAACATCCAACCAAGTGCCTTGTTGAAATACATCATCAAAAATACCAAACACCTTTCGGTCCTGTAGCATTTGTGAAAAAGGTAATTTCTTAAAATCCATATGCATCTCTCTACTTATACTCTAGATAAGTATTCCCCTGTTCTTGTATCGATCTTGATTACATCATTCTGTTCAACAAACAAAGGTACATAAACAGTTGCTCCTGTCTCAACGATAGCAGGCTTTGTTGCTCCTGTTGCTGTATCTCCCTTGAATCCTGGCTCTGTCTCAGTAATCTCAAGTTCTACGAAGAGTGGAGGTTCTACTGCAAATACACTACCCTTATGAGAGCATACCTTAACCATCTCATTCTCCTTAACAAACTTTAATGCATCGCCGATATCATCTGTGCTTAATGCAATCTGGTCGTAGTTCTCTACGTCCATGAAGTAGTAAAGATCACCATCATTGTACAGATACTGCATATCCTTACGATCAATATGTGCCTGTGGGCACTTCTCTGTAGGACGGAATGTTTTTTCAACAACACCGCCATTCTTAATATCTTTTAATTTTGTACGAACAAATGCCGCACCTTTACCAGGTTTAACATGCTGAAATTCGATAATCTGATATACGTTGCCTTCTAATTCAATGGTAACACCATTTCTAAAATCGCCAGCTGAAATCATTCTTTCTTCCTCCTTAATACTATATGAGCCCGAGCCCACTTATGCTCTATATTTTAATATATCTTTCCACATATTTCAAGTATTAGTGCAATCAGACATTGATAAAACGGTTTGTCTGCGTCGAGAGGTCAGAAATATTCTGATTACTGTCGTCAATTTCTTTCATAATTGTTTCCATTTCGCCAACCAATTGCGTCGTATTTTCTGCCGCATTAGCCACACCTTCGGCGCCCTGTTCTACCGCTGAGGACACATCATTTACATTTTCCACAACTTCATTCATCGTCTGCCGCAAATGATCAACCGAATCTGTAAAGGATGTCATAACTTCATTAATATAGTCAGCATCCGCACGATATTTGTGACCGGAATCCACAAAGCCATCATAATCTTTTAGTACATTTTCATTGATATAAGTAACAATGTTTTCAGAATTTTTTACCAACTCTTCTACCGCAGTAACTACCTTGGCATTGATCTGTTGGATGTTTCCTGCCGTCTCCCTACTACTGTCTGCTAATACGCGAATTTCATCTGCAACAACGGCAAATCCCTTGCCTGCTTCTCCGGCTCTTGCCGCTTCGATAGAAGCATTGAGTGCCAAAAGATTCGTCTGAGAGGAAATATTTAAAATTTCATCTGTCAATGCATTCACTTCTTCCACACTCTTGCTGTTCTCAATCGCCTGCTGCAAAGTGCTAAGAATCTCTTGGATCATAGTAGAAGTCGTGTCTTTGTTTGTAACTGCTGTATTTTCCAACTTGGTTGCACGGTCCTGCATCTCAGACGCATAATGCAAGATATGTTCACTCTGCTCAGAGATACGATCCATACCCTGTCCTGCCCTTTCCACACGTTCATTTACGTTGGCAAGTGTTGCAGATACTTCTTCCATGGTCGCAGAAAGTTCTTCCATGACTGCAGAAATATCCGTCGCATTTCCATTGACCGAAGTCACACTGTCAGTCACTGCTGCGAAGGCAGAATTTAAATGTACGGAGCTATCGCGAATTCCGGCAATCACATTCTGTAATGCTTCAATAAAGGTGTTAACCCCCTCAACCAGACTGCCAATTTCATCCTTTTGGTTGACAGAAATTCGTTTTGTCAAATCGGCTGCTGCATTGTTGACTTCATCCACCATATCTCCCAGTTCTTTTGATGATTTCTTGACCGGTGCCACAATCAGATGCACACTGACCAAAACAACAATAACAAAGATCAATATCGTAAACACAATTGAGCCGGCAATCGTCACGTTAGACAGCGTCTTAGCCTGCTCCAATGCTGTCTTTGCTTCTTTTTCATCTGCCTGTATCAACTTATCTAATTCTGAAATATAAGATAGAATTTTTGTATTATATCCTGTTTCTGCCACTTTAATATCTTCCGGAATCTCTGTTCCATAGACTGCATTCTGCATCTGCGCCTGTTGATAAGCATACATCGTTTTCAACGTATCTTGTAAATCTGTAAGTGTTTGCTTCTCACTTTTTGAATAGGCATATTTTTCAAATACTTCAATACTTTTTCCCATGCGCTCGTATGCCTGATCCAATGCCTCACTATAGCCCTTCAGTTTTTCTGTATCCGGCTCATTCACAACATTTGACGTGTAAGATTGCATCTTAGTATAGTCAGTATCCAACGCTCCCGCAGCGTCCACACAGGCGACAATCTGATTTGAAATCATCATTCCCTGGTTATACAAATTCTGCACCGACATACGAAGCCCCAAAACAGAAATCAGTGTCACTAATGCCATTGTTACAACCGGTGTGATAATTTTGGTCATCATACCAAATCCTTTTTTCATATTCTTAGTAGCCTGTGACTTCTTTTTCATCTCTCATGCCTCCATAAGTATCCTAATTTAATGTTTATCATGCTATATTTACCATAACCGTCCATTCTTCTCATGCAAAAAATAGCGAAAGTTATCAAAATTTCGATAACTTTCGCTATTTTATCTACATATACTATTTTCAGAATTCTTAGATATGATATTTTTCTTCAAATTCCTCCAACGGAATTGGACGACAGAAATAAAAACCTTGGAAACACTCGCATCCCATCTCTAACAATTCCTGCACCTGCTGTTCCGTTTCAACGCCCTCGGTAATCACTTCCATATGAAGCTGTTTTACCAGACGGATCAACGAGCGTAAAATAGACTGGCTGCGGTCCACATTCTTTGTTTCCTGCAAAAATCCCATATCAATCTTAATAACATCTGCTTTGATATCTTTTAATATGTTAAGAGAAGAATATCCACTACCGAAATCATCAATCTCTACTTCAAATCCGTAGCTCTGCAAACGCTCTAGCATATTTTTATGGTTTTCAAGTTCAGACACAAAAAGTGTTTCTGTTATTTCTAATTTTAACTTACGTGGATCTATATGATATTTTTCCACCAAGCCGGTAAATACTTCATAGACATCCAGATAATATTGATCCTGCACGGAAATATTAACGGATAGATATAAATCATCCCTGCCTTTTTCATGCCATAATGCCAATTGTTGTGCTGCCAACTCCCACACAAACAAATCCAGCTTATAAATCAATCCGGTTGCCTCTAGAGTTGGAATGAATTCATTTGGTGCAATCAGACCTTTTGTCGGATGTATCCATCTAGCCAATGCCTCCGCACCAGTAACCGTGCCATCCGCTTTTGTCTGCGCCTGCAAATAAATCTGAATCTGCCCTAAATCAAGCGCCTGTTCAAACTCATTGATAATCATATTCTTTTCCACTTCTTTGTGCAAAAGAGCATCATCAAAATATGCCACACGCTTTGTATAATCACCCTTTATTGTATTGATTGCCAGATTACACTTGTCAATCATCATATACACAGGCTCTGTTACATCTGTGATTTCATAAACGCCCATATAAAGCTGTAAACGGAAGTATTCGTTTTCAAACGATGAAATCACGCGATCCATTACATCAATAAATAATTCTTCCGCATAACGCTCCTTTGGCATGCAAAACGCAAATTGATCTTCACTCAAGCGACCATAAACTTCATCCTCTTTTGCACGATCCCGCAAATAATGCGCATGCATCTTAAGAATCTCGTCTCCGCATTTTGTCCCCAGCATATCATTGACAAGCTTAAAGTCTTTGATATCTGATGTAATCATGACATATGGTTTGCCCGCTGTACGAAGTGTCTCTATCACGTGTTCTTCAAAGCACTGCTCATTATAAATACCGGTCAACATATCATGCGTCGCACGATAATGTTCTTCCCGATATTTTTCCGTCTCTTCCGTACGGTCAATACAAGTAACAAAATACCCCAGGAAATTGTCCTCTTCATCCGTCAGACGCTGCACGGTAAATTCATAATTGAATGTCCGGTCATCCGCTTCAAAATGTTCCATGTATACCTGTTCACTGCAACCATCCTGCCAATGACGTTTTAACCAGCCATCAAAATACTGTTCTGCCACGCTGAGTTCTTTATCCAGAGAAATATGCTTATAACGGTAAAACATATCTTTTCCACGTCGGTTGACATAGATACATTTTCCACTAATATCTACACATCCTACGCCCATTTCTGCAATCTGCACTGCGCGTGAAAGAATCTGATCAATCATCGCCTGTGGCACATAAAATTCTGTAAAGAAACAGATAAACAGTGCCAGTGCACAATAGAAAATAAGGGATATATCAATCGGTGGCTTCAATGCCAAACCAATGGCATCAAACACAATCGTTGTAATAAAAGACAGCAAAATTGCCATATATTTTTTGCGGTACACTCGTGCTGTATGTCTGATCTTGTGTATCAAAAGTACGCCAATTCCAAGCACCAGTACATAACAGTAAACCAGATGGATATAAAAAACCGGTGTATATCCGGTCGGATAAAAATATGCTCCGTAAGACTTTGAATACGCTTCCTGCAATACAAACACATGATGAAAGATCGGATTAAGTATCATGCTGACCGTCTCAACTGCTGCCACCACATAACAAAGCAACATCCATTTTGCGCGTTTTTCCTCATGCTCCGTGTAATAATACACATAGCGAATCATATATAATAACACCCAGTCAATACATGCCAAAAACACACTGTGAAAAGCTGTAGCAATCGTCTTTTCATACGACATGACAAAGATACCGTTGGCAATGATGGCAACAACGGCCACTGCAAAGAGCGTAAAAATCGTCTTGCTCACTTTATCATGTTTTTTGCTAATCGTCCTCGCAAATGCAACCACAAGAATTGTTAACGCAAAAAGGATTCCCAAGTAAATCATCTTCTGCATAGGCTTATTCCTTTTCTCTATGTGTTATATTATCTTTTATTCTCGATTTCATGGATCATGGCAATACGTTTCTCATGACGTTCTCCCTGAAATTCTGCATCTAAATATGTTTTTACAATATCTTTTGCCACTTCTATGCCAACAATGCGGGCTCCAAATGCAATGATATTTGCATTGTTATGTTCCTTTACCAGACGCGCTGTTGTTGTTTCAGAGCAAACGGCTGCGCGTACTCCCGGCACCTTATTTGCTGCAATGGATATACCTACACCGGTACCACAAATCAAGACACCACATTCTACTTCCTTTGCAACGACAGCACGCCCCACAGCTTCTCCATATACTGGATAATCGCAGCTTTCCTCAGTATAAGTACCATAGTCTACTACTTCGTGTCCGAGTTCCTCCAAATATGCCTTAATTTCATTCTTCATTGCAACTGCTGCATGATCATTGCCAATTCCTATTTTCATTTTTATGCTCCCATCTTTTTCTTTCTATACCTGTCCACGCTTTATTTTACAAGGGCAGAAATTGTTTTAAATGCAGGATGCTTTGAACTTCCTGCTAATTCATATAAAATAGCTTCCGCAGTAGTGATAATTGCACCTTCCTGTTTTGCTCTTTCATAGGCAAATGCCAAATCTTTATCGCTTCTGCTTGCCACACAATCTGCTACCAGAATCGTCTGGTATCCGGCTTCCTGCAAATCAATCAACGACTGTAATACACAAATGTGTGCTTCAATACCACAAAGAATGACAGTTTTCTTTCCATGTGGAATTGCTTGTCGTACCTGATCATTCTGATAAACACTAAAGGTGTTCTTATCAATCGCTTCCTGTACGCCCATTGCCTCTGTAATTGCAGGGACATTATCCCCTAGTCCCTTTGCATACTGCGTCGTCAGAATCATCGGTATGTCAAGCGCCTTGAGACCACCAAGTAAAATCTCACTCTTGCGTAAAAGTGCTTCCTGCCCACTCATTGCCGGCAATATCTTTTCCTGATAATCAATCACAATTGCAAACGTTTCTTCTGCTTTTATTTTCATTTTCTTACCTCACTCCTAATTACGATATTATGACAAAGTATAACAACATAATTATAACAAATTACCTCTAAAACACAATATCTTCTCCTTTACTTTCTGTCTTCTTTCTGCGCAAAGAGCGTAAGTAATCTTTTTGTTCTGGCATAATCCGATAACTCTCTATCGCCTTTTGTATGGTTTTGTTGTGCGTCCACACATCTAGTCTTTTTTCTTCTAAAATCAGAATAGTATCCTTATACTGTTTTGCAAGTGCCGTTGCAAAATACCAGGCAATCATCATCCGCACATAATATTCTCCCGACTGCACTGTCGCTACTTTTTCCAGATATTTTGTGTCAAATGCTTCATCCAGATAAAATTTCATCAGCATTTCTATACCAAAACGTATGGTATACGGATGTTCACTTGCCATCCATACGTCAATCTGCGGTAATAGTTCTGGCAAATGTTTTTTGAACACTTTGGGCGAAATCATGTCACACGTTGCCCAATTATCTATATACGGCAAAAAGCCGTTTAACTCAGAAACGACTTTTTCAAAATCTATGCCTTTTTCAATCAACATACCATGCAGATTATTCTCTTCATAATAAGCATGTGGTAATTCGTGTAAAAACGATTCATAATCCTGCGCCTGCAAACGCTTTTTTGCATAAGCACGAAGGTGCGGAGTACGAACGCCAATAATGGTATCCTTGTTAATATTTGGTATTAGTTTTGCATGAAAATCCCGATATCCAAGATCCTGCATTGCAAACAAATCTTCCTGTATTGTTGTCATTTTACCCTACTTTTCTTCTCCCACTACTTTTACAGCCGTTCCATATGCGATTATTTCGGCTGCCCCTTGCATCACCTGTGATGAACCATATTTTACATCAATAACCGCGTCGGCGCCCAATGCTTTTGCTTCATCCACCATACGTTTTACCGCAATTTGCCTTGCTTCATTCAGCATCTCCGTATATCCGACAATCTCGCCTCCAACCAAGGTCTTCATTCCAGCCATAAAATCACGACCAATATTTTTTGTCTGTACAACGGTTCCCTTTACCATGCCCAGTGCTTCAATTTCTTTTCCCGGAATATAATTAATACTTAGCAGCTTCATCTTCTTC
The DNA here is from genome assembly GCA_900546435.1 of uncultured Pseudobutyrivibrio sp. Lineage (GTDB taxonomy): Bacteria > Bacillota > Clostridia > Lachnospirales > Lachnospiraceae > Pararoseburia. The sequence goes on along the minus strand of URCQ01000034.1, from coordinate 10,500 downwards.
TCCTCCATCAATCTCTTTCATACGGTTAAAAACAGCAACAAGTGTGCCTGCTGCAATAGCCACTGCTACTGCAAGCAATAATAAAAATATGCCAATTGGCATTTCGGGATCTGTCATCCAACCCCAAAAGTCAAATAAAATCAAGCCAATCATAAATGCAAGCATAACGCCTGCGCCGGCAATGGCTCCTACCTTTTTTCTTTTACGCCGATCCAACATATTCACATTCAAAAAACTTGTTCCCTCCTTTTCCATTTGTTCCATTTCATCCAGCCAGAAATCGATATCTATATCCTGAATGGAAGGATTCTGCTCTAGCATCTGTTCTGCCAGCATATGCATGCGCTCCACGTTCTTCTCTTCTTTTTCAAGTGCTGCTTTCCGATGTTCTAAGCACTCTGCCATGGAAATATTTCCTTGAAAAAGCTTTAAAATCTCATCTACCGGTGTTCCAAGTTTGCGCAAAAACTTGATACGTTTTAACAACTCCACATCCTCGATAGAATAATTTCGATATCCATTTTCAGAACGTTTTGGCTGCAGCAATCCCTGCTCTTCGTAAAACCGGATATTTTTGCTGGAAATGCCTGCCAGTTCTTCCGCTTGTTTGATTTTCATCCTACCTTTCTTCCTTTCTGCCTGTCTGATGCCCTTTTTATACAACTTCCATAAGGTGGAAGGTCAAGTCTTTTTTAGAATTTATTCTATAGTAATACAAAATGATCATTTAACATAGAAAAAAAGAGACTCCCATATCATATGAGAATCTCCTTATGTATGATCTTATAATGAAAAATCTTCTGCCCCACGTATCGATGGTGTAGCTGGTGTATTTGTTCCCAAATCCTGACCCACAAAATATTGATACTGGTGAATCAATTCATCTTTTTGCATATCCGATACTGCTTTTGCAACATCTAATGAACGAATATCACTATCTGCTCCCTTAAGCTCATACGTCGCATCCGGCTCATACTGGCCTGCATAATCATATGCACCAAAGGTCTGTCTGCTTCTTGCAGCAACATCTTCTGCATGCTGTGCTGCTGTCGCTGTATCTGCCGGAACCTCCGTAGCACGATTTGGCGCAATCTCCTGTGATACTACACCAACTTCTTCGGCTTGCTTTATGCTATTGTAATCATAAAATCCAACGGCTGGTCGGATACCTGATATGTTCATCTGACTCTCCTACTTCGCAAACACGAAACAATCTTACTTACACATAATATATCGGACCACGCGAAAAAATCTTAACCCTTTTATTTGTCTAACATTTTCTTCAATTCACTCATAAATGTATTGACATCTTTAAATTCACGATAGACCGATGCGAAACGTACATATGCTACATCGTCTAAATCCTTTATTTTATCCATGACGATTTCACCGATTTCGTCACTTGGTATTTCTTTTTCTTCACGGGCAAAAATCTCTGTCTCTACTTCATCAATCAGCTTGTTGATGTCATTCGCAGAAATCGGTCGCTTATGACAGGCACGAAGTACACCAGCCTCAATCTTGGAACGATCGTACTGCTCACGGTTGTTGTCCTTCTTGATGACAATCAGTGGAATCGTCTCTACTTTTTCATAGGTAGTAAAACGTTTGCCACACTCGTCACACATACGACGACGGCGAATCGAATTGTTATCATCTGCCGGTCTCGAATCTATTACTCTGGTATTTTCACTACTGCAAAAAGGACACTTCATGTCTTTCCTCCATTTCTCGGCGAACCCACTTCACCCAAACCACAATATATAGATTCATATTACACGTTTTTTGTAGGAATTGTCAAGCAATTCATACTATTTTCAGGCTGTTTCGGGGCTATTGCTATGGTTTATGCATAACTTCTTTTTCGTTAACATCTACCAGAATCATATCCGTTCCGACACGGCATACCTGGTTCCATGGAATCCAGTATTCACATTCATGAAAAAAGAAGCCACAAATCTTTCCTTTGGAAGGTACAATTAGTGTACAGATACATCCTCTTTTTTCATCCAATTCCAAATCCATCACGCGTCCTAAACATTTTGCTGTTTTGACATTAATAACATCTTTTGTCTGCAATTCACACAGAAGCATATCTTTTTCCATAAAAAAAGACTCTTTACATTATATGTAAAAAGCCTTTTTCTGTCACAGTTCACTTCTACTATATATAAATTAAACATTAAAACGGAATAAAATCACATCGCCGTCCTGCACGACATATTCTTTTCCTTCTACACGAACCAATCCTTTTTCTTTTGCCGCAGCCGTGCTTCCACAATCCAAAAGATCCTGATAATTCACAACTTCTGCTTTGATGAATCCACGTTCAAAATCTGTATGTATTTTTCCAGCTGCCTGTGGAGCTTTTGTTCCCTTAGTAATCGTCCATGCACGTGTCTCATCTTCTCCGGATGTAAGATAACTAATCAGTCCAAGAAGAGAATAGCTTGCCTTAATCAGCTTATCAAGACCAGATTCTTTCATTCCAAGTTCTTCCAGGAACATTGCCTTTTCATCGTCATCCAATTCTGCAATTTCCTGCTCAATTTCAGCACAAATAACAAATACTTCACTGCCTTCTGTTGCTGCGAACTCACGCACTGCTGCAACACCAGCATTATCTGCACCATCATTTGCTACTTCATCTTCTGACACATTTGCCGCATAAATAACAGGTTTTGCTGTAAGTAAACCATATTCCTTAAAGAATGCTTCTTCGTCCTCGTCTAATAATTCAAAGGTACGAGCAGAATTTCCAGCTTCCATATGTGCTTTCAAACGTTCCTGCATTGCTGCTTCCTTCTGTAAAGACTTGTCCATACGAGCAGCCTTTGATGTCTTTGCATATCTTCTTTCCAAAATTTCCATATCGGAAAATAAAAGTTCCAGATTGATTGTTTCAATATCACGCAATGGATCAATATTTCCATCCACGTGTACGATATTGGTATCCTCAAAACATCTTACAACGTGTACAATTGCGTCACATTCACGAATATTTGCAAGGAACTGGTTGCCAAGTCCTTCGCCCTTGCTCGCACCCTTTACAAGTCCGGCAATATCAACGAATTCTATCACTGCAGGTGTTACCTTTTTTGATTGATATAACTCTGCCAATTTCTTCAATCTCTCATCCGGTACAGTAACCACACCAACGTTTGGATCAATCGTCGCAAATGGATAGTTTGCAGCAAGTGCTCCTGCCTTTGTCAGTGAATTAAATAACGTAGACTTTCCTACGTTTGGGAGTCCAACGATTCCTAGTTTCATAATGTATATATCCTCCTTAAAAACCTTAATCTTACGGGGTTTTTCGGTTCTTTAAAAATTCAAGTGTACCAATTCGTATATCGATTGGATTTTTCGAGTCGTTTCTCAAAAGAAACCCCAAAACAGCATTTAATATTTTACTATAGCAGGACATAAATTTCAATCTTTTTGTGTAAAGACGACAGCCGCTGAAATCACCAATATCCTCTATTCTAGCAGATCTACTGACTATTTATTGCTGAAACATACTCGTCCAACCTGGAAGCATAATTTGATACTCTTTCTTCCATCATATCCGTATTATCCGTCCAAAGTTCACACTGAAGCATGACAGTCTGGACAGCATCATCCATTCCTTCTGGTGGATATTTGTGTTTCTTCAAGAGTTTCTTAATCATCATACGCATCTTAGCGCGAGCAGAATCACGCTTCTGCCAATCAATCGTTCTATTATTTCGAAGAGCATCTGCTAATTCTTTTGTAATTGCAATAAGCTCTTCATTTTCATAAAAATCCTTAATTGCTTGTGGCTTCGTAAGTGCATCATAGAAAGCCAACTCATCTGCTGTTAAACCAAGTTTCTGTCCCTCCTGCTGTGCTGCTTGTATCTGCTTTGCTAACTGAAGCAATTCTTCAATCACCTGCTCGTTAGTAAGCATGCCATTCAGATATCGATTCATTGCCTGTTGGATAATCTCGCTAAATTTCTGTGACTTTACTACATTAGTCCTCTTGTAAATGACCACCTGCTCTGATATCAATTTCTTTAACAGCTCTACCGCTAGATTCTTTTCCTTCATCTTAGAAATTTCTTCCAAGAACTTTGGATCAAACAAGGAAAATTCACCGTCCACATCGGAAAAAAGATTAATGACTCCTGTGCTCTTTATACTCTGTTCTAAAAGCGCATTCACTCTGGCATTCATCTCTGGAAGAGAAATCTTCTTTCCCTCTCCCTTATTCATCAATCGCATAACAAGCACACGAACAGACTCAAAAAAAGCAGCCTCAACGCGCAATTGTTCTTCTGCCAATGATGAACAAAGAGACAACGCCTGTCTCATAAGTAAAGCTTCCTTCAAGAAATTCTCTCGCTCGCTTTCTCTGTCCGGTGCAACTATAAAGTTTACAGCACCACTAATCGCCTTAGATCGGTCTAAATCAGAACCATTCATAAATCCCGAATAGTCAAATCCATGGAACAAATCACGACATACAGATAACTTTTCCAGGAACTTAGGATATGCCACGCTTGCAACATCTGTATCGCCGTAGTTTTTCTTATCACGAGAAGTATAGTCGTTCATAGCTTCTTTTAGAGCAGAAGCAATACCAACATAGTCTACAACCAGACCACCTTCTTTATCACCAAAAACGCGATTAACACGTGCTATTGCCTGCATCAAGTTGTAGCCTTTCATTGGCTTAACGTATCCGGATCAAGTTTAAGTTTAATAACACGGCTTTCATAATAAACAGGTCTAGTAGCGCCATCCTCTACTGCCTGTGTCATATCATATACATCGATATAATCACCAAAGACTTCTCGTGTGCTTCGATCCTTCATAGAAATCGGAGTACCAGTAAAGCCTATATAAGTTGCATTCGGTAAGCTATTTCGAATAATACGCGCCGTTCCAATCTTTATCCTACCAGTTTTAGCATCCACCTTTTCTTTTAATCCATACTGACCTCGGTGAGCTTCATCAGCCATAACTACAATATTTCTACGCTCTGATAAAGGCTCATCAGATTCTTCGAACTTCTGCATTGTGGTAAAAATAATACCATTCGCCTGACGACCATCTAATAAAGACTTTAAATGTTCTCTATTCTCAGCCTGAATAGGTTCTTGGCGTAAAAAAATTTTACAACGAGCAAACTGTCCATACAACTGATTGTCCAAATCATTTCTGTCAGTAATAACAACAATTGTCGGGCTATCCAATGCTTCCTGTAATAAGTGAGCATAGAAGACCATAGATAATGATTTTCCACTCCCCTGTGTATGCCAGAATACGCCACCCTTTCCATCCGTTTCTATCGCTCTCTTCGTTGACTGTACAGCTTTATTCACAGCAAAATATTGATGATATCCAGCAAGTATCTTAAAACGATTTATTCCATCATTTGAGAAGCAAATATAATTCTTTATAATATCAAGCAATCGCTTTTTCTCAAATATTCCTTCAAAGAAGGTATCAAACTGAGCATACTGTGTATTCTCGTAGTTACCATCCTTTGTCTTCCACTCCATAAATCGATCTTCACCAGAAGTAATCGTTCCTGCTTTCGACGTCAAATGATCGCTCATTACACAAATGCAGTTATAAATAAACATTGATGGAATTTCATGGATATAATTACGAATCTGTAGATAAGCTTCCGAAGCATCAGTTTCCTCTCTCGACGGAGATTTTAATTCAATTAAAACAATCGGAAGACCATTTAAGAACAGCAAGATATCAGGGCGCTTATTGCTATTCTCAATAAATGTCCACTGATTCGCTACGATAAAGGAATTATTAGAAGGGTTATCATAATCAACAAGATACACTAAACCTGCACGTTCTTCACCCTTTACGGTGTATCGAACTTCGACCCCATGCTGAAGATAGTCCATAAACACTTCATTCTTCTGCACAAGCTCTGCATTTTCGAAGTTTTTCAACTTAAATAACGCATCATTGATTGCATCCAAAGGCATATCCGGATTTAATCTCTGTAATGCTGATACTAGCTCAACTTCATATAATGGGCTATTAAACTCCCTCTCCACATCTGGTCCATAGAGATACTGATACCCCATATTTTGAAAAAGCTCAATTATTGAGTTTTCATAATCAGCTTCTGTGTAAAATGATGCCATAATAATCCCCTCAATTCTTTTTAATTCGGTTTAATGTTTCCTCGTCTTTTGCTATAAACAATCTCGCCATTTCCTTCGAATATGTTCTGTAAAAAAGATTCATATTCCATCTAAGATTATTTTCTTCTATCTCTATAACCATACCCTCCTTTAGCGGATATGGTACTGAATCAAATAACACTAATGCAACTTCACTTGAAAGTGGACATATAATACGTTCTACTCGCTCACCATCGGCGGAAATAATATGCAATGGAAAAGATGATGTAATAATTCCGCCTTCTTTTGCATACCAAAATACGTATTTCAGATTGCTTATTTTTTTATACTCAATGTTATACGGACTTCCTTCAATTTCCTTACTGAATATTCCAGCCTTAATTGAATAAGCTAACAATGACTTCGGATCCCCCCATTTTGCTGTATTAAAAAGATAATTAACAACATACATCATTGCTTCACAATCTAGCTCATCTTCAACACCCTGGTAATAATCAACAATAGATTTTAATGTATACGGGTTTCTCAAATAAAGTGTTGTTATAAATTCCGAAATAAGACCATGTTCTTCTTCAGGGAATCTTACACATCTATCTCCAGATTTGATAGACACTACTATTTGTTTGATTAACGGTGAAGCTTTCGCCTCTAGATCAGCCAAGCGATCTTCAATCTTATTATCTAAAACATATTTTCCCAGTTTCTTATCCGCACCTTTCCACTTTTCATCATAAATGTCATTTTCATAACATATACTATCAACAGACTTTCTCCAAATCTTGTTATTCGTTCTATTTAATACGAAAACATGATTATCATCGCCGGAAAACTGTTTTAGTAAAAATCGAGGGACATAATGTTGTTTTGTAGTGTGTTGTTTTTTCATATAAGTTTCTCTGATAAACAATAATTTACTTGAGCAAGCGCAAAGCATTTTTACCCAAGAGTTCCTAATGTTCGACCACATTCCAGATGGCTGGCAAGAAAGCTCTCTGCTTGGTATTGCCGATTACCTCAATGGACTCGCCATGCAGAAGTACCGTCCAAAGGATGATGAGCAAGGTCTGCCTGTTCTAAAAATCAAAGAGCTGCGCCAAGGTTCCTGCGATTTTAACAGCGAATTATGCTCACCTTCCATCAAGCCGGAATATATTGTTCATGACGGCGATGTAATATTCTCATGGTCGGGTAGCCTCCTTGTTGATCTGTGGTGCGGAGGGACATGTGGTTTGAATCAGCATTTATTTAAAGTCACATCCTCCACCTATGATAAATGGTTCTATTACGCATGGACAAACCACCATCTGCAAAAGTTCGCTGCTATCGCTGCAGATATGGCTACAACGATGGGACACATCAAGCGCGAAGAACTGTCAAAAGCAGAAGTGCTGATTCCTTCGCATTCTGACTATGACCGCATAGGTGGTCTGCTTGCTCCTCTGTACGAGCTGGTTATCTCTAATCGTATAGAGAACCGTAAACTTGCATCCCTGCGTGATGAGCTACTTCCTCAACTTATGTCAGGACAGCTTGATGTTTCGGAGGTGTCAGTATGAATGAAAAGGAACTGAGGATTCCCTTTAATGCTCCTCTCAACGAGGTGGACACTGAATTGCAGACCTATGGTTGCCGTCAAAACAATCCCGACATCTGTGGGAATAATGGACTTACTGGTGTATGTGCCTTTGTAAACAAGGAAGGGATCTGTCTAAAACCATCTCGTGCATGGAAAAAACAATACCAGAAGCTCAAGAGTTAAGCCGCTAAATTATTGTTTATTCTCTCATTTTCTTCAATTTTATCATCAATAGTTCCAAGCACGGAGGCTATTGTCTCCTGTACTTTCTTATCTGTCGGAACAGAAACCACAATATTCTTCATTATGTTTCCTGATACTTCTTTGAATGTTGTTCCGCTTCCCATGCCTTCAATTTTATCCTTATTATGTTTAAGCAAATAATATAAGAAAAGTGCATCCGTATTTGCATTTGGAACAATGCTCTTAAATCCCTGATTGGTACATACCTCATTTGCTGCAATAGCCACATATCCAATTGGAGCTCTTGAAGAAAACAACACAGTATTCTTTGGTAGCAGCTGCGTAGAACAGCTCTTTAGTCCTGTTTCAGTAATGTTTCTTTCACCACGCTGAATATAGCGACCACTGAATGCAGATAAATCTTTTGGCGTTATCCAAGCAATAGTTCCATTTTCATAATTCTCAGATTTCTTTGTCGAAGGAGTTGCCCCACCAACAACCATTCCAATGTCAGATATTTTACACTCTGTCCATTCAGTCATATATTTTTTCCTCTCTATCCAATATATTTTCGATGAGCAATTTTTACATTACTCTGTTTAACCATTGCATACTGCAAAGTTGTATCTATCTTCCTGTGCCCTAAGAGCTGTTGTAACTGTTCAATCGGCATTCCTTTATCTATTGCCATAGTTGCAAGTGTACGTCTAAATTTATGTGGATGTACCTTATGCAAACCTAATTGCTTTCCAATTTCTCTAAGCCTTGTTTCTATTCCACCGATCTGCAATCTTTCGTGTGGTGCTTTAAGTGATACAAACAATGCTGGATTATTATCATTTCTGCTATCTAGATAATTCTGCAAATGTATCTTTGTTCTCGCATCAAAATAAACAACTCTTTCTTTGCTGCCTTTACCAAATACAATACATTCTCTTTCATTGAAATCTATATCATTTTGATTGAGTAATACCATTTCACCAACACGCATACCAGTTGATGCAAGCATATCAATCATTGCCAAATCTCTTAACTCCGTGCAATTATCTCTCATTAATTCCAGAGCTTCATCTGAGTAAGTTTCTTTAATGTTTATCCCTGTCTTAACTTTATGTATACGTCTTACAGGATTTTTTAATATATAATCTTCATCCTCCAACCAAGAAAAGAAGCTGGAAAGAATACGTCGAATGTTATCTATCGTTACCTTACTCAAATCATTTTTTTGTTGATATTGTGTAAGGTATTCTCTAATGTCATCAGTCACTATATATTCCACATTTTTATCTAATGTTGCTAACATCGCTTCAATTGTTGCTTTGTAATATCTAAGTGACTTTTCTGAGCATCCTTCTATTCGTTTAGCCGACAAAAATATCTCTACATAATTACGTTCAGATTCTTTCATATTTCCCGTATTTTCTGTTATTTCATAGTTTACAAATGCTGATTGAAGCACCTCCTGTAATCGCTTACTCTGTACATTATTCAAGTATGGTAACATTCCTTGAATAATGTCCGTAATTAAATTTTGTTTCATAGTCATTCTTCCTCCTTTAAAATTATTTTGGAGAACGACTAGCAACGGCAGTTCTTTTATTGCTCCTGCCGTTGGTAGGAGTATATATCTACAAATCCTCAGCTTTGTATATCACATAACCTTCATAATAATAGCTATGATCTATACCCTTCATATAAACTTCTCTATCATTAACTTTATCTGTCAACGCCTGTTTCAAAATATATTTGATTTCAATATCTCTGATTGGACTTCTTTCCATTGCTAACAGATAATCTTCCTTATCTACAAGGCTCCAATCAATAACTTTGTTCAACTCTTTCTTCAGAATCAAATCAAGCCATATCCTGGTACTTCGCCCATTACCTTCACGAAAAGGATGCGCTATATTCATCTCGACATATTTTTCAACAATTTCATCAAATGTTGATTGTGGCATCTTCTCAACATTCTCTATTGCAGCTTGTAGATACATCACCGGAGCAAACCGATAGTTTCCTTTTGAAATATTTACATTTCTTACTTTTCCAGCAAAATCATAAATCTCACCAAATAGATATTTATGAATTGCTGCAAGCATCTCAAAAGAGCCAACTTTATATTTATTCAAATATCCATTTTCAAACAACTCCACTGCTTTTTTCTTGCTTATCTTTTCTTCCATTCTTGCAAGTTCTGTGGAGTCTGTAATATTAAGCTTATTTTCTAATGCCATATTTTTCCTTTCCAAATGAGAATTAACGCATTTTATCTTCATTTATACACTGAAATGCTCTAGCAATTAAGCAGCGACATTCATTCTTAATTTACTCTTATCGTAGTTTAAGTCTAACATTCTTTAAGTAAGTTTCATAAAAATCTCATCTTCCGCAATCCAAAATAAATTTCCTTCATTTTCTGTATCACTTACCTGATACTTTTTCTTCTTTTCATCAATTGCGAAAATATATACTGTTCTTCCATCATTCAAACATACAATACTTCCTGCATCATACTTCATTTCTTTTCCTCCATATCTTATTCTAATAAACAATAATTTAGTTGCTTAGAGTTCGATGTTGGAGACATCCAGCTCGCCGG
>URCQ01000033.1 GCA_900546435.1 uncultured Pseudobutyrivibrio sp. | reverse complement strand
TTTCTCTGTTGAGAAACTCGTAAACACGCATTCAGCAGGCTAAAGCCTAATAACACAAAAAGAATGCATATCCCCTCCCGGAAACATATGCATTCTTTTGTTATTCATATTTGTTTTCCCCTATCTAGTCATATCTCACAAGATACCAACTTACACCTTTTGTTTAGGTACAAATTCAATCTTAAGCACCATATCCATGCCCGCAGCTAACCTTTTTAACAAATTGACCGACGGATTTCTTGTTCCATTCTCCAATTTACTAATATCTGCCTGATTAATACCGGTGCGCTGTGCCAATTCCTCTTGCGTCATATGACATTTAGTCCTTGCATCCACAATAGCCCTTATGACATCCATTTCCGGCTGAATATCTTCATATTCTTTTTTGAATTCTTCATCCTGCAACTGTTTAGAAAGCATATCATCCAATGTTCTCATTTTTTCGCATCCTTTCTATAAAATCCTCTCGTCTATCTTTTGCAAGTTGTATCTCATATTTTGGTGTTTTCTGCGTCTTTTTTATAAAACCATTTGTCAACACAATCTTCCCATCATAATAGAAAAAATATAAAACTCTGGTTATATCACCACCAAATTTACAACGCAATTCAAAAATACCACTTTCCAAATGTTTACTATATGGTTCTCTGATCTCATTTCCTTTTTCCTGCAAAATCTTTAATAAACCATATATTTTCGCCCGCATCTTAGGATTCACAGAATCAAGAAATTCTTCTACCGGCACTGTGCCATTTTCCTTTTCATATGCTATTACTGTAAAACCAACCATGCCTTTCCTCTTATCATATGGCACATATGCCATATTGTCAACTACCACCTTTTCTCATCAAGAATAACTGATCCGATCATTGATCCTGTCATAATAATAAACATGGTCCGAAAGAATTTCTTCTTGCGACACACAAGAAGCGTTTACCTGGCACACAATTTCAGACATATGTGCAAGATTCAGACATTTTTTATAAGGAACAAGAATAATCTCGTGCACACTACTCGGCAAGATAACAATATCTTCTTCCATAACCTTAGCACACTCTTTCAAAATATGAGGATATAGCATTACACCTGCGCCAAAAAACTGGTTTTCATTTGTCAGCACATACATCTTCATATCTTCCATCTCTTCTAAGTTTTCTGCTTCTTCTGCACTCATCTGATCCGCTAATGCAGCAATCATCTGTGAAAAAGCATGCAAACGTGGTGCTAACAATTGCGGTGTGTTTTTCTTTGCGCAGCTAAGCAATTCCTTAGGTGTTACTTTCCACATATCTAACATCTCATTTCGAATGAGAATGGATGCATTACTCTCTCTTTGGCTCTCCGGCAAAATATCATTTGGCCAGAGGTAGTAGCAAAAAACCACCGCCAGATCGAGATATGGTACAAATGGCACCGTTGAGAGTAATTCCTGGTTCTGCTTCATACTAATGAGCTTAAAAATAATATGCTCCTTTACTTTTGCAAAATCTGTCAAAAAAGACAAATCCACATTTTCCTGCATCTGATTGCCCATAAGATTCGCAAAAACATGGTCTGCAACTTCTTCAATCGACGTTCCCTGCAGATAATAGTCATAACACGTATTTAAATAAATAGTTGGGGAAATGTTAACAGATGACTGAAGAATACTCAGTCCGTCTAACCAAAGATCATTGTTTTTGAGAACGGGACGCACATCTAAAGACCAATCTGCCTCCATTCGTTCCTCAAGTAAGGAAATCAATTCCTCTTTAAATATTTCGTATGTCATAAACCCTCCGATTCTGACATGCGCAAATGGAAAAAGCTCCGAATCAGACTCGAACTGACGACCCCTTCATTACGAGTGAAGTGCTCTACCAACTGAGCTATCGGAGCAACGAATTCATTATATCGAATGTTTTATCATTTGGCAATGGTTTTTTTCTCTTTTTGTGCAGCGGCCGCAGGGACGTTCCTTTTGCCACAAGGAGTGTCCCTGCGACCAGATACACCTGCCTAGCGTAATTTATAATCCAGGCGGATTTTGTCTGTAATCAATGCGATAAACTCCGAGTTTGTCGGTTTCCCTTTTCCATGGTTGATTGTATAACCAAAAAGTGCATCAATCGTATCCATTCTACCTCTGCTCCATGCCACCTCAATTGCATGACGGATTGCACGTTCTACACGGCTTGTTGTCGTATCATATTTCTTTGCAATCGTCGGATACAACACCTTTGTGATCGAGTTTAACATCTCGATATCCTGCACCGACATAACGATTGCATCGCGTAAGTACTGATATCCCTTGATATGTGCCGGAACACCGATTTCGTGAATGATATTTGTCACATCTGCCTCAAGTGTTGCCTCGGTATGTTCCTCGTGATTACTTTTATAATACCCCGGTTCCACAAACGCTCTCGTTCTCCGTGTTTTTTTGATTCTCTGTATAATAGTATTTTTATCAAATGGTTTCATAATAAAATAATCTGCGCCAAGTGCAAACGCATCTTCTGTTACCTGCTGTTGGTTTACAGCACTTACCATGATAAAATTCGGTGTTTTTTTGATACTGTTGTCATGCTGCACCTTATCAAGCACACTAAGGCCGTCCAGCTTCGGCATAACAATATCCAAAAGAACCACATCCGGTTCTTTCTCCTTGATCATCTGGTAAGCTTCTTCTCCATCTCTTGCTGTTCCAACTACTGAAAGTTCTTCATCCGATTGTACGATGGTGTCTAGCAATTGTCTCATCAGATCATTATCATCCGCAATTGCCACGTTCAATTTTTCCATACCATCCTCCTACTTTCTTCAAAATCTACGTTCCTCATTATTCAGCATATTTTGTATGTATGCTGTCGAAAGTAGTCGCGAAAAAAGGGATTTAGAAAAGCTATAGCATTTCCTCTATAAAAATGCCGTATCCTTTTGTTGGATCATTGATAAAAACGTGTGTTACTGCGCCTATTAATTTCCCATCCTGAATGATTGGTGATCCACTCATGCCCTGCACAATTCCACCCATGGTATCATGTAATTTGGGGTCTGTCACATGAAACACAAACGATTTGTTTTTTTCCTTTGGTTCATAATGAATCTGATCTATCACAATCTGATATGCCGTCACCGCCTCTTCCTCTCCAAATAAAATAGTTGCATCCTCCCGTTTAATCTCCTGTTTATAGGCAATCGGATATGTTTTTCCTTGAAGATCCAAGGTCTGTGTCCCCGTCATCGTTCCAAAAATACCAACGGGAGAATTTTTTGTAATTTCCCCCAGACGTGTCGCATCTCCATAACGTATCACTCCTGAAATTTCACCTGGAGAACCTATACTGCTTGGTGTGATCTGCGTTATGCATGTCTCGTACAAATAACCATCCTTTAAAGCGAGCACATCACTGCCTGATGCCGCACTAATACCATGCCCCAACGCTCCAAAACTCCCGTCTTCTTTGATATAGGTTAACGTTCCCACGCCGGCAACATCATCTTTTACCCAGATACCAAGTTTATAACTACCATCTTCCGTTTCCTTCGGTACCACACGAAGTTCCATCGACTCCTTATTACGCACCACCGACAGCACCATTGCATTTTCTTCTGCCTGTTGTACCTGTTCCTGCAATTGTTCTTTATTTTCTAACGCCACGCCATTCACTGCCGTGATGTAATCACCTTCCTGTAAAACATACGCACATGGGGAACTTTTTTCGCCCGCGCTTGTGACAAGTTCTTTGATTCCCGCCACGTAAACACCTTTTGTTTTCATATAAATTCCGACCGGTTGTCCCACTGCGTTTACCATCTGTTCTTCTGCTACCGTTGCATGTACCGATGCAATCGGAATGACACCAAACAGTTTGCAGACATAATCTTTCGTTCCACCTTTCGCAGCGGATGCGTGTTCTGCCGCCACACTCTGTTTATCGTATGCCTGTGTAACTGTAACAGGTGCTGCAATGCAGATTTCATCATCTGCATGTGCAACCGTAACCTCTTTTGGAATATAGGACAGCAGAATTACATAACAGGAAATTACATAAACAATACCATACACAACCGCTGTCTTTTTTCTATTTTTCTGATACCATGCCAACATGATTCAAGACCTCCATACTAAAAAAGAAGGGACTTTCGTCCCTCCTTTAGTATGTTTGTTTCTATTTATTTTAAACATCCTTTTTTTGCTGTGCCAATTCTTTCATTTCCTTGGCATTGTCAAGCACCGTCTGCGTAATGGTCGTACCACCAAGCATACGCGCCAGTTCTTTGATACTGTCATGATAAGACAATGCCTCTATGGAAGAAATTGTCTCATTTCCGATCACATCTTTTTGAATCAGATAATGATGGTCTGCCATTGCTGCAATCTGCGGCAAATGCGTAATACAAATAACCTGGTGTTCTTTGGCCACCAGATGCAATTTCTCTGATACTGCCTGTGCGGTACGTCCACTGATACCAGCATCAATCTCATCAAAAATCAATGTATCAATATCATCATGTTCTGCCAGCACGGTCTTAATTGCAAGCATAATTCTAGACATTTCACCACCAGACGCAATATCTTTTAGCGGTCGTATTGGTTCTCCCGGATTGGTACGAATCATAAATTGTGCATCATCATACCCATCCATTCCGATTTTTTCTGCCTGTAAAAATTCCATAGAAAAATGTACATCCAAAAAATTCAAATCAAGCAATGCATCTTCCACTTTTTTTGAAAGTTCTTTTGCATAATGTTGACGCATGGAAGAAAGAGCAAAAGCTGCATCTTCTGCCTCTTTTTTTGTCTGTTTGCATTCTTCACTCAGCTTTGCAAGATATGCCTCATAATGTTGTAACTTTTGCAGACGTTCTTCTTTTTCTTCTTTTGCCGCCAAAATTTGTTCTATGGTACTTCCATATTTGTCTTTCAAACGGTTGATTTCATTGAGTCTACCATCAATCTGCGCAAACAGTTCTTCGTCAAATTCCGCTTCAGACATATACTGAGATAAATCCCGGTTAAAATCTGAAAGCAGGCTATCAATATCACTCAGGCTATCAAGCATCGGCGACAGAGCCTCATCATAGACAACAACCTGATGTAACCTTTGAATGGCTCTCCCAATCTGGTCGGATGCACCATCCGCCCCGGCACTCATCTGCTGCGCTTCGCCCAGAGCTTCCATGATACGTTTACTATTGGACAGACGTCTGTACTGGCTCTCAAAACGCTCATCTTCGCCCACTTGCAAATTAGCATCTGCGATTTCATGGATTTCATACTCCAGAAAAGATATTTCACGTTCCCGGTCGCCATCCATTCGGTCTGCGTCCTGCCATTCCTGCTGTTTTTGGGCATACATTTTATATGCTGTGTGCATACGCTCCTTGAGTGGTTGCACCTCACTCTTTGCGTACTCATCCAGCATTTCCAAATGCTTCTTCTTGTGTAGTAAGGACTGGTGATCATTTTGACCATGAATGTCCAAAAAGATATCTCCGACCTGCTTCATCTTAACTGCCGGCACCATCTCACCATTGATTTTTGCCACACTTCGACTTTCTGTAATCTTACGACTAAGAATGATCTGATCGTCGTAAGGCTCCACATCCAGTGCAGCCAACTGTTTACGTTGTGACTCTCTTGTCACACGAAAAACAGCCTCCACCAGGGCTTCCTTATCTCCATCCCTGAGCATTTCCTTTGACACCTTTCCACCAAGTGCTAATCCAAGCGCCCCTAAAATAATAGACTTACCAGCTCCGGTTTCTCCGGACAGAATGTGTAGTCCGTCCAAGAAGGTGATGTCTTCCTCCTCAATGAGTGCAAGGTTTTTGACGTGTAAATTTTCAAGCATACTTGCTCCTTTCACTCTTCTTAAGCATTTCTATTCTCTACAAGTTTCCTTAATCTTCCCATAATTGTAAGTGTATCATCAACACTGCGAACAGCACACATTATGGTATCATCCCCGGCAATACTTCCTACAATTTCCGGCAATTCCATGTGATCAAGTGCTGCTGCTACTGCCATTGCCATACCGGCTACGGTCTTTATCACCAAAATATTTTGTGCATTATCCATGGATACAAAACCATCACAGAAAATACGATTGTATTTCTCCGTCATATTTTCTTCCGTCTTTCGATATGCCACATAGCGAAGTTTTCCGTTGGACATCGCCACCTTTGTCAGTTTCATCTCGCGAATATCTCTGGATACCGTGGCTTGTGTCGCTACAAAGCCGGCACGTTCCAATTCTGTTGTTAATTCCTCTTGTGTTCCAATTTCCTTTTTTACAATCAAATCCAGAATCTTCGCCTGACGTTCTGCCTTCATGCTATTTACCCCTAAAATCAAATTCATCCTTCTATTTTAATCATTTGCCTGCATCTTGGTTCGAATGCGATCCAAAAAGCTGACATCGCGCAAATGTATCATTTTTGTTGTCTCTTTCGCCCGATGCACTACTAATTTTTCTCCCGGATGCAACAGACGTTTGTGATTTCCATCAAAACTAATCTCTGCCTCATCATCTCCATCTTCCCGTCTGGCTTCAATTTCTAACACCAGTTCATCATACGGATCTAACACGATACTTCTTGCATTGAGCGTATGTGGATTGATTGGTGTCAGGAGAATGATATTTGTTGTCGGATTCACAATCGGACCATTTGCCGAAAGATTGTATGCAGTAGAGCCCGTTGGTGTAGAAAAAATCATACCATCACAGTTATATGCATACAAATACTGCCCATTTACATAGACAACCACACGCATAACGCGAAGTCCCGCACTGGAACAAAGTACGATATCATTCAATGCCTGAATATCCTTTCCTACCTTACCAGCTGCATCAATGATATGACCTGACAACATCATGCGCTCTTCGATTGCATAATCATCTGCCATCAACGCATCAATGGCATCATAAACAGATTCCTCATCCAAATCACAAAGATACCCTAAATGTCCCCGGTTGATACCGATCATCGGAATATTTTTTCCAAAGATGTTCTGTGCTGCACGAATAACCGTTCCATCTCCGCCAATAACGAAAATTCCCTGCGTTTCTGATGGCACTTCCAATTCTGCTTCTAACGCATCATCCGGATTAATCCCATAAGAACAACTGCCACCCCGCATTTCAATATAATCACTCAGCTTCCGTATAAATTGGAGTGTTTCTTCTTTGTCTTCTCTTGCTACAATAAAAAAATGTTTCATGCCTATTTATCAAGTTCTCCATGTGCTGCCGCCACAACAGCATGCACGTCAATTGGTTTCTCGTTTTCTGTCTGTGCATTCTTTTTGATATGCACAAGATACTCAATATTACCCTCTGGACCTTTGATTGGCGAATAGTCCAGATGCAGCACACCAAAACCTATCGACTGTGCGAATAAGATCACGCGTTCGATTACCTCTATGTGTACTGCAGGATCTCGAACAACACCTTTTTTTCCTACCTTTTCCTTGCCTGCTTCAAACTGTGGTTTGATCAGACATACCATCTCAGCACCATCCTTCAATAGTTCCTTTGCAGGCTCTAATACTTTTGTCAAAGAAATAAATGACACATCCACAGATGCAAAATCAAGTGCATCTGCAATATCCTCAGGTGTCACATAACGAATATTCGTCTTTTCCATGCAGACAACACGCGGATCCTGACGTAATTTCCATGCAAATTGACCATATCCTACATCTACCGCATACACCTTACTTGCACCATTTTGCAGCATGCAATCGGTAAATCCACCGGTAGATGCTCCAATATCCATACATACTTTATCATCAAGTACAATGCCAAATTGTGCCATTGCCTTTTCGAGTTTCAAGCCGCCTCTGCTGACATAGCGCAATGTATTTCCATGAATTTCTATATTTACAGATGGATCAAAAAAAGTACCTGCTTTATCTTCTCTTTGATGATCTACAAAAACATTTCCTTCCATAATCATGGTCTTTGCCTTTTCCCTGGAAGGAGCAAGACCTTTTTGTACTAATAATACATCCAAACGTTCTTTCATCGTAATTATTCCTATAATTTTTCTAAAATCTGACGTACTACGCCATCTTCATCAATACCAAGTTCCTTTTGCAGTATCGAAACGTTGCCGTGTTCCACAAAAGTATCTGCAATTGCAATGGAAAGTACCTCGCCTTTGTATCCTTCCTTTTGCAAGAAACATGCAACATGTTCGCCAAATCCGCCCAATGCTACATTTTCTTCCATTGTTACAATCAAAGAGTAGGTTTCCATATGCTCCTTTAAATATACTTCATCAAAAGGCTTTGCAAACCTTGCATTGACAAGTGTCGCATGAATCCCTTGTTTTTCTAATTGTTCACACACACCTACTGCTGTTTTTACCATGCTTCCAAGTGCAAATAACAACACTTTTTCGCCTGCGATAATTTCTTCGCATTTGCCATAGACGATTGGCTCTCTTTTTTGTGCCAATCCATCATAAGCTTCTCCTCTCGGATAACGCAAAGCAATTGGCGCATCGTAAGCAATCGCATATTTCAACATATCTGACAATTCCCATTTGTTTTTCGGTGCCATCACCGTCATATTTGGCATTTCTGTCAGATAAGAAAGATCAAATACACCCTGATGTGTCTCACCATCACTGCCTACAAGGCCAGCACGGTCAATTGCTAATACCACCGGTAAATTTTGCATACAAACATCATGCAAAATCTGATCATATCCTCTTTGCAGGAAAGATGAATATACTGCAAAAACAGGATGCATACCACCTGCTGCTAATGCTGCTGCAAATGTTACTGCATGTTCCTCCGCAATTCCTACATCAAAGAAACGTTCCGGGAACATATTATGAAAACGCTTCAGGCCGCAACCATCTGCCATTGCAGCTGTAATGGCAACCAATTTATCATCCCGGTCTCCCATCTTACGCATAACGGTAGAAAATACATCCGTATAGGATGCTTTTCCATGAGAAAGCGGGATGCCTGTTTCAATATCAAATGGTGTTGTTCCGTGGAAACGTGACGGATGTCTCTCTGCCGGACGATATCCATATCCCTTTTTGGTCAACACATGTACAAGTACAGGACCGGGAACATGTGATGCTTCCTGAAATACCTTTAACATAGCATCGATATCATGACCATCCACAGGACCCAGATACATAATTCCCATATCTTCAAAAATCATGCCTGGTATCACCATCTGCTTGATACTGCTTTTTGTCTTACGAATTCCCGATACAATACGTTCTCCGTAAACAGGAATTTTCTCCAAAGAAGTCTGAACGCCTTCTTTTAATTCCGCATAATTCGTACTGGTACGAAGCTTTGACAGATGTCTGGACATACCACCTACATTTTCGGAAATAGACATATTGTTGTCATTTAATATGATGATGAAATTCTTTTTTAAGGCAGCTGCATTGTTCATTGCCTCATACGCCATGCCCCCTGTCAATGCGCCATCGCCAATGACAGAGACCACTTTGTAATCTTCACCTTGCAGCTCTCTTGCCCAGGCAAGACCTAACCCCGCAGAGATCGATGTCGAACTGTGACCCGTATCAAATGCATCACAATCACTTTCCATACGCTTTGGGAAGCCACTCATCCCCCCATATTGGCGTAAATGATCAAACGCATCTTTACGTCCCGTTAAAATCTTATGGGTATAGGATTGATGACCTACATCCCAAATAATTTTATCCTGCGGGAAGTCCAAAAACAAATGTAGTGCCATCGTCAACTCAACCGTCCCCAGATTTGACGCCAGATGTCCTCCAAGTTCTGATATCTTTTCAATCAGAAACTCCCGGATTTCCTGACGTAACACATCAAGCTCTTTCGGTGTCAAATTCTTAATATCATTTTCTTTTTGTATTTTATCTAACACCATTGTTCTATCCTCTAATTATTTCTCGCGAAGAACCATCCATCGCAATAATTCTGTTAAAAATGGGTTTTCATAAGGAAGCTCCTGCAAAATACCAACTGCTTCACTGGTAAGATTAACCACTTCCTGCTTTGCCTTTTCCAACCCTTCAAAAATAACATAGGTTGCTTTTTGATTTTTTTCATCACTACCTACCGTTTTTCCGATCGTCTCTGTCTCGCCAACCACATCAAGTATATCATCTTGAATTTGAAAAGCCAGTCCAATCTTGCTTGCAACTTCTTCTATCTTTTTCTCTTCTTCTTCGGTTGCTCCGCCAAGAATCGCACCAATCATCATAGAGGCTTCAATCAAAGCACCTGTCTTTAACTGGTAAATAAAATCAAGACGATTCTTTGAAATACCATATTGTTTTTCAGATTCTACATCGACAACCTGACCACCGATCATACCATAAACACCTGCTTTTTGTGCCAATACCTTTAAAGCACGAATCACAGCACGATTGTCTGCACCTTCTGTCTCATCCAGACTGTTTAGTGCCACTTCAAAAGCATAGTTTAAAAGACCATCGCCTGCTAAAATACCCATAGCTTCTCCGTATTTTGCATGCGTCGTCAATTTACCACGACGTAACTCATCGTTGTCCATTGCCGGAAGATCATCATGTACCAATGAATACGTATGAATCAGTTCAATTGCAGCAACAAAAGACTCAATTGCCTTTGTTGAGCCACCGAATAATTTATAGGTTTCCAGCATCAGAATCGGGCGGATGCGTTTCCCTCCCGCCAAAACACTGTAATTCATAGCCTGAAAAACAGTCTTCTGATATCCCTTTTCTGTTGGTAATACGCGATAGATCATTCTATCTGCATCGCTTGCCTTATAGGCGATTTCCTTATTGATATCCATAACTACACCTCTTCAAATGTTTCTAACTCACCGTTACTATTCAACATCTGTACCTTTTGTTCCACGGCATTCATCAAATCATTGCAATGCTTAATCTGTTTCATACCGGATTGATATAACAAAAAAGAATCCTCCAAAGTCACTTCATTGGATTCCAACTTGTTCAAAATGGTTTCAATTTCTGCAAAACTCTCTTCTATGGTCAATTCTTTTTCTTCCATGCCACATCCTCATTTATTTCTTTGATTTCTGTTAAAAACATACCATCGCGTACATACACCTGCATCAAATCACCCGGCCCATGTTCCTCGATCGACGAAACACATCGACCTGTCATATCCGAAGCATACGCATATCCCTGCGCCAGCTTTTTCAAAGGAGACATACCATCTAGCCGTTCCGACAAAATCGACAGATTACTCTGATATCGTTGTAAAATTCTTTGCATGTCCTGCTGCATACGCTCTTCTAAATGCATACTATACTGTCGTTTTTCCTGTAAACGTCCCAGTGGACTTAAAAGGGTTAATTGTTTTTCCAATGCCTGCAGACGTTGTCTGCTTGACTGTACATGCATCTGCATATACTGTTGTAACCGGCGTGTTTTATGATTTAACATTTCCTGTGTCTCCATATAGGAAAACACAGCTTGTTCCGCTGCTGCCGACGGTGTCGGTGCGCGCAAATCTGCCACATAATCACAGATGGTTGTATCTGTTTCATGACCTACTGCAGAAATCACCGGGGTTTCACAGGAAAAGACTGCCCTTGCAACCATTTCTTCGTTGAACGCCCATAAATCCTCAATGGAGCCTCCGCCACGTCCAACAATCATCACATCCAGATGCATGGCATCTAGTGCTAAAATACCGGATACGATACTTTCTGCTGCCCCTTCTCCCTGCACAAGCGCCGGATATAAAATCAATTGTACATGTGGGTTTCGCCTCTTTGAAATCTGGATAATGTCGCGCA
This sequence comes from uncultured Pseudobutyrivibrio sp., assembly GCA_900546435.1. Taxonomy (GTDB): domain Bacteria; phylum Bacillota; class Clostridia; order Lachnospirales; family Lachnospiraceae; genus Pararoseburia. Next base: position 6,696 of record URCQ01000033.1, on the reverse strand, counting down.
CTGCAGCACCCGTTGGTGCTGTCACAATACCAATACGTTGTGCAAAACGTGGTATCGGCTTTTTATAGACAGCGTCAAACATTCCCATCTCTTCCAGTTCTTTTTTTAATTGTTCAAACCGTACATACAAATCACCTGCACCATCTAAAGTGATTTCCTTTGCATAAATCTGATAGGTTCCACCCTTGTCATAAACAGTAATGGAACCCTGCACAACAACCTGATCTCCGTCTTTCATTGGAAAGCGAAGACCTTTGACGCGACTTCCACGGAACATAATAGCAGAAATCGCACCCTCTGCATCTTTGAGCGTAAAATAAATGTGACCGCTCGAATGATATTTGCAATTGGAAACTTCCCCTTTGATCCGGATGTCACGAAGCATAAAATCTTCATCAAACATCCGATGGATATAGGCATTTACCTGACCTACGCCATAAATATTTTTATTCATCAATCTTAGCTAACACACCATTCACAAAACCTGCAGACTGGTCTGCTCCATATTTTTTTGCCAGTTCTACTGCTTCATTGATGGCAATACCCTTCGGAATTTTTTCGTAGCGAATTTCATAAACTGCCAGACGAATCAATGACAAGTCCACTTTTGCCATACGTGTCGTTTTCCACCCTTCCACAACCTCATTAATGAGTGCGTCGATTTCTTCGACATGTGCAAAAATATCGTTGCTCTTCTCTGCAATGTACTGCTGCTGCTCTATTTCCTGGTCACTTTTTACCGGGAATTCTGTTTCTGCTTCCTGCATTTTTTCATCTTGTAAGAACAGGTTCACCTGCTCCTTCATCTCATCCTCATTATGAAAATCTGCCTGGAAGATAATCTTAAAAATCTCTTCTCGAATCTGTCTTCTCGTCATTGTCATAGACCTTTTTCGCTCCTCGTTTCGTTATGATAATATGGTAAAAAAGGATGTCTTTTCAGACACCCTTCATTATAGCGCAATTACTAATAAAACAAAAGATTTATTCCCCGGCAACGGCTACGGATGCGATCTTGATATCTATGCTTGTAACTTCAAGACCAACCATATTCTCAATTGCATTCTTTACCTTGTCCTGTACCTGAGCACAAATCTTTGGGATTTCATATCCATAAGAGATGTTGACACCCAGACGAACTGCCACGTGGTTTTCCTCTTCTGTAACGATCTTAACACCTTTGGATAATTTGTTCATGCCAGCCTTACTGATCACTTCATTTGTCAGATTACCAGCCAGTGAAGAAACACCTTCCACCTCTGTAGCAGCAAGTCCTGCGATAATTGCAACGACTTCGTCTGTGATATTTACTCCACCATTTTCGTTCTCTCTGATTACAAAGCTTTTTCTATCTTCTGCCATATCGGTAGCCTCCTAAACATATTGTTATCGTTATTATATCAGACTCCCCGGAAATTGGGAAGTTTTTTATCTTTTGTCTTTTGGCAGCCAATGCAAGTCATACGGTGTCATCTGGTAAACGTAATAATCCAGATAATTGGTATACAAACAGTTTGCATGCGAGCGCCACTGTAACAACGGACGTTCCTCTATATTATTGTTTGGATAATAATTCACCGGCATCTGGATATCCATTCCTTTTTCCAGATCACGTTTGTACTCTTTATCCAAGGTCAGACGGTCATACTCCGGATGTCCCATGCAAAAAATCTGACTATTGTCCGTAGATAAAACAAGAAAAATTCCTGCCTCCTCTGACTCTGCCAGAATAATCAGATCCGGATTATTACGGATTGCCTCTTCATCCATTCTCGTATGTCTCGAATGTGGTGCCATAAAATAATCATCAAATCCTCGTACCAACGGAATCTTACGATTTTCTACTTTATGCTTATATACTCCAAAAACTTTCCGGTCCAGCACTTCCTTCTTAATTCCATAATGATAGTACAAGCCCGCCTGCGCACCCCAGCACTGGTAAAATGTACAGGTCACATGCGTTTTCGACCATTCCATAATTTCAACAAGTTCATCCCAGTAATCCACTTCCTCAAAGTCATGCAACTCCACTGGTGCTCCCGTAATGATCAGACCATCCAGATTGCGATCCTTGATATCACGAAACGTCTGATAAAATTTATTCAAATGGCTTACCGATGTATTTTTTGAAATATGGCTCTCCACAGCCAGAAATGTAATATCCACCTGCAGTGGCGAATTGGAAAGCGAACGCAACATCTGCAGTTCCGTGTCTTCTTTTAATGGCATCAGGTTCAAAATACCGATTTCAATCGGACGAATGTCCTGATGCAACGCCCTCTCTTCATCCATTACAAATATATTTTCATGCTCTAATATTGCCTTTGCCGGCAAATCGCTTTGTGTTTTGATTGGCATAGGATGCCCTCTCTTTCTATCTCTATCTCACAGTTTACCCGTGAATCATCTGTAAAAGTTCTTCCTCTGTAAGCACGGTAACCCCTAATGCATTCGCCTTATCCAGCTTACTTCCGGCATTTTCACCTGCTAGTAGATAGTTTGTCTTTTTTGAAACAGAACTACTGACTTTTCCACCATGAAGTTCAATCAGTTCTGCTGCTTCCTTTCTTCCCATCGTAGGGAGAGTTCCTGTAATCACAAACGTATGGTTCGCAAGCACGTCATCACTACCGGCAGCCTGAAGGCGTACCATATTGACACCGTGCTTCTGCATTCGTTCTAACAACTCCTTACTTTTTGCATCATGGAAATACTGGTAAATTGCTTTTGCACTGATTTCCCCGATATCATTCACTTCCACCAATTGTTCCATTGATGCATCTGCCACTGCATGAATGGAACCAAAATGTTCCATAAGCGATTTGGCAGCTGTTTTTCCAATACCGGAAATGCCAAGTCCTGTCATCAATTGGTAGGCATCGTTTTGTTTGGAAGCTTCAATCACCCCCAAAAGTTTATCTGTATTTTTTTCTTTTCCCAGGATTCCTTTTTCGATCAATTCCTCCCGATATGCCGATAATTCATAGATATCTGCGATATCATGCAAATACCCCTGACGGATCAACTCCTCGATATATGCTGTGCCAAAGCCCTTGATATCCATCGCATCACGACCAACAAAATTGATGATATGACGTTCCAGCTGTGCCGGACAAGTCGCGGACGAGCACTTGATATCCGCTGTATTTTCTTCCCGATAAGTGGGAGCACCACAAACCGGACAAACATCCGGAATCACAAATGTATGTGCACCCTCCGGACGCTTTTCATGCAATACTTCTTTGACTTTTGGAATGATTTCTCCTGATTTGTACACAACAATGGTATCCCCAATGGCAATATCCAAATCATTGATAAAATCCTGATTGTGCAGGGTTGCGCGGCTTACAGATGTTCCGCATAAACGAATCGGTTCAAAAATAGCCGTTGGCGTGATACGCCCCGTACGTCCTACCGAAAGTTCTATATCAAGCAACTTCGTCTCTTTTTCCTCCGGTGGATACTTATAAGCTACTGCCCAACGAGGCACCTTAGATGTGTTCCCTAAAAGTTCCCGATCCGCATATCGGTTGATTTTTACTACTGCTCCATCAATATCGTATGCCAGTTCTCCTCGTTTTTCGCCAATGGCGCATATCGCCTCCCATACTTCCTCACCTGTATAACATACACGATAATCCTCTATGACTGGGATTTTTTGTGATTTCATGTATGCATACGCTTCTGTGTGCGTTGCAAATTCTCTTCCTGTAACCTGCTGCAAATTAAAAATAAACATAGACAAATGGCGTTCTTTTACTACTTTACTGTCCAATTGGCGCAAAGTTCCGGCCGCACAGTTTCTTGGGTTTGCAAATGTCTTTTTGCCCAATAATTCCTGTGTCTCATTCACATGGGAAAAAGCAGCTTCTGTCATATAGACTTCCCCACGGATCTCCAAATATTCCGGTGCATCTTTCAATGATGTTTTTACATCCTCTATGACTTTGGCATTTGCTGTTACATCTTCACCAAAATTAATGCCATCCCCTCTTGTCTCCGCCAAAACAAGTTTTCCCTGCTCATAACGAAGGGACATCGAAAGTCCATCAATCTTATACTCCACCACGAATTCCGGATGGTCTAATTTTTCCTGCATTTCCCGCACAAATTCCAAGACTTCTTCTTTTGAAAAAACATCCTGCAAACTCAGCATTGGAACATTGTGGCGTACCAAAACACCAGCTTCTCTCTTTGCGCTTCCGCCCACTTTCTGCGTAGGCGAGCTGGCATCTATGAGTTCTGGATGTTCCTTTTCTATCTGCTTTAACCGTTGCATCAACATATCGTACTCGTAGTCGGTAATCTCCGGTGCATCCATGTTGTAGTAACGATTGCTATGATATTCAATTTGCTGGCGCAACGCCTTTACTTCTTCTTTGATATCCATATTAACCTCTGAGCATTTCCTGCAATTCTGCAAATTCTTCTGGTTTGATTGGACGATATTGTCCCTCCTCTATGCCATCCAACGTCAGATTCATAATCCGTATTCTTTGCAAATCCCGGACATGGTATCCACATGCCTGACACATCCGACGAATCTGGCGGTTCAATCCCTGTGTCAAAATAATACGAAATGTAAATTTTGATATTTTTTCCACCTTACATGGTCTTGTTGTCACATCAAGTTCCGGCAAAAAAACACCAGCTGCCATTCTCTTTATAAATGCTGCATCTATAGGGCGATCCACACGCACAATATATTCCTTTTCGTGATAATACCGGCTGCGCATAATCTGATTTACCAGATCCCCTTGATTTGTCATTAGAAGCAGGCCTCTGGAATTTTTATCCAACCGCCCTACCGGATACAAGCGCACCGGATAGCCCATAAAATCTACCACATTATGCTTTTCCCGTTTTTCTGCCGTACACACAATTCCTACCGGTTTATTGAGAAGTAGCAGCACAGCTTCCGGCGTTCCCATCACTTCTCGTCCACAATACTCTACGCAATCTGTCTTTTTTACCTTTTGTCCCTTGGTTGCCGTTTTGCCATTCACCAACACATGGCCTTCTTCAATTTGACGATCCGCTTCACGTCTGGAACAAACGCCAGCTTCACTCAGATATTTATTTAGTCGGATTTCCGTGACTTCCATCCAAGCTCCTTCCATTTCCCCATAAGGCTACGAAAGGGACAGACCATATGGACTGCCCCTGCTGTGTTTCTATAAACGTGTTCTTACTGTAAGTACTCTGTCTTGCAGTATCCCTGCTTGCCATTGTAATTTACCTTGGTCCAGCCATCTGCATAACTTTGAATGACGGTAACCTGTTCTCCTGCATAAGCAACGGCAACCTTTGATGCTGTTTCACTCATACTTTCACGCACATTGACCGTATTTGCAAGTGTAATTTCCTCGCCCTGTGACAACGCAGCTGATGTATCTGCAGGCTCTGTTGCCGGCTGCGCACTTGCATCACCTGCATCTGCTAAATAATCTGCCTTTACATAGGCTTTTGTTCCATTATAGTCAATCTTAGCCCAGCCATTTTCATCTGCATACCAGGTAACCTGAGTTCCGGACGCAAGCTGTCCTAATAAATTACCACTTTCTGATGCCGCATCACGCACATTAATCTTATCTGTTGTAACCTTTGTCTTCGCATTGGCTGCCTCGGCTGCTTCTGCTGCAGCTGCTTCCTCTGCCGCTTTTGCTTCTTCCGCCGCCTTTGCAGCTGCCTCTTCCTCAGCTGCTTTTGCCGCTGCCGCCTCTTCCGCTGCCTTTGCTACCGATGCTTTATAATCTGCTGCCCATTTCTTGATTGCATCCTGCAGTGTTGTATTAACAAAAGTATTCAGATTCTCATCTGCAAGCATTGCTTCGTTGCATTGCTGCTGTACTTCTGCCTGCAATGCCAAAACATCATTCTGCTGCTCAAAGGTAGCAATCAACGATGCCACATCCGTATCCATATCAAACTCTCCGTTCGACTGGTTGAAAGAGCCATACACATTATTAATGTAAAGACTTCCATCATCTTTCGTCTGTACATAGAAGAAATCCAGACCGGCAACCGGCGTTTCAATATTCGCAAACTTAATCTGCAAATATACAGAACATAAATATGAATTCTTATCCAGACCACGCTTTGTATATACTTTGAGGTTCTGATATTTCTCAATATACTGGCTGTAGAACTGAATATAGCTTACTTCTGCATCTGAGATTGGTGTTGCAATCTGCTTCAGAGAATCCGTATCTCCTGCGGCATAGTATTCAAAATATTTTGAAATCAGTTCATTGACCTCTTTGTTGTCGCTCTCAGCATACTGCTGGTATGCACCCGCCATCGGATTGCTGTCCGACGCTGTACCATCGGTACATCTGGCAAGGATCAAAACCATTGCAACCAATACCGCTGCTGCTCCAAAATATCTCACATTCTTTTTTATAAAGGATGTAATCTTGTCTATTTTTATCTTCTGAAAAAATTCATTCATCTTCAAAATATGTCACCTCCAAAAAAACTGCTCCCCAACACTATGTGTTTCAATGTAGACGACTGGATTCGAACCAGCGATCTTCGGAGTCGGAGTCCGATGCGTTATCCAGCTACGCTACGCCTACCTAATACAAATCTTGTATATTTTATCAAAATCAATATGCAAAGTCAATGTGTCAACCTCTCTAATGTTATTAACTTATGATAATGTCACCTTAGGATTCTCTTGAGATAATGTCACTT
>URCQ01000032.1 GCA_900546435.1 uncultured Pseudobutyrivibrio sp. | reverse complement strand
AAACAAGCAAGATACCCACGCAAGTGAAGAACTATGGGTATGAGAGCAGGAAAAACAAGCAAGATACCCATGCAAGTGATGAACTATGGGTATGAGAGCAGGAAAAATGAGCAAGATACCCACGTAAGTAACATACCATGCATAGAAATTCGACAAACCTACATAGAAAAAATAGTTGCGCGCAAAAAAGGCCTGTGCTATAATTCTATTTTGTCAGGACATGATATTGTTTTGAAATGGGTGGTTTCCCGAGTGGCCAAAGGGGACAGACTGTAAATCTGCTGCATCTTGCTTCGGTGGTTCGAATCCACCACCACCCATTGCACAAGATAGGAATATCTGAGTGCAAGTACGTATCGCGCATAAGATGCTACGGCATCTAAGTGTTCGTAACAGCACTTGCCTACTAAATTCGAACATCACATACGTTCGTTCTCATTAAGGGGCAAGTACGTATCGCACTAGACTCGAACATCGCTTCGTTCGTTCTCGTCAAGTGCTCGTAACAGGCCGCAGTGGCGGAACTGGCAGACGCGCAGGACTTAAAATCCTGTGGTGGCGACATCGTACCGGTTCGATTCCGGTCTGCGGCAGTTTCTATGAAGAGGACTTCTTTCTAAGTGGAAAGAAGTCCTCTTTGCTTATGTAGCTATTGCATTTCGCATAAGATCAGTAAAGAGGATAAGATTAGGAAAGACAAGAAGAACAGCAGCAGAGAAAAAAGAAGGAGGAAAAGTGGCAATGGCAGTGAAAAAGAATAAACATAACCGCATGTGTGATGATAAGATGAAGCTCGTTTTGACTCTTCTTGCTCTGGCAATGCTTGCTTTCCTCGGAATCCATATGTTAAACCAGCAGACCAACGATAAACAAGTGACAGAAAACAAAACATCACAAAAGCAAACATCGGAGCAGCAGACGTCAGACGCACAGCAGACAACACCAGGGAAAAGAACGGATCTGCGTGGCTTAGAAGCAGGCGCTATTGTAGAAAAAGCGACCATCGATGCGCAGAATCTGGACGTATACTTTACTTCAAGTGAACTTACTGAGGTACAAAAAGAAGCTATGAATGGAAAATCTTATATAGAAAATCCAGACATTTCTTATGATGATTTGCGTTATATAAAAGTATTACATTACAATTTTTATCATCAGATACAGGTGGGGGAACTTGTAGTGAATCAGGCGATTGCGGAGGATTGCCGTCAGATTTTTATGGAATTGTTTCAGGAAGAATATGAGATCAACTCTATGTACCTGATTGATCGGTATTATGAAAAAGATCAGGCGCGAAACGGAGAACAGGTGGATATTAGCTCCATCAATGATGACAATACGTCGGCATTTCATTATCGTAAAATTGCAGGAACGGAAGTGTTGTCAAATCATGCCTATGGAATGGCAATCGATATCAATCCATTGGAAAATCCTTATGTAAAAGAGGCGGATCTGCAGCAGACGGTGGCAAGTCCATATAAGGATTATAATAGTTATAAAGATAGAACCGCGCAACGTGCACATATGATTTCAAAAGATGATGCCTGCTATCGCATCTTTAAGGCGCACGGCTTTCAGTGGGGCGGAGAATGGAATGGAAATAAAGACTACCAGCATTTTGAAAAGGACAGATAGATGAAGAAGAAATTGACAATTGGCATTTTAGCACATGTTGATGCCGGTAAAACAACATTATCCGAAGCTCTTTTATACCAGACGGGGGCAATTCGAAGCTTAGGGCGTGTGGACCATCAGGATGCGTATCTGGATACGGATGAAATGGAACGCCAGAGGGGAATTACGATTTTCTCAAAAATGGCGCGTTTTACAGATGGTGACGTGGAATATGTTTTGTTGGATACCCCGGGACATGCTGATTTTACAGCAGAAATGGAGCGTACGCTTTCAGTTCTGGATTATGCCATTTTACTGATTAGTGGTATGGATGGTGTGCAGGGGCATACACGTACATTGTGGAAGCTTTTGCAAAATTACGAAGTGCCATGTGTGATTTTTGTCAACAAAATGGACGTGACACACCAATCGGCAGAGGAATTACTTGCACACTTGCAGGACAAACTTGGTGATAACTGTCTTGATTTTCGCGGATTTTGTGGACAACAGGAAATGACTTCTGCAGAAAAAGAAAGCATTGCTCTTTGTGACGAAAAATTACTGGAAGAGTTTTTAAATACAGGAAATCTCGCGCAGGAAGATCTGATAGAGGCAATTGCAAAACGTAAGATCTTTCCTGTTCTTTTTGGTTCGGCATTAAAATTACAAGGTGTTTGCGAACTGCTTTGTCTTATGCAAAATTTCATGCGTGAACCACAGGCAAAAGAGGGTTTTGCAGCACGTTGTTTTAAAATTGGCAGGGATCAAAAGGGAAACCGGCTGACCTATTTAAAAATTTTGGGTGGAACATTAAGTGTCAAGGATGATGTTTCTTATGAACTTCCTGTTATGGCGCAAGAAGATGATACTGAGGAACAAAAGACAGAGTGTACCGAAAAAATCAACCAGATTCGTTTATATTCGGGAGAGCGTTATGAATGTGTGGATACGATAGAACCTGGTGAGATATGTGCGGTGATGGGGTTGAGCCAGTCGTATGCTGGTATGACCTTAGGAGAATGCAGCGCCTTGGAGCAGGATAGGATAGAACCTGTATTATCTTATCATGTGATTCCGCCAGAGGGGTGCGCCCCTCATGTGTTGTTATCCTATATGCGTCAGTTGGAGGAGGAAGATCCAACATTGCATGTGACGTGGCAGGAGCGTGACCGCCAGGTGCATGTGCACTTGATGGGACCGGTGCAGACGGAAGTGTTGCAGCAGCAGTTGAAAACGCGCTATGGTATATTGGTGACATTTGGTGCAGGAAAAGTACGCTATAAAGAAACCATTCATGGGGCAGTAGAAGGTGTCGGTCATTTTGAACCTTTGCGTCATTATGCCGAGGCACATATTCTGATCGAAGAATTGCCGCAAGGCAGTGGTGTAGAGTATGCAATGGATTGTTCGCAGGATATTTTAGACCTCAATTGGCAACGTCTGATCTACACACATTTGACAGAACGTGCGCATCGTGGTGTGTTAACAGGTTCGCCGCTTACGGATGTGCGTCTGACGGTGGTGACGGGAAAAGCACACAAAAAGCACACCGAGGGTGGCGATTTTCGTCAGGCAACGTATCGGGCAATCCGCCAGGGCCTGCGTAAAGCAGAAAATGTGCTTTTGGAACCATACTATCGTGTGCGCATTGAAATGCCATTACAGGATTTGGGACGTGTGATGACGGATATGAATCGCATGCAGGGAAAATTTGAAGCGCCACTCATGGAAGGTGATACCGCCATTTTACAAGGCATTGCACCGGTATCTTTGATGCGCGATTATGGCACAACCTTAGCACAGGCAACAGGTGGAGTCGGTCAAATGACACTGGCATTGGAAGGATATTTTCCATGTCATAACCAGGAAGAAGTTGTGGCTGAAATGGGATATGATCCAGACCGTGATACAAGAAACAGCTGCGATTCCGTCTTTTGTGGACATGGAGCGGGGTATGTTGTTCCCTGGTATGAAGTGGAAGATAAAATGCACATGCCAATGGCATCATATTTATATGAAAAAAAGGCAGAGCCGACGGAAGATGAAGTCATTGCTGCAGCGAAAGCAAAAGCGGAGGCAATGCGCAGTGGAAAGCCAAAAGGTTATGATGGTTATGGTGGTTTAGAATCGGATTTGGAAGAAATCTTTGTGCGTGAATTTGGTGAGATTAAGAGACGATTGCCTGCTGCGGAAAAACGTGTCATTGACGCGGAACGCAAAGAGCGTATCCAGGATGCAAGAGAAACATACCAGAAGACGCACAATAAAGAGCGGGCAGAAAAGCCTAAGAAAAAATATTTACTTGTGGACGGCTATAATGTTATTTTTGCATGGAAAGAATTAGATGAGATTGCAAAAGTCAGCATAGACGGCGCAAGAGGGCGCTTGCTTGATATTATGTGTAATTATCAAGGGCATATCGGCCAGGAAGTGATTGTAGTCTTTGATGCGTATCGCGTGCGTGGTCATGTGGAGGAAATTGTAGATTATCACAATATTCATGTCGTTTATACAAGAGAAGCTGAGACGGCAGATGCCTATATTGAGCGCACAACACACGATATGGCTGGAAAATATGAAGTGACCGTAGCAACGTCGGATCGCAGGGAACAGATGATTGTCATTGGCGAGGGTGCACGCAGATTTTCGGCGAGAGATCTGGAAAAAGAAGTGGAGCGCGTAAATCGGGAAGCGATGGAATCCTTCCGTCCGCTTACATAAGCAAAAAGAGATTTATGGTATATGACGTCGATAAGTTTTGACAGACAAGCGATATGCGGATATGATATACTAATCTATAAGAAATGAGACAGTTTTGAGGGGTAGTAATTTATGAAGATAATTCATTGTGCAGATCTACATTTGGACTCGAAAATGGAAAGTAATTTGGATCGGGAAGCAGCCAGCATGCGCCGAGACGAGTTGTTGGATACATTTGAACGTATGGTGACCTATGCGGCTGAAAATGAGGTGCGGGTTATTCTGATCGCAGGGGATCTTTTTGATAAACCGAATGTACGAAAAGCTGCAAAAACACGTGTGATTGAACAAATAAAGCAACATCCGGAGATTGATTTTTGTTATATTCGCGGCAATCACGATCAGTTGGACTTTGTGGAAGAACTGTCGGAGCAGGAGGATATTACAAACCTTAAACTTTTCGGGACAGATGAATGGACATCTTATGATTATGGGGATGTTGTAATTACCGGTATGGAACTGGTAAAAGAAAACAGTCAGACTTTGGGGATGAATCTGGTGTTGGATCAGAACCGGTTGAATATTGTGGCATTGCATGGTCAGGAGTCGGATTACCAGGGAAGTGATCGTACAGAAATGGTAAATTTATCAATGTTGCGCAATAAGTATATTGATTATCTGGCTCTCGGACATATTCACACCTACAAAAAAGAACGCCTGGACGACCGTGGTGTATATTGCTACAGTGGTTGCTTAGAAGGCAGAGGTTTTGACGAGTGTGGTGAAAAGGGCTTTGTCCTTCTTGAAGTGGAAGAGGGCAAAATACATACACAATTTGTGCCAATAGCCAAACGTTTGTTGCATGAAGTGTGCGTTGAGGTGGATCCATCTATGGATATGGCAGCAATCGTGCAGAAAGCCAGAGAATGTGTTGCAGGAATCTCATCAGAGGATCTGATTAAGATTATTGTGACAGGTGAGACAAATATTGATACGGATATTGATTGCGACCGCTTGCGCCGCAATTTGAATTTGGACTTTTTCTTTATAAAAGTCTACGACCGTACATCGGTACAGATAGATTATGAAAGTTTTCGTAACGACAAATCTTTAAAAGGTGAATTTGTCCGTTTGATGGAAAGACAAGATATGTCAGAGGATGAAAGAGCAGCCATTATTGAACTTGGGATGAAAGCAATCATGGGTGAGGATATAGAAGTATGAAGTTAATTTCCTGTTATATTAGTGGATTTGGAACAATAAAAGAGTGGTCTTACGATTTTTCAGATGGTATGAATGCATTGTGCCAGGAAAATGGCTGGGGAAAAACGACATTTAGCGTATTTTTGAAAGCTATGTTTTACGGAATGGACTACTCTGCCCGCACAAAGATGCTGACGGAGCGTAAGCATTACATGCCATGGGATGGCGGCATCTGTGGTGGTAATCTGATTTTTGAAGCGGAAGGAAAAACATACCGCGTGGAACGTACCTTTGGTAAAACAGATAAAGAGGATACGTTTTTATTACTGGATTTGAACACGGGCAATGCATGCGATGATTTTTCAAAAAATCTCGGGGAAGAGCTGTTTCAGGTTGACCGTGATTCTTTTGAAAAGAGTATTTTTATCCCACAGTCATCGGTATCGACGGCAATGACGGACAGCCTGAACGCAAAAATGGGTGACCTTGCTGCGGCAAAAGATGATATCAATAATTTTGATGAGGCTGTGAGCCGTGTGGCTGAAGTGCGTAAGAATTATACGCGAAGAAGTAAAGTAAACAATGGTAAGATTACCATGATCAAAGAAGAAATCAGTAAATGCAGTGAACTGATTGATAAAAAGACGGCGATTTTAGATGGATACCACAAGCAGTTTGACAAATTAGAAGAAAAAAAGAAATCGCTCAACTGGATGGAGGCAGAAAAGAATCGTATTACGGACGAAATCCGTATGCAGAGTAAGCGCGAGCAGGATATGGGAGCGTATCGTCAGCAGCAGGAATTCCTGAAAAAACAACAGGAAGAAATGAATGCGCTGGATGACTTTTTTGCAGCGGGTCTGCCGGATGAACAGGAACAGACGGCAATGGAAGAGTTGGAACGCCAGTACGATATGACGCGTCGTACAGAGAGAGATCTTGCAATTAAATTGCCGCCAGAGCAGCAAATCCATAAGTGGGAAGGACTCTTTGGCGAGGAGGTGCCGACGAAAGAAGATTTGACAAAATGGAAAGAGATGTCAAAACGACTGCAGGAGCTTCGCATGCAGGGAGAACATTCAAAATTATCCGAAGATGCGGCAGCGCAGTTAGAACAACTCAAATACTTTTTTGCGCAGAAAGTACCGACAGAAGAAGAATTATCACAAGTTGAGAAAGATGTGGTCGAATTGTCGCGTCTGGATGGACGTATTGTGGAGCAGGATGAGAATTATCGAAACATTAAGGCAAGAGCGGATGTTGTGACAAAGACAGGACGCACGGCTGGTAAAACAGCCGGCGTACTGATGCTTTTTATTCTTTTTGTGGTGCTGCTTTTGGGAGGGCTTTCATTCCGCTTATTAGCACCGGATTCTGATGGCAGCTCTATTTATCAGATTCTTTGCTTTGGTGGTGCAGCAGCAACAGGTGTGGCGGCGGTGATGCAGTATCTGCGAATGCGTTCGCTTCATCGCAATAAGCAGGAAGATTTGCAAAATCAGTTGAAAGAGGCGGAAGATGCCTTGGCACAGAGTAGGCAGAAACGCGAAGACTTAGCAGTCCGCTGTAAAGAGTTTTTGTCATACTTCAAATTAACACCTGCAGACAGTATGCAGCAGATGGTGTATGAGATTCGCGTTAATTTAGATCACTATGTGCGTTTGCAGGAGGAAGCGCAACAGGCAACCGCACAGACGACAAATGCAGTCGAAGAAATGGCGGATGTTCGAATGGAACTTTATACCATTTTAGACCGCTATGCACTGGTCTATCAGATGGATTTGTATCATGAGGGAAATGAGACAGATTTACTGGAACGCTTGAAAAACGACAAAGAGCTTTACGAGGAATATATGCATTGCCATGAACAACTGGATCTCATCCATTCGACCATGGAAGAACAAAAACGTCTGCTTCACAAATACCTGGATCGTTTTCCGTTGGAAGCAGAGGGTTCTGCACAGGAACAATTGCACCTGGTACGCAGTAAACGCATACGTTATGGACAATTACAAGAAGAAATCCAGCAATTACAGGAAAAAATCAAATTATTTGAGGAAGATAATCAGGTAAAAGAAAGTGCACTTTCTGTTGAGGAATTGCAGGAAAAACAGGTGCAGATTGATGAAGAAATCAAAGAGATGCAAAAGGGAATTACGCAGGATCGTGAATCCTTACATCAATTGTCAGTGGAACTCGACAGTATAGAAGATGCGGAAAACCGACGCGATGTTCTGCTGGAAGAAAAAATGGAATGCGATCATAAGGTGGACTTGCTGGCGAAAACCGAAGAGTTTTTAAAAATCGCAAAAGAGCAGTTTTTGTCAACGTATATGCGCCCGCTGCGTCAAGGCATGGAACATTACATGGCTATTTTGGATGATAAATACAAAGATTCCGTAAAAGACATGGATTTTGATATCACGATGGATTTGGCGGTACAAGTGCGCTGCCAGGGAAGTACACATTCAAGTGAGTATCTGAGTCACGGTTATCAGGATCTGGTGGGAATTTGCGCTAGATTTGCGCTGGTGGATGTGCTTTATCATAAAGAACAACCCGTCATTGTGTTGGATGATCCATTTACAAACCTGGATGAAAATAAGATTACACATGCATTGGAGTTGTTAACAAACATAGCAAAAGACAGACAGATTGTTTACTTTACCTGTCATGAAAGTCGCATGCCTTCATAAATGCAATTGTGCGTCTGGAGTAGAAATAAGCCTTTGCCACGGGAACTGTAAAAAGTTCTTGACAGGCAAGGGCTTTTTCGATAAGATTATCTTGTTGTTGCAAAACAGCGGGCCCAGTTAGCTCAGTTGGTAGAGCAGAGGACTGAAAATCCTCGTGTCTCTGGTTCGATTCCGGAACTGGGCATATGCGGGTGTAGTTCAATGGTAGAACATCAGCCTTCCAAGCTGAATACGTGGGTTCGATTCCCATCACCCGCTCTGTTATAAGCCTTGATTCGATTTGAATCAAGGTTTTTTTGTTATAGAAGTGAAAAGAGGATGGATATGGAAAAAAAAGAAGCACCAATTGCGGTGTTTGACTCTGGCATGGGAGGCGTTAGTGTATTGCGGGAGCTGATTCGGATAATGCCGGAAGAAGATTTTTATTATTTTGGTGATTCCAAAAACGCACCATATGGAACAAAGAGTACAAAAGTAGTGCGTGAACTTACCATTGCACATACAGAGGATTTTATGAAGATGGGAGCCAAAGGAGTTGTGATTGCATGCAATACAGCAACGAGTGCGGCTGTACGTATCTTACGTCAAATGTATCCGGAATTGCCACTTGTAGGGATCGAACCCGCAGTAAAGCCTGCCGCTGAAAAGTTTCCACAAGGGAATATTCTTGTGATGGCAACGCCGATTACGATACGGGAAGAAAAGCTGCATCATTTGATTGAACAGTTTGGCGGCGATGCAAATGTCATGCCGCTGGCTTGCCCGGGACTGATGGATTTTGTGGAAGCAGGGAATATTAATAGCCCGGAATTGTATGGATTTTTGCGTGATCTGTTAGAGCCATACCGGGAAAATCTTGATGCGGTTGTTCTGGGATGTACACATTATCCGTTTGTGCGAAAGGTGATTGAACAGATTGTTGGCAATCAGGTGGAGATCTTTGACGGTGGTGCCGGGACTGCAAGGGAAATGCGCAGACGGCTTGCAGCTGATGGCTTATTGCGGGAGGCAACAGGAAGAAAAGGAAAAATAGAATTTCATAATAGTGATCTGACGAAGGAACGAGAAGTGTTATTTGAGAAATTGCTGAACTACTAGGCAGAAAAAACATGGGAATAAGTGGCGAATTCATCAAGGTGTGGAAAAACCCATAAAAGCTTGCAATAGGCAGTTGATAGGAGTAAAATAGGTGCGGTTCAAAGAAAACCATTTGTTTTTTAAAATATAAGGAAAGTAAGGGTGAGAATTATGAATTATGAGTTTTTACTATGGATTGCTTTGATCTTAATTTCAACAAAGGTATTGGGGCTGCTTTGTAAGGCAGTGAATCTACCGGAAGTAGTAGGCGCATTGTTAGCAGGTGTTATTTTGGGACCATCCGCATTGAATCTGATGTCGATGCAGGGGGATACGGGAACACTGTTGGGCTATGTAGCTGAGATGGGTGTTATCTTCCTTATGTTCTCTGCAGGTCTGGATACAGACTTAAAGGAACTGAAGGCAAACCTTGGAGCATCTTTTATTACCGCACTGATTGGTGTTATTGTACCTCTGATTGGAGGTATGATCGGCTATGCATTGTATTTTGGTGAGGATTTAAGCAACTATGACCAAATGCTACAGAGTTTGTTTGTCGGTGTTGTTTTGACGGCGACATCCGTAAGTATCACGGTTGAGACATTGCGTGAAATGGGTAGGTTGTCTGGAAAGGTCGGTATGACAATTCTGGGAGCTGCCATCATTGATGATATTTTAGGTATGATCGTACTTGCAGTCGTATCCAGCATGAAGGATACTTCAGTAAAACCGGCTGCTGTTCTCATCAAAATTGTTTTGTACTTTGTATTGATTTTAGTGCTGTTTTTGGCTACGACGCATTTGGAATTTGCGTTCAGCAAGAACGATCATAAGAGACGTGTCGCTATTTTTGCAATTGCATTCTGCTTTATTTTAGCTTATGTTTCCGAGGTTGGTTTCGGTATTGCAGATATTACAGGTGCATACTTTGCAGGTGTTATGCTCTGCCGCTCAAAGATACGTGATTACGTAGATATTAAAATCCATGACGTATCGACCGTATTTTTCTCTTGTATCTTCTTTGCCAGCGTAGGTTTAAAGGTAACGATGGGTGGCATGACCTTAAAAATCTGGTTGTTTGCCGTTATCTTAACAGGCATTGCAATCATTACAAAGATGATCGGATGTGGACTTGGTGCCAAGATTTGTAAGTTTACCTGGAAAGAATCATTGCAGACTGGTGTTGGTATGATTTCCCGTGGAGAGGTTGCTTTGATTGTTGCAGAAAAAGGACGCCAGGTAGGACTGATCAACGAAGATTTGTTTGCGCCAATCATCCTGGTAGTTATTGTTACGACACTGATTACACCAATCCTGTTAAAGGTAGTATTCAAGGGTGAAAAACCAGCAGAGGCAGTGGCAGCCAGTAAATAAAGAAAGTGATTACGAGTTATGAGAAGAGAGTTTAAAGAGGCATTGGAAGATTCTCCGATTATTGCTGCGATTAAAGATGATGATGGATTGCACCGATGTCTGGAGTGTGACAGCCGTATTATATTTATATTGTATGGTGATGTGATTACGATTCCGGAAATTGTGGACAAAGTAAAGTCATCCGGGAAACTGGCATTTGTACATATGGATCTGATACAGGGATTGAGTTCCAAAGAAGTTTCTGTAGATTACATTGCCAAGTTTACAAAAGCAGATGGCGTGATATCTACCAAGGCACCGATTATAGCGAGAGCCAAAGAGTTATCGCTTGATACCATCATGCGTTTCTTCTTCATCGATTCTATGGCGTACAACAGCATTGAGCGCCAGCTAAAGAACACAAAACCAGATGTGGTTGAAGTGTTACCTGGACCGATGCCAAGTGTCATCAGACGTGTTCGTAAAATGAACCATCAACCACTGATTTCCAGCGGATTGATTAGTGAAAAAGAAGATGTCTATGCACTTTTAGATGCAGGAGCAACGGCAATATCAACAACAAATCAGGACGTTTGGTTCTTATAAAAAGCATAAAATAACCCCATAGGTTTCTGGGTATATTCCAGAGCCTATGGGGTTTTGTTGTTGAAAAAGATGGATTGTTTACGGTGTGACATTCTCTTTGGAAGTAGAAAGTGCTGCAATGGTCTGTCGCATATCATCCGGCAAAGGAGCCGTAAAGGTCATGAGCTCTTTTGTGATAGGATGCACAAATTGCATACGATAGGAATGCAGCGCCTGACGCTTCATGTAGCGCATATCCGGGTGATAGAGATAGTCACCAATCAGTGGATAACCAATATGTTTCATATGGACGCGGATCTGATGTGTGCGGCCAGTTTCTAATTGCAGCGCGACAACAGCGTGATCCGATAAAGGCGTAACAACGCGGTAGTGTGTGATGGCACGATCACCTTTTTCAAAATCTACCGTTCTTGCAAGTATCGTTCCTTCTACTCTTGCAAGAGGCGCATCAATGGTACCCTCGGCAGGTGTCGGATGTCCACTACAGATGGCAAGATATTCGCGCGTTACTTCTTTTTTTGCTACAGCATCTGATAGAATGCTGGATGCGACCAGATGCTTGGCAATAATGGTAAGACCGGATGTGTCGCGATCCAAACGGTTGGTGCAGCGGAAAATAAAGGATTTCCCTTGTTTTTCATAATAATAAGCCAAAGCATTTGCCAGGGAATTCTCATAATTTGCCATGGAAGGATGAATGGGCATCCCGGCGGGCTTGTTTACAACAATAATGTCTTCATCTTCATAAATGATATCGAGCGGTAGCGCTACCGGCGGTATTTTTTCGGAAGAAGTTTCCTCGTTAATCTGGATGCGCAGATGATCCCCTGTATGCACGGTGTCTCGCATATAAACAAATGTACCGTTTCGCAGGGTGTTTTCTGGCATCCGTTTGATCAGGGTCAGATTTTGTCCGGAAAAACCCTGACGCCTTAAAAACTGTTCGATGCGTATGCCATTATCTTTTTCTTCGATGATATAATCAATGGTTCTTTTCATGATGGTGCATTTAGCTTCTTTAAAGCTTTATTAAATTGAATGCCAAAAAGGATGGCGGTAAAGGTAACCGCGATAAAGTCGGCAATCGGCTCTGCGGTATAGACAGCGATGGTCTTATCTGCCATAAAGTGTGGCAGGATATAAATGAGCGGTATAAGCAGCACAAACTTACGCATAATGGCAACGATGATAGAACAAAGAGCATTTCCGGTCGAAACAAATGTCATCTGGCATGCAATCTGGATTCCCATCATGAAGAGTGCACCGCAATAGATACGAAGCGCATTTGCGGAAAAGGCTAAAAGTGTCGCATCGTTTGTAAACATACCGGCAAAAACCTGTGGAAAAGCTTCGACACAAATCCAGAGAAGTACAGAGTAGGCAAGACTTGTCAGCAAAAGCAACTGGAAACTTTTCTTTACACGGCCGCTGTTTTTTGCACCGAAGTTATAACTGGTAATTGGTTGTGCTCCCTGTGCGACACCCTGAAGGGGTAACATAGCGAACTGCATAACACTGGTTAAAATTGTCATGGCACCAACGGCGATATCTCCGCCATATTTTAACAGAGAAGAGTTGAAGCACATAGAAATGACACTTTCGGTAGACTGCATAATAAATGCGGAAAGTCCAAGTGCAACACATGGTGGCATGAGGGATAGACCAGGTAGGAGGTTTTCTTTACGGATGCGCAAAAAGGTTTTCTTACCAAGTAAGAAGTAGAGGCACCACAAGCAGGAACAACCCTGCGAAATGATGGTAGCAAGCGCTGCACCTCTGACGCCCATGTGAAGACCAAAGATAAAAATAGGATCCAGGATAATATTAATGACAGCACCGATCAAAACGGTTTTCATACCATCCTTGGCAAAGCCTTGTGCTGTGATAAACGCATTGAGGCCGAGTGTCATTTGTACAAATATGGTTCCAAACGCATAGAGGCTCATATAGGATGTTGCATAGGAAATGGTATTTTCGCTTGCGCCAAACAATAAGAGAAGATCGCGATTGAATACGAGAATCACAAAGGTCAAAATGACGGAAACGATGATTTGCAGACTGAAGCAGCCGGCAAGGATTTTTTCGGCAGAGTCATGATCTCCTTTTCCCATGGCAATTGATGCACGTGGAGCACCGCCTGAACTGACGAGGCAGGCAAAAGCGGAGACAAGCATAATGATTGGCATACAAACGCCAACGCCGGTAAGGGCGAGACTGCCAACTTCCGGGATGTGCCCAATATAAATACGGTCTACGATGTTGTAGAGCATGTTGACAAGCTGTGCGATGACTGTTGGAATCGCAAGTTTAAATAATAGTTTACCGATTGGCTCGGTACCTAAGAACTCTTTATCCTGATTCATGGTATGTTCCTTTCTTGATGTATATAATGAAAACGCATAAAAGTTATTATAGCACAGGAGGCAGGTTTTGCACTGAAATTCTTTGCATGAGTTGTATATTATTTGGCTGAAAATGGCACAAAAAAAGAAGCCGTCCCCCAACGGCCTCTTTTTTATACCCCTATGAAACCCCTTATAAAAACTCCACGCTTCCCAAAAAAGACTATTATTTCATGTCAACTTCTTTTGTAGCTACAACGTCAACGCCTGTTCCGCAAACATCAGCGAGAAGAACGTCGCCGATAGCGACTGGTGCAGTAACAACAACGTTTTCCAATGCTTTACAGATATCGAAGATCATTCCCTTTGGAATATCTTCTTTTGTCTTGCAGGAAACCATGTTGATTTTTCCACCTTTTACGCGAACAGTAGAGGTAACGATTCTTGTAGGATTCGTGCATTCCTTCTTTGCATATTTTTCGCCATTTGGACAAGTGTTTCCGGTAACTTCGGTAACCTCGCCATTTTCTAATGTTACTTTAAGGCTGCATCCCATAGGACAGCCGATACAAATTAATTCTCTTGTTTCCATCCTTATGCCTCCTCAATTTTGATTGTAATGTTTTCAATGTCCGGATACTCAGCTAACTGAGACTTCTTCAGAACGACCTGCTCCATTTCACCCGGTGCCATAACCGGACGTTTTCTCTTAGAAATCAGCTCATCGCCGAAGTATGTAGCAATCGCACATCCCTTGTATACCTGACCAACACGGAAACGAACCGTTAAAGTGTCATCCATAACTTCAGGACGAATATATTTCGGAACAGTGTAACGAACACCGTCAACTGGAAGAATTTCAATCTGCTTAGCAGATGTAGTTTCACCATCTTTGATGTATTTCGCAGCGTTCTTTCCTGCGTTTGCAGCTTCCTGTGAAACGAAATCTACAAGGTCATGTACGTGAAGTACGTTGCCACAAGCGAATACACCAGGGATGTTTGTCTCTAAGCTGTCATTAACAACAGGGCCGGATGTGATAGGACTTAAAGCGACACCAGCTGTCTTAGAAAGTTCGTTTTCTGGTAAAAGACCACAAGAGAGAAGCAAAGTATCGCAATCATAGTGGATTTCTGTACCAGGGATTGGCTTACGATCTGGACCAACTTCAGCGATGGTAATGCCTTCTACTCTTTCTTTACCCTGAATGTCTACAACAGTGTGAGAAAGGTAAAGTGGAATATCAAAGTCATTCAAGCACTGTACAATATTTCTCTTTAATCCACCAGAGTATGGCATCAATTCTGCAACAGCAAGAACCTTAGCTCCCTCTAATGTCATACGACGTGCCATAATAAGTCCGATATCACCGGAACCTAAGATTACAACACGACGACCTGGCATGTAACCCTCGATGTTTACAAGTCTCTGGGCTGTTCCTGCAGAGAAGATACCTGCTGGACGATATCCAGGAATGTTTAATGCTCCACGAGAACGTTCACGACATCCCATAGCAAGAACAACAGCCTTAGCTTCGATTGTGAACATTCCGTCTGTAGAGTTCATAGCTGTAACAACCTTGTCATTGGAAATATCCATAACCATGGTGTTTAATTTATATTCAATGCCACGTTCTTCAACCTGTGCGATAAAACGTGATGCATATTCAGGACCGGTAAGCTCTTCTTTAAATGTATGAAGACCGAAACCATTGTGAATACACTGGTTTAAGATACCGCCTAATTCGCGATCTCTTTCAATAATTAAAATACTATCAATTCCATTATCTTTTGCAGCGATAGCAGCAGCAAGACCTGCAGGACCACCACCAACGATGACTAAATCATATTTCATTTTCGTGCTCCTCCTTATATCTTCTTGTTGTAACCGTATACGATTTTGGCATCTTTGCCGTTTTTGGTTACATCAAACATGCTCATTGGAACTTCACGCTCCAGAATTTCCATTGTTTTTGGTGAGCAGAAGCCAGATTGACAACGTCCCATACCAGCTCTTGTTCTACGTTTTACAGCATCTAAAGATCTGGCACCTAAAGTTCTATGAATAGCATCTAAGATTTCACCTTCTGTAATCATTTCGCAACGGCAAATGATGTTACCATATGCAGGCTCTTTCTTGATTAATTCGTTTCTTTCTTCGATAGAAAGGTTAGCAGGATTTAAAATTCCCTTACGGATACCGTTGAAGGAAGGATCTTCCTCTAAACCTAACTTCTTGGCAACTAATGCCGCAAGCATTTCACCGATGGCTGGTGCTGATGAAAGACCTGGCGATTCAATACCGGCTGCGTTAAAGAAACCTTCCGCGTCTTTTGCTTCACCGATTACAAAGTCACCACCAACTTCGTGAGCACGAAGACCTGCGAAAGATGTGATAACCTGACGAAGTGGAAGATTCTTAACAGACTGGGAACTTGTTGCACCAAGGGATGCAAGTCCTTCTTCTGTTGTATTAACGCCTTCCTTGTTGTCGATGTCTTCAGCAGTAGGACCAACCAAAAGGTTACCATGTACGGTAGGAGTTACAAGAACACCCTTACCCATCTTGCTAGGTAACTGGAAGATTGTATGGCTTACATGAGTTCCGGCATCTTTATCTAAAAGCATGTACTGTCCGCGACGAGCGATGATTTTTAACTTGTTATCGCTTACCATGTTGTTAAACTTGTCTGCGTAAACACCGGCTGCGTTTACAACAACCTTTGCTTCGATGGTATCTTTGTCCGTTTTGATTACGTAATGATCATCTGCTTTGCTGATGTCTGTTACTTCTGTATTTAAGAAGAATTCTACACCGTTATCAGCAGCGTTTTCTGCAAATGCCATGGTTAAGTGGAATGGACAAACGATGGCACCAGTAGGAGCGTAAAGTGCTTTTACGACATCATCAGCGAGGTTTGGCTCCATTTTGATGAGTTCGTCACGATCTAAGATGCGAAGATCCGGAACACCGTTTTTCTTACCTTTTTCTAATAATTCATCTAAAAGTGCAGGATCCTGTTTCTTTGTACATACAACCAGGGAACCATTTCTCTTGAATGGGAAGTCAAGATCTTTTGATAACTGATCCATCATCTCATTTCCTCTGACATTTAACTGTGCCTTTAATGTTCCTGGGGTAGCATCAAAACCAGCGTGAACAATCGCACTATTGGCTTTTGATGTTCCGTTGCAAACGTCTTCGTCTCTTTCAATGACGCAAGCGTTTACTTTGTACTTAGATAATTCTCTTGCGATGGCACTGCCAACGACACCAGCACCAACAATTGCTACATCATACATATGTAACGACTCCTTTCTCTGCATAAAAAAAGCAAGGCTAAATAAAGCGAATGTCCTTCGCCTATCTACCTTGCTCTCATCTCTGGTAATTTATTTATTTTTTAATTTATGCTATGATTATAGCACGTGAAATTGGTGCATACAATACCCAAAACCAAAAAAGTGGGTCATTTCTAAAAGTTAATTTTTTAACGAGGTATCACATGGCAAATATGGGAAATCAGAAGCAGAAACTTCTTTATATAATGGAAATTTTTTTACGTGAAACGGATGAAGAACATCCGATCACGGCAGGGCAGATCATAGAGCGACTGGAAGCAAAAGAAATTCCGGCAGAGCGCAAAAGTATCTATCGTGATATCCGTGCGCTGCAGGATTATGGAATGGAAATTGAAAAAGCACTGGAACAAAATGGGTTTTATTTAGCGGAGCGTACGTTTGAACTGGCAGAATTAAAATTGCTTGTCGATGCTGTGGCGGCATCAAAATTTATCACGGAGAAAAAATCACGCGAACTGGTGCATAAGATCGAACAGCTGGGAAGCACCTACCAGGGAAAACATCTGCATCGCCAGGTGGTGGTATCGGATCGTGTCAAAATGGCAAATGAACGTATTTATTATACGATTGACGAGATTTATAACTGCATTGATGATAATCAGCAGATGGCATTTCAATATTTGGAATGGAATGAAAAAAAGGAACAGGTGCTGCGTCATCAGGGAAAGAAGTATCAGGTGAGTCCGGCATTTTTGTTATGGGATAATGAATACTATTATTTGGTGGCATGGGATGAAGAGGCTGGTGATGTCCGGCACTATCGCGCGGATAAGATTATAGGAGCACAGGAACTTCCCGTGACTCGAAGCAGAGAGGCTCTTTCGATAGAAAAACAAAAAGCAAATTATGCCAAAAAGAGATTCAGTATGTTTGCCGGAACGGCAGAGATTGTCACGCTTCGTGCACCGAAGCAAATGGCAGGTGTGATGTTTGACCGCTTTGGAACAGAAGTTTCTATGCGAAGCCAGGACGATGCGATTCTTGTGCGTACAGAGGTGGAAGTAAGCCCACAGTTTTTTGGCTGGATCACCGGACTTGGTGCGGGTGTGGAAATTGTACGACCGGCTTCGGTACGACAGGCATATGAAAAGCATTTAAAACAGATTATGGCACAGTATGAGCATTAATCCTGTTTGTGATAGAGACGAACAATAAGCTTAATTTCTTCCCAGAGCATTTCCTGACCTTCCGGTGGCAATTGACCACAGGCATGCAGGAGGGCGAGTGTGTCGTCAGTTAAGTCGGATGCATTATTTTGTGGCGGGGTATAGCCGAGCAGATAATCACAGGTCGTATGAAAGTAGGCCGCCATACGCATGAGGATATCGTAGCTTGGTTGGCGTTTTCCAGAAAGATATCCACTGAAGGTGGATGGGTGAATATGTAAAGACTCACAAACTTGTTTGTTGTTTGTGTTTTGCAGTTCCATGAGATTTGTGAGACGTTCTCCTAAAAGCATAGATGCCATATGTGCTTTCTCCTATCATTTGTAATTAAAATAATGATAGAACAGGGAATTTTGATTTTGCCTAAAATTCTCATATCGCATAGTCAATACGCGAAACGCCACACAACCGTGTCATATAGAATCCATGGTGGGGATATCTCTAAATATAACCGCCATCCATGGATATGATCTGACCGGTAAGATAGGCAGGGCTTTCTACAAGATGAATGAGTGCGTCTGCTACTTCTTCCGGTTTTGCGAAACGTCCGGCAGGAATTTCTGCCTCTAATTCTGCGCGTTCTTCTGTCGTCAAAAAGGCATTCATATCCGTATCAATCACACCGCATGCAATCGCATTCACGGCAATCCCAGATGGCGCTAACTCTTTGGCGAGTGCTTTTGTAAAAGCATGCATACCACCCTTAGAAGCGGAATATGCTACTTCGCAGGATGCACCGACATTGCCCCACATGGAAGAAATGTTTACGATTCGTCCGGTTTGCTTTTGCACCATGGAAGGAGCAAAGACTTTTGCAGTGTAAAAACAAGAAGATAAATTCACAGACATTATGTGGTTCCAATCGTCTGGTGTCATGTCCGTGAGCAGTCCGATATGAGAGATGCCGGCATTGTTTACGACGACATCGATTTGTGAAAAGTGGGCAAGCATTTTTTGCGCAACCATTTCTACAAAAGAAAAATCCCCCATATTTCCGGTAAAAGTGAATACTTCGATATGATAATCTTTGCGCAATTCTGCGGCAAAGGTTTCTAATAATTGTGTGTTTTTCTGGCAGGTCAGTCCCAGATGATATCCGTTGGCAGCGAGCGCTGTGGCAATGGCTCGTCCGATGCCACGGGATGCACCGGATACAAATGCTGTTTTATACATAAGTGCTTTCTCCTTTAACTTAATTCACTATAGCAAACTGCGAAATAAAGCGCAAATGAGTGGATGAAACGCATGTTATTAACTTATGATAATGTCACCTTAGGATTCTCTTGAGATAATGTCACTT
>URCQ01000031.1 GCA_900546435.1 uncultured Pseudobutyrivibrio sp. | reverse complement strand
TTTCTCTGTTGAGAAACTCGTAAACACGCATTCAGCAGGCTAAAGCCTAATAACATAAAAAGCGGAGCCCTCATCCCATAGGGACGAAGTGACTCCGCGTTACCACCCTGATTCCAGATTCCTCTGACTCTCATATGCTTAACGTGCACTAACCGTCGCAATCTACTTCTCGTTCAATCGCGCAGCTCCTGCGGGAAATTCACATACTACCTTACCTTAGAACGACTTCCAGCCGATGATCGCTCCTCTCTGTAAAAAGTATAGCCTGCTACTGTACGCATTCATTGCCTTTAACATTTGACATTTTAGCATAGCCCCCAAAAAACATCAAGATTTATTTCTTTTCCAGAACGATTTCCATTTCTGGCGTAATTTTTGCATCTTGTTTTTCATAAAACGTCCAAGCACTTCCGCAAAGAAAACATTTACCTCTGCACACATAAACATAATGTACATACAAGAGTATAACCAGAACATCATCAACACGATAGTTGACATACTGCCATAAATAGAAAAGCCATTGTAAAAATTAACATAGATCGATAGAAAAATCGAAAACACATACCAGATCAGCGCGCATAATAGTGCTCCCGGAATCTGTGAAAGTGCCTTTACTTTTTTATTTGGCAACTGTGTGAAAAGCCATACAAATAAGCCTGTTAAAACAGCAAACACCACCAGTCCACGAATCAATGGTCTTACGCTTACAATCGCTACCAATAGCCCCCAGACGCCAAACGCCTGGTCCAGAAGTCCCTGAATATATTCCGTAAATACCATCAGAATCAAAACAATAATAATTGCAAAAATAAACACAACGGTATAGACAATCGACCAGAAACGAACTACAAACCAGTTTCTCGTCTCATCAATGCCATTTAATACATTCAACCCCGCTGTCATATACTGCAACGCTTTTCCTGCAGCCCACAACGCGATAATCGCTGTAATGGAAATAATACCCACGGAACGCGAATACACTTCGTTTAATATCGGCTGTAAAATGGGTTCTATATATTTTGGCATCGCCCGGCACAACAGATCCGTCACATATTCCTGCGAAATATTTGTGTATTGTAATAAGGAAGTAAACACCATCAAAAAAGGGATTGCAGACATAATAATAAAAAACGCTGCCTGCGCTGCAAATGCCCCTATGTTATCCCTTTTACATTTATCCAGATATGTTTTGACATATCCTATGACCATCCATATCATATTGTTTCCTCTATCCTTTTAATACAGCTTTTGTATCGCTGTTCCATGGTAAAAATACTGCAAAATATCTGTATATGCAAAGCCGGATGCCGCAAGTGCTTTTGCACCATTCTGACTCATACCGACGCCATGACCAAAACCTCCGCCATAAATCAAAAACTGTCCATCCTTTTGCTTTTCAACCGTAATTGCCGCACTCGGCAATGTCGTCGTATTTTTTATTGTTTCCTGATTTTGTAAAACCACATAATCCGTAAGATCTCCTAAAATCTGACGGATATGTAACTGGTCGTTTACCGTTATATTTCCACCCGAGAAAGCAAGTACAATCGTCATTGCAACGCCGCCAGGGTTTCTTTTTTTCACGGTTATATTTTTTAAACTGCCAAACACATCCGCATCTGCAATGCCGGCATCCATGATTTTCTTTTTTAGCTTTTTATCACAGGATACCGTATCATCTGTCTGCAGATAGTTACACAAATGTGCGCGGACTTTTGAAAAATCGTTTGCTGTCAAAGATGCCTGCCAGCGAAAATACCTCTCTCCCGCTTCATATGCCTGTTCATCCGGACTGCGCAAATAAGCATCAAAATCCTGTGTTGCCTGCTGTACTCCCAGATATCCCGCCTGGAAAACAGACGTATCCATATCCCCAAATAACGTTCCATCCTGCATATAACCACACGACGTCGAGTAATATAACGTATCTACCACAGCATCGTCTTTCATCAGAATCTGACCTGTCGTAGCAAGAATTGCTTCATTCGTCTCTGCCGATTCCATTCCCTGATTATACACCTGAAAAGATACGGTGTCATCCATATTCCCTTTCACTTCCGGATACGCATAGCGGTTGCTATGCCCGTAAGCATAGGTCCTCGCGCAAATTGCCTGCGCTTTCAATGCTTCCGCACCATAGGTTCTCGGCATTTCACTCGGGACAACACGCTTGAGATAATATTCCATTGGAATATCATTGACCAGCACAAGTCCCTGCTGCTCTCCCCATATTTCAAGCGTTCCCTCATAACCAATTGATGTCACACCATCTTCATTCACAAGATACCACTGATTTCCCGGATTACAGGAAATCGTCATCACGTTTCCATTCTGGCATTGTTCCGCCGTAACTTCGGTTTGCGTCTGTGGCGCAATCGTCTGCGTCTGCCCATCCTTGGTAATAGTCAAATCTCCATCTCCATAAACGGTAACTTTTCCCCGATAAATATCCTGATCACGATCTTTCAAAACAATGCGCAATTCTGAAGAATAGGGCATTGCTTGCGGCGCTTGTTGTTCCTCCGCATTTTCCGATTCCTGCGTTACTGCACTTCCTCTTGCGATAAAATCCTCAAGACTCTGTATTTTCCCTTGGGTATAGAGAATCAGAAGAATCAAAAAAATACATATTACCACAAGAAATATAATCATGCGATAATCCTTCGGCTTTCGTATGGTATAACGTGTCCGCTTTTTCATTCTGTTCTCCCTCCTTCTCTACACAGCGATAGAAAACACAAGAAAGGAAGTCACCGGCGGCAACTTCCTTGTCTTATGTGTTTTTATCTTTTTGTATCCCCAAAATGCCGGGCCTGATATTTTGACTCCTAGCAATGCTAGGTGGGTAACCGCAATCTGACTTCTGCCTTCCACTGCGAACGGAGGCCTGACATCCATCAGACAATATAAGAATCCCTTTTAAAGTAAATGTAGGTTCAAAACAACAGGTTGAATCGCACATTCCAGGTTGATTTTTCTATTGCTATTATATGATAACTCTCTGGAAATTACCATAAGAATTTTATGGTTTTTTTACACATAACAATTTCTTGCTTTTCTTCGTAAAATCGTGATAATATATTGTATATACGCAAAAGGAGGTAACTATTGTGACAAATCATTCATTTAGCGAAATTACGCCTCAGTTAGTGCATTTATCCGAGTTATCCAAGAAATCTTCTTACATCGATCCGGAGCTTTATACCAAATACGATGTAAAAAGAGGTCTTCGTGATCTAAACGGAAAAGGTGTTTTGGTAGGAATCACAAAAATTTCTGAAGTCAATTCCACCAAAATCGTAGACGGCAAATCTGTTCCTTGCGACGGACAGCTGTTCTATCGTGGCTATAATGTACAAGATCTGATTGCCGACCTTTCAGATGACTGCTTCTTCGGTTTTGAAGAGTGCACCTATCTGCTTCTTTTCGGCAAGTTACCAAATAAACAGGAACTTCATGATTTCTGTGAATTACTTAGCAACTATCGTTCACTTCCGCAGAATTTTGTCCGCGATGTTATAATGAAAAAGCCTAGCAAAGATATGATGAACGCTTTAGCACGTGGTGTCTTAACGCTTTATTCTTACGACGAAAAACCGGACGACACTTCAGAAGCGAACGTACTGCGTCAGTGTTTGCAATTAATCAGTATGTTCCCTCTCCTTTCGGTCTACAGTTATCAGACCTATCGTCATTATTATAATAACGAAAGTCTGATTATTCACCCGCCAAAGAGAGAATATTCAACTGCAGAAAACATTTTGCATTGTCTCCGTGACGACAGCAAATTCACGCCACTGGAGGCCAAATTATTAGACGTAGCGCTCATTCTTCATATGGAGCACGGTGGTGGTAACAACTCGACCTTCACAACACATCTGGTATCCTCTTCCGGAACAGATACATACTCTGCTATTGCAGCTGCTATCGGTTCTCTTAAGGGACCAAAACATGGTGGTGCTAACATCAAGGTTGTCAAAATGTTCGCAGATATGAAAGAAAAAGTAAAAGACTGGACCAGCGAAGAAGAAGTCGGAAATTACCTTCGCGATCTGCTCGACAAAAAAGCCTTTGACCAGGCCGGTCTCATCTATGGTATGGGACATGCTGTATATTCCTTGTCTGACCCGAGAGCCCTGACCTTCCACTCTTTCGTAGAACGTCTGTCTCACGAAAAAGGATATGACAAAGAATTCGCACTCTACACACTTGTAGAACGTCTGGCACCGGAAATCATTGCTGAAAAGCGTAAAATCTACAAAGGTGTTAGTCCAAACGTCGATTTTTACAGTGGATTTGTTTATCAGATGCTCGGTCTTCCATTAGAGCTTTATACGCCAATCTTTGCAATCGCTCGTATTGCAGGATGGAGCGCACACCGTATGGAAGAAGTATGTCATAAGGGCAAGATTATGCGTCCTGCTTATATGACAGTATGTCCTCACAAAGAGGTCATCCCAATTGATGAACGTGAATAATTGATAAAAACGGATACTTTTCACAATGAGGTGCTCCTCAAATAGAAAAGTATCCGTTTTTAATTTACGATTTTAAAAAAATCATATAACTTTGCTATTGCACTTTACTTCTTTTGGCGAAAAAGTTTCACACCATATACAAACCCAATCAAAAGAATTTCTCCTTCCCCTTACGAAACTGTACAGAGAACCAAACCCATGCTGCAATAAAAATAACGAGTGCAATCACATTAACGATTTGTCCCAGATTAGCGAACGCGTCGTTACAAATACCTACAATTCCAAATCCTGTTCCAATCAGACCGATCCCCATTCCTTTTGGAAAAAGATAAGCAATAAAACCTTCCACATCCTTACAGCGTGTCATTTCTTCCACCGGCACAAACAACGTCGGTACCAGACCTTCCTTTTTCATCTTAATTGTACTAAATACAATGTAAACTCCTAAAATTGTCATGATTGCATCAAATACAACCATCATATCTGCATTTGTCATACCTGCACCTCTTTCTTCTTTTTGTTTATTATACCGATATCCATTTTTTCTTTCAATAAAATCTCACATTTTGCACAAATTATTTGAATAATCAGGGCGTTTGATGTACTATTAGATATATATTTATTACATTAGTTAAGCATATTTTCAAGGAGCAATAGAATTATGGATTTATCAAATAAAAGTATATTGATCTGCGACGATTCAATACTTGCAAGAAAAAGTCTGAAAGATGCCATCAACAGCTATGCGTCTGGTGCTACTTTTTATGAAGCAACCAACGGAGAACAGTCTGTTTCCTTATATAAAGAACACCATCCGGATATGGTTCTTCTTGACATTGTTATGCCACTCAAGGACGGTATTTCTGCAACCAAAGAAATCATCAAGGAAAACGCAGATGCTACGATTATTATTGTATCCTCTGTAGGAACACAATTGCAGTTAAAGAAAGCTATCGAAGCCGGCGCAAAAGACTTTATTCAAAAGCCAATCAACCAGGCACAGATTGACCGACTCATCAACATACATTTAGGGGGAGAATCATAGAATGTATTCACAGTTTTTCGGCAGTTATCTGCTTCGAAGAGGGGCTATCACGCCTGAACAATTGACACATGCCATCTCACAATCATCTGCTGCACACATCAAATTAGGCACCCTTGCCATACACAAAGGCTATATGGTTGCATCAGAAGTAGAAGAAGTATGTTACTTGCAGACACGTGAAGATCGACGTTTTGGTGAAATTGCCATAGATCGTGGTTATTTAACAGAAGAACAAGTGCGTGATCTTCTAAAAACACAAACACCTAATTTTTTACTCTTTGGACAATGTCTGGTCGATGATGGAGCTATCACTTATAGCGAACTTCAAACACTTATTTTAGATTATGAAGCAGAAAATGAACTGTGTGAAATTGATTTAGATCTTGATTTGGAGAATCAGGAAAAAATCTCTCATCTGATTGAACGTTTTTTCCTCGTTGCTGAAATCCCTATCAACGCATACAGTACGATGTATATGGAATTGCTGTTCAACAACCTTGTACGTTTTATTGGTGATGATTTTACACCACTCACCCCAATTCCTTGTACTGAATATCCTGTGAATTATTGTGTATCACAAAACATTCATGGCAAAACTGATTGTTCCTCCCATATTGATATGGAACAGGATGTTGCCATTGCATTTGCTTCACGCTTTGCGAAAATGGAATTCACTGCATTTGACGAATATGTACAAGCTTCCATTGAAGATTTTATTAATTTACATAATGGTCTGTTTCTGGTCAACATGTCCAACGATCATGCTATTGAATTATCGCTTGATCCACCAAGTGTATCGGATGAAGACACATTAGCATTATCACCGAACTCTTTTGTTCTGCCAATCATTTATCCATTTGGTGCAATACATTTCATTATCAGTTTGCATAACAATTTATAATTACAATAAAAGAACTAAGTAAATCCTTCACAATTTACTTAGTTCTTTTTCTTATCTCTCTATTCTGCTGCTTTATTTAAGGAAATTTCTTACAACCTGTGGCATTTCCTCTACTGCACAAATCATCTTATGGCGAACTGGTGCGCTTCGAATTTCCTCTACTGCTTTTGGTACAGCCACACGGGAAATTTCACTTAATTTATCAATCAAAGCAAAATCATCCACATCCGCATATGCAGGGTCAATCGCACTCATAACACTCTTTGCAAACTTAAATGGACTTGCTGTCGATGCAATGACGGTCGGTGTTTCATCCTTTGTTTCTTCTTTATACTTTGCATATACGCCACTAGCAACTGCTGTATGGGTATCAATAACATATCCTGTCTTTTCATACAAATCATGAATGACCTGTGCCGTTTCTTCCTCGCTTGTATAATTGCCATAGAAATCCTGCAAAGCTTCTCGCATCTGCGGCGTAATTTCATATCGGCCTTTGCTTGTCAAATCCTGCATCAGAGCCGCATTGGCTTTTGCATCTTCTCCGGCAATACGATAAATCAGACGTTCTAAATTGCTGGAAATCAAAATATCCATAGATGGTGAATTTGTCAGCACAAACTCTCTGTTTCTGTCATACACACCTGTACGGAAAAAGTCAAACAAGACTTTATTTTCATTGGAAGCACAAATCAATTTCGCAATCGGAATACCCATATTTTTTGCATAAAATGCAGCCAGAATATTACCAAAATTACCGGTTGGAACAACCACATTGATCGGTTCGTTTTCTTTTATTTTGTCGTTTGCAAGCAAACGACTGTATGCATATACATAATAAACAATCTGTGGAACCAGACGACCAATGTTAATGGAATTGGCAGATGAAAACTGATATCCGGCAGCATCTAACTCTTTTGCAAGTGTTTCGTCCGCAAACATCTTTTTCACACCTGTCTGCGCCTGATCGAAATTACCATCGATTCCGACAACCAAAGTATTCTCTCCCACCTGTGTCACCATCTGCTGTTTTTGGATTGGGCTGACACCGTCCTTTGGATAAAAGACAATAATCTTTGTACCTTCTACTCCGGCGAATCCGGCAAGCGCAGCTTTTCCGGTATCTCCACTTGTAGCTGTCAAAATAACGATATCATTTTTGATCTGATTTTTCCTTGCGGATGTAATCATCAAATGCGGCAAAATCGATAATGCCATATCCTTAAAAGCAATCGTAGATCCATGGAACAATTCTAAATAGTAAGCACCGTCCGCATAAACCAGTGGTGCAATTTCTTCTGTATCAAACTTGGCATCATAAGCACGATTGATACAGTTTTCCAATTCTTCTTTTGTAAAATCTGTCAGAAACAGCTTCATCACTTCATAGGCTGTCTCCTGGTATGTCATCTTACTCAATTCTTCTAAACTGACATCTAATTTGGGAATGCAGGTTGGAACAAATAATCCACCACCATTCGCCAAACCTTTTAAGATTGCCTGTGAAGCGCTCACCACTTCAGATGCATCTCTTGTGCTTACGTACTGTAATTCCATTTCCTTACCTCTTCCTTTTCACTCACTTTTGTTTAACTTTCACACATCACTACGTTAATTTCAATTATACGTTATATGCAAAAGCCATGTCAACGTAGGATTTCTCAAAACTCTTTCCTTATGTTATAATGTTTTTCATCAAAATGACTATATATAAGGAAAGGAAAACATTATGTCCATCGGTGTCTATCAAGCCCGCAAAAAAAATGGTTCTATCTACTATCGTGCAAGTCTGACTTACCACTCCAAGCATATCAGCCTTGGCAGCACTGATGATGAGGTAACTGCCGATGCCCTCTATCAGGAAGGCATGCGCATTCTTTCTGATGCTGGCATTACCATCGACAACTACATTTCCCACATCCAGCATCTATCTTTTGAAAAAGCAATCAGTCTTCTGAATTATCGCGATCATGGCATATACATCAAGACGCCCATTTACTTGCAAAATGGCTTCTTTTCTTATTATTTAAAGCCGGATTATAATCTCAAATTTGATAATGATGATCTCTTTTATTACTCCAGCCACAAAATCATTTGCCGCGGAAATCACTTATTCGTTAACGACTATGGGATGCAATATAACATTGCCAACCGCTATGGTATCAAAAACTATGCGGTCCAAAACCGTGATTATCTGTTTGTCAATGGAGACGCCTCGGATTACCGCTATGCAAACATCCGTATTCTTAACACCTATCACGGCATTACGCAGACCTTAAAAAATGGTAAGTGCTGTTTTCTTGCAAAAATGCATCTGAATGGCGATGTTATTATTGGCAGATATTCTTCCGAAACAAAGGCCGCCATTGCCTACAATAAAGCGGTAGACTACGCCAGAGATCATGGCATTCAAAAGAACTTTGTTGAGAACTATATCCCAGATTTATCTGCGCGTGAATATGCCGATTTGTATGCATCGCTACGTTTGTCACAGACGTATCTGGATTATATTGATCATTTTCCCGTAACACAGAATAAAAAGATATAATAGAACCCGATTCTCATCAGAACCGGGTCTTCTTTTTATTGTTGATTGATGTAATTGACAAGGCCTTCACAATCTATGATTTTTTGCATAAATGGTGGAAATGCCTGCCCTTGATAGGTCTCACCTTTTGTTTTGTTTGTGATCAGTCCACTGTCAAAATCTACATGAACCTCATCACCCTCTGCAATCTTTTTTGCTGCCTCCGGGCACTCTACAATCGGAAGTCCAATGTTGATTGCATTACGATAGAAAATTCTGGCAAACGTCTCCGCAATAACACAACTCACACCAGCTGCTTTAATAGCAATTGGCGCATGTTCTCTCGAAGAACCACAGCCAAAATTCTTTGTAGCTACAATAATATCTCCCGGTGTCACTTTATGAACAAAGTCTGCATCAATATCTTCCATGCAATGTGTTGCCAGTTCTTTTGGATCTGACGAATTTAAATATCTTGCCGGAATAATAACATCGGTATCTACATTATCACCAAATTTAAATACTTTTCCTTCTGCTGCTTTCATCTCATCACCTCTTATATCTGTTCCGGTCCACTGATTTTTCCGGTAATAGCACTTGCTGCTGCCACTGCCGGACTTGCCAGATAAACCTCAGAATCTACATGCCCCATACGACCTACAAAGTTACGATTCGTTGTAGAAACACAACGTTCTCCTGCGGCTAAAATTCCCATATAACCACCAAGGCAAGGTCCACAGGTCGGTGTACTGACAATCGCTCCTGCTTCAATAAAGGTACGAATAAATCCAGCTTCCATTGCATCCAGATAAATCTGCTGTGTTGCCGGAATTACAATCACGCGCACACCTTTTTTTACTTTTTTTCCTTTTAAAATTTCAGCGGCAGTTTTTAAATCTTCAAAGCGGCCATTGGTACAAGAACCAATCACTACCTGATCAATCGCAACATCACCGACTTCATCTATAGTCTTTGTATTCTCCGGCAAATGTGGAAAAGCAACTGTTGCTTTCAAAGTAGAAAGATCAATCGTATATTCCGCATCATACACAGCGTCTTCATCTGCTTCGTAAACTTTATAATCTCTTATTGAATGTTCTGCCATATACTGCTTTGCAAGATCATCTACCGGAAAGATTCCATTTTTACCACCTGCTTCGATTGCCATGTTCGCGATAGTAAAACGATCATCCATAGACAGATACTGGATTCCCTCACCCACAAATTCCATGGATTTGTAAAGTGCTCCATCCACACCAATCATACCAATGATATGCAAAATCACATCTTTACCGCTGATATATTTTCCCGGTTTACCAACCAGACGAAACTTTATTGCCGATGGCACTTTAAACCATGCTTTTCCTGTTGCCATACCAGCTGCCATATCCGTGCTTCCCACACCGGTAGAAAAAGCACCAAGTGCACCATAGGTACAAGTATGTGAGTCTGCACCGATAATCACATCACCTGCCACAGTGAGTCCTTTTTCCGGAAGAAGTGCATGCTCAATTCCCATCTCTCCAACATCAAAATAATTGCTAATCTCATGTTTGCAGGCAAACTCACGAACACATTTGCAATGCTCTGCAGATTTGATGTCCTTGTTTGGTACAAAATGATCCATAACAAGTGCTATCTTATCCTTGTGGAATACGCCATCCACTTTCATTTTTTCAATTTCATGAATCGCTACCGGCGATGTAATATCATTTCCAAGAACCAGATCCAGATCAGCCTCAATTAACTGTCCCGCCACAACCGTATCTAAGCCGGCATGTGCTGCAAGAATTTTTTGTGTCATCGTCATTCCCATGACATTTCCTCCTTATCACTCTGATTTATATTTATATGCATTACTTTCTTTTTTGCCCGGGAATCAGCATACGTTTGCAGCCATATCTGTTATTCCGGGCAGTTATCTTTTATACAATATTGATTTTATCACGAAACATAATATAATAGAAATACATATTAAATATATTTACTATAACTATAGGTTATATTATTACGCATTAGGAGGTACTATGAACAATCCACTCTCTTCCTACCATATTTTTTACGAAGTAGCCAAGGCAGGAAGTTTTTCAAAAGCGACAAGCCAGCTGTATATCAGTCAGCCGGCAATCAGCAAATCCATCCAAAAACTGGAAGAATCTTTACACACCCGGTTATTTTTGCGCAATTCCAAAGGTGTGCGCTTAACACCGGAAGGTGAATTATTGTATCACCATCTGGAAACGGCGTTTTCTTCCATCGGCAGCGCAGAAGCAAAACTGGAATCCTTAGCACAAAACGATGGGGGCACCCTGCATATCGGTGTGAGTACCACCCTGTGCAAATATCTGCTTCTTCCCTACTTATCCGCTTTTATTCGCGAACACCCAAAGATTAGTATCCGTATCCGTTGCCAATCCTCCAATGAGACATTAAAAATGCTTGCTGACGATACCATTGATATCGGTCTTGTTGGTATGCCGGAGCACCAGACACAATTCATTTTTGAAAATCTGGTTCAAATTGAGGATATTTTCGTTGCCACTGCTGCCTATATGGAGCATCTTCCAGAAAATATGACTTCCACGCAGGAAATTTTAGAAGCCTCCACGTTGATGCTTTTGGATAAAAATAATATGACGCGGCAATATATTGATGACTATCTCTC
Source organism: uncultured Pseudobutyrivibrio sp. (assembly GCA_900546435.1). GTDB lineage: Bacteria > Bacillota > Clostridia > Lachnospirales > Lachnospiraceae > Pararoseburia. Next base: position 11,192 of record URCQ01000031.1, on the reverse strand, counting down.
CAAAAATCAGATTCAGACAAAGGATTATATTGAGATTTCCAACATGGATCTTTTGATTGAGTTTGCCAAAATTGGTGTCGGTGTCGCCTGCGTCATCAAAAATTTTGTGCAGGATGAGCTAAAAAGCGGTCAGTTGCAGCAAATTCCACTCGACATCCCTATCCATAAGCGCAACGTTGGTTTCGCCTATAAGAAAACGCACTTACAGAACAGTGCATTGGAAAGTTTCCTTGCTTTCTGCCGTCCGTAAGGTCGTTTTGCCCGGCGCAGCATCGCCCCACGCACACAGCTCCCCCACCGATGCCACGACGGACAGGCGCATAAACTGTCGCGGAACAAAATGTCTCTAAGCAAGTGACCTTACGTTTTGAACATAAACTGTCTTTGCAAAGTTAGACAATCGGCTAGGATGATGTTCGCCTGTGGGCAGATATGAACACAAGACAAATTAGAGATTCTTAGGACTCGCCGTACAACCGGCAACGAGGGCACATGGACGTGCCCGAGAGGCGTAACCGCACATGGATGTTCGTTTACGCCGGTTGCCACGCAAGAATGTATTCTAGAATGCGAGTCCTTAGAATCTCTTATGCGGATTGTCCTGAATATCTGCCACAGGCGGACACATCCGGCCGGTTGTCGAAGCTGTGCATAGACAGTTTATAAAACGTAAGGAGCACTTGCAGAGACATCTTTAACCTGCTCCGAAGTTTATGCGCCTGTCCGTCGTTGCACTGGTGGGGGAGCTGCGTGCGTGGGGCGATGCTGCGCCGGGCAGACTTCCTTCGAAGACAAAAAAAGGACAGTGCACAATGCACTGTCCTGTAAGTAGCTTTGATTTAGTTGTTAACCAACTTGTCTTCCTCATTGTTCCAGCTGTAAAGCTTACGAATTTCTTCGCCAACCTTCTCTGATGGATGCTCAGAAGCCAATTTTCTCATAGCCTTGAAGTGTACCTGGCGACCTGCTGGTGACATATCCAATAAGAATTCTTTTGCAAAAGAGCCATCCTGGATATCAGAAAGTATCTGCTTCATAGCCTTCTTTGTATCTTCTGTTACAATCTTAGGTCCTGTGATGTAATCACCATACTCTGCTGTATTAGAAATAGAATATCTCATACCTGCAAAACCTGACTGATAAATCAAATCAACGATCAGCTTCATCTCGTGGATACACTCGAAATATGCATTTCTTGGATCATATCCAGCTTCGCAAAGTGTTTCAAAACCAGCCTGCATCAAAGCACAAACACCACCACAAAGAACTGCCTGCTCACCGAAGAGGTCTGTCTCTGTCTCTGTTCTAAAGGTTGTCTCCAAAAGACCAGCTCTAGCACCACCGATTGCAAGACCATATGCAAGTGCCATGTCTAAAGCCTTACCTGTGTAATCCTGCTCTACAGCAACCAAACAAGGAGTTCCCTTTCCAGCCTGATATTCAGAACGAACCGTATGTCCCGGAGCCTTTGGTGCAATCATAGTAACGTCTACATTCTTTGGTGGATTAATGCATCCAAAGTGGATGTTGAAACCATGTGCAAACATAAGCATGTTGCCTTCTTCCAAGTTTGGCTCGATATCCTTTTTGTACATATCAGCCTGTAATTCATCATTGATCAAAATCATAATGATGTCAGCCTTCTTTGCAGCTTCTGCTGCTGTATATACTTCAAATCCCTGCTTTTCAGCCTTTGCCCAAGACTTAGAACCTTCATACAATCCGATAATCACGTTGCATCCTGACTCTTTTGCATTCAATGCATGAGCATGTCCCTGGCTACCATAACCAATGACTGCGATTGTCTTACCATCTAACAATGATAAATTACAATCTTCCTGATAAAAAATTCTTGCTTCCTGTGACATCCTTTTATCCTCCTTTAATATCACTCAATTATAACAACATCCTTAGTTCCTCTGGTCAGACCCGTAAGACCTGTCCTTGCCAATTCCAAAATTTCGTAATCAGCCAGCATATCTAAGAATGATTGTAGCTTCTCCTGATGACCGGTAACTTCAATGACCATGGAATCATGCGTCACATCCACTACCTTGCCATGAAAGATTTCTGTAATAGTAAGTACAGATTGTCGCTCCTCAGCTTTCGCAGAGATTTTTACAATCATGAGTTCTCTCGTTACCGATGCGCCTGGCTCTAAAATCTTAACATCTACCACATCTTCTAACTTCGCAAGCTGTTTTTCAATCTGCTCTAAGATGAGTTCATCTCCACTTGCTACAATTGTAATTCTGGTAAATCTCGGATCTGCTGTCACACCCGCAGAAAAACTGTCAATATTATAACTTCTTCGACTAAAAAGCCCTGATACATGGCTCAAAAGTCCCGGTGTATTTTCTACCAGAATTGACATTACCTGACTTCTCATAAGCTAAAATCTCTCCTCTGTCATTTGCTGACAGACAACTGTCCGTCTCACGCTTAAAAATTATTCTAGCACAACACTTAATTTTGTCAACGAATTTTTATCATCAAATTTGTGCAATATTACAACAAAATATCTTTTTCCACTGGTGCATAAAACATCTCAGCAATTTTTTTTGGTTCTCTGGTAATCCCCAAAATCCATATCAATTTTGTTACAATTGCCTCTGTTGTCATGTCAAAAGCTTCCATCAAAGACAGTTTTTGCTTAATGGACTGACCGACAGCATAAACTTCCATATCGCTGCCTTCATGCGCAACCTGTGTCGTTACAACCAGTACTTTTCCCTTTGCAGTCCATCGGCTGATTGCCGCTTCAAAATCATAGGCATCATAATATGGAACGCCACCAACACCAAAGCTTTCTAGGACAACCGCATCATAATGTTCTTCCAGATAATCAAAGATTTCCGGATTAATGCCGGGTATCATTTTTAAAACAAACACACGTGCTGAAAAATCGTGATAAAACAGTGGCTCTCCCACTGGTTTTTGTTCCTCAATGTAAAAAACAAGTCTATGATTTTTAAAATTTGCAATTTCCGGATAATCAATACTGGAAAATGCATTGTAACTTTTTGTTCTCGATTTTCTAGCACGCGTTCCCAAAATCACCTTGTTATCAAAAATGACATGGACGCCACACGCATGATCATCTGCTGCATAAATAAACGCATTCAAAAGATTATCTCTCGCATCCGTATTCTCTGCTGCAATCGTAATCTGTGAACCCGTAATCACAATCGGCTTTCTGCTATTTTGAATAAAATAAGACAACGCTGCCGCTGTATAAGCCATTGTATCTGTACCATGCGTCACCACAAAGCCATCATATGCTTCATAGTTTTCTTCAATACATTCTACAAGTGCTTTCCAATGCTTTGCATAAAGGTTGGTACTATCAATATTAAACAATTGTATGGTATCAATCTGACAAATCCCAGATACTTCCGGAATATAGGTCAAAATTTCTTCTGATGAAATTTCCGGCTGCAATCCTTCCTGCGTTTCTACGGAGGCAATTGTGCCTCCCACCGCAATCATACATATCTTTTTCATTTTTATTTCTCTTTCTCAATTTCTATACAATAACTAGCAATGGCCTGCGTACACTGCTGCATCGCAAACGCTATCGTCTTTTCCTGATATAAAAGCGCCCCCAGTTCCACCGGCTGCGCGCCTGCGTCTTTTTGTACATTTTCTAAAAAGATGTGCATATCAAACTGTTTGCACACCTCTGGCAGTGGCAGATCCAGGCATTTTGCCAACGCCTCTTTGCAAGTCCACAAGACCGTAAAATAAAAATCGGCATCTTCCTTTTCGCTCTCCAAAAAGGTTTGCTCCTGTTCCGAAAAAAAACGTTCTACGACACTCTTTCGATAGCGTCCTAGCATTTCAACATCAATCCCCACACGCAGATCCGACACAATACACGCACACCATTTTTTACAATGTGACAGAGAAAAATCCACGCCAGAAACTTCTGGTTTTCCCCGTTTAGAATAAGTATACACAATCGGCGTTTCCACACCTTTTTCCTTAAGCATTTCTTCCAGCAAAAAGCCCGCAAAAATACTCTCCTTGCGTGCTTTATCACTTTTTCGTGCATCTGCTTTTTGCTTTCGCATAACACTTAATGCCTGGTATGCTTTTTCCACAGTTTCCTGCTCGGCCTGCGTTTTTATCTCCGGAATGGGTGCTACACGTACTTTAGCAAAATCTAAAATCTTCATAACGACATAAGCCCTTTTTATACCACTGACAATTTCTGCAGCTTGTCTCAAACACCTCTTTTGTCAGATATTGTTTTGCATGCTGCTGCAATTCCTCATAGGAATAGGTCTCTTTCTCAAGCAAATGTAATGGTTCTAACAGTTGTTGATCCTTGCTTTTCACATGGTTCGTTTCATCCACACAAAATACATCATCTTTTAAATTGGGACATTTTTTACAGATTTCATCCGGATCACTCACCAGTAACAGTTTTTCATCTGCATGCTCTTTGAGCCAGGTTACCATCTCCGTCATATTTTCACAAAATGCCCCACTATAACCATAGCCCTGATACAAATCAGTACACATGATATGATGTACACGAAATCGCTTCATTTGCTTCTTTTCCTCATCTCTATTATTTTTGCCATCTGCATTTTCATATGCATTTCCACCACTATTATTATGCATCCTCATGTGTCAGAACATCTGACACTTCGGTAATAGTGACATACGCATGACGATCCTCTCTCTGTACAATCTGACGTACCTTATTGATTTGAAAACGATTGACAACAAAATAAATCATCGTCTTTTCTTTGTCTGAGTAGTATCCTTTTGCGCCTAGTAATGTGATTCCGTTGCCAAATTCTGTAGACAGTGCCTCACAGATATTATCCGGATGATTCGTAATAATCATGACAGATTTTGCCTTATCGAGACCTTCCGCTATAAAGTCCACTGCTTTTAAGGCAACCGCATAGGTGATAATCGAATACAACGGTAAAATCCAGCTATCCATCACCATGCCGGCAATCACATACAGAATAATGTTATAACCCATAACAAAAGTTCCCACGGTCACGCCCAGCTTCTTTGAAAACAGAATTGCCAATATTTCTACACCATCAATTGCGCCGCCATAACGAATCGTCAGACCACTTCCCATACCGGAAATCAAACCGCCAAAAATCGCGCAGAGCAGAAGATCCTGTTCTGCCAAAGGCGATGCAATCGTAACATCCACCGGTAATATATCTGTAATCATCCATGTGCCCATAGAATAAATAAAAACAGCGTAGATGGAATAAACCGTAAAAGATATTCCCATCTTCTTATAACCGTAAAAGAATAGTGGGAAGTTTAAAATCAAAAGAAAAATAGATAAGGTCAAATAATCCGGTGTAATCTGCGCAAGCAGCATGGAAGTACCGGAAATACCCGAGTCGTACAGATTGACCGGATATAAAAAGCAGGTCACACCAAAGGCATTGATCATACCTGCAATCGTCAGCATCAAAAAGTTTTTGGGTTGTAATACGTCTTTTTTCATGTAGTCTCTCCTCATTTCTATGGCATTTACAACTCTCTCCCACGAAAAACAAATTATGCTTTATTGTATCAAAAAATGCCCCCTGGCTCAACCAATACCTTACTCTCTTTGACTATCTCCCGTCGCATAATCAATCACAATGCCCGGCTGCACATTATAGCAAAACACATCAAAACAAATGCCTGTCCCTGCATCTTCTACTGACCACGCCTCCATGCGCACACCACGTGCCACCAGCTCATCTCCTTTAAAAATCGGTGTCACGCGATACAGCACATGATTTCCCGTCTTATCGACATAATCGTCTACCATATCTTCAAATGGAAGCATACCCTCTACATTCAGATAACGTGTGCCTGTAATCAGATTTGAGACATTTGCATTCTCTCCCGTCAATTGATATCCAATCAAATGACAACGGTTATACAAATAATTCCCATCAATGAGATCATTATATTTGACCGTATGCCAGCCACTTGGCCGCACCTGACCGATTGTACCTCTTTTTTCTGTCGGCTGCGTTTGCGGGCACACATTGGCAAATGTCACTGTGCATCTTCCCAGTGTATCCAGATCTCCATAATATTCAAAAGCATCTGTACAGCTCTTTTCCTCCTCCGTAAAGTCAGGCACATTATCTTTGATTACTGTATAAGGCTGACCGGCATAGACAGGAATCTCCAGATTGTCTGTCAGTTGCAGGGTATCTTCCTGTTGCGTCTGTTCTTCTGCCTGATACTTTGTATCGTTTGGCTGTGTCTCTATATTCTGCCCAACACGCCCCACAGCCATGCCCATAAAAAGGGCAACGAGTGCCATTGCCGCTGTCATCGTTTTGTTTCTTTTTGGTTTTCTATATCGACTCATATTCTTATCCATTTTCTTTCTTCTAATCTATCGCATTGTCTCTTTCCGCTTTCTCAGACAAGACCAGCTTTTATATTATATCGCATGTTTGTATGCCCTTGCATCCTATTTTCATTTATGCTTTCATAATCACAAAAATCCAATGTTTCCAAAAACTCCCTGATTCATACAAAAAAGGCTATATCGAAATCCTAGAATAAAAATCCACGATCCGATATAGCCTTTTATGTTGATGTAATTACTGTACGCGTACTTTCGCTACACATTTTTTTATCATCATTCCCGTTTTGCCAGCGCGCATGCCCGGTTTGTGGGCGATGCTTGGCGGCAAAATAGCGTAAGAACCATCGGATAATACCATGTGACACATTTCCTTTGGTTCTTTCCAAAACGCCACATCGCGATCGGCATCATAGGCTTCCTCTACAATAAGTCCTGCCACATTTACCGTATCAATGGCTTCCTCTCCGGAAATAATCCACTGAATATCTATATAATTCTTGTGTGTTTCCAGACGGCAAACATCCGGTTCCTTTGTCTCATACTCCTGGATCATAAAGTAGAAATCTCCATCCACTTCATAAGTGCCGACTTCCATAGCGGCTAAATCCTGTTCTTTTAAATATGCTACTGCTTCCTCTAAAGTCATTTGTATTCTCCTTTGTCAAAAATCTTATCCTCTACTCTAGCACTTTTTCTATCCGTATGCAAAACTGCTACTCAAGGTTTACCTGAACGTTGCCTCTCGCATGTTTTCCCTTACAAATAATGCGATACCTGCCATCCTTAGGAATTACAATGGTCTGGATATCCTCACTCCAATCTTCATAGTATTGATTGTCTAGGACTTGACCCTCGCTATCCTCGATCGTGATCTCAACATAGCCGTCATCAATATCATGCCCGATTGCGATCTGATCCCCCTTTTTTGCCTCATACTCACGTTCCAAACCCCTATTCATCCGTTTGCTCTCTATGGAAAAACCATTGTCCCAATCTGTGACCGAGTAATCGGAACGATTGGCATATAGGATCAGAATACCGGTCACCAGAGCCAGCGCCACCCAAAGTACCTCCAATCCTATATATTTGTACTTAACGCCTTCTGCCGCCTCTGTTTCCTCCGCCAGTTTCTTTTCACATTTATAAAACTGAATGGTCAATACTCCCAAGTATAAAAGTGCCAGCAAAATGGTTACCCAAAGTATCATGGTAGCGATGAGTCCGATTTTTCCGGATCCCATATAAACCAGTGAATCCAAGCCGATCCACAAAAGGATACCTAATACACAAAGGGTAAGATAAGGGATATATTTTGCCTTAAAGACACGCCGCACCATGGCAAGCCGGGATGCACCATCACAAAAGATATCTTCATCCTCTGCAATATCCTCTTTTTTCTTCCGAAAATAAGAACTCTCATCAAAATCAAACAGATACTCCCAGCCACAATCCTCAAACATCTGCACATAGGAGTCTCCTCCGGTCTGATCATAGTCAATGCGGTAGATCACATCCTCCGGCTGACATTTTTCAAAAATATAAGCACGGACATAAAGATAACGGAGTGAGATCTTTACCAGCTTCCAGCCTTGCTGATGCATTTTGCGCAAATATGCTTCTTCTTTTTCATATTGTGCAATGGAAAAATACTTAAAAGTGATCTTTTTATCTTTCATAGCTGTTCTCCTTCATATTCCGGTACAATCGATCAATTCGTTTCTTTTCGGTTTCCAGCACTTCCCTGCCAAGTGCCGTGATCTCGTATATTTTCCGTTTGTCCTCCTCTCGCACAAAAGAAATCAGTCCGTCCTTTTCCATTTTTGACAAACTGCCATACATGGTTCCCGGTGCCAATACAATATCACCACCCGTCATGGCTTTTACCTTTTGCACGATGCCATAACCATGGTTGGGTTCCTGTAAACACAGTAAAATGTAAAATCCCGTCTCCGTCATTGGCACGTATACTTTTTTGATATGCGTATCCATGATACAACCTCTTATATTCCATAACATATATCGCACTTCGATATATCATATTATATCGCAGTGTGATATATGTGTCAAGGAGTTGCTTTGCCCATACAAAAAGGCAGGAATTTCTTCCTGCCTTTCGCTGTACTTTCTTCTTTTAATGATACTGCTTTAAATATGCTTCCACTGACCTTGTCATTTCCTTAGAAAATTCTGAATTGTATTTGCGCTCGCAGAATGCTGCGCCCCAATCTTCAAAAGATCTTTGCTTGCAGTGGTGTGCCAACATACCACGCAATTCTGCCCCATCCATACTGTGATATGTGTTTTCATGCACAATATATTCCTGTGGGCAGCGTTCCGGTTTCTTGCGCATCTTTTGCTGGTCGGTCGGCCATCCGTAGACCAACATGGCAGCCGGGAACACATAGTCCGGCAAATGCAAAAGTTTTGCGACGTCTTTCTGATTTTCCATGATATCGCCAATATAGCAGGAGCCAATGCCAAGGCCTTCTGCCGCCACAACCGTATTTTGCGCTGCGATTGTCGCATCCGTGACCACAAGCATGAGATCTCCCACACCGGGATGTCTTGGGCTGCAGCCTGCCTCTATATAGGCATCATACCATTTCTTGCAATCTGCACAAAATACCTCTACCATGTCTGCCTTTGCGATAAACGGCTGATGGTCGCAAAAATCTGCCAGTGCATCCTTGATCGCCTGATCCGTCACATCAATGATCGTATATAACTGCTGACATCCGGCAGAAGGTGCCTGCGCAGCCGTCTCTAAGATTGTCTTTTTCATGTCTGCCGGGATCGGTCTGTCCTCAAACACACGTACAGACTTTCTGTCATAAAGGCTTTTTATGATCTCGTTCATGTTTCCTGTCCCCTTTTGCTCCCTATAAGTACATACACCCGGATTTTCCCGGCATATCATCACCTTTTACATAACGGGCATTGAATTCCATATTGATTTGTCGAAGTTCCTTTTTCCCGTCAATATAATCCTGATACATTTCTGCTAACCCTGGCATACAGCCGTCACAACTTGCTTCTATATTTCCAAGTGCATCTGCAACGATTTTCTCCCGTTCTTCTTTTGTTGTTTCTGCAATCAAATAACTCATATGTTTTTCATCCTTCTATATCTGTACTAATTCATACGTTCTCGTTCCAAGCCCCATCTTTTGTGCATGATCAAGACAAGATTCCCATTCTGTATCCGGGTGCGTCATCTTAAAATGATCGTGTCCACAATGTGCATGCACTTCTTCTGGTAAATTCTTTTCATTTTCATCTAACAGACTTCCTGACATCGCAGGCATTTTATTGCAAAGGTCAGCACATGCCTGGTCTAATGCTACCGGGTCAAAAGATGCAAGCATTCCGATATTCGGAATAATTGGAATATCATTTTCTGCATGGCAATCACAGTTTGGCGACACATCACAGATCAATGAGATATGAAAACATGGTCTGTCTTTGCAGACTGCATATGCATATTCTGCCATTTTACAATTCAACATGGAAACAGAATCTGCTAAATCCGCTGTAATCGCATCCCTTGGACAAACAGCCAGACATCTTCCACATCCCACACATCTGTCATGATCAATCGTCGCTTTTCCATCTGTAATAACGGGTGCTCCATGTGCACAAATGCGACTGCATGCGCCACATCCCACACAAAGCTTCTGATTCGCACTTGGTTTTCCTTCGCAGTGTTGTTCCATCTTACCTGCGCGAGAGCCACAACCCATACCAATATTTTTGATAGAACCACCAAAACCAACAGTCTCATGTCCCTTAAAATGCGTCAATGAAATAAATACGTCTGCATCCATGATTGCATGACCGATTTTAGCTTCTTTTACATATTCTCCATCAATAGGCACAATCGTCTCATCTGTCCCTTTTAAACCATCACCGATCAACACATGACAGCCTGTCTGCAGCGGAGAAAAACCATTCACATATGCCGTATCCAAATGATCAAGCGCATTCTTTCTGCTTCCCACATAAAGGGTATTGCAATCTGTAAGAAAAGCTTTTCCTCCAAGCTCCTTTACATAATCCGCCACCACTTTCGCGTAATTTGGACGAAGAAATGCCAGGTTTCCATACTCGCCAAAATGCATTTTGATTGCCACGTATTTTTCATTAAAATCAATCGATTCAAATCCTGCCTGCTTCATCAAACGATGCAGTTTCTGGATTAAATTCTCGTGTTCTGATGTTTTAAATGATGTAAAATATACTTTTGTTTCTTCCATGATGTTCTCTCTTTTCCTTTCATGCATATTCATTTATTCAGTCAGTATGGTAAATATAGTGGTCCTATGTTACTCATCTAAGATAAGTACTCGTTTCCCATTTTTATACGGATACTCACGAACCTTCAATACATATTCCAAATTTACAATCTGCATTCCATCTTTGTTCTCAAGCACAACTCCATTGTCGCTCACTTCTTTTACCACGCCGTCCGCATGACCATCCAATAGTTTAATATATACATCTTTTCCCATAAATCGACTTAACAATTCTTTCATGATTGCAATATCCTTTCTTCTTTGCTCCGAATTTTTTCTGTATTTTACATGTCTGATAGCTGCGGATTTTTGTTTTCTCTTACGATGTAGGTAAAACAAGAATATCCACACAAGCACCACCAACCATATATACCATGTGTTTTGCATATATCTGTCCTTTTCTTGTTTATTTCACCAAACTGGAATTTGGAACGTGCTTTATAAATTTTTTCCGATCCCCTCAAGTTCGTTCATGGAATCCTTGTTTTTTTCAAGTTCATCTCTGGCTGTTGCGTAATATGATTTTTTGAAAAGCATAT
>URCQ01000030.1 GCA_900546435.1 uncultured Pseudobutyrivibrio sp. | reverse complement strand
CACGTCTTTGTAGCAAAAAGGACAAGGCATTTACCTTGTCCTTTTTGCTTATATAGCATTTTGGACTTATTACATATGTACTTCCTGAATAATGCATCTTTATGATTTAATTTTGACGAATGCAGATGCTTTTCTACAAGAATTGTGTCAGAAAACCAAACCAATAAATAATGTCAGAAAACCGTATCTATAAGCAGTGTTTCTCAGAGCAAATCAGAAAAATGTATAAACCTTAATTATGAAAAAATCTGCATAGCCCCATAAGTACGAGGGAGGGAAGATGTGGAAGAGTTTCTTGTAGGACAGGAATAGTTTTTGCATGTATCACAGGAATTGCATAAGTGTGTAAGCGGTGCATGTTTCTTTGTATCTAAAAGAAGTATGAGAGTTGCCGTTTTAAGAGGCTTGAGCATAGAACCATCTGTCAAAGTAATGGAATCTGGCATAAGCTTCTGATAAATTTGTGGAAGTAAGGCAAGGGAGTAAGTATCCCCTAGGAATGATAACTGTGAGAGGTAGAGTGCACTGTCTTGCTCAACAATATGGGCAAATTCCTCGTATGCTTTGGAGAGAAGTTCCAGGCTAATACAATCCACAATATATGCTTCTTGAAGCTGCTCATGCTTTAAATATAGCTCAGAAAATTCGTCAACACCATTTCCTAACGTAACAAATCCATAGGCATAATGTGGCGCAGATATTTCTGCAATATCCTGATCCAAAGAATAATAGGCGCAGGCATCTACCAAAGGTAAAAGTGCTTTATAAATGGCTTGGATTAATGGCAATTCGACAGAAGAAAAATGAAAACGGTCACAGAAATTTTTCCAGTCAGCAGCTGCTAAGCGAGGCTTTAATTTAGATTTCATCAGAGATATCCTCCTGTGGTTCTTTTTTTACCAGGGATGCAATTTCCTGGAAACGACCGGTAATTTTGTCGTAGTTGTTGCGATGATGCGGAAAACCGCAGTTCATGCAGGATTTAACACCGTTTTCTAAGAATTCACAATTCCCACCGCAGGATTTTCCCAGTACATAGAGAGGACAATAACAAAAAAGACAATTGAAGTCCTCTTCTGGAATGCCTTTATGGCACGGAAAATATTCACATTGTTTGTTTTGAAAAAATTTATAATATTCACTCATAAGAGTATCATAACCTATTTTTTGTAAAGTTCAAAGAAAAGAATGCATAAGTCTGTTTGCCAGTGGTTTCTTTGAAAAAATTGTGGTATTCTAAGTAGGCACGTATGTTGGGAATATTATGGTTATAGTGACCATGTATCTGGCAATAGATCAAAGACCAGACCGGGAAGGTCTGGAAGAAAAACGATAGTCGCAAGTATAGGAAGAGAAACATGAATTTACTTACAATAAAGAATCTTACAAAAGCATATACCGATAAAATATTATTTGATGATATAGATTTTAGTGTCGAAGAGGGCGAAAAAGTCGGCATCATTGGAATCAATGGTACGGGGAAATCGACATTATTGCGCATTATAGCAGGTATCGAAGAGGGAGACACTGGAGAGTACACCAAGGGGAATCATGTGGTAATCAATTATCTGCCACAGAATCCGGAATTCGCCCCGGGACAGACTATTTTAGAATATGTTATGGGACAAAACCAGATGCACGGCGTTCATTCGCAACAAAACGTCATTGAGGATGTGTACGGAATCGAAGGAGAAGCGAAGACTATTCTTAATCGTCTGGGATTTATGGATTTTCAGCAACCGATAGATCATTTGTCCGGAGGGCAAAAGAAAAAGTTGGCATTAGCAGCCGTATTGATTTCTAAAAACGAGATTTTGATTTTGGATGAACCAACGAACCATCTGGATCACAATATGACAGAGTGGCTCGAAGGCTGGTTAAAAAGCTACCGGGGAACACTCATAATGATTACGCATGACCGCTATTTTTTGGATTTGGTGTGTAATCGTATTGTGGAACTGGATAAAGGGAAATTATATTCATACAAAACAAATTATGAAGGATTCCTTGCATTAAAAGCTGAGCGTGAAGAGATGGCGTTATCTACGCAGGCAAAGCATCAAAACATTTTGCGTAAAGAAATTGCATGGATGCAGCGTGGGGCAAGAGCCCGCTCAACGAAACAGAAAGCGCATATTAAACGATACGAGATGCTTCGTGATGAGGAAAAAGTGCAGACAGATGCCGAGGTTGAGATTGGAAGTCTGGCAACACGTTTGGGAAATAAGACCATTGAGATGAAGGATGTTTCGATTGCCTTTGATGGACAACCACTCATTTCTGATTTTACCTATAATTTTTTGAAAAAAGACCGTATTGGTATATTAGGTCCCAATGGATGTGGAAAAACAACGCTGTTGAAAATGATTATGGGAGAGTTGCGACCAGATCAGGGAAGTATCGAAATTGGAGAAACGGTAAATATTGGATATTATGCACAGGAAGCAAAAGATATGGATCCTGCGCAGCGTGTGATTGATTATATCAAAGATACTGCGGAATATATCCGGACAGAAGATGGATACATTTCAGCGTCACAGATGTTGGAAAAATTCTTGTTTGTCGGTTCCTTACAATATCAGCCAATTGAAAAGCTGTCCGGTGGTGAGAAAAGACGACTTTATTTGGCAAAGATTTTAATGGGAGCACCAAATGTTTTGATTTTGGATGAGCCAACGAACGATCTTGATATTTCGACGCTTTGTATATTAGAGGATTACCTGGATCATTTCCCGGGCATTTTGATTACTGTTTCACACGACCGATATTTTTTGGATCGTGTGGTGGATCATATGCTGGTATTTGAGGGAGCAGGTAAGATTTCTTTGTTTAATGGAAGTTACCAGGAATATTATGAGACATATGGCAAAGAGAATTTGATGGAATTAAAAGAAGCAGGATCCGCAAAGAATCAGCGTGTCGTGGATGATACCGCAAATTTATCCGGTGCCGAAGCTTATAAGATGCAAAAAGAACAGAGTAAGAAACTGAAATTCACCTACAAGGAACAGCGCGAATACGAAAGTATTGAGGATGATATTGCAGCGCTGGAAGAAGAACTGGAAAAATTAGATGAAGATATGGCAGCCAATGCAACGAATTCCGCAAAATTGGGCGAACTGTTAGAAACAAAGAAAAAAATGGAACTGCAGTTAGAAGAAAAAATGGAACGTTGGGAATATTTAGAGGAATTAGCGACTAAGATTGCGGCGCAGTAGGTCGCAGGGACGTTCCTTTTGCCACAAGGAGTGTCCCTTTTGGCATCGACAAGCAAAGAGAAAGAGGTACATTTTGATAGAAAGAATTAAGAAAAAATATATCGGAACCGGGGCATTTTATAGACGATATCTGTATTTGGCATTACCGATGATTGTACAAAACGCGATTACAAATTTGGTGAGCTTTTTAGATAATATCATGGTAGGACAGCTTGGCACAGAGCAGATGTCAGGTGTAGCCATCGTAAATCAATTGATTTTCGTATATAACCTGGCGATTTTTGGAGCTGCGTCAGCAGCAAGTATTTTTGGTGCGCAATATTTTGGCAAGGGCGATCATAAAGGTCATATGTATTCCTTCCGTTTTAAATTGTATGCAACGCTTCTTGTGACGTTTGCAACGATTGCCTTGTTCATCACAAAGGGAAGCAATTTGATTTCATTGTATCTAACAGATACGGCGGGAAATGGCGCGACAGATGTGGCGCTTCATTATGGAATGCAATATATTACCGTGATGATGTTTGGATTGATTCCATTTGCTGTAAATCAGTCTTACGCAACGAATATCAAGGAAACAGGACAAACAGTGATTCCAATGATTGCAAGTTTTGTTGCGGTAGGAACCAATGCGATTTTAGATATATTGTTGATTTTTGGTATTGGTCCTTTCCCAAAACTGGGCGTGATTGGAGCTGCACTGGCAACGGTTATTGCGCGTTACATTGAAGCTGCCATTGTAATCATCTGGGCACATACACATAAAAAGAAAAATCGTTATTTGGAAGATGCATATCGTGGTTTTGGTATTCCCGGTGCAGAACTCAAGGCAATTTTGATCAAGGGCATGCCTTTGATTTTAAATGAGGTTCTTTGGGCTGCCGGCATGACAACCGTTAACCAGTGTTATTCCATTCGAGGCCTTTCCGTGGTGGCAGCGGTCAATATTGCATCTACCATCACGAATCTGTTCAATATCGTTTATATCCAGTTGGGTGGCTGCATCAGTATTATTGTTGGTCAATATCTCGGCGCCGGAGAATTGGAAGAGGCAAAAGATGCAGATAACAAGATGATTGCATTTAGTGTTTTCTGTTGTATGATTGTTGCTGCTGTGATGTTTGTGATTGGTGGATTATTCCCACGGATTTATAACACATCTGCAGATATTAAGACGTTGGCAACAAGCTTTATTGCAGTATCAGCACTGATTATGCCGTTCTGCTCGTTCTCGCACGCATCCTATTTTACGCTGCGTTCCGGCGGAAAGACATTTGTTACCTTTTTATTTGATTCCGTCTTTACCTGGGTGGTTGTGGTGCCGGTGGCATTTGTACTTGCACATTTTACAGGACTTGGCATTGTCAGCATCTATTTCTTTGTACAGGCAACGGAGCTGGTAAAAGTAATCATAGGATATTGCATGATAAAAAGTAATGTATGGCTCGTGCAGATGGTATAGTTGGAGCGAAATACGATGAAAAACTTGACGTAGTAGAAATTGCCACTTGCAAGTGTGTACAAATTGCAGCGAAATTGCCACTTGCAAGCCAACAGAAGGAAACGTATACTAGAGAAAACAGAAATACTGCATTCGGATTGCGAATGTGGTGAGGCTTCATTAGGCAAAGGAGAAACATATGGCAGAGAGAAATGTAATTTGGAGTGATCGCAAAAGAACCTTGTTTGGATTACCGCTTAGTTTTACAAAGTATACACTGACGGAAGAACGCCTGTTCATTCAGACCGGACTGTTTACGACGGTTGAAGATGAGGTACGTTTGTATCGTATTTTGGATGTGAAATTAACGCGTACCTTAGGACAGAAAATTTTTGGCGTTGGTTCGATTCATGTATGCTCTGCAGATAAAAGCATGGCAGACTTTGAAATTACAAGCATTAAAAATTCAGCAGATGTAAAAGAAAAATTATCCGAATTGGTGGAGAAGAACCGTGTAGAAAAACGTGTTATGAATCGTGAAGCAATGTTTGGTCAGGATGTAGGTTACGATGAGGATGATGAGGAAAATTTACAGTAAGTAAATACAATAGCCGGCGATTCCGTGGCACTGCAGTAGAGGCTGTGGTGCCATATTTTTTTACTAAGATAAAAAATATGTTATGATATAAGACGCATGTCATGAGGGGGGGGGATATGATGAATACAAGACGTATGCAATATATTGATATGGCAAAAGGTATTGGTATTTTATTAGTTATTATAGGCCATACAATATCGCTGGGATGGAAAAAAGATTTTATATATTCGTTTCATATGCCTCTTTTTTTTGTTTGCAGTGGTATGACGTTGCGGTTCTCTTTGACTTGGGAGGAATGGAAAAATCAGACCAGAAAATTGACGAAACGCTTGCTGCTCCCAATCGTTGCGCTGTATATATCTATGTGTTGGTTGGTAGATGTGATAGCAGGTATTACCTGGAATGGACACATAAAAGAGCTTATTGAAACGCGTGTATTGACAATGTTTATGTCAAGTGGAAGTGAAGTACAGTTTTTGGGAAAAACTGTAGGAAATATAGGAGCTCTTTGGTTTTTAGCAGCGCTTTTTTGCGCCCGGATTCTTTTGGATGCAATACATCTGGTGGCAGATCGGATGTGGTGGATTGTTACGCTTATTTCTGTTGGAATAATGATATTGTTGCGGGTGCCATTGCCACTTGCAGCAGATGTAGGCATTGTAGGCATGGGATATATGGCGTTTGGCGTGTGGCTCAAAAGGTTTTTCCCAGCTTCAAATACAAACCCGAAACAATTGAAAAATATAGTAAAAAAAGTATGTTATCTGATTCCGTGTTGGCTAGTCGCTTTTGTCTTGCAGGAAGTGTTGCCCGTTGGAGCTTTCGATATGGCAAAAAGAGACTATGGTATCTGGGGATTGGGAATTTTGATGGCAGCTGGTGGAAGCTTTTTTGTGATAGTAGGCTGCCATTGGCTGGAAAATATTTGGAAAAGGAAAAATATATTGGCACTTTTGGGACGAAATAGTATGTATTTGTTAGGCATACATTATCTGGGATATGTGCCATTTATGTTTTATGGTTCTTTGTTTAGGGCACCTTCTGTTCAATGTTTAGTACGTCTTGCAATGGAAGTGAGTCTATGTTGTCTTTTGGTACTTTGGAAAGAAAAAAACAAGATGCCGCAAGAACTATGGTGGGGCAGAATTGGTTTTTTGGAAATCTTTTTTTTACAGATGAATTATTTGCTGTTTTGCCGTTTCCCAGGAGGTTTGCAATATGATACGATCAATCAATTGACCCAGGTTGTGACAGGGAATTATAGTAATCATCATTCTATTTATCATACAATGTGCTTGAGAGCAGGAATAGAGATAGCAGAAATTTTTGGTGGAGATATAACGCTAGGTGTATTCTTTTTTACAGTAATGCAAGTGTGCGGATTTTCGTATATGGTATATTATCTGTTAAAAACATTACGTCAGTACGGCGTGAAAACAAGATATTTAGGAATTATTTTAGTTTATTTCCTGTTTTTCCCATATCATTTATTCTTTGCGACCTACGTGAGCAAAGATGTCTTATTTACATGTTGCGGTGTGATTTTTGTTATTGCATTTTATCGTTTGACTAGGGCGGAATCAAAGTGGGAACAAAAAGTTGATGTTTTGCATATGTTACTTGGCGGGATCGGTGTTGCCCTTTTGCGTAGTAATGGTTTTGTTGCAATGGGAATACTTTTTGGGATATTTTTATTTGAATATAAAAAAAGAAATAAGAAATCTTATTTATATGTGTTGGGAAGCATTATGGTGATTTCATTACTTTTAGTAATTGGAGTAAATCTTTCTCCGCGAATCGAGAATGGATATGAATCCGAAAGATATGCCATTCCTATTCAGCAGGTTTCGCGCGTAGTTGCAGAAGATATGTACTTGTCAGCTAATGAAAAACAAATGATAGATAATCTATGTCCAGAAGTATCGAATATGACAGGCGAATCCTTTTTTCAGTTTGTCCATGACAATTATAATCCGTGGCGTGCAGATGAGATCAAAGGCCAGATTCAGTTTTGGGGCAGGGATGCCTATTTTAAGGAGCATAAAGCAGAATATACAAAACTCTGGATTACGCTAGGCTTACGTTATCCCAAGACATATTTGATGGCATGGATGAAAATGACAAATGGATATTGGGGATGGAAGGGATATACAAGCTACTGCCATCATGCATATTCGAATGATCTTGGAGTAGTAAATCAGATTCTTTTGCCAGAAACGAATGAAGCAATAAATCGGTATTTGATTTTTATGCAGCAGAATCAAGTGATGAAATATTTGTTGCATCCATCAACTGCATGTTGGCTATGTGTTTTCCTATTTTTTTCGCAGTTACGTAAAAAGTATCATCAAGGAGAATTATATGCGTTGCCATTGATTGTGTTAGGAACACTTTTGCTTGCTGTACCTTTGAATGGGGAAGCACGTTATGTGTATATGTTATATGGTTGCTTGCCGTTTCTAGCGGCAGTTTATACTTGCCGAACCTCAGAATAGAGGTTCGGTTTTTTATTGCAAAAAATTCCAGATGTATTAACATGTGTCTTGTCACCTGACAAGTACTGTGGTATACTTCGAAAAGTATAAACAAGCACAAAGGAGTTATTATGTCAATTGTAGAAGATATTATTAAATTAAAGGAAGAAAAGAATGCCGTTATTCTTGCTCACTATTATGTGGACGAGGAAGTGCAGGATATAGCAGATTACATCGGTGATTCTTTTTATTTGAGTAAGATTGCAACGAAGACAGATGCAGAGCGTATCATCTTTTGTGGTGTAGAATTCATGGGGGAGAGTGCTAAGATTTTAAACCCGGACAAGCGTGTCTTTATGCCGGATGCAGCAGCCGATTGTCCAATGGCACATATGGCTACAAAGGAAGAAATTTTGAAGGTCAAGGATACATATGAGGATGTGGCTGTAGTATGTTATATCAATTCTACGGCGGAATTAAAGACTATGGCAGATGTGTGTGTGACTTCATCAAATGCAGTAAAAATTGTAAGAAACTTACCAAATAAAAATATATTCTTTATACCGGATCGAAATCTTGGTTCTTATGTGGCAGAACAGGTGCCGGAGAAGAACATTATTTTAAATGCAGGTTGTTGTCCTCGTCATGTGGCAATCACGGAAGAAAAGTTATTGGAAGCAAAAGAAAAGCATCCGGACGCTTTGTTTGCGGTTCATCCGGAGTGTACACAGGATGTGCTTGCACACGCAGATTATATTGGAAGTACAGCAGGCATTATTGATTATGTAGTGAATACAAATCATGATGAATTTATCATAGGAACGGTAGATGGTGTTTTCGCAGAGATTAAAAAGCAGGCGCCAGGCAAGAAGTTATATACCGTAAAAGATCAACAAATTTGCGTCAATATGAAAAAAGTGACATTGGAAAAAGTTTTGGATGTGCTTACAAATGACACAAATGAAGTGTTTATAGCATCGGAGTTGGCGCAGGCAGCCATGAAGCCATTAAAGAGAATGCTTGCGTTAGGATAATAAGCCATAGGGTGGAGATTTAAGAAAATGAAAACAGATGTATTAGTTGCAGGATGTGGCTGTTCCGGTCTTTATCTTGCACTGAATCTGCCAAAAGAAAAGCAGATTCTAATCGTAACCAAGTCAGATGCCGAGAGCAATGATTCTTATCTTGCACAGGGCGGCATGTGTGTTTTGACAAATGAAGACGACTATGAAGCCTATTTTGAAGATACCATGGCAGCAGGTCATTATGAAAATGACCGCAAATCCGTGGAAATCATGATTCGTTCCTCCCAGGATGTATTAAAAGATCTGATGGGTTGGGGCGCAGATTTTAAAAAGGATGCAGATGGCAATCTACTCTATACGAGAGAAGGGGCGCATAGTGCGAAGCGTATCGTTTTTCACGAAGATGTCACCGGAAAAGAAATCACAAGCCATTTGTTAGAAGAAGTAAGAAAACGTGACAATATCACGATGATGGAATATACAACACTCGTGGATATTATTAGCCGTGATGGTGTATGTTACGGTGGTGTTCTTCGTATGCAAGATGGTCGTATAGAAAAAGTGGAAGCTGAGCAGGTGGTACTTGCTACCGGTGGTGTTGGTGGTGTGTATCGCCATTCTACCAATTTTAGACATTTGACCGGAGATGGTATTGCCATAGCCATCAAACATGGTGTGGAGCTAAAAGATATCACATATGTGCAGATTCATCCGACCACATTTTATACAAAAGAGAAGGAACAGCGCAGTTTTCTCATCTCTGAATCGGTGCGTGGAGAAGGTGCGAAACTATATGATAAGCATGGCAAACGTTTTGTGAATGAACTTTTGCCGAGAGATCTTTTGACTGCGGAAATTCATAAGCAGATGGAAAAAGATGGCACAGATTATGTATGGGAAGATTTGCGGGAAATTCCTGCGGAAGAGTTGGATTCTCATTTTCCAAACATTATCGAGCATTGTCGCCAGATGGGATATGATGTACACAAGGAATGCATTCCGGTGGTACCGGCACAGCATTATTTTATGGGAGGCATCAAAGTCAACCATGAGAGTAAAACCAGCATGGAAGGACTTTACGCAGTAGGAGAAACCGCCTGCAATGGTGTACATGGAAAAAATCGCCTCGCAAGCAATTCCTTATTGGAAAGCCTTGTTTTTGCAAAACGTGCAGCAGCAGATATTACCTGTCGTAAGGATAGGATAGAAGAAAGCGTTGTACAAAAAGCGATAGAAAGCGTTGATCTGGCGAAGTATCGTGATAGTGAAGCGTTAGAAAAAGAGTATCAGGCATTGGTACAAAAAGCAGTGCAGGCAAACGCTTAAAAAGGTGCAAGCGCACCGGATATATAGAAAAAATGATAAAGGAGAAAAAATATGTTTGATCAGGTAACAATGACATTAAATGTTGACCCATATATCAGAAGTGCATTACAGGAGGATATTACAAGCGAGGATGTAAGTACAAACAGCGTGATGCCGGAACCACAATTAGGAGAAGTGGACTTGATTTGCAAGCAGGATGGTATTATCTGCGGATTGCAGATTTTTAGCCGCATCTTTGAGATGCTGGATCCGACCACAAAAGTTGAATTATTTGCAAAAGATGGTGATACAGTAAAAGCAGGAGACCATATGGCAAAGGTAACAGGAGACATCCGTGTGCTTCTTTGTGGCGAGCGTACAGCACTGAATTATTTGCAGCGTATGAGTGGTGTGGCAACATATACACATCAGATTGCAGGTATGCTGGAAGGAACAGGCATTAAGTTATTAGATACAAGAAAAACCACCCCAAACAACCGTATTTTTGAAAAATATGCAGTTCGCGTTGGGGGAGGCAATAATCACCGTTACAATCTGACAGATGGTGTACTGTTAAAAGACAACCATATTGGTGCAGCAGGTGGTGTAAAAGAAGCGATTGCACGTGCAAAGGAATATGCGCCATTTGTACGTAAGATTGAAGTTGAGGTAGAGACACTGGACATGGTAAAAGAGGCAGTGGAAGCTGGTGCAGATATTATCATGTTAGACAATATGGATCATGATACCATGGCAAAGGCAATGGAAATCATCGATGGTAAAGCAGAAGTAGAAGTCAGTGGTAATATGACAGAAGAGAATCTTGCAAAATTATCCGGACTTGGCGTGGACTATGTTTCTAGTGGCGCATTGACACATTCTGCACCAATTATGGATATTTCATTAAAAAATCTGCACCCTATAAACGAGTGAGGTAAAAAAATTGAGTGGAGAAGAACGTAGAAATCAAATTATTCATATCCTGCAGTCAAGCACGACGCCGGTTTCCGGTGTGAAGCTTGCAAAAATGCTTGATGTCAGTCGTCAGGTGATTGTGCAGGACGTGGCCTTGCTTCGGGCAAAAGATATTCGCATTCATTCTACAAACCGGGGTTATATCATAGATAAAAATCAGGAGACACTACGCGTTTTTAAGGTTATTCATACAGAAGAACAAACAGCAGAAGAGTTACAGACAATCATCGACTTAGGGGGCTGGGTAAAAGATGTTTTTGTGTATCATAAGACGTATGGCGTGATCCGTGGGGAATTAAATATCCATTCCCGCTATGATATTGATCAATATATAGCAGATTTGAAAAGTGGTAAATCAAGCCAGCTGATGAATGTGACATCCGGATATCATTATCATACCGTATATGCCAGAGATGAGGCTGTCTTAGATCGTATTCAGGAGTTGTTGGGAGAAAAAGGATTCTTAGCAAAATTGCAGGAATACGAACCGGTAAACTTCTGGGAAGAATAAGAATAACAGGAGCGTTCCTTTTTATATGAGAGGAACGCTCCTGTTTTTTAATAGGAAATATCGATATCGCCGGTGGCGGTGGAAACCGTCAGGCTTTTTTCAGAGGTAACATTAGACTGGTATTTCTCGTGGTAACTATTGTCATTGACTTCGATTTCTCCGAAGCTGCAGGAGAGATCCATCTGAAAGTCATCCAGGGAAAGAGTCGCAGTTACATCAACATCGCCGACATTCGATGTGAGACTTGCAATGTTAAACGTCACATCTTCTAAAGAGATATCTCCGACATCACTTCCAATGGTGACCTGCTGTAAAACAACATCGGTAAGTTCTGTATCCCCAACATTTACGGAAACATCCATCTGGACGGCACTGATGTTTTTCATGGTAAAATCGCCAACGGCGCTTTCACCTGTGATTTGTGAGAGAACCGTATTTTGTGGCACCGTAATCATGAGCGTACAGGAAGTATTATGTGTCAGTCCATGTAAGGTCTTTTCGGATGCCTGCTTTACATAAAGGGTGCCATCCTTGATTTCATAGGAAGGAATCAGTTTTTCTTTCCTGGTTTGGTAGGAAATTCTGTAAGTATCACCACTTGTAATCGTAATGTCGGCTACATTTATGTCAAAGTCGATGCTTTGAAAAGCATCTAATTCCTCGGAAGTGGTACTGCCGGCAATAAAGTCGTCGGGATCATAATGCTCATCAAAGTCGTCGGGATCATAATGCTCATCAAAGTCAGCAAACCAGCTTCCGGCAGGTATGATGACATGAATCAAAATACCGATGATGGCACTGGCGATGGTAATGATCGTGAGTAAAATAAGATATAGATTTTTTTTATGCATGATAATTCCTCCTTAATTTGACCAGATTTTTTTGAGAAAGCTGTGGATTATGGCGGCAAATGGCCAGATAATCCAGGTGATATACCAGTCAAAGCTCAAAAAACTCCATACTAAGTAAATGCAGGAAATGGTTGGCCAGTAGACAGACATGAAAGCTGCAACAGTCTTGTTACTGTAGTTTTCCTGTTTTTGATAGTCGACATACTGTCCACCAATGGAATTGCTGTCATTGAGCTTGAGTAACGTGTTAAAACTTCCCATTTTCATGGAGGTTAAAACAATCATAAAAACACCAATAGCAACGATGGCAAGTACAGCTGCCCCGGAAATATCATCCATAAAAGATGGCAGATGCAGGGCGTCCATAAGCATGGCTGGAACCGCACATAGAATGCAGAAAATGATGCCAACGCTCAGTAAAGCGGCATGTGTTGTGCGGTACATATTTCGCCGGTCATGCACATATTCTGTTGTAGCAAAATCCATAGAACAGCGTTCGTGTGTTAAAAATCCCCAACGATTCATGGAAATACCGGATATGATAAACAGTGCCACTGCAACGGCAATAAAGCATAAAAGACCAATGATTCCGCAAGCATCAAACATACTTGTGACTGTACCCAAATCGCCAAGTGCACTCATGATGATAACAGAGATGGGACTGGCAATACAAAGCAGTACGCCAAGCGCTGTAAAAAAAGCATGACGGGAGGAATCCTTCAAAAAATTTTTGACTTCATCCAGGGAGAGCATGCGTCCTGTCTCATACGTCTGCTGATGATGCATGTAGGAATCAATGCCGAGGTCTTCTGCAAGCTCATCTAAATTACCAAATTCTGCAATGACGGTACCAATGGCTTCGTTTTCTGTCTTGCCATTGGCAATGAGTTCGTTGTATTTGTCTTCCATCATTTGCTCAAGTTCATATTTGGCTTTTTGCACTTCGGGGGTATTGGGAAGATTTAAAAACATGGTTTCTAAATAATTTTTTATAGCGTCCATAATTATTCTCCTTAATTCTTGATAAATTTTTCAACAACTTCCTGGGTTAATTGCCATTCGGCACATTTCTCATGATAGTAGGCTCTACCGGCATCTGTGATGCGATAATAGGTGCGGCGTTTGCCAGTGTCGGGATTGTTGCCGTCAAAAGAGGTAATATAACCGTTTTTTTCCATACGTGTAAAGGCAGAGTAAAGGGTTGTTTCCTTGATGCAATATTTCTCATCACTCATTGCCTTAATCTGTTTGGAAATCTCATACCCATAGGATGGCTCATCCCAAAGCAGATATAAAATCATGGTATCGTTATAGCCACGAATGACATCACTACTAATGGTTGTCATGCATAGATCGCTCCTTTCTGCTATTGTTACATGGTTATTTACTACGATAGTCGATACTTCGATTAACGTTGCTACGTCTGTCGTAGTAACAATATAAGACTTTTTCTTGGGATTGTCAATAGGAAAAAAGAATTGTAGAATAATTTTATAGAAAAGAAGGGACAGATTTAGATGTTAAGACGAAAGATCAAAGGATATGATACATTTGCATGTATTGCAGACAAATGTCCTGCAACCTGTTGTGCAGGCTGGCTGATTGAGATTGATGATGAGGCGATGCAGCGTTATCGCAAGGAGCCAGATGCCTATGGCGAGACCTTGCGTAAGCGGATTGATTGGGAAGAAAAGGTGTTTTTGCAGGATGACAGAGCGCGTTGTGCATTTTTGCGTTCTGATGATTTGTGCGATATGTATTGTCATTTGGGAGAGGAGAGTCTTTGTCTGACTTGCCAGTCCTATCCGCGTCATACAGAAGAATTTGAAAATGTCAGAGAGTATTCACTTGCAATTTCCTGTCCAGCCGTGGCAGAATCTTTGCTGCAGCAGAAGGAGCCGATGCAGTGGGAGACATGGGATGATGACGAAGTAGAAGAGCCTTACGAAGAGTTTCATGGATTATTATATGAAAAGCTGGTTGCCATGCGAGAGGAACTTATGACGATTATGCAAGAACGCACGGTACCATTTTCCGTGCGATGTCATCGGGGATTGCTTCGTGTATACGCCATGCAGCAGGCGTTAGATGAGGGAAGATGGGAGAACTGTCTGGAGGATGTCTATCCTGTCGGTGATGTGAATACCGGGGTTTTAGCATTTTCTTCTATGGAAGATATGCATATGTTATATCAGAATTTATACGAGATGGAGCCACTTTCGTACGATTGGAGAGCGTGGCTGATGCAGGCGGAACAAGTATTGTATACACAGGAGACTGCGACATATGAGACGCTGCATGCGGAGTTTGTGATGTCAGTACCGGATCTTTACGTAAAAATGGAACAGATTGTTGTATATTTTTTGTTCGCGTATTTTTGCGGTGCAGTATACGATGAATATGTGTATGCGCTGGCGCAGGAAGCGGTCGTGAATGCCTATTTGATATGTGAATTATGGTTTGCTAAGTGGTTAGAGCAGAAGAAACAAATTTCTTTTACGGATATGGTAGAGATTACTTATCGATATTCCAGAGAAGTGGAACATTCGCAGGAAAATCTAGAGTGTATGGAAGAATTGATGGATTGCCAGATTTTGGTATCATAGGAGCCTTGCTGGTACAGAGCATTTAGGAGGAAAGGCGGCAGAATGGAAAAAAACACAAATTTACATTATGTACTGAGCGCACATGTGGCAGAACGACAGGCGGATGGAACCTATTACTGTCGTGCCCTACAAACCGTTATGAAAGGGGAGTATTGCTATTGTCTGAATTGCCCGTTGTTTGGTGGATTTTCGCAATTTGGAAATATGACCGAAGAGCCGGAGTGCTGGTATTATGATATGGAAGAGTTACAGGAGGAAAAGCGTTTGCCACAGGAAATGCAAATGCGTACGACAGGGTTGATTCTGGCCGGTATCACCGGCGAATTTCCGGATTATCTGCCTCAGGATGAAAATGCAAGGAGATTTGCAATCATTGAGCGGGCGATTCAATATGCAGCGAAAGCACACAAGGGGGCTGTACGAAAGGGAAGCAGCGTGCCATATATTGCACATCCGATGGAAACTATGATGCTGGTAGCTTCTATGACAAGCGATAATGAGGTGATCGCAGCAGCAGCTTTGCATGATGTTGTGGAAGATACACCGATCACCATTGCACAAATTGAGCAGGAGTTTGGCGCTACGATTGCAATGTACGTTGCACATGAATCAGAGAATAAACGTGAGGACAGACCGAAAAGTGAGACATGGAAAATACGAAAGCAAGAGCAGTTAGAGAAGACACGTCATGCGAGCCGTTTCGTGAAGTGTATTATGTTAGCAGACAAGTTATCCAACATGCGTGCCAGTCTGCGTGATTTCAAAAAGGATGGTCGCCAGATCTGGAATAAGTTTAACATGAAAGACGAAAGAGAACAGTATTGGTATTATCATGAAGTGGCAGAGGTGGTAAAAGAGTTAGAGGATACAGCATGCTATCAGGAATATATTTCTATTCTGCAAGAAGTTTTTGGTGCATTAGACAAGGAAATGCATGGGGATTGAGCGATGCAGCAAGGCATTGAGCTGCTGTATTCTTTCCCGGCGTAACGCATCATCGCTGATATAGAGCTGTAAACTAATAGCTATGGCATCATCACTGTATGTAGAAAGCAGCGCGATATCTTCTGAGGTTAAACATTTAGTGCTTTCTGTCGGTGAAGATAAGATTGTTGAAATACGATTCAACTGTGAGAAGGATGCAAATAACGATGCACCGGATTGTTTCAGTGACAATTGAATCCGATTTTGCGAAGCGAGTTCATACTCACATGTAGAGATGATTTGCAGGCATAGATGCAAGCGCCCATCAATGTCAGAGGCTTCCATTAAAATATCAGGGCGTTTTTCTTTTACGGATAGAAAATAGGCTTTTGCGCCGGCAATATCTTCCTGGTGTAAATAGTTTAGGAGACGATCGATGGTTTCTTTCGTCTCTTTTTTTTCGCCAATCAGGCCAACCTTGCATTCTTTTACACGCAAATTATGGTATTCACACCAGACCATCAAAAGAAATTCTGAAATAAAACCATAGAGACGTTTGTGATAATCATCATAGTCATCCAAAGTTAATCTGGGATGCATAGCACGAAAGATTGGAAATAAAAAAGCGCAATATTCATCAAATAAAGCCTTTGAACAAAGCATCATATTGCCAAAATAGGTGTGGTTTTCCTGCAAACGTCTGGCATAAAGCGGATAAAAGTCAGGATAGAGTTCTGCAATGACATCACTTGCGACAGCAAGATCTTTGGGACTGTGATTTTCTCCAAAACCGTATGCATAAGAAAAATTAAGGGTCAAGCGTTTCGAGGTAAGCATATCATAATCCTGTAGTAAGGATTGAAGTTCAGCCTTGGTAAAGACAAAGCCAGCATCGTTTAACAGATAACGGCGGTAGTGGCAGATGCCAACATAATCTGCGTTCGTGACATTTTTCCAGACCCAGTAGACGCCGGTCAATTCGCTGTAGTAACCATTTAAGGCGGATATATTATCCCCGGTATCATCTCCGATATAGCCAAGGTCATCGTGAAGGGCACGTCCGACCTGAAGCGGGACATACATGGGATCGGATGGAACCGAAAATGGCTTATGTGTCATGGCAAAAATCTGGATATGCATCGCGTTACAACCTCATCTGTTTTGAAAAATCATGGTATCTATGAATAAAAGTAAAAAAGACCGATGAATCGGTCTTTTTTGAGGGGAGTATAAATAATTAATAAGGGGTGTAAAAGGAAACTTCCTCTTACAAGCCTCATTATATAACGAGTTATTTTTTATTGCAACAGAAAAATTATAAAAATTCTATAAAATTTTATTGATGTGGAAAAAAAGCTGGAAAATGCGTTATGGTAAGGAAACTGGTGGATATTCATTGACACAATTTTTTACAAAAGATAATATGTAATTATCTATTATTATGTTCGCAGAAAGGGCTATTTATATGGAGACAATACAACTCGTGGCACCGTGTCATTTTGGCATGGAAGCAGTGTTAAAAAGAGAGATATATGACCTGGGTTATGAGATTACCAAAGTAGAAGATGGCAGAGTGACTTTTGAGGGAGATGAGGAGGCCATTTGTCGCAGCAATATTTTCTTACGCACAGCAGAACGTGTGATGGTGCAGATTGGCAGATTTCATGCGACGACATTTGATGAATTGTATGAAAATATGAAGGCACTACCTTGGGAAAAATGGATTCCGCAGGACGGAAAGTTCTGGGTGAAAAAGGCATCCTCTGTAAAAAGTAAGCTTTTTAGTGCATCGGATATCCAATCCATCTGTAAAAAAGCAATGGTGGACCGTTTAAAAATGACATATCATACCGATTGGTTTGAAGAAGACGGTGCATCTTTTCCAGTGCGTGTGTTCCTATTAAAAGATGAGGTGACGGTAGCACTAGATACAACCGGGGAACCACTGCATAAGCGTGGATACAGGACCTGGACAAGCAAGGCACCGATTTCAGAGACACTTGCAGCAGCACTGATCATGCTGACACCTTGGAGAGCAGATCGCATTTTAGTGGATCCGTTCTGTGGAAGTGGTACTTTTTTGATTGAAGCAGCGCTGATGGCAGCGAATATGGCACCGGGAATGAACCGCTCTTTTACGGCAGAAGCGTGGACACACGTGATTCCAAAACAATTGTGGTATGATACGGTGGAAGAAGCGCAGGAAATGGTCGATCTCGATGTTGAGACGGATTTACAAGGCTATGATCTGGATTCGGATATGATCAAAATCGCAAGAGCAAATGCAAAACAGGCAGGCGTAGAGAAATTGATTCATTTTCAACAGCGCGATGTTACAGATTTAAAGCACAGTAAAAAATATGGTTTTATCATTACCAATCCGCCATATGGTGAGCGTTTAGAGGAGAAAAAAGACCTTCCGGCGCTATATACAACCATCGGAGAAGTATATCGAAATCTGGATGCGTGGTCACTTTATATGATTACTTCCTATGAGGAAGCAGAACGTTATATCGGTCGTAAGGCTGATAAAAATCGAAAATTATATAACGGCATGATTCGTACCTATTTTTATCAATTTATGGGACCGAAGCCACCGAAAAAGAAGGATAATGTATGAGATATTCCAAGCGGTATGTAATACTCACGGCAATATTACTTGTCACTTTTTTAGCAAAACTGAATACATGGAATGACGAATATGCAGATGTTACGGCTTTTCGTGGAGCTCAGCTGCAAGATGAAGTGTTTTATCCGCTCAAAGCCAGAAGCATTAACGAAGAAGGGCTGGTACAGCTGACCGTAGGGGAAGAAACCTATGGTGTCAAAGACGGTGTGATGCTGGGGGATCATATGCAGGTAATGGCATCGCTTCCCTTTGTGCAGGATTTTTTTGGCTGTAGTGCATCTCTTTATGAAAACCAGAAGATTTCGCTGGATTATGGAGATACAAATTACATATTTTATATTAATAGTATCGACGCAAAACGTGGAGAAAAAGCGATTGCGCTTGATGTCATGCCAGAGTCACATGAAGGACAGGCATATTTATCTTTGCAGGATTTGTGTCGGGAATTTGGCTGTGAATACAGTTATGATGAAGTCAATTATCAGGCGACAATCACGGGAGACGTGCGAAAGGGAGTTTTACCAAAATCGTATGATTTAAGACAGAAGGAACGTGTATCTGCTGTGCGTAATCAGAAAAACACATCGACTTGCTGGGCGCAGGCCGCTTTATCGGCACTAGAGTCTACGCTGCTGCCGGAGGAAAAAACAGCCTTTGATACGGATCGTATGATTGAGCACAATGCGTATCAGGTGGACAGTTCTTTGGGCGGAAATTACATGATGGCGGTGTCATATCTTGTGTCCTGGATGGGACCGGATAAAGATGGGACAAAGACAGTGGATAAACATGTGCAGGAAGTACATTTTTATAACAGTGATGATATCGACGAAATCAAGTGGGCAGTATATCAGCATGGTGGAGTGTCAACCTCTATTTATGCAAATGTTTCGACTTCAAATCTGAGTAAGTCTTCTTATTATAATAAGAAAAAAAATGCATATTGTTATAAGGGAACCGAAAAGCCAAATCATGATGTGGTTATTATTGGCTGGGATGACCAGTACAGCGCTTCCAACTTTACAGGAAAAGTGCCAGGAAATGGCGCGTTTATCTGTCAAAATAGCTGGGGAGCAACGTTTGGAGAAAACGGCGTATTTTATGTGTCGTATTACGATACCAACATTGGAGAACAGGCGGTTTCCTATGTGCGTGCTGAGAATACAGATAACTATGATACGATTTATCAGTCGGATTTGTGCGGCTGGGTAGGCCAGGTGGGCTATAACAAAGAAAAAATTCATGCGGCGAATATCTATGAGGCGCAAGCGGATGAACAAATCGAAAGTGCAGGATTTTATGCTTTGGGAAAAAATACAACATATCAGTTATATGTTGTGACGGATTATCGTAATACAGCATCGCTTGCAAGCCGTGTGGAAGTGGCAAGAGGTACGCTTGCGGATGCAGGCTATTACACGATTCCATTTGACCATGCATACAGTGTCAAAGAGGGTGAAAAATTTGCTATTGTGGTTGTATTGTCAACACCGGGAATGAATCATCCGATGGCAATAGAATATGCAAAAGATGCGTTGACAAAACATGTGACCATATCCGATGGAGAAGGCTATATTAGCAATAATGGTCTGGATTGGGAGAGTGTAGAAGATACAGCAAAAGGTAATTTGTGCCTGAAAGCATATGGAAAAAAGGTGGAACAACCATAGAATGATGGGAAAGAGCAAACGATGAAAATAGAGAAAAAGATAGTAAAAGCAGTGACCATGACATTGGCACTGCTTTGTGTCATAGTCTGCGGTGTATTGCTTGGCGTTCCTGATTTTCACGTCTGGGCACAAAAAAAGCAATTGCAATATACAACGCAGGTTCAAAAAGGCGAGTCTGTCTTAGCTTTGATGAAAGCAGAAACAGCTGTTGTGACGGAAGGTAATGAAGAACATACGATGAAAGGACAGCTGCGTTTAGAATTGCCGCCGGGAGTCTCACAAAAGGATGTCACCATTGACGAGGATGTAGTTAGTGCTACCGTGCGAATCTATATTCCGGATATACGGGAGTCATATTTTTATGATTATCCGATGATCGGAAGCAGTGATCATATAGAAGATATTAAGTATGATGTGGAACGGGGCGAAGGCGTCATATCCATTTCGACGGATGACGTGTATATTACGGATAGTATACGCGAAGATGATTATATATATCTGAGTTTTGTACCGCCAAGAGACC
This sequence comes from uncultured Pseudobutyrivibrio sp., assembly GCA_900546435.1. GTDB lineage: Bacteria > Bacillota > Clostridia > Lachnospirales > Lachnospiraceae > Pararoseburia. The sequence goes on along the minus strand of URCQ01000030.1, from coordinate 2,253 downwards.
GTTATGATCACATTGTGGTGATCGATGCCGGACATGGCGGAAAAGACCCTGGTGCAGCAGCACAAGGAATACAGGAAAAAGATATTGATCTGGCAATTGTAAAGAAAATGATGCCATATTTTGAACAAAATGATAAAATAGGTGTGTTTTATACAAGGGATGATGACAGCAGTGTCTCTTTGGAAGAACGTGTAGGTCTGGCAAACCGCTTGCAGGCGGATCTGTTTTTGAGTATACATAACAATACAACGGCAAGTGGAAGAATGTCGGGAATCAATGGTACAGAGGTTATGTATCATATGGAAGATGGCACAGGTGCATCGAAAAGGTTTGCACAGACGTGTCTGGATTCATTATTGACATCTTTAGGCTCAGGAAGTAAAGGCGTTGTAGTGGGAGATGATATTTACATTATACGTATGGCACAGATGCCCGTGGCACTGGCGGAAATTGGCTTTTTGACCAATCAGGAGGAATTGGAACGGTTAAATAGTGATGCATACCAGGAAGCGGCAGCGAAGGCGCTGTATCAGGCTATTGTAACAACATTGGAGGAATAGGAAATGAAAAAATTAGTATTTGCGACAGGAAACCAAAATAAAATGAGAGAAATTCGCGAAATTTATCAGGACTTGGGCTATGAAATCCTGTCTATGAAGGAAGCGGGTGTTGCAGTCGATATTGTAGAAGATGGTACGACATTTGAAGAGAATGCGCTGATTAAAGCAAGAGCAATTGCAAATGAGATGGATGCGATTGTTCTCGCGGATGATTCCGGTCTGGAAATTGATTATTTGAATAAGGAACCGGGCATTTATTCTGCACGCTATATGGGAGAAGATACTTCCTATGATATAAAAAATGCAAATTTATTAGAACGTTTAGAAGGCGTGCCAAAGGAGAAACGTACAGCACGTTTTGTGTGCGCTGTGGCAGCAGTATTTCCGGATGGCAGTGAAAAAGTGGTAAGAGGTACCATAGAAGGCTATATTGGAGACGAACCACAGGGAGAGAATGGATTTGGATACGATCCGATTTTTTATGTGGATGCGTACGGATGTAGTACAGCAGCAATGTCACGTGAACAGAAGAATGCTATTTCACATCGTGGAAATGCACTGCGAAAGATGAAGGAAGAGTTGGTAAAGTATGAGAATATTAGTCGTTAGTGATACACATCGGAAACATGATAATCTGGATATTGCAATAGAAAAAGTAATGCCGGACCGTATTTATCATTTGGGAGATGGTGAAGGCGGCGAGGATTATATTGAGGCAGTCGCAGAATGTCCTTTGGAAATTGTACGTGGAAATTGCGATTTTGGGAGCAATCTGCCTGCTGAAGTTGTCATGAGCCTTGGGCGCCATGTGGTGATGCTTACACATGGACATTATTATAATGTTAATTACGGAACACAGATGTTAGTGGAAGCGGCAAAGGAAAAAGGGGCAGATGTTGTTTTTTACGGCCATACCCATGTCCCGGAACTGACATATGAAGATGATATTACCATTGTAAATCCGGGAAGTATTTCTTATCCAAGACAAGATGGAAGACATCCATCTTATGTTGTTATTGATGTCGATCCACAAGGAGATTTACATTTTAATTTGGTATTTATGTAAAAAGAGTGGTTGTAAAAAGCCGTGAAACCTGCATAAAATAAGGGCTTGCGGACGTTTAAAAAAAAACTTTAAAAAAAATTAAAAAAGATGTTGACATTTATATATGTCTGCCATATAATATTACTTGCGTCACGGAAAGAAAGCGACGCAGTAATACATCGGGGTGTGGCTCAGTTTGGCTAGAGCACCTGGTTTGGGACCAGGGGGTCGCAGGTTCGAATCCTGTCACCCCGACTTGTATGCGGGTGTAGTTCAATGGTAGAACATCAGCCTTCCAAGCTGAATACGTGGGTTCGATTCCCATCACCCGCTCTTTTCTTTTGTATGTGTTCGTAGCTCAGTTGGATAGAGCAACGGCCTTCTAAGCCGTGGGTCGGGGGTTCGAATCCCTTCGAGCACATTTCCTTTTTAGGAATAAGAAGACACAAGGATTTAAGCATCGGCAACAGAGTTGCTTGCAGTCTTTTATGGTGGGTATAGCGCAGTTGGTTAGCGCGCCAGATTGTGGCTCTGGAGGCCAAGGGTTCGAATCCCTTTATCCACCCTTGTTGCGATAGGGCAACATAATGAAGTTGTTGGGCTATCGCCAAGCGGTAAGGCACTGGATTTTGATTCCAGCATTCGCAG
>URCQ01000029.1 GCA_900546435.1 uncultured Pseudobutyrivibrio sp. | reverse complement strand
CAACGAAAAGTTCATCAAAATACGCCTGAGCTTGCTGCTCTAAATTATTGTTTATCTCATTATTAAGGTCTATTTTATTATCAAATGCCTGCAACACTGAAGCGATCTTGTCTTGTGTTCTCTTGTCAGGCAATTCTAATGCAATCGCATTTAGATTCGTTTGGCTTAGTTTAGGTTGTGCTGAACCTGTAATATATCCTGATAAATCAATGCTATTAATTAAATAACCCAAATAATATATGTTATGTTCTTCTTTAGCCTGTAATATATGTGCGTGGTTATTAACCCAGAATTTTCCAGACACAATTTGAGCTACATTCTGCTTTTTTGATTTTAGGTTTTCTCCGTCCTCTGCTATTAATAGATATATTCCTTCAAATATATAATCATCTACATAATCAATGACTCCCTGCGCTCCGAAATAACGATATTTTCCCTGACGTTCTGCACGTTGCATCGAAGAAAGAGGTACACGTTTTTTATCAAAGATGTTCACAACATCTCCTAGACGGTATGTTTTATATTTCATATCCAATAGCCCCCAACTTTCTTCTAATCTCGTCCTCAAGCTCATGAGATTTAGCAAACATATCAGAAAGCTCTGACGTTAATCTTCCCATTTTTTCTTCAAATGGTTCGCCATCATCTTCCCGCTCTTCAATACCAACATATCGACCTGGCGTAAGAATATAATCCTGATTTTCAATCTCTTCTGTAGTGGCAACCTTACAAAAACCTTTTACATCCTCAAGTGTTCCATTCTGGAATGCCTCAAATGTATCTGCTAATTTTTGGATATCCTCGTCATCAAAATCACGATGCTTACGATCAACCATGTGCCCCATATTTCTTGCATCAATGAATAGTGTCTTACCAGCCTGTTTCTTGTTCTTTGTAATAAACCAAAGAGTTACAGGAATTGTTACGCTATAAAATAGTTGTGTAGGCATTGCAATGATGCCTTCAATCAAGTCGTCCTCTATGATATTTTTTCTAATGTTGCCCTCTCCACTCGTCTGTGTTGAAAGTGCACCATTAGCTAAAACCAGTCCTATCTTTCCATTAGGAGCTAAATGATGAATCATGTGCTGAATCCATGCATAGTTGGCATTCCCAGCTGGTGGTATACCATATTTCCATCTCACATCATCAAGTAGTTTTTCCTGATTCCAAGGATGATAATTGAATGGTGGATTTGCCAGAATGAAATCTGCCTTCAATGTTGGATGTAGATCGTTTGTAAATGTATCTGCCTGGTATGGTCCAAAATCTGCATCAATACCACGGATAGCCATATTAATCTTTGCCATCTTCCATGTATCCGCATTTGCTTCCTGTCCATATACAGAGATAGAGTCTCTATTGCCAGAATGAGCTTCTATAAACTTCGCGCTCTGAACAAACATACCTCCTGAACCACAACAGCAATCATATACTCGACAGTTTTCGAAAGGTCTAAGAATAGAAACCAACGTCTTAACAACACTTGAAGGCGTATAGAATTCTCCACCACCTACACCCTCTTTCTCAGCAAATTGGGCAATACAATACTCATATGTTCGACCAAGAAGATCTTCGCTAGCCTCAGTGTCACTCATATCAATATTATTCGTGAAGATATCTACCACCTCACCCAATACTCTTTTATCAAGGTCTGGACTTGCATAATTTTTAGGTAATACATTCTTTAAAACTTTATTATCTGCTTCGATCGCTCGCATAGCATTATCAATAACTGTTCCTATCTCAGGTGTGTGCGCTGCTGATGCAATGGTACTCCATCTTGCTTCTTCTGGAACAAAGAATACATTTTCCATAGTATATGCATCCATGTCATCTTCAAATCCATCCCCATCTGCAACAAGCTCGTTATATCTCTTCTCAAATGCTGCTGATATGTATCTCAAGAAAATTAGTCCAATAATAACCTTTCTATATTCCGCTGCCGGGATGTGTCCCCATAAAACACATGCTGCATCCCACAGTTGTTTTTCAAATCCAATATTCGCATTTGTCTTATCTGCCATTTTTAATCCTCCAAATGTATATGCACAATCCATTTTATCAGCCTTTTCGGCTAATGTCAGAAAACACATACATTTTCCTCAGTAATCTGGTAAAAAACACCTTCAGAAAGAAAAATCCTCTTTCCGTTGGTGTTTTGTTTATTATAGTTCTAAGTATTCACTTGGTAGAATCGCCTTTATATCTGACACAGAATAATCTAATACATTCCTTGTCACAATATATTCTGCCCCATAACTCTTTGCACATTCCATTTGCAAGCAATCCTCAAAATCAAAAAATTCTTCGTTTGCAAGACCAGATAATAGTTTTGCTCTGTCTATGCCCTCTACATCAAAAATCGTGCATATATTTAATAATATTTCTCTTCGTTCCTTTACAGTATAATCTTTCCTTAATATAAAGAACATATTAGAAATCGAATGAGCTGCAATACAACCTTCTGTATTCCCTTCGGTACATGATAAGATAACCTTCTTTGCATCCTCAAAGAATGGTTCTCTTTCGAGAAGATAATCTAATAATACATTGGTATCTTACTTACCATACTTATCTTCCCTGTAAGAAGCTAATTCTGCATCATCATCGGTAACAATTCCCTTTTTTCGCAACTGTTCTAACCTTGCAAAAGCTTCTTTCCTTTCCTTATCAGAATCATTATATAATCCATTTACCCCCTGCATGATCTGAATTACAAAGGATAACTTATCTTCTGGTATCTTTTCCAATTCCATTATTGCACTCTGTCTTAATGCTGTCATAGGTCATACCTCCTTTAAAATTTCAGGTGAAATCGTTGTTTCTTTTTATGCTATTATTCGTCCTCATTTATCCTGTTTTTCTTATTTGGTTCTCTTATTATAACACTATCTATTCCTATAATCTTTTCATAGTAAGTATACAATATCCCCTTTTATTTTTCAATAAAGCCACAAGCAAGTGAAATACCCTATGAAAACTTTCCACGAGCACAGGTGAAAGTAAAAAAAGCACTTCCCCATCTCTGGAAAAAGTGCTTCTAAAATCAATTATTTACTTTGCTTTAATGTTCCAACATATGTTCCGTTATTGTATACATACGGTCCGGTTTCGCCTTCCTCGCCAAAATATTCCGGTCTGGCGGATAGCATCGTAAGCAGTTCGTCCATAGAATTGACTTTTGTCACCTGATATGGCTGTTCAAAAGCGATTTTCTCTACAAACAAATAGTAACCATCACATTTTATCAGAACACCGGTGTGTCCTACAAAGACAACGTTTTCATAGGGATCTTGTATAACAACACTGACCAGTGATATTTTATCATTGTCAATCTGATATCCATATTGTTTCCAGCTATCCGAAAATGTTGTCTCGGGATGTGCTTCATCAACGATGGTCTTTTCTCCAAAGAGTGTTGTAAACATGTCTTTGTTATCTCTAAGCAATGCATAGCGTTCTACACCATCGATAGCCTCCGTATCAAACATAAGGTACGTTCCCTTGTAGTTTTCTTCTGTTGAATCAGCTTTCAACAATCCGTCCAGTAACACAAAGGCTGTCATTCTACAATTTGCATCGGAAAAATCATGATGTTCTTCCCAGCCATCCATACATTTGCTGATATCAGCATTCAATTTCTCAGGCTCTGACCATGTATCTTCCAGTTTTGCCTTTTTCCCAGCTGTATTTGCAAAATCAGACACCCATTCTTCAAAGGTATCTATATGAGAGGCACCTGCTGCATTCAGTTCCTTGTTCACCTCGGCAAGTGTATTGTCACCGCCCAGATATGTCGCAGCCGGAATCTTTGTGTTCTCTGCCGGTTTCACTCCTTTGCAGGCACTAAGTACTATGGCAAATCCCAAAAGAACCGCTATACCTTTTACTTTACGATTGCTATTATTATTTCTTCTCAACAGAGAGCACCTCTCCCTCAAACGCATCCACTTCTGAAACTGTTCCTGTATATTTCACAACTACAGTATTCCCTTCTTTGATACTTTTTAAACCTTTTGGTGCTTTATCAAATGAAAATTCGTATGGTGTGCCATTCTTATCTGTAACAACAAACATAAAGTCCTTGATTTCATCAATCGTTCCTTCAAGTTCTTTTTCTCCCTGACTCTCTGTTGCACTGTTGCTTGTTGAAGAACCATTACTTGTTGACGCATCCTGACCACAGCCACTCAATAAACCAACACATAACATAACACTGATTACACCTACCATCAATTTCTTTTTCATTATTTTATATACCTCTTTCTCTCTATTTTCTCTGAGTCACAGCTCAGATTGATTGCCTCATTATAGTAACCTATGTCAGCAATTAAATCTCGCTTTTTAAGAATTGTTAAGAATTATTTAAAAAATCCCCGGTAGAAAAAATCTACCAGGGACTTATCATTTGTATCTTATAAATATTTATCTAACTGATGTGATACATCAAGTACGCCACTCAGACGACTCTTTGCATTCTCTGCATGTGTCATATTGGAGTCGGAAAGTTCTGCAGCCTGGTTTGATGATGCTGTAACTTCCTCCGTTGTCGCAGATAAGTTTGTGATGTTATCCACGATTTGGTTATTAGCCTCAGACAACTTTGTGAGACGCTTATCAATGTTCTCAATATGTTCAATCAATTCTGTTACATTTGCATTCATTGCTTCAAAGCTATCTGATGCTTCTGTAATCATACCATCCTGTGCATCGGTTGCGTTAATAGACTGTGAAACAGCATTTGCCGCCTTGGATGCATTTTCTGTCAGATCATCAGAAATCTTACCGATTTCTTCTGTCTCCTGTTTTGTTCTCTCTGCCAGCTGACGAATTTCGTCTGCAACTACTGCAAAACCTCTTCCAGCTTCTCCCGCACGTGCACTCTCAATCGATGCGTTCAAGGCTAACAAATTCGTCTGTCCGGAAATAGCAAGAATTGTATCTGCGATATTACGTACTTCCTCTGTCTTTTTCTGCAATGCTTCCATTGCCTCTGCAACGTCTTTATTTGTATGAGAAATGAGCTGTGACTGTTCCTTCAAACGACTCATAACTTCCATAGACTGCTGGTTAATCTCACTGGAGTGTTTTGCAATACCTACCATCGTCTCAGAATTATGTAATGTCTGTTCAATCGACTCCTGAATATTTGTTGTCATGGTTGTCTGTGTCTGAATGTTTTCTGCTGTAGATAATGCACTCGCAGAGATATTCTTCATGACACCATTTACAACCTCAGAAGAGCCATTCAAATCATTTACGATATCCATGGCACTCTCTGTACCCTTACGTACTTCGGTAGCAACACCAATCACATCATCTAACATCGTCTTCATCTTGGCATTTCTATCTTGTACTTCATCAAGTGTATCCTGATTAAACTGTTCTGCTATGTTGGTCATAATAACCAGTAAGAATAGCAATACCATCACAATAACCACTACAAACAGCTGGTTCATCACAGAATCACCTTCTAAGTTCTGATGCTGTGTGATCTTACCAATTGTTACAAGCACTTCCATCAAAAGATATGCGATACCACTGAAAATCGAAAACTTTCGATCAAAGAAAATCACACATCCTACCAATGGGAACATACCAAATACCTGAATAAATCCCTGACTAAATGCAAATCCTGTCACATAACATGTCAAAAGAAGCAGTGGCACAGCAACGATTTTTAGCTTTTCTGATGCCGTATTCTTTTTATATACAATAAACAGAATCACAAATGATACAAGGTCAATGGCGGACACCATACCGGTCAGTCCCATGGAACGAACCCCCATAGCACAACATGTCCACATGATTGCAAGCAACACAGCATAAAACACTGCGTATCCTATAATCAGAAAGTGATTTGCCCTTTTTAACTGTTCTTCCTTATCCGCATATTTAAATTCCATAATCCAATCCTTTCACTAGCAACATATTTGCCTTAATTATTATACTCACCTATCTATTATATGACATATTTTTCCATTTTTCTAGCATTTATGTCATATTTTTATAAAAATATACTTTAAACACAAAATCACAACGTTTTTCCCAATTCCCAAAATGCCACCGCACTCGCTGCCGCCACGTTCAACGAATCAACGCCGTGCTGCATCGGAATACAAACGGTATAATCGCAATCTGCAATCGTTGTCTGTGCAAGCCCATCGCCTTCTGTCCCAAGCACTACCGCCAGCCTGTTTTCCGCCAGAAGTTTGGCATCATCAATCGCATACGAATCCTCTTTTAAAGCCATAGCAACGGTTTTATACCCCAATTGTTTCAAAACATCTCCTGTCTTATCATACCAGGCATCTTTTGGAAGGTACGTCCATGGAATCTGAAAAACACATCCCATACTAACGCGACATGCTCTGCGGTATAAAGGATCTGCGCAACCATGTGTCAAAAGAATACCTTCCATACCTAGTGCCGCTGCAGAACGGAAAATAGCGCCCACATTTGTTGGATTTACTACTTCTTCTAAAATAGCAATCCTTCTTTTCCCCTCACAGATGGTTGCCACCTCCGGCATTTCTTTTCTTCGCATGGCACAAAGCATCCCTCGCGCCAATTGGAATCCTGTAATCTGTGTCAGCACATCTAAGTCAGCCACATAGATCGGGATATTCCCCACACGCTCTAATATTTCTTTTGCTTTTGTTTCCACCTGACGCTTTTCCATCAGAATTGATAGCGGGTCATATCCTGCCTCAAGCGCGCGAAGAATCACATTAGGACTTTCTGCAATAAATACCCCTTGTTCCGGTTCATAATAATGAAGCAGTTGTGCTTCCTTCTTATCTATATACATATCCAGTTGTGGGATATGCAGATCTGTAATCTCTATCATAATCCTCCTTGCATCAGGGACGTTCCTATGCGCCGGGTTTTTACCCCAGTATCTTGTCACAAGGAGTGCCCCTTTGGTTCTGTTTTATCTCTCTCTAAAATAAACGAAAAGCAATGATTTGTAAAACAGAAAAACTCCTGTGCACATCTGCACAAGAGTCTTTCTTGAGTAAATTTAAATCATACGAGGTTTTCGTCAATTTGCATTATTTAATAAAGCCAACCTGTTTGCTAATTTTTTCCACTTGTTCATCTTTTTTCTTATTGTATTCCACTTTTTTCTCTTCAAAATAATTGCGTCCATACGAATCAATAGAAACAATGAGTGGTCCAAATTCCTTAACATGACAATGCCATAAGGTTTCTGGCATACCAAGATCTTTCCACTGTGCCTCAACAATTTCTTCCACTTCTGTCGCAGCAACAACTGCATTTCCAGCAGGGAATACACAATGAATCGCGCCAAAATCTTTACAGGCTCTCTGTGTATTTTCTTTCATGCCACCTTTACCAACAATAACGCGCACGCCTGTTTCTTCGACAAATTCATATTCAAATTTTTCCATACGCATAGAGGTTGTTGGACCTACGGATACCATTTCGTACTGCTCGTTATCCAAGGGACGAATAATTGGTCCTGCGTGCAAAATGCCACAATCCTTTACATTAACCGGCATTTCTCTGCCTTCTTCAACCACACGTCTATGTGCTACGTCACGGCAGGTCGTCAGATCACCAGACAAATAAACAATATCACCAATGTGAATATCTTTTAAATCCTCAGCGGACACAGGGGTAACTAAAATTTTTTTATCATCTTTTACTACTACAGCCATCACATTTTCCTCCCTATTTCTCTTCGTAAACAAATCCGGTATGTGTATCTACGGTATAATTTAAGTCCTTATCAAATACAATATGTCCTCTTCTGTGACTCCAGCATCCCACATTTACTGCAACGCCAATTGCGGATGGGTGGCGGGCAGTATTCTCAATATTTACACCCATTACAGAGTAATTTCCACCCATTCCCTGTGGTCCAAGGCCAATTGCATTGATACCGTCTTCCAAAAGTTTTTCCATCTTTGCTGCATTCGCATTTTCATTATGTGTACCAATTGGACGCATAAGAGCCTTTTTTGAATTAAGTGCTGCTGTTTCAACACTGGTTCCCACACCTACACCAATTAAAAGTGGTGGGCAGGCATTGAGTCCATAAGTGGTCATGCGATCTAAAACAAACTTTGTAACGCCTTCGTAACCTTCACCTGGCATCAACACAGTTGCATTTCCCGGCAACGTGCATCCACCACCTGCCATATAGGTATAAATTTCACACTGGTCAGAATTTGGCACAATGTCCCACCATACCGTTGGTGTTCCCTTTCCTACATTTTTCCCTGTATTATACTCATCAAAAGTCTCAACAGAATTATGACGAAGTGGTGTTTCTACCGTTGCCTGTATCACTGCTTCTTTCAGAAGGACTTCTAAATCATCTATGTAAGGAAAAGCTGTCCCACATTTTACCCAGAACTGCAATACGCCTGTATCCTGACAAGAAGGACGATCCAATTTCACTGCCAATTCCTGGTTCTTAAACATTGTGTCATAAATAACTTTTGCCATAGGACTACTCTCTTTGTCCCGCAATTCCTCTAATTTTGCAATAACATCATCTGGCAGTTTTTTCGCTGTAAATCCTACAAACTGTGCCATAATATCCGTTAATCTTTTTACTTGTACTTCATTTGACATAATCTTATATCTCCTTTCAAATCTATCGTTTCTTAGCTACAAATAACTATCCTGGGAAAAATGGGAACGCAATCGGCAGGATAATCATACTAATCACGGTTGCAATTACAATCAATGGCAATCCTGCTTTTGCATAATCATTAAATTTGTATCCCCCAACGCCAAACACCATTGTGTTCGCTGGCATTCCAATTGGTGTTGCATAGGCACAGGAACCGCCGATCACGCATGCCATCAAAACAGCTCTTGGATCTGCTCCCATTCCTTCCGCAATGGATAAACAAATAGGTGCCATCAAAGCAGTTGCTGCTGTATTTGACATAAAATTGGTAAGTATACAGCAGATAACAAAAACCACAAAGGTCAAAAGATATGGGGATGGATGACTACCCAAAAGTCCAATTACCTTGTCTGCAATAATCTGTCCTGCTCCAGATTCCTGCAAAGCAGCTGCCAGGGAAAGTGTTCCTCCAAACAGAAAAATTGTTTTTAAATCAATAGATTTGAGTGCATTTTTTTCAGAAATAACACCCGTAACAATCAATGCCAATGCTCCGATGCATCCAATCACGCATAATTTAATGCCAATCTGTTCCTCAAAAATCATACCTAACAAAGTGAGAATCAGGATAACGAAAGAAAGAATTTTTTTCCACTGTGGCACATCGGAAAAATCCTTATTCTCATCGTATGCCATATCCGAATCTGTCACTTCATGATTCGGAAGCAGTTTAAATCCTATCGTTGCATAAAAAACAATGCCCGCCATCAAAATTGGTAATCCCACAATCGCATACTCGAAAAACCCAAAACTCATACCAGTTGTTTCTTCTAAAGTAGACTGTGCGATCATATTTCCCGGTGCACCAATCAAAGACAGGTTGCCACCCATAGCTGCCGCAAATACAAGAGGCATTAAAAGTCTTGATCTGCGAAATTTCGATCTCGCTGCAATTCCAATCACGACCGGAATTAAAATAGCTGCTGTACCGGTATTGGATAAGACACCGCTCATCAAACCGACAATAACCATAATTGCTACAATTAATCCTCTTTCGTTTTTCGCGAATTTTGTTACCACTCCGCCAATCTCATTTGCCATCCCCGTTTCAAAGAGGGCTCCTCCAACAATAAACATAGCAACAAACAAGATGACATTGCTGTCAATAAAACCACCAAACGCAGTTTTCCAATCCAAAACCCCTGTAATAACAAGACCGACGCAGACAATCATTGATGTCACGCCCAACGGCAATTTCTCTGTCACGAACATGACAATGGCAAATGCCAAAAATAATAGTGTAATGGTTGCTGTACTCATATAATAATCTCCTTCCAAATAAAATATTGTTATTTGGTTTGATTCACCGGCCAATGAATACGTTCTTTTGATATTGTCATTATATCTCCACTGTCAGCTTTTGTACATTTTATTTCATTTGACATCAGTATAACTTAAAGTTATACTAAAAAACAAAACTACTTGACATCTCATCATTTAGGAGGAAAACGATGACACTCAACCAGTTAGAATACTTTTGTGCTGTTTGCAGATGCCACAGCATCACCAAGGCTGCCGATGAACTGTATGTTTCTCAACCTGCCATCTCAGTCGCAATCAAAAAATTAGAAAAAGAATTCCATTTACGCCTCTTTCATCATGGTAAAAATTCTATTTCGCTTACCAGAGAAGGTGAAGAATTTTATAAAAGTGCAGAACTGATCATCCGCCAAAGTCAGGATCTTCACACACAGTTTTCAGAAATGCGGTCTTCCAATCCACCGGTACGCATTGGCATCCCTCCTCTGATGAGCATGGTCTTCTTTCCACGTTTGGTAGATGCTTTCCAGGAAGTCTATGACATACCTGTACGTCTTTATGAATATGGATCTGTACGTGCCCGCAAGATGTTGGATTCCGAAGGGCTTGATGTCGCCCTCGTTAATATGAACTATTATAATATTGAGAAATATAATCGTCTTAAGATGATGGAAGACCAGACAATCCTATGCGTTTCCCACACACACCGTCTGGCAAAAGAAAAATATGTAACCTTTGATATGCTGTCAGATGAGAAATTGATCATGTATAACACCGACTCCGCGCAAAATGACATGATTTTGTCACGTTTTCATTCTATGCAAATCCAACCCAATATACTCATGTATTGCAGTCAACTATACACAACATTAAACTTTTTGCGAAAAGGGGATTGTGCGGCTTTTCTCTACTCTAGTCTCGCCGTAAATCCTAGAGACTTTGTACAAATCCCACTGGATCCAAGACTCTCGACAGATTTTGGAATGATATGGAAAAAGGACGCTTTCACGCCCCTTCGTACTTCCAAATTTATTGACTTTGCTTCCGGTTATGATATCACGCCTTATCTGCCAACGCTGTGACATTCCATCCCCCACTTGTCAACAGCTCCATCCGGTTTTTACTCACGTGACTCCACAACAATAAGTGTCCCGTCTTCCACCGTAATGACCGCTTCTTCCTCCACAATTTCATTACTAATTCCAAGTGAAGTAAACGGTTGCAGATTCACATGATCGAGTGGATAAAATACGCCTCTCTCACTTACACCTTTTGCAATGCCACAAAAAGAAATCACAGATACGTATTTTCCATATTGCGTATCCTTACGGATACGACATTCCTTTTGCACTAAGCGGATACGGTTATATTCATCCAGCAAAAAAATCTGCCGCTTTCTTTCAATTCCCTGCCCTAATATCGCAATATTTCCAAGCACATGATCGAGTCTTGTTCCCGTTCCGCCCAAAATATAGATATCTCCCTGTGTTTTTTCAAACGCAAGTTGTAGTGCAGCCTCCGAATCAGTGTCATCTTTGATCGGATTTAGTTTTGTCACATTGCGCCGATTGGCCAGGAATGCCTCTTTCACCGCCGGGTCAATCGAATCAAAATCGCCGATGACATAGTCCGGTTCCGCTCCCACCGAAAGACACGCTTCTAAGCCCCTATCTGCCGCTATGATGACGGGGCTGTCATAACATTCTATCTGTTCTTTTAAAAAAGGCAGGGATAAATTGCCCCCTGCCAAAATAAATGTCACATTTTTCTTTTCCATCTTGTAACCTCAGTCACTTTTTGTTTACATATGCGTTAAAAATGCCTCCACATTTGCCTCAGCATCTCCGGAAAATACTGCACTTCCCGCAACGATAATATTTGCTCCTGCAATCAATGCCTGATCCACATTATCCAGTGTAATACCTCCATCTACTTCAATATCTAATTTAATACCCTGTTCTCCTAAAATACGGCGCAATTCTGTCACCTTCTGCAGCGTATATGGAATCATCTTTTGTCCACCATAGCCTGGATTTACCGTCATAATCAATACCATATCCACCTGTTCTAACACATGACGTAACACTTCAATCGGTGTCGCCGGATTGATTGCAACACCTGCCATTACGCCCAGTTCTTTAATATGTGCAATGGTACGGTCTAAATGACGACACGCTTCTGCATGTACAGTGATAATATCAGCCCCCGCTTTGGCAAAATCTTCCACATAGCGATCTGGTTCTTCAATCATCAGATGCACATCAAAAATACGGTCTGAGTACTTGCGAAGTGCTTTTACTACCGGTGCTCCTAATGTAATGTTGGGTACAAACATACCATCCATAACATCAATATGAATATATTGTGCCCCTGCTTCATCAATACGTTGTATTTCTTCTGCTAATTTTCCATAATCTGCAGATAAAATCGATGGTGATAAACAATTCATTTTCTACTCCCTAGTATTTCTTATTCTGCATCAGTTCTTCATACAGTAATTTATAATTATCATAACGGCTCTGCGCAATCTCTCCGCGTGCCAGTGCCTCTTTTATGCCACAATCCGGTTCGCCGATATGGGCACAACCCTGAAATCTACATTCTGGTTCATGTGGTACAAACTCTGGAAAATATTCCCACAACTGTCCGGCTTCTATCTCCGGTACATACATGGAGCTAAATCCCGGTGTATCCATAATAAACGAATCCTCTGCAATCGGAATCAGTTCACTATGCCTTGTTGTGTGTTTTCCACGGCCAATCTTTTCACTGATGTTGCCTGTCTCCATCGTTGTATGATCTTGTAATCCATTAATCAACGATGACTTTCCGACTCCGGAAGGTCCGGCTACTGTTGTTGTTTTTCCTTGCAAAAGTGCAAAAATTTCCGCTTCCCCCTGGCCGGTTGTTGCCTGCGTAAAATGCACCGGATATCCTGCTTTTTCATAAATCTCGCGTAATTGCTGTTTCTCATCATCTGCGCCTAAATCTTCTTTGTTAAAGCAGATTTGCACCGGCACATCCTGATATGCCATCATCACAAGAAACCGATCTAATAAATTCAGATTCGGCTTCGGAGAATCCGTTGCAAAGATCACCAATGCCTGATCCACATTAGCAACCGCTGGACGAATCAGTGCATTTTTTCTCGGAAGGATTTCCACTACATTTCCCAAATGGTTCTCTTCGCTCAAAACATCGATTTCTACCAGATCACCAACCAGTGGCTTTATTTGTTGTTTTCGAAAAGCACCTTTTGCCTTACATTCATAAATTCCGGATCCCGCTACGAAAACGTAGTAGAATCCGGAAATACCTTTTACTATTCTGCCTGTCATGTGCATCCTTTATTGCTTTGTAAATGTAACCGTTTTTGTCTCGTTTACACCATCACCGGTAATTTCGATCGTTCCGGATGAAGTTGCAATATCTTTTGCACTGATATTCAATGACTGATTTGCCTGCAAATCCCATGATGCAATTGCAACACCCTCTGCATCCTTTAATACAACAGAAACCGGTACTTCATGTGTATTGCTGACTGTACCGGAATAACTATAGTACTCTGGTTTTTTACCATCACTGATCACAAGGTCTACCGCTGTTCCTGCATCCACTGTCTTGCCCTGGGTAACACTCTGACGGATGACACGTCCTGCCGCATAATTATCACTGTATTCTGTCGTTACGTTACCAACTTGTAAACCAACGGCTGCGAGCTCATTTGATGCTTCCTGCTGTGTCTTATTTGCTAAAGATGGCACCTGTACGGACTGAATGCCGGCGCTGACAACGATGGTTACGGTATCACCCTTTTTACCAACACCGGTTGGTGTCTGATTGATAACATTACCTTCTGCCACATCTGCGCTATACTCAAAAGTACGATTTGCTTTAAATCCTTTGTCCTTTAATGTCTGGATTGCAGAATCGCCATCCATACCTACGACGCTTGGAATTTCAAGGTCACCCTCTTTGCATACGGTAATCTTAACTTTTTCTGTAGAAGGGATTTTTTCACCTTCTTTTACACTCTGCCTGATGACATCACCCTCTTCTGCATCATCAGAAGATTCATAAACGATTTCATAAGAAACGCCAGCTTTCTTTAATGCAGAGGATGCCTCATCTTCTGTCATGCCTACGACACTGATCATTTCGACCTGTTCTGCCTGTGTCTTACTGTCCTTATCCTTAGTATCGTTCTTTTTTGTTCCGAATTTGAAAAGTCCGAAGAAACTTCCCACAATATAAATGACGATAGCGATAATAATCACTGCCGCAGCAATTCCCATAATCGTAATTGCTTTATCGAGCTTTGGATTTACCGGACCTTCGTCCTCTTCATCCTCGTCATCCATTAACTCGCCATCTTCATCTGCGTCGCCTGCAAGACCTTCCTTAATCTGTTCCTGCTCTTCCGGAGAAATAACACGTGTTTTCTCTACTTCCTCAGCGGAGCCCATGGTAACAAAATCTTCATTTGGGCTAACCAGTGCTTTTTTCAAGTCTAACAATAAATCCTCAATCGCAGCATATCTACGATCCGGGCTTTTCATTGTACATTTTAAAATAATCTTTTCCAGACTGATTGGAAGATCTGGTGCATACGCACTTGGTGCAACCATTTCCTCCTGCAAATGCTGTAAAGCGACAGCAACGGTTGTGTCTCCGTCAAATGGCACACGACCGGTAACCATTTCGTACATGACAATACCAAGGGAATAAATGTCGCTCTTTCCATCCACATAACCATTTCTTGCCTGTTCCGGAGAAGCATAATGTACAGATCCCATCACATCTGCATGGATGGTGTTTGATGATGTTGCCCGCGCAATACCAAAATCTGTAACTTTGACCTTTCCTTCTGTGGAAATAATGATATTCTGTGGTTTAATATCTCTGTGGATAATGCCCTTGTTATGCGCTGCCTCAATACCACGTCCTACCTGAATGGCAATACTGATTGCCTCTTTAAAATTCAGCTGTCCCTTTTTCTCAATATATGTCTTTAAGGTGATACCTTCTACATATTCCATGACAATATAATACATGCCATTTTCACTGCCTACATCATAAATGTTGACAATATTTGGATGCTCCAGTCCTGCTGCGGACTGCGCCTCGGAACGGAATTTGGTTACAAACGTAACATCCTCTGCAAATTCCTGCTTCAATACTTTTACTGCAACTTCTCTACCAAGGATATGATCCATCGCCTTATAGACGTCCGACATACCACCTGTACCAATTTTATCAAGGATCTCATACCGATCCGCTAAATAACTTCCTTTTGTCAACATTTTTACACCTCATCAGAAAATGGTTCTATTATAATTATCGTAATATTATCTCTTCCACCGTTATCATTGGCAAGTTCTACCAAACGATCCGTTTTTTCCTGCAATGATACCGCGCTCGCAAGTACTTCTTCGATTTGTTTTTCTTCCACCATAGACGTAAGTCCATCGGTACACATCAGCACCAGATCGCCATCTGCTAAAGTCTCATCAAAAAAATCCACACGAATCTCTTTTTCAGCACCTACTGCACGTGTAATCAGATTACGCTTTGGGTGATTTCTTGCCTGTTCTTTTGGCATTTCTCCTTTGCGCACCATTTCACCAACTACAGAATGATCCTGTGTGATCTGCTGCAATTGTCCTTCGCGATATACATAAAGTCTGCTATCGCCAACATTGCCCACACACATATGATGGTCAAAAATCGTCGCTACAACCATAGTTGTACCCATTCCGCTCTTTGTAGCATCCTGTGCGGCTTCTTCATATATGCTGTTGTTTGCTGTTGTGATTCCCTGATTGATGATCTGAACTGGCTCAGATTCCGTATCAGACGCGACTTCACGTTTTACCAGAGCGATTGCCTGGTTGGAAGCATATTCTCCTGCCTTATGGCCTCCCATACCATCTGCGACCACAAAAAGATTCGGCAACGAACCTACGGCCTCGTCTGTGGCAAATACCGCATCCTGGTTTTGGGAACGCGCACGCCCAATATCTGTCAAAACAGAATAGTTCATGTATTTTACCTTTCTTATGTCTCGGAAATATGTCTATGTCTTAATTGTCCACAGGCACCGTCAATATCTCTGCCCATTTCCCTTCTAATAGTAACATTTTTCCCGTATTTTTCAAGTTTGTTTTTAAATGCTGTAATGGCTTCCTTTGTCGATTGCACATAATCTCTCTCTTTGATTGGATTTACCGGAATCAAATTGATATGACAATTGATACCATCAATCAATGCGCTCAATTGTGCTGCATCTTCCTCACTATCATTTACACCTGCTACCAGGCTATATTCAAATGTCACACGACGACCTGTCTTTTCAAAATAGTAACGGCAGGCATCAACCGCCTCATGAATATCGTATTTATTGGCAATTGGCATCAGTTCCAGACGCTTTGTTTGATTGGGCGCATGTAGGGAAAGTGCAAGTGTAATCTGTAGTCCTTCCTCCGCCAGACTTTTTATTTTTGGCACAATACCACAAGTCGAAACGGTAATATTACGCTGGCTTAAGTTTTTTCCATGTTCATCGGTCAACAAATGGATAAAACGCACAACATTGTCGTAATTATCCATCGGTTCACCTGTTCCCATCACAACCAGATTGGATACCTTCTCCTGTGTATCACGCTCAATCGCATAGATTTGGTCTAAAATCTCTGACGGTGTCAAATTACGTTCCAGTCCATCCAGCGTAGACGCACAAAAGCGACAGCCCATACGACAGCCCACCTGAGAAGAAACACAGACTGCATTTCCATGATGATATCGCATCAAGACACTTTCTACCATATTGCCGTCAGCAAGCGCAAACAAATACTTTCTGGTACCATCTTCTTTTGAAATCTGACAATCCACCTTTTTTAACGCTGTATACGTTGTCGTTTCGGCAAGCTTTTCCCGAAATTTTTTCGGCAGGTTCGTCATCTCATCATAAGATGCCACGTTATGTACATGCATCCACTCATATAACTGTTTCCCACGAAAACGTTTTTCGCCCAACTGCTCTACCAGTTCTGACACCTCATCATAGGTCAGAGACTTGATATCTGTTTTTTGTTCCATTGTATTTCCTATCTATTTTTCATTTGCCACATCTTTGCGCACCAGCTTCGCATAGAAGAAACCGTCTTTTTTACCCATTTGTGGTAAAATCTGACATTGTTTTTCGCATACGAATTCCGGATGTTTCTGCAAAAACCATGCGACATTGTCCTCATTTTCTATGGCTGAAATGGTACAGGTCGAATAAAGCAGCGTACCATTCTTTTTTACATAAGCGCATACCACATCCAGGATATTCCGCTGCAGCTTTGCAAGATCTTTTTGCTTTTGCGCATCCATATGGTATTTGATATCTGGTTTTCCAGCAACAACACCAAGACCAGAACACGGTGCATCGCAAATAACGACGTCCGCCTGTTCTATGGAGTCCTCTTTTTTGATGGTTGCATCCCATTTCTCGGCTTTGATATTGGTAAGCCCCATACGGGCTATGTTTTCCTGCAGCAAAGACACTTTGTAGTCAGAGACATCTCTGGCTTCTACCATACCTGTGCCTGCTAAAAGTTCTGCTGCATGCAGACTCTTGCCTCCCGGCGCTGCACATACATCAATAATATGATCGTTTGCCTGAATGCCCGCACTATGTGCCACCATCATAGAACTAAAATCCTGAATATAAAAATCCCCTTCCACAAACTCAGGTATGCCGCTCAAGTGATCGTAACCACTGATATAAAGCGCATACGGAATTTCTTCACATGGCTCCACCGTAATGCCTTGCTCCTGCAGGCGATTCGTTAACTGAACGACTGACATCCGATTCGTATTGGCACGGATACATGTCTTCTTTTCTTCTAATAAAGCCTGTAAAATCTGCTCTACTGTTGCATCATCATACTGCGCTTTCCATGCATCAATAATCCATTGCGGCATAGAATACTGTTCCGACCAGCCCTTGTATACAATTTCATCCTTATGGCGTGAGATGTTACGAAGTACACCATTGACGAAACCGCCAAGGCCTCCGAGTCCATGTTTTTTTACCAGGCGTACTGCCTCATTACAAACAGCAGCATCCGGAACTCCATCCATAAAGACAAGCTGATAGACACTGCTGCGCAGTACCGTCCGAATCATCGGTTTCATCTTCGGTACTTTTGGTTTTTTTACAAATTGATTCAAAATAGCATCTATCTGTAACAATCGTTCAATGGTGCCCTGTGTCAGACGCGTGATAAATGCACGCTGCTGTTTCGAAAGATATTGATATTTATCCAATGTTGCTTTTAGTACCAGATGGGAATATTTTCCCTGTTCCAATATTTCATCCAGGATTGCAACAACGATTTCTCTCTGATTCGGATCAGTCATCGCGTCTATTTCCTCCAAACAAAATCACCAGACGCAGCAATTGTAAAATGGCTGCTGCCGCACTTGCCACATAGGTCAACGCTGCTGCTTTTAATACTTTTCTCGTACCACGCAATTCTTCATGCGAAAGCATTCCCGTATCATTTAAGAAATGAAGTGCCCGGGAAGATGCGTTAAATTCCACCGGAAGTGTCACAAGCTGGAAAATAACAGCAAAAGAAAAAGCGATAATTCCGATCATAATAAGATTATGTCCCATCTGGCTATTAAAAAGTAAACCGATCAAAATCAATGGCCATGCCAAAGTTGACCCGATATTTGCTACCGGAACAATTGCACTGCGAAGTGTCAGCGGTACATAATTGCGCTGATGTTGAATCGCGTGTCCACATTCGTGCGCTGCCACACCAATCGCTGCTACACTCGTCGAATTGTATACCGGATCCGATAGATTGAGGGTTTTATTTCGTGGATCATAATGATCCGTCAGATTACCGGATACATGATGTACCGTCACATCATAAATGCCTGACATTTGAAGCATACGTTCTGCCGCCTGTGCGCCAGTCATCCCAGATGCGCTACGCACTTTATTATATTTGTTAAATGTTCCCTTTACCCTTGCTGATGCCAGAAGACAAATAATTGCACCAATGACAACCAAAACATAAGTTGGATCCCAATAATATCCATAATATCCGTACATAATCTTCTCCTTTCATACTAGTCGCATAACATGGTTCCCACCGGAATCTCACGACCACGTAAAAAATCTGCGACGCACATGCGTTTTTTACCTTCTAACTGAATCTCTTCCATCACGAGAAGCCCTTCGCCTGTAGCAACTGCGATACCGGATGCATCCGAAGATACTACCTCTCCCGGCTGTGCCTCTGTCTTCGTATCTGTATCCACACGTGCTTTCCACACTTTTAATGTCTTATTTCCAAGATGTGTATATGCACTCGGCCAAGGATTGAGGCCTCGCACCAAACGTTCTAACTCCACGGCACTTCTGGAAAAATCAAGATTTCCCATACTCTTTTTGATCATACCTACATGCGTTGCCTGTGCCTCATCCTGTGGAATTGGCGTAATGCTTCCTTCAGCTAATCCTTCGATCGTCTTAACACAAAGCGCTCCACCAACTTCTGCAAGACGATCAAACAAGCTTCCGCCTGTCTCATCTTCCCGCAGCACCACCTCTTCTTTTAAAAGCATATCCCCATCATCTAAGCCCACGCCCATCTGCATGGTTGTCACGCCACTCACCTGCTCTCCGTTCATAACCGCCCATTGAATCGGTGCAGCACCACGGTATTTGGGAAGTAACGATGCATGTACATTGACACAGCCAAGTGGTGGAATATCTAACACTTCTTTTGGCAAAAGTTGTCCAAACGCTGCCACGATAAAAATCTCGGCATCCTGCTTTTGCAAGAGTTCTACAGCTTCTGCATCGCGAATACGTTTTGGCTGGTATACCGGGATATCATGTTCGATTGCCCATGTCTTGACTGCTGGAAATTGCATTTCTTTTCCCCTGCCTCTCGGCTTATCCGGCTGTGTTACAACCAACACGATTTCATGTCCTGCTTTTGCTATTGCATCCACCGTTGCTACTGCAAAATCCGGTGTTCCCATAAAAACAACTTTCATACGACTACTCCTCTATTCGTCCTCTTCTCCATAATTTACATCATGAAGCACACCTTCTACCTTTTCGGTATACATATGACCATCCAGATGATCAATCTCATGCAACAGAGCTCTTGCCAAAAGCTCTTCACCTTCCACTTCATATTCTTCCATATTTTCATTGAAAGCACGCACTTTTGCATAATTTGGTCGTGTTACCTGACCGGATTTTCCAGGAAGTGATAAACATCCTTCTTCTCCTGTCTGTTCTCCGGATGTTTCAATTACTTCTGGATTCACAAGTACAATCGGGCCTTCTCCGATATCAATCACCGCAATACGACGTAAAATCCCCACCTGTGGTGCTGCTAATCCTACACCATCGTATTCATACATCGTATCAATCATATCCTCAATCAATGTTGCTATTCTTGGTGTAATCTCCTTTACCGGACGACACACCTTCTCTAACACTTCGTCTCCCTGTACTCTTATCTGTCTGATTGCCATACTATCTCCCTCTTTCTCTAAATATGTTTAGGCCTGGTTCATTGGATCAAAATCGAACCATACCATTACTTTTGCAAAGTTTTGTTCTTGTTGGATACGTTCCATGATTCTGTCTTTTACAGAAATCAGCTGCTCGTAATCCCGATGTTTACAATATATAACTTTCTTGTAAATATCATTTACTTTTGCGACCGCTGCATCCGACGGTCCTAAACAAACGACCTGCGGAGCCTCTTTTTCAATTGTCTCTGCCAGCTCTTTTGCACACAAATCTGCGTCTTCTTCTTTTTCAGAAGTTACCAGAATAAGAAGCATATGTGATGCCGGTGGATAATCCATCAGCTCGCGATATGCGATTTCTTCTTCATAAAAAGCTTCGTAATTCTGCTCTTTTGCCGCCACAATACTGTAATGCTTTGGCTGATATGTCTGCATCACAACATTCCCCGGTATTTCACCTCTGCCCGCTCGTCCCGCAGCCTGCGTCAATAATTGAAATGTACGCTCTCCGCTGTGAAAATCGCTTGCATTCAAGGATAAATCTGCTGCCAAAACACCAACCAGCGTTACATTTGGGAAATCATGCCCTTTCACAATCATCTGTGTTCCTATCAGAATATCTGCTTCCTGTCTGCGAAATGCCTCCAGAATCTCCTGATGTCCATGTTTTCCCCGCGTTGTGTCCATATCCATACGAAGCACTCTCGCTGTTGGAAACGTCTGTTTTACCACTTCTTCAAACTTTTGCGTTCCCGCTTTAAAACCACCAATATATTTGGAACCACAGGACGGACATACCTGCGGCTTTCTCGTCTCATATCCACAATAATGACATCGCATCCGATCCCCACGATGCAGGCTCAATGAGACATCGCAATGGGGACATTTTATCACATGACCACATGCTCTGCAAGAAACGAAGCCCAGCAGTCCCCGCCGATTGATAAACAACATCGTCTGTTCTTTCTTTTGCAAGCGGTCCGCCATCAGTTCCTGTAATCTGCGCGATAGCACAGAACGATTTCCTGCACGAAGCTCTTCCCGCAAATCTACAATCTCACACGTTGGTAATTTGCGTCCAGAAATTCGCGTCGGCAACGTCAGCATTTTATATTCTCCGCTCTTTGCGCGTGAAAAACTTTCCACCGATGGTGTTGCAGAACCTAAGACCACCGTTGCCTGCTGCATCTTTGCCCGGGCAATCGCTGTTTCCCTTGCATGATATCGTGGTACGGTTTCACTCTTGTAGGACGGTTCATGCTCTTCATCTATAATGATAATACCTAAATCTGAAAATGGTGTGAACAGTGCGCTCCGCGGTCCCACCATAATACGAATCTCACCCTTTTTCGCACGTTCATATTGATCAAAGCGCTCGCCCGGTGACATTCTCGAATTCATAATCGAAACCTGCGCACCAAAACGCTGGTAAAAACGCATCAATGTCTGATACGTCAGTGCAATCTCCGGAATCAGCACAATGGCACTTTTTCCTCTTGCAAGTGTATGCGCGATCAACTCCATATAGACCTCTGTCTTTCCACTTCCGGTCACGCCATAGAGTAAATATGTATTCTGTTTTCCTTCTTTCCAATCTGCGCAAACACAGTCCACAGCTTCTTTTTGTGCTTGTGATAACACGATTGGCTTACTTTCCTCTGTCATTGGCAAAACGGGATTTCGATACGCACGCGTTGTTCCAATGCGAACCCATCCATTCTTTTCAAAATCACGGATCACTGATGATGCAATTTGCATCTTTCCCGTAATTTCTTCCCAAGGGAGTTCCTGTTGCTCCATCAAAATGCGAAGCAAGCGTTCTTTTGCTTCACTGTGGCGCTTTCTCGCCATCAAGGTTGCCATCTCATCTCTAGCACCTTTTTCATCCAGTAGAAAATATACTGTCTTTTTTTCTTTGATTCCCTCTTTTTTCTTAATGGGGAGGACTGTTTTAAGCGCCTGGTTCATCGTGCATCCATAATTGCGGCGAATCCATGCTGCCAGCGCAATCAACTGCGATTCTACAGCAATACTGTCTTTTGAAATGCCCAGGATTGGTTTGATGCGATCCGGATCAATCTTCGGCTCTTGTGACATGTCAATGACATATCCCGTAATGCGCCTGGTACCATTTCCAAAAGGAATTACAACGCGGCTTCCAATCTGTACCACATCTTGTAAATGCTGCGGTATCTCGTATTGAAAGGTTTTATCTAATTTTTCAAGCGATATGTCAATGATTACATCACTGTATAACATGTATCTTTCCTTCTATAACAATGAATCTTATTTTTTCCAACCCAACTCTTCTAACACTTCTGCAATCAGCACGCGTTCATCCATTGGGTATTTTTTCCCTTTGATTTCCTGGTAATCCTCATGACCTTTTCCTGCCAGAACAATAATATCTCCCGGCTTTCCATGTTCAATCGCAAAGCGGATTGCCTCTTTCCGATTGATAATCTCCACGTATTTTCCGTCTGTTTTTGCAATACCTGTTTTGATATCATCGATGATTGCCTGTGGTTCTTCAAAACGTGGATTGTCGGATGTAATGATGGTAAGATCTGCTAATTTACCGGAAACTTCTCCCATCTCATAACGACGCAGTTTGGATCGGTTTCCTCCACAGCCAAACAGACAAACCAGTCTTCCCGGTTCGTATTCTTTTAACGTGGTAAGCAGACTCTCTAAACTCATGGCATTATGTGCATAATCAATCATGAGTGTAAATTCATCTGAAACATGCACCATTTCGATACGCCCTTTGACACTGGCATGCAAAAGTGCTTTTTTCATCACATCCACTGCGACACCATAATGATTGCAAATGGCTACTGCCGTCAATGAATTATATACGCTAAATCTGCCTGGCACGCTCGTCTCAATATCACCATTTACCAGCCCGCTCACATGATACGAAACACCCAGATGTCCACCCTTGCGCACCAGTTTCATATCTTTTGCACAAATGTCTGCCTGCTCTGAGAATCCATATGACTGCACTTTGCAGGTATGATTCTTTAAAATCTCTGCAACATGCACATCATCTGCATTAACAATACCCAAACGACATTTTTGGAACAGTTTCGCCTTACACTGTAAATAATCTTCAAACGATGCATGTTCATTTGGTCCGATATGATCGGGTTCAATGTTTGTGAAAATACCAACATCAAAGGTAAATCCGTCCACACGGTGCATCATCAAGCCCTGGGATGACACCTCCATCACCGCATAATCGCAGCCGGCATCCAGCATCTTGCGGAAATACTCCTGCACCACATAAGATTCCGGTGTTGTGTTATTTGCAGGTATTTTTTCATCTCCGATGATTGCTTCAATCGTACCAATCAAGCCCACTTTAAATCCTGCATTTTCCATGATGGATTTTACCATGTAAGTCGTTGTTGTCTTTCCTTTCGTTCCGGTAATACCAATGACTTTTAACGTATCGGCAGGATAATCAAAGTATGCTGCTGCTAAATATGCCAGTGCAACTCTGGTATCTGCAACCTTGATTACGGTTATCTGTTCCGGCACTTCTACTGCATCAGAAACCACCAACACGGTCGCTCCTTTTTCTACAACGTCCTTTGCAAATGTATGGCCATCTACGGTTGCGCCTTTGACGCATACAAACATAGAATTTTCTTTTACTTTACGAGAATCATAAACAAGCTCTGTGATTTCCTGTTCCACATTTCCCTGCAGGACTTCATAATCCAGCTTTTCCAGTAAATCTTTTACACTTTTCATATCGAATTCCTTTCCGTTACATGCTCAATTTCCATAACTTTTAGTATAACAAAAACAGCCCAAAAATCCCACCTTTTTTGGCATAGAAAGAACATTTTCACAAAACGAATATCGTCTGAATTTTCTGAATATCACTTAATGATTGAAATTTGCACATCGCTATTATATGATAGAAAAAATACCAAAAAACGGAGGTTTGTTATGCGTCATCTTATGAACCCTCTGGACTTTTCTACAGAGGAAATTGAGCAACTAATGGATCTGGCTGATGACATGAGACAGCATCCCGACAAATATGCGGAATCCTGCCATGGCAAAAAATTAGCCACATGTTTTTACGAGCCAAGTACTCGTACTCGTTTAAGTTTTGAAGCAGCAATGTTAAACCTTGGAGGTTCTACTCTTGGTTTTGCCAGTGCTGATTCCTCTTCCGCATCCAAAGGCGAAAGTGTTTCCGATACCATTCGTATTATTTCTAGTTACGCAGACATTTGTGCTATGCGTCATCCAAAGGAAGGAGCTCCTCTTGTTGCCTCTTCCCATTCCAGCATTCCAGTGATTAACGCCGGAGATGGTGGTCATCAACATCCCACACAGACAT
Organism: uncultured Pseudobutyrivibrio sp.; assembly: GCA_900546435.1. Classification (GTDB taxonomy): domain Bacteria; phylum Bacillota; class Clostridia; order Lachnospirales; family Lachnospiraceae; genus Pararoseburia. The sequence goes on along the minus strand of URCQ01000029.1, from coordinate 1,522 downwards.
TAACCGATTTATACACAATCCGTTCTTTACATGGCGGACTTGACAATCTGACAATCGGACTCTGTGGAGATTTAAAGTTTGGTCGTACCGTTCACTCACTGATCAATGCACTTGTTCGTTACTCTAACATCAAGTTCGTATTGATTTCGCCGGAAGAACTCCGTGTACCAAGCTACATTCGGGAAGATGTTTTGGACAAGAATCATATTCCTTATGTAGAAATGGAAAAATTAGAAGATGCGATGCCAGAGCTTGATATTCTCTATATGACCCGTGTACAAAGAGAACGTTTCTTCAACGAAGAAGACTATCTGCGTATGAAGGATTTCTATATTTTAAATGCTGAAAAAATGGCACTTGCCAAAGAAGATATGATTGTATTGCATCCACTTCCTCGTGTAAACGAGATTTCTGTAGAAGTTGATGACGATCCAAGAGCCTCTTACTTCAAGCAGGCACAACTTGGTGTCTATATCCGTATGGCACTCATTTATACATTATTGGAGGTGGGAACATGTTAAATATTAGTGGTATTCACGAAGGTTTCGTACTCGATCACATTCAGGCAGGCATGAGCATGAAAATTTATCATGATTTGCATTTAGACCAATTTGACTGCACGGTTGCCATTATTATGAATGCAAAAAGTAATAAGATGGGAAAGAAAGATATCATCAAAGTAGAATGTCCGATAGATGCATTAGACCTCGATATTCTAGGTTATATCGATCACAACATTACCGTCAATGTCATTCAGGGCGACAAAATTGTCGACAAAAAAGAGTTGACACTTCCACGTGAGATTAAAAATGTCATCTCCTGCAAGAATCCAAGATGTATCACATCTATCGAGCAGGAGCTCGACCAGATCTTTATTCTGACGGATGAAGAAAATGAAGTGTATCGCTGCAAGTACTGTGAAGAGAAACACAACGGAAAATAATTGTCACAGGGGCGCTCCTTTTGTAGGGGCGCCCTTTTTTATGTTCTATATTAAACACTTGCGCGACGGCAGACTGACTATCAGAAAACGTCATAAGATTCTGTGTCTCTAAGAAAGAGGCATGGATTATCTGATAAAAACTGTCTTTTCAAAGTTAGACAACCGCCTTGGATGATGTCCGCTCCAGGCAGATATGAATGCTTTGCGTATTAGAGGTTCATAGGACTTGTTATATAAATGGCAACGCGGGCACATGGACGTGCCCGCGAGGCGCAACCGCACATGGATGTTCGTCTGCGCCGGTTGCCAAAGGATTGCTTTTTTGTCGTACAAGTCCTTTGAACCTCTTATGCGTGAAGCCCTGAATATCTGCCCAGAGCGGACACATCCTGGCGGCAGTCTAAGCTGTGCCAAGACAGTTTAATAAATCCATGCCTCTTTCGAGAGACACGACGAATCTGATTCCAATGTTTTCTGATAACCAGTCTGCCGTCGCGCAAGCACTTAATACAAAACGTAAAAAATACTATTCTCGTAACCATCTACAGATATCAACCACTTGCACTCCTTTATAATCAT
>URCQ01000028.1 GCA_900546435.1 uncultured Pseudobutyrivibrio sp. | reverse complement strand
ATTATTGAGGATGATTCTTCGATTTTTGATATTGAACCTGAGAAAAATCATGATAGAATATCAGTAGAAGGACTCCCAAAGCGGGTTCGGTTTTACCATGCGAAGATTGATAATGCAGCACTTCCAAGCGGAGAGGATTATCGAAAACTGAAAAAAGTATATGTGATTTTCATTACTCCATTTGATCCGTTTGGCTATAATCGGATGGTGTACACGATTAAGAATTATTGTGTAGAACAACCGGACATGGAATACGAGGATGGTGCAATGACGATTTTCTTATATACGAAGGGTAGTGTCGGGAATTACTCTGAGGATTTACAGAAATTTCTTACATATTTTGAAGAGTCCACAGACGAAAACGCAGTGACGGATGACTTACGGGAATTGCAGAGCATGGTATCTCAGATAAAAGATAACAGAAAGGTAGGGCTGAGTTATATGAGAGCATATGAAGAAAAAGAACTACTGAAGAGAATATACCATAATCAGGGATTGGAAGAAGGACGAGCAGAAGGACGCGAAGAAGGACGCAGACAGAATGTGATTTCTGTGATCATGCAACAGATGAACCGAGGAAAAAGTACGAGTCAGATAGCAGATTTTTTGGATATGGACGTTGCTGAAGTTCAAAGAGTCTATGATGCTGGTAAGAAATATGCACCAGATTATGATTTGGATGCCATTTATAAGGAATTGTATTCATAAGACATGCAGTAAGTAGAGGTCGTAGGGAATTGAGAAATCATTTCCCTACGACCTCATTTATTGTTTATAGAAGCAGAATTTGGAAATCAGTACATGGGCAAGAATCGTTGAAAAGCATGTGGTAATGGATTATGATTAATCCGAACAAAAAAGATAAGGGGATAAATGAAAAGATGAAACATATCATTTTAGCGTCATCATCGCCAAGAAGAAAAGAATTGCTAGAGCAGATCGGCATTGGTTTTGAAGTACGAACCAGCGGCGCAGAAGAAGTCACACAGGCTACGGAATCGGAAGATATCGCACAGGAATTGTCAAAAATTAAGGCGCAGGCGGTATGGGCTACATTGACAGATGAGGAAAAAGAAATGTCGGTGGTGCTTGGTGCAGATACCATTGTTTGTGTCAGAACATCAGAGATGAAAAATGCAAAAGAAGCAAGAGAATTCTGTATTCTTGGAAAGCCAAAAGATGAGGAGGATGCCGCACGCATGCTACATCTTTTATCTGGGCATACACATCAGGTTTTTACCGGAGTGACATTGATTGCAAAAGAAGAGACAAAGACTTTTTACGAATGTACGGATGTACATGTCGCCTCTCTTTCGGACAAGGAAATTGCAGATTATGTGGCAACGAAGGAATCCATGGATAAAGCCGGTGCATACGGAATACAAGGCATTTTTGCGAAGCATATTATTGGGATTGAAGGAAGTTACAGCAATGTTATGGGACTTCCAGTTTGTTCGGTTTATCGCGAACTGAAATCCTTTTTAGAGTAAGTAAAATAAGAGAAACATCATTTTTGAAAACAAAAAAATGCATGATTTATAGGATAATTTGGCACATTTTTACATAGGATAATATGATAGAATATATCTCAAAATGAAGAGTGCCGCGAAGAAGAAAAATCTGACACGTTGCGGTGAGGTTTTTCTTTTTTGTTATAGAGACGAGATTCGCAGTCACAGAGCGTGTCTCGTCTCTGTGTGAAAGGCATGATATAAAAGAGGACGGATAAGCGATGCAGGATTATATTACAACATACACAAAAAAGCACTTTACGATTATGGAACCCAAAATGGAGGATATTGATATCAATGATATTGCGCATGCGTTATCACTTATGACACGTGCAAACGGACATTTTAGTCAGTTTTATTCGGTTGGTCAACACTGTGTAGAGTGCGCGTATGAGGCATTGGAGCGCGGATATAGTGCTGCCGTGGTTTTGGGATGCTTACTGCACGATGGGAGCGAAGCCTACATGGCAGATATTACAAGACCGCTTAAGCAACATATGCCGGAGTATCTGGCGGCAGAAGAGAAGCTGCAAAATATGATTTATGAAAAGTTTTTGGGACAGTGCCCCTCAGAGGAAGAAATGGCACAGATTAAGTCAGTGGATGATGCCATGCTTTTTCATGAATTTAAATGTTTTATGAATGAAGAGTTAGATATTCCGGAACATGAAATTTTGACAAGACCGGCATTTAGTACCAAGCCATTTGAAGATGTAGAAGAAGACTTCCTTCTTATGTTTCACAAGATCAGCGCCCTGCTGTAGTACGGAACGTCCCTAAAAAAAGGAAAAAGCGAATGGATGCGTAATAGAATATAAGAGAGTGTTTATTTTGGAAAGGACATGACCATGACCATAAGAGAAACCATTGAGGATATGGAACGTGAAAACCTGAGTCCTTATGCCACTTTGAGCGAAAATTCCAAGGGGCGTGACCGAGAGGAATCGCAGTGTGATATTCGCCCGGTCTTTCAACGAGATCGTGACCGTATCCTACATTGTAAGTCGTTTCGACGATTGAAAAATAAGACGCAGGTTTTTTTGACACCCAAAGGGGACCATTATCGTACACGTATGTCGCATACGCTTGAAGTATCCCAGAATGCCAGAACCATTGGTAAGGCACTCCGGCTGAACGAGGATTTAGTGGAGGCAATTGCATTAGGGCATGACTTGGGGCACACACCGTTTGGACATGCGGGAGAGCGCACCTTGAATGGGTTGTGTAAAGGTGGCTTTATACATAGCGAACAAAGTGTACGTATTGTAGAACACTTGGAAAAAGATGGTGAGGGATTGAATCTGACTTGGGAAGTGCGTGATGGTATACGCAATCACCAGACCAGTACAGTACCGGCTACACCAGAAGGAAAAATTGTCCGTTTGTCGGACAAAATTGCATATATTAATCATGATATTGATGATGCAATTCGTGGTTTGATTCTGACAGAAGATGACATACCAAAGGAAATGCGCAATACGCTAGGTCATTCATCGCGAGAAAGACTGGATAATCTGATTCATGATGTGATTATGAGCAGTCTTCACAACATCGATGTGATGGACAAAGAGTGCCGTAATGATTTAGAGCCGATTGCCATGTCTGCAGAGATGGAACAGGCGATGTACGACTTGCGTAAATTTATGTTTTCCAACGTATATCAAAATCCAGTTGCAAAAGCAGAGGAAATTAAGGCACAACGTATGTTGAGCCAGCTGTTTGAATACTATATAGAGCATATGGATCAGTTGCCGATGAAATATGTGCGCATGATCGAGCAGGGGAAGGAAGCAAAAGATCGTGTGGTTTGCGATTATATCGCAGGAATGACGGATCAATATGCCGTCACCAAGTTTAACGAATTCTTTATGCCGGTCTCCTGGCAGGTCGATGGGTATTGACCGAAAGCAACTTAGTGAATCCGAGCGCCAGCGAAGGATGAACTTAGTGCGAGGTCGTTCTGAGAGATTAGTGAAGGCGAGCGGTAGCGAAGGCTGAACTTAACGAACAGAACATCCTTATGAGGTCATGCAATGTGCATGACCGAAAGCAACTTAGATACACTAAATAGAAAGAGGCGGAGAAATGCCGTATTATGACAACGATACCATCGAAGAGGTGCGTTCGCGAAACGATATCGTCGATGTGATATCACAATATGTTCATTTACAAAAAAAAGGCTCGTCCTACTTTGGACTTTGTCCTTTTCATAGTGAAAAAACAGGCTCGTTTTCTGTGACACCGTCGAAGCAGATGTATTATTGTTTTGGCTGTGGCGCTGGCGGCAATGTCTTTACGTTTCTGATGGAATATGAGAATTTTACCTTTTCGGAGGCGATGGAGGCACTGGCGGATCGCGCTGGAATCGAGCTTCCGAAGCAGGAGATGACCTCGGAGGCAAGGCGTGAAGCAGACAAGCGTAACCAGTTGTTTGAAATCAACAAAGAGGCAGCAAAATATTTTTACATGCTGCTGCGCAACGAAAAAGGAAAACAGGCGTATCAGTATTTCTCAAAGAGAGAATTGTCCCCAGAGACGATGCAAAAATTTGGCCTGGGTTATGCGGATAAGTATAGCAACGATCTTTATCAGTATTTGCGGAAAAAAGGCTATACGGACGAAGTATTAAAAGATAGTGGTCTTGTGACGATTGATGAAGCAAGAGGGGCACATGATAAATTCTGGAATCGTGCCATGTTTCCCATTATGGATGCCAACAATAAAGTAGTGGCATTTGGTGGTCGAGTTATGGGCGAGGGAGAACCAAAGTATCTAAATTCCCCGGAGACTATGATTTTTAATAAGAGCCGTACATTATATGGCTTGCAGCTTGCAAGACGCACAAAGAAAAATCAGTTTATTTTGTGCGAAGGGTATATGGATGTTATTGCACTGCATCAGGCGGGATTTGATAATGCCATTGCATCGCTGGGAACAGCGCTTACAAGTGGGCATGCGAATATGATCCGCCGTTATGGAAAAGATGTTTATTTAAGCTATGACTCTGATGGTGCGGGCGTAAAGGCGGCACTTCGTGCGATACCGATTTTAAAAGAAGCCGGTATTACCTGTAAGGTGATTAACATGAGCCCACATAAAGATCCGGATGAATTTATCAAAGCATTGGGAGCAGAAGAATACCAGCGCAGGATTGATGAAGCAGAAAACAGTTTTATGTTTACCATTCGCATGCTAGAACGCGATTATGATATGAAAGATCCGGAGAGCAAAAGTGCTTTTTATTATGAAGTGGCAAAACGGATTCTGGCTTTTCCAGAAGAACTGGAGCGAAACAACTACATTGAAGCAGTAGCGTCACGTTATCAGGTTGGATATGAAAATATGCGACAGATGGTGCACAACTTAGGTACCAAAGGGGGCATTATAAATGAGCCGGAACCGACGAAGCTCAAATCGGGTGTGCAAAAGAAAAAGACACGCGAGGATGGCATGATGCAATCACAACGATTGCTGTTGACATGGCTGGTAGAACGACCGCAGATTTATACAGCAATCCGGGATTATGTAGAGGCTGAGGATTTTACCGAAGGCATCTATGCGACAGTGGCAAAAGAATTGTTCCAACAGTTTGCAGAGGAAAGCGAGTTGAACCCGGCGCGTATCGTGAGCCTTTTTTCTGACGAAGATAGTCAGAGACAAGTGGCAGAAATTTTTAACACCAGCGTACAAGGCGTAAATACCGATGCAGATTGGGAAAAGGCAATCCGAGAGACGGTTGTTCGCATCAAGCAAAACAGTATGGAGCAAAGAAGACGTAATTTAGATCCTACGGATATGAATGGTCTGAAACAAATTATAGATGATAAGCGCAGGCTTCAGGAACTGGAGAAACTGCATATTTCCTTTAATTAAGGGCAAAATACATGAGAGAGGATGTAAAAATGGCGAAAAAAAGCGAAAGCACAGTAGAAACACAAGAAGTGGTAGAAGAAAGCGTGAAAGTGGAAGAAAAAAAGACAACCACAAAGAAAAGTACTGCAAAGAAGAGCAGTAAGAAGGCAGATGGTGCAGAAAATGCAAAGTCTGACGATGCAAGAAAAGCTGCATTTCAAAAGAAACTGGCTGAATTATTAGAACTTGCAAAAGACAGAAAGAACGTCTTAGAGTATCAGGAAATCAGCGATTATTTCAAGGAATTGCAGCTTTCAGCAGAACAGTTTGAAGCAATTCTTGATTTCTTAGAGAAGAACAACATTGATGTGCTGCGTTTGCAGGACAACGATGATGATATCATCTTAGAGGATGATGATGACGTAGAAGTAGAAAAGATTGATTTGTCTGTACCGGATGGTATCAGTACAGAAGATCCTGTACGTATGTACTTAAAAGAAATTGGTAAGGTTCCACTTCTTACAGCAGAAGAAGAAATTGAACTTGCAAAGCGTATGGAGCTTGGCGATCAGGAGGCAAAGAAGCGTTTGGCTGAGGCAAACCTTCGTCTGGTTGTTTCTATCGCAAAACGTTATGTGGGACGTGGTATGCTTTTCCTCGATTTGATTCAGGAAGGTAACTTAGGTCTGATTAAGGCAGTAGAAAAATTCGATTATCGTAAGGGATACAAGTTCTCTACGTATGCGACATGGTGGATCCGTCAGGCAATCACAAGAGCCATTGCCGATCAGGCGAGAACCATCCGTATTCCTGTGCATATGGTAGAAACCATCAACAAACTGATTCGCGTTTCCCGTCAGTTGCTGCAGGAGTTAGGACGCGAACCTACCCCGGAAGAAATCGCAGCAGAGATGGACATGCCAGTAGAGCGTGTGCGTGAAATTTTAAAAATTTCGCAGGAGCCGGTATCTTTGGAAACACCAATTGGTGAAGAGGAAGATTCTCATTTGGGAGATTTTATTCAGGATGATAATGTTCCGGTACCAGCGGATGCAGCAACCTTTACATTGTTAAAAGAACAGTTAGAAGAAGTGCTTGGAACTTTGACAGAACGTGAGCAGAAAGTATTGATTTTACGTTTTGGTCTGGAAGACGGCAGAGCCAGAACTTTGGAAGAAGTTGGTAAGGAATTTAACGTTACACGTGAACGTATTCGTCAGATTGAAGCTAAGGCATTAAGAAAGCTTCGTCATCCAAGCCGCAGCCGTAAGTTAAAGGATTACTTAGAGTAATGGCGGTGCACTTATCAAAGCGCATGGAGGCATTGGCGCGTATGGTCACGCCGGGAAACCGCCTTTGTGACGTAGGATGCGACCATGGCTTTTTGCCGATTTATCTGGTACAGCAAAAGCTGATTCCTTCTGCGATAGCGATGGATATTGGAGAAGGACCGCTTTTGGCAGCAAAAACACATATTGCTGGGGCAGGATTAGAGACAGTCATTACTACAAGGCGCTCCGACGGATTGGCACAGGTGAGCGAAGATGAAACAGACACGATACTGATTGCCGGCATGGGCGGTGGCATTGTAATACATATTTTGACAGAAGGCCGCAGTGTCGCAAGAAAGGTAAAAGAGCTGATTTTGCAGCCGCAGTCAGAGCTGGAAGAGGTGCGTCGTTTTCTTTTCTCTGAGAATTATGAATTGCTGCAGGAAGATATGATCCTAGAGGATGGAAAATATTATCCGATGATGAAGGTGCGTTATGCACCGGAGAAATTTGTGCAGCAACCGAAGCTGACCGACGGTGATTTTTTGTTTGGACCGATGCTTTTGCAGGCACATCATGCAGTGCTGCATTCTTATTTGCTGCGGGAGCAAAGAATCCAAAAAGATGTTTTGAAGCAGTTGGCAGCGCAGAAACAGACGCCGGCAATCATGCAGAGAACAAAAGAAGTAGAAGCACATTTGCAGCTGGTGGAACAAAGTTTGTGGTAACAGAAATAGAGGTGATCGGGCAATGCAATTAAAAGAGCTGATCAAAAAACTAGAGAATCAGATTCCAAGAAGTGAAGCCTTGGAGTGGGATAATGTCGGGCTGCTTGTGGGAGACCGGGAGCAGCAGATACATAAAGTATATCTGGCATTGGATCTGAATGATGCAGTATTAGAACATGCCATTGCAGCAGGTGCGGATTTGATTTTGACGCATCATCCACTTATATTTGGTGGTATTAAGCATGTTTCTACCGATGATTTTATTGGTAGACGTATCATTGGACTTGTGCAAAACCATATTTCCTATTATGCGATGCATACCAATTTTGATGTATGTGTGATGGGAAATCTGGCGGCAAGCTATCTGGAACTTACCGATGTAGAAGTGCTGGATGTGACAAGTGAAAACGATGGTGTACGCGGAATTGGCTGTGTGGGAGAACTGACGCAGGAAATGTGTGTACAGGATATGGCTGCGATGGTGCGGGATCGTTTTGGATTATCGCATGTTAAAGTTTTTGGCAATCCGGATACAAAGGTAAAACGTGTAGCGTTATGCCCGGGATCTGGAAAAAGTGAGATTGCCCTGGCAAAACAAAAACATGCAGATGTTTATATTACAGGTGATATGGATCATCACTCTGGTATTGATGCTGTGGCAGATGATCTGGTCATTATTGATGCGGGACATTATGGCGTGGAACACATATATATGGATTATATGAAAGAGTGGTTGCAGGAACAGACACCGGACCTTACGGTCATGGCAGAGCCCTTTGCAGAACCCTTTTGGATTGTTTAGAGGTGATGAGATATGCAGATTCGTGTGACAGTACAGAAAAAAGAGAGTGTGTATGAACAAGGTGTGACATTTCTAACCATTGCGAAGGAATGGCAGAAAGAATATGAGGATACCATTATTCTTGCATTGTTCGACCATAAATTAATGGAGCTTGGAAGAGAAGTGCCTGGCGATGGCGAAATTACATTTTTGACAACGCAGGATAAAAATGGCAGACGTGCGTATCGCAGAAGTGTTGTTTTCTTGATGCAGCGTGCATTGCAGAGTCTTTGCCCAGAAGCATTACTGCGGGTAGAACATTCTCTTGGTGCAGGTTATTATTGCAGGATTGTTGGAAAGGATGCCATAGATGAGGCGTGGTTAAAAAATCTGCAGGAGCAGATGCTAGCACTCGTGGCACAGGATTTGCCAATCTGTAAAAAGACGATTCGGACAGAGGATGCTCGCGTATTATTTGCAGAAAGAGGTATGCAGGATAAGGAACGTCTGATGCATTATCGTTCCAGTTCCAATTGTAATATTTACGAATTGGATGGCTGCATCGATTATTTTTATGGCTATATGGCGCCAAGCACAGGCATGTTGTCGTACTTTGCCCTGTATCCATATGAACAGGGATTTATTTTACAATTTCCACAAAAAACGACGACAGAAGTGGCTCCGTTTGAACCAGCCACCAAATTATTCCATATTTTACAGGCTTCCGAACAGTGGGGCGCAGATATGGGAATTCCTTCCGTGGGCGCATTGAACGATGCTATTTGTGCGGGAAAAACGCGGGAGATTATTCTTTCGCAAGAGGCATATATGGAACGTCGCGTTGGTGCACTTGCAGAGAGGATTGTCGCAGATCCGAACAAAAAGTTTGTGATGATTGCAGGCCCTTCATCTTCCGGTAAGACAACATTTTCCCATCGTTTGTCTGCACAGCTGCGTGCGCTTGGTGTGACACCGCATCCAATTCCATTGGATGACTACTATCTCAACCGTGATCAGATTCCGCTGGATGAATTTGGTGAAAAAGATTTTGAATGCATTGAAGGTCTGGATATTAAGCAATTCAATGAAGATATGGTACGCCTACTGAATAAAGAACGCGTGTTGCTGCCAAGTTTTAACTTTAAAACAGGTAAGCGTGAGTATAAAGATCACTATATGCAGTTGGGCGAGCGCGATATTTTAGTTATTGAGGGAATCCATGGGTTAAATGAACGCATGTCGGAATCCCTGCCAAAAGAAAGTAAATTTAAAATCTATATCAGCGCATTGACGCAGCTCAATATCGATGAGCACAATCCGCTTTCTACGACAGATGGCAGATTGATTCGCCGTATTGTACGTGATGCAAGAACAAGAGGTACAAGCGCGCAGGAGACCATTGCTATGTGGGATTCTGTTCGAAGAGGAGAAGAAAAGAATATTTTCCCATTCCAGGAACAGGCGGATGAGATGTTTAACTCAGCCCTCATTTATGAAATGTCTGTATTAAAAATTTATGCTATGCCGCAGCTGTTAGCCATTGATGAAAATTGCCCAGAATATGCAGAAGCAAAACGATTGATTAAATTGTTGGATTATTTTCTTGGCATTCCAGCGGATGATATTTGTAACAATTCACTAGTGCGCGAATTTATCGGTGGAAGTTGTTTTAACGTCTAAAATAAGATATACTGTTTTCGAAAAAGAAGTAAGATAAGTAATCGCGGCTGCAATTGCCGAAAGGCAGCAGACGAGGAAAGTCCGGGCTTCATAGGGCAGGATGCCGGATAACGTCCGGTGGAGGTGACTCCAAGGAAAGTGCAACAGAAATAAACCGCTGAGGGCGCAAGCTCTCAGTAAGGGTGGAAAGGTGGTGTAAGAGACCACCGCTTTGCTGGTAACAGCAAGGGTCCCTGTAAACCCCATCCGAAGCAAGACCGAATGGAAACGTATGTGGCCCGCTAGTTTCAGGTTGGTCGCTTGAGGCGATTGGCGACAGTCGTCCTAGATAGATGATTACTCTCGACATAACCCGGCTCATCGTCTTGCTTCTTTTTCATAAAAATAGAGATGGATTTTTGACGAAATTATAAACAGGACAAATGATTTGTAAACAGATTCTAAAATCTTTATTAAATCATTTGTCCTTTTATTGACTTTGCTTTGCAAAATGATAGAGTTGATTTGAAAGAAACAATAGCGTGCGCGTACGAAAAGAAGTGACGTGCAGACGGAGGAACTATGAGAGAAAAATTGGCTCGTTTTATGGTGGGGAGAAATGGCGCAGATGCGCTTTCAAAATTCTTTTTATATGTGGCATTGGTGCTGGTTGTGATTACCATGTTTTCACACAATGCGATTTTGTATCTGCTTGGAATCGCAGCGCTGGTTTATAGCTATTTTCGCATGATGTCCCGTAATGTATCGAAGCGCTACTATGAAAATCAACAATATTTGCGTATGACAGATAAGATCCGGGATAAGTTTCGCGGAGCATCTGCTAAGGCAAAATACCAAAAAAGCAAAGCTGTTTACGAAAGAGAGCAGAAAAAGATATATAAGATATATTATTGTCCGTCCTGTAAGCAGAAAATCCGTGTACCAAAGGGCAAGGGTAAGATTATGATTACCTGTCCAAAATGTAAAATGGAATTTATCAAGCGTACCTAGTGAGGGTGTGATATGTTTGGATATATTAATGTAAATCGTAAAGAACTAAAAGAAGCGGATGAAAAGACGTATCAGGCATATTATTGTGGCCTTTGCCGCCAATTAAAGAATGAGGCGGGAATCAAGGGGCAAATGCTTTTGAATTATGATATGACATTTTTGTTGATTCTGCTAACGGGTTTGTATGAACTGGAGCATGAAGAAATATCATATCGATGCGCAGTGCATCCGGCATCAAAAAAGACGGCGTATATCAATGAGGCTACAGAGTATGCGGCAGCTATGGATATCGTTTTAAGCTATCATAGTTTACAGGATGACTATGAAGATGATGGCAGTCATATCAAACAGGCGATAGCAAAAGCTTTAAAAAAAGATTATAATCGAATCAGCATCCGTTACCCAAGACAAGTGCAGGCGGTAGAGGACTACATGAAAAAACTTGCGGAGGCAGAAAAGCGCAGGGAGTCTAATATAGATATTGTGGCTGGCTATACGGGTGAAATGCTGGGACAATTGTTCCAATGGAAGCAGGATGAATGGGCAAAAGATTTAGATAGTATGGGCTTTTATATGGGTAAATTTATTTATCTGTTGGATGCCTATGAGGATTTGAAAAAGGATCAAAAAAAGGGCAGCTACAATCCGTTTGCATACGTGTCCATGGAATCAAAAGAAGAATACGAGACTTTTTGCCGTTCGACGCTTACCTGTCTGATGGCAGAATGCGCAAAATCTTTTGAACGTATGCCGATTCTGGAGCATGCAGAGATTTTACGTAATATTTTATATTCTGGTGTTTGGACAAAATATGAATACCTGAAGTTAAAAGAAAAAAAGACGAAACCATAGAGTTGGAGGAACAAGTTTATGTCAGATCCATATAGGGTGTTGGGCGTATCGCGAGATGCATCTGAGGATGAGATCAAGAAAGCATATAGAGCATTGAGCCGGAAATATCATCCGGATGCAAATGTCAACAATCCGCACAAGGATCAGGCGGAAGAGAAGTTTAAGGAAGTGCAGCAGGCGTATGATCAGATTATGAGAGAACGTCAGCAGGGCGCAAGTTTTGGTGGTTATCAGTATGGATATGGTGGCTTTGGTGGGCAGACGTCACAAGGCACTTACCAGCAGACACAGGAGTCTAACGAAATGCGCGCAGCAGCCAATTATATCAATAGTCGTCATTTTACAGAAGCGTTGCATGTGCTAAATAGTATGCCGGAGACAGCACGAAATGGACGTTGGTATTATTATGCGGCAATCGCCAGCGAAGGATTGGGGCATGTTGTGGATGCCAAGGAATTTGCCAGACGTGCAGTAGCATTAGAACCGGGTAATTTTCAGTATCGTCAGTACCAGCAGCATCTGGAATTTGGAAGCGACTGGTATGAGACGCGAGGTTCTGCGTATGAGAGACCATATGCTGGTGTGACGAGATGGTGCTTCAATATGTTTCTGCTGAATTTATTCTGCAATATGTGCTGCTTCGGACCCCGATGCATATAACATGAAGTCACAAGGGCGCTCCTTTTTGTAAGGGGGCATACATTAAAATAGGACTAAATCAAGAGAAACCTTATAAAACAAGGGTTTGAATGATTTACGTCCTATAACTCTGTAAAAAAGCAGACTGAAATCTGAAATGGTTTCGGTCTGCTTTTTCATCGCATTTCGTTTGCGATAGCGGCACATAATTACTTATTCGCCCAGTTTTTCATGTCCTGCATTACCATAATGGAAGCAGAATCATAGGTATCTTTAAAGTCGTGTGATACCTTTACTCTCATTACAAAATCGCCTGTAATCTCTGTGTAATAAAACGGAGCGTTACACAAAGATTCTGGTGTAATTCCTTCTTCTCCGATTGCGCCTTTGTTATAGTCCCATAGAAAACCTTTGTAAGTACACACTTTAGCGTAAGATACTTACCTCAAAGTAATAAATTGAAACGTAGTTAAATGTTCGGAATAGAGGGGCTGCTGTCTACCTAATTCTTGTGTGTTACTTTATGCCATATATCACATATTTGGCGTATCGGAAGCATGAAATCTGTTTCGATACTCCATAGGCGTACATCCGTATTTCTTGCGGAACAGCTGAAAGAAAAAGCCGGTATTCTGATATCCGACGGCAAGGCTGATATCATTTGTGGAAAGTGCGGTGCTCTTTAACAGTTTTGCCGCCTGAGAGAGCCGCTGTGTCTGGACCAGCTCTTTGTAAGTGGTTCCGGTATGCTGGCGGATGTAGGCAGAGAGATAGTTTGGGTGCATATTAAAAAACTCAGCTGTAGAAGAAAGAGTACAGTCCGCAAAGTTTGCTTCGATATATCGGAGTATGGTATAAATCTGATCCAAAGAGGAGTGATCCAGAACCATATCGTGCTGGAACAGATTGATCATCTCGCAGGTAATCAGCGTAAAAAGACTGTCTAAAAAAGGTCCGGATGTTACAGACGGAGAATAAAATTCACAGAGAAACTGGTTGGCAAGATCTGCCAGCCGGTTTTGTTTTTGCTCCGGGGAAAAGACAATATACCTGCTTTCCTGCATCGTGGTGTTCAGAGCCTCAATGAAAAAGTGTGTAAGGTAATTATCCTGAGACAGGCGTTCAAAAAAGGTACCGTTCAGATATTCGCGCGTCAGTAGAAAATTGATGATAATATCATTTTCTGAACATCTTTTGACAGAATGAGGTGCATTCTGGCTGATCAGAACCATCTGCCCGGCTTTTAGCCTGAATGTAGTCTTATTTATCGTCATTGTGCAGGAACCAGAATAAATATAACTCAACTCCAGCCACTCATGGATATGCAGAGGTACGTTTTCAAAACGATCCTGTTTTACAACAGCGAAGTTGTAATAACTCGGAAGAACTTTCTTTGAAAGAAATAAAGAACGCAGATCTTCAAGGTTCGTATCAAAACGGTAACAGGGTGTATCAAACTTACCGCTGGCAACAGGAAATTGTGAATAATCTTTCTTTACACCATTCAGACGCTGGGTTTCTTCGGGAGTGTGCTGCTTCAGAAATTGATGCAATGTAGATAATGTCATCATATATATTCTCTCCTTTTCGAGATATGAATGAACTGTGATTATAGTCATCAGCCGTTTATTAAAGCTGTCTAAAATATACCATATTGGGGGCAAAGGTGTACAGAGTAATCTCGGATATTTATTAAGTTTGGTCGGTAGATCACTTATGTTTCGTTGATGTAATTTTAGTCTGTATAAAGTAAGATATCAGTAAGAAAAGGAGGCATAGGTTAGGATGAAGATATTTTTTGCAGTAGTGGTGATTGTTTTATTATTTGTGATCGGTGCGACATTATATGTCTATAAAAAAAGTGCCATGTTTTTGCCGGCACTTCTTGGCATCTGCGGATTTCCAAAAATAAAGGGAAGCAGCTATTACGATGAAAATGGACATTTCCGTCCGGGAACGGGGGAGGACAAAGTTGGATTTTTCATGCAGCATCCGGTATTCGGCGGTTTTAAACATATGTTTTTCAATGTGGAGGACAACGTGCTGAAAGCCATTGCGCCTATAAAGTATAAGGATTTTTTAAAGGCGCAGGGCCGTGAGGAACAATTGGATGCAGCCTTGGAATCTTTCAACTATCTAACCGGACTTGTTGAGAAAGGTCAGGCAAGGCTGGTGCCGGATCTGTATCCTGCGGAAGCAGTTAATGGTCATCCGTACAGGTCACATCTGACGGGAATGTTTTATCAGGGACAACAGGGAAAACCACTTGCCATTGTAGTTCCGGGAGGCGGATTTATCAGTAATGTAACTGATTGCGAGGGGTATCCTGCGGCGATGAAGCTGCATAAAATGGGATATTCTGTTCTCGTCATAAGTTATCCGGTCGGCAGACAGCTGGGAGAAACAGAACAGATGAAACAGGGACAGGCTGCTGCGAGGGAACTGACACAGGTGATCCGATATCTGACGGAGCATCAAAAACAGTTTTCTGTAAACATGGATGATTATGCCATCTTTGGTTTTTCAGCAGGAGGACTTATGACCACGGCGTATTCATTTGCAAATTATGAGGACTGCTGCCACAAGAATCATCTGCCAAGACCGAAAGCGATCTTCCCTATGTATGGTCTGGACTGGAATATCAAAGCTTTGCCGGAGGACAAAGGACTGGCGGTATTTTCTATCGTAGGGCGGGATGATGAGTTCGGTTTTGCAAATGTGGAAGATAAACTGCCGGAATTAGAGAAGGTACTGGGCAAAGAAAATGTGTCAGTTAAAATCATTGACGGTCTGGGACATGGATTTGGCATTGGATATGAAACAAAAGTGAAAAACTGGCTTCAGGAAGCGGTATCCTTCTGGGAAGCCCACAGATAACAGAGGGTAAGATTTATTTAAGGAGGATTTCATAATGAGCAGAAACTTGAAAGAATTAATCAGAGAGATGACGCTGGAGGAAAAAGCAGGACTTTGTTCGGGCGCGGATTTCTGGAACACAATGGGAATCGAAAGATTAGGGATTCCGTCCGCTATGATGACAGACGGCCCGCATGGTCTGCGCAAACAGGAAGGAGCGGCGGATCATCTCGGCCTGAATAAAAGTGTGAATGCAGTATGCTTCCCGGCAGCCTGCGCCACGGCATCTAGTTTTGACGTGGAACTGATGGAACGTATGGGACAGATCCTTGGTGATGAGTGTCAGGCTGAGAACGTGAGCATGCTCCTCGGTCCTGCGGTTAATATCAAACGAAGTCCTCTCTGCGGAAGGAATTTTGAATATATGTCCGAAGATCCTTATCTGACAGGAAAGATGGCGTCAGCATATATCCGGGGCGTACAGTCGAAAGGCGTCGGAACCAGTATGAAACATTTCGCTGTGAATAATCAGGAAACAGACCGTATGCAGATATCGTCGGAAGTATCAGAACGGGCTTTCCGGGAAATTTATCTGCCGGCTTTTGAGGAGGCGGTGAAGAAAGCGCAGCCAAAGACTGTGATGTGCAGCTACAATAAGATCAACGGAGTATTTTCTTCAGAGAATAAGAAGCTTCTGACAGATATCCTGCGGGATGAGTGGGGATTTGAAGGATATGTGGTCAGTGACTGGGGAGCTGTAAATGACCGGGTGAAAGGACTGAAAGCCGGTCTTGACTTGGAGATGCCGGGATCAGGAGGATATAATACAAGAAAGATTATCCAGGCAGTGGAGAATGGAGAGCTGGAGGAGGAGATTCTTGACAGAACGGTAGAGCGCATACTGAAAGTAGTCTTCTCCTACGCAGATAACAGGAAAGAGGAGACTGTATTTGACAGGGAAAAGGATCACAAAGCAGCGGCAGATATCGAAACAGAGTGCGCCGTACTTCTGGAAAACAGGGGAGTGCTGCCGCTGAAAAAAGAACAGAAAGTAGTCTATATCGGGGAATTTGCAAAGAAACCGCGATACCAGGGCGGGGGATCGAGTCACATCAATACGGACAGCGTAGTGTCGGCTCTGGAAACTGCGGTGAGAAAAGGCAGGGCAGTGGAGTACGTGAAAGGCTTCTCGTCAGAGCGTGACGAGATGACAGAAGAGGAGCTGAAACAGGCGTGTGAAGCGGCAGCGGGCGCAGATGTAGTTGTAATCTTTGCCGGACTGCCGGACAGCTTTGAATCGGAAGGATATGACAGAACATCCATGGAACTGCCAAAGTGTCAGAATCGCCTTATAGAGGCTGTGGCTGAGATACAGAAGAATGTGGTGGTGGTTCTACATAACGGAAGTCCCGTAGAAACTCCGTGGGCTGAGTCTGTAAATGCCATTCTGGAGATGTATCTGGGAGGAGAAGGCGTCGGGGAGGCCAGCGACCGGCTGTTATTCGGGGAGGCGAACCCAGGGGGACGTCTGGCAGAGACTTTCCCATATCGTTTGGAAGACAATCCGAGTTACCTGAATTTCCCAGGAGACGGCAGGACTGTTCTCTATGGAGAAGATATCTTTGTCGGATACCGCTACTATGATGCGAAGAAAGTACCGGTGCGCTGGGCATTCGGACATGGTCTGTCATATACGGAATTCAGCTACAGCAATATGAAGCTCTCTTCTGTAGAAATGAAGGATGGAGATGTTCTGAGGGTAAGCATTGATGTGGAGAATACAGGAAAGATGGCAGGAAGTGAAGTAGTTCAGCTCTATGTCAGCGGCAAAGACAGCACAGTGCCAAGAGCAGTGAAGGAACTGAAAGGGTTTGCGAAAGTATTTCTGAATCCGGGTGAGAAGAAGACGGTTACAATGGAGCTTTGTGCGAGAGATTTTGCTTACTACGAGACAAAGATTCACGACTGGTATACTCCGTCAGGGATATATGAAATCCAGATTGGACATGCCAGTGATGATATTAGAGAGACTATTGAATTTACCTTTACTACTGATGTGCTGTTGCCGTTCACTGTAGATATGACCACGACAATGGGAAAGTTAATGAGCTACCCGAAGACAGCAGGAAAAATGATGGAGTATCTTGAGGGGATATCACAGGGAGAAGAACCTAAGAAAGAAGATGGGGAGGTACAGCTTGTGACTCCGGAAATTATAGCCCAGATGCCGCTGAAGTCATTTCTGAGTGTGATTCCGGGCGAAGCGATTGAACAGATGATCGTGGAGTTGAATTCTTTGTGCCAGTAATGGGAGAAACAGTTGGCTCATTATAGGATGAAAAAGTATCAGCATGGAAATGAGGAATAATTATGGGCAAGATTTATGCAGCGAAAACAAATCATATCACAAACCCTGTAGGGTTTTATCTGAAACCGCTGGTTTTTTCATGGAAAGTGAAAGGATGCAGAGGACAGGAACAGAAAAATGCAAGGATTGTAATCAGCAAGAATAAAACCTTTACAGATATCTGTCATGACACGGGGGAGGCAGAGTTGGACAGTCTCTCTGCAAGAACAGAATTTGAACCAAAGCCGTATACAAGATATTACTGGAAAGTTATTGTGACAACAGATGCAGAGGAAGTGATTGAATCAGACGCGCAGTTCTTTGAAACCGCCAAAATGGATGAACCGTGGACAGGCAGGTGGATTACCTGTGACAGCAGTCAGGAACGGCATCCGATTTTTTCAAAAAGGATTGAACCGAAAAAAGAAGTGAAAAGTGCAAGGCTGTACATTTGCGGTCTGGGATTGTATGAGGCATATTTTCTGGGGGAAAGCAAAGAAAATCCTGAGAAAATCGGTGATGAGTATCTGACTCCGTACTGCAATAATTATGACCAGTGGATCCAGTATCAGACGTATGACATCACGAAACAGGCAGAACAAGGCGGTGTGCTGTCTGTTCTTCTCGGAAACGGCTGGTATAAAGGCAGGTTCGGTTTCAATGATCCGAAGCGGAAAGCATATTACGGTGACGAGTGGAAGCTGATTGCGGAGATTCACATAGAGTACAAAGACGGAACGAAAGATGTGATCAGTTCTGATGAAACCTGGTCAGTTACAAGAAGCAATTTGTGGTTTTCCAATATCTATGACGGTGAGAGAAGAGATGATACGCTGCCGCCGGTAGAGGAGTCTCCTGCGCAGATCGCAAAGGTTCCGAAAGGTCGGCTTATGGAACGGTTATCTCTTCCGGTTAAGGTACAGGAGGAGATGAAGCCGGCAGAACTGATCCATACGCCTGCTGGAGAAGATGTATTTGATCTGGGGCAGGAGATCGCAGGGATCTTCCGACTGCGTGTACATGAGCCGGCGGGGACAACTATCAGGATTCAGACGGGAGAGGTGCTTCAGGACGGATGTTTCTATAACGAGAATTTAAGAACTGCACTTTCGGAGTACATTTATGTTTCTGATGGTACAGAAAAGGTGATTACGCCTCATTTTACATACTATGGCTATCGATATGTGAAAGTGACCGGGATTAGGGATCTTTCATGTGAGGATTTCACGGCGCTTGTTCTTTACAGCGATTATGAGAGTATCGGGGCAATCGAGACAGGGAAAGATCTTGTGAACAAATTGATCTCCAATATCGAATGGGGGATGAAAGGAAACTTCCTGGATGTGCCTACAGACTGCCCGCAAAGAGATGAGAGAATGGGCTGGACAGGGGATACACAGGTATTTTCTGCGGCTGCAAGCTATCTGGCTGATACCTACGCGTTTTACCGGAAATATTTATATGACATGTATCAGGAACAGCTTCTGGCGGACGGAATGGTTCCGGAGATTGTCCCCACATTCGGACTGACAAAATGTTCCTGCGCATGGGGAGACGCTGCGTGTATCATTCCGTGGAACGTATATCTGTTCAGCGGGGACAAAACAATCCTGGAAAGCCAGATTGAGAGCATGAAGGCATGGGTTGATTATATTCGCAGGATTGACGGAGATCATCACGGATGGAGACAGGTGTTCCATTATGGAGACTGGCTGGCTCTCGACCGTACAGGCGCCGCCGCGAACAGTGTGTACGGGGCGACCGATGAAGCATATATCGCGGATATCTACTATGCGGCAAGCGCCCAGACAGTCGCAAAGGCGGCGGACGTGCTTGGACTGGAAGAAACGAGACAGGAATATCAGGAAATCGCAGACCGTCAGTGGCAGGTCGTGAAAGAAGAATATTTTACTGCCACCGGCAGATGTGCGGTGAAGACGCAGACAGGGCTTATCCTTGCGCTGAAGTATCATTTGTCTGAAAATGAAGAACTGACAAAGCAGATGATGAAAAAAGTCCTCCGGGACAACAAAAATAAACTGAATACCGGGTTTGTGGGTACGCCGCTTCTGTGCAACGTGCTGACAGACCACGGGATGACGGATGCGGCGTACCGGCTGCTCCTGAATGAGGAATACCCGGGCTGGCTTCATGAAGTGAAGCTGGGGGCAACGACCGTGTGGGAGCGTTGGAATTCACTGGATGAGAACGGCCATGTCTCCAGCACGGGAATGAACAGCCTGAATCATTATTCATATGGCGCTGTACTGGAATGGATCTTCCGCCATGCGGCCGGGATTGATGTGACGGAACAGAGTCCGGGAGGCCGGGTGATGCGGATCAGCCCGAAAGTGAATCGCGGACTGGGATATGTAAAAGCGGTTTATGATTCAGCATGCGGATGCTATCAGTGCGGTTGGGAGATATCAGGGGATAATAAAATCACTGTCACTGTTACAGTTCCGTTTGGCGGAAGGGCAGAAGTGGTTCTTCCACTTGCGCCGGAATCTGTATATGAAGATAAAGAAAACCCACTGTTTGAAGATGTAGAAAACGGAATTTGCCATGTGAAAGCCGGAGAATATGAAGTCGCTTATGAGGCGTCACAGCCTTTAAAGAGGAAATACAGCATAGATTCGACAATGGAAGAACTGCTGAACCATCCGGATATTCGCGCGTTTCTTTCTCAAATGATGGAAGTGGATATGATTCCGGATATTGCATATGGACTTTCGCTTAGAGATGTCGCGAAAACATTCGCAGGAGAAATTAAACCAGAGGAAGCACAGATGCTGGATGCGGCACTGGCAAAATTCTAATCAGGAGGGTTGCTATGGAAC
The DNA here is from genome assembly GCA_900546435.1 of uncultured Pseudobutyrivibrio sp. Classification (GTDB taxonomy): domain Bacteria; phylum Bacillota; class Clostridia; order Lachnospirales; family Lachnospiraceae; genus Pararoseburia. Next base: position 7,330 of record URCQ01000028.1, on the reverse strand, counting down.
TTACAAGACTTAAAGTAAACAGTCAATACAGACCATGCGTGGACGAAGCACCTTATTTTTCATGGGTGATCATCAGTGACAAAAAGAATGTGATGCAGACATCCTATCATATTACAGTGACAAGTCTGGGAGAAGTAGTGTGGGATTCCGGGGTGATAGAAAGTGATAAAAGCACTTTTGTAGAGTACAACGGGAAACCATTGAAAAGTCTCAGTGACTATAGCTGGACAGTGAAAGTGACGGTTAATAACGGAGAAAAGGCGGCGGCATCCTCATCCTTTGAGACGGGATTTATGAAGAAAGAATGGACGGCCGAGTGGGTGAAATCTCCGTTCCCGATGAAAAAGGTAAAACCTGGAACCGGCGGGCAGAATCCGGCAGAATATTTCCGCAAAGAATTTGACGCACGAGACGGTATAAAACGGGCACGCGTCTATGCCACATGCCACGGAGCATATCAGCTCAGCGTGAACGGAACACGTCCGGACGACAGAGAGTTTGCTCCGGAATTTACCGTCTATTCTAAATATCTGTGTTACCAGACTTATGATGTGACTCCATTCTTGAGAGAGGGAAGAAATGTCATAGGAATGTTAGTGGGGGACGGCTGGTATGACAGTGCGAACTTTAAACCGAGAAGCAGGAAGTTTAAAGCCGAACATTCTGTGTTATTTCAGATAAAGATTGATTATGAAGACGGAACGAGTGAAATTGTTCTGTCCGATGATGCTGTGAAGGTTTCGGAAAGTCCGGTCCGATCTTCCGATCTGTTTGCAGGCGAACTCTATGACGCACGGATGGAACAGGAAAACTGGAACTGCTGCGGATTCGATGACAGCAGCTGGAAAGCAGGTATCCCATGCAAAAAATCTTACGCGAACCTGGTAGCTCAGTACGGGGAACCGGTGCGCCCGGTAAAGGAAGTACCGGCAGTCGGAATGACAGTCAGCCCGAAAAACGAGACGATTATTGACTTCGGGCAGAATTTGGCGGGGGTTCTGCGCGTAAAAGCGAAACTGCCTGCCGGAACAAAAATGGTATTAGATCATTTTGAAACTCTAGATCAATATGGAAACTATTTCAATAATATTTTCCTGTCAGAGAAAACAGGACACAAACAAAGCGATATTTATATTTCAAACGGGAAATTTACAGAATATATACCGCATTTTACATATCATGGTTTCCGCTATGTGAGAGTGACATGCGATCAGCCGGTGAGTCCGGAGAATTTCACAGCGATTGTCCTGTCTTCTGACAATGAGGATCTGGGAACTTTTGAGACGTCCAACGAAGATATAAACCGGCTTTATGAAAATACAAGATGGTCTCAGCGGTCGAATCTGTTCTCAATCCCCACGGACTGTCCGCAGAGAGAAAAAGGCGGATGGACTGGAGATATCCAGATTTATGCAAGAACAGCCATGCTCAACGAAAATGTAACCCCGTTTCTGACAAGATGGCTGCGTAATATGACCTGCAGCCAGCAGAAAAACGGAGCGATTCCCAATGTGATCCCCCTTACCGGAATCTATGAATTACTGGAGAAACTGAATCGGATCGTATACCGCAATTTTGAACCGGTGGGAGAAGCGGGATGGGGAGATGCCGCTTGTATCGTACCGTGGAGCATGTATCAGCTTACAGGAAATATCAGGATACTGAGAGAGCAGTATGACACAATGAAAAAGTGGTGCGACTATATCATCAACACTGCAAAGAAGCGTAGAGGCAAGATGAAACATCCAAAAGAAATTGACCAGTATCTGTGGAATACAGGACATCAGTACGGGGAGTGGCTCATACCGAGCCAGACAGTAGACGGAGCAGACCAAAGCGCTGCAAAACCTATCAATACTTCTGTATACTGCGCGCCAATCTTTGGATGGAATTCCTGTCGGATCATGGCAGATACAGCAGCACTCCTCGGGCATACATCAGACGAATTATACTATGATGACATTGCGTCCAGAATGAAATCTGCCATTCAAAAAGGACTGATCGATGATGATGGGAAGATGCCTCTTGATTTTATGGGCAGTTATGTGCTGGCAATCGCATTTGATCTTGCTCTTGAAAGGAAGAAAAAAAGTATCGCCGGACATTTGATCCGCAAGATAGAAGAAAACGGGGATTGTCTGGATACAGGGTTCCTGACGACGCCGTATCTGCTGGATGCACTCTGTAAGATCGGCAGGATGGACAAGGCATATAAAATCCTGCTCCAGACAAAGTGCCCGTCATGGCTTTATGAGGTGAAGCAGGGAGCGACAACAATCTGGGAAAATTACATTTCTTACAAGGAGGACGGGTCTCCGGTTATGACAAGCCTGAACCACTATGCCTTTGGATGCGTGGACGACTGGATGTTCCGGAAGATAAGCGGCATTGATATGGCTGCTCCCGGATTTAAGGAGATTGTAATCGCACCGGAGCCGGACAATGCGTTTACCAGTGTAAAACGTACTTATATAAGTGAGTATGGGGAAATCGCAGTCAGGTGGAGTATGGAAGAGGGGAGATTTAAGCTGAAAGTAAAAATCCCCTGCAACACGACTGCCGTTATCAAAATGCCGGATGGAAGATCATATGATGTGGGAAGCGGAATGTATCAGTTTGAATAAAGAATCAAAGAAAACAAAATGACAGTATTTGCGAGAACTGACTGGTAAATACAGACGGCCAGTTCTCTTAATATGAAAGTTGAAAATAATAAGGAGATAAGGAATATGAAAAAGAAAATATTGAAGATTACCTTAAGTATCGTTTTAATTCTGATTCTGGCTGTGGGAATCGGCCTGACATATTTAGTAGGAGCAGTAGGCGGTGGAGGACCGTTTGATTTTGTCTGGAAGAATAAGCTGAAAAAAATGCCGGGAAACGCAGAAAAATACAGTCTGGAAAATATAGAACCGTTAGAAAACAGCCCTCTTGGAGGGAAACGCATCTGCTACCTCGGATCATCTGTAACCTTAGGTCTGTACTCAATGGACGTTTCTTTTGCAGATTATATCTCTTACAGAAATGGCTGTGAGTATGTAAAAGAAGCTGTCAGCGGTACTACTTTAGTAGATAACGGAAAGACGTCTTATATCCAAAGGATGAAAAATAATATCGGTACAGATGAGAAATTCGATGCGTTTGTCTGCCAGCTTTCCACGAATGACGCGTCGAAGGAAATGCCGATAGGAGAACTTAGCAGTTCGGAAAACCTGGAGGATTTTGATACACAGACGGTAACAGGAGCAATGGAATATATCATTGTATATGCAAAGCAGACATGGAATTGTCCCGTGATCTTTTATACCGGAACAAAATATGACAGTAAACAGTATCAGCAGATGGTAGATGTATTGTATGAACTTCAGGATAAATATGGAATAGGCGTGATCGACCTTTGGAATGACGATGAGATGAATGACGTTTCTGACAAAGAATATAAAGTTTATATGGCAGATCCGGTTCATCCGACGCAGGCAGGATATCTGGAATGGTGGACGCCTAAGATGGAAGAATACTTATATCAGTTTTTAGAAAGATGATTATTATATTAAGTTTCGTCGGTAAATCGCTTATATATCGTTGATGATTTGCCCTTTGGGATTATTTATAATTGAATCAAACAATGAAAGGACAGATAACGAAATGGAAAATTCAGTTACAAAAAGAGAAAAAATCAGTTATGGTATGTATTTTATGGGACAGAATGTATTCTATGGACTGATAGGATATATGACTACATATTTTACAGATGTCGGCATAACGGCAGCATTGGTTGCGATTGTGGCGCTTATCACGAAAGTGTGGGATGCCATCAACGATCCGATCTTCGGTATGCTCATGGATAAGGTGAATTTTAAGAAAGGGAAATTCTTGCCGTGGCTTAGAATGTCTGTCATTGCGATTCCGGTGGCAACCATTCTTCTTTTTATAATACCTACAGAGATTCCGATGAAGGCTAAAATCATATGGGCAACACTTGCTTATATGTTGTGGGATACAGCCTATACCCTTTGCGATGTGCCGATTTTTGGTATTGTTACCACGATGACAATAGACCAGAAGGAACGTATTTCGCTAAACAGCATAGGAAGAATGTTTGCTATTTTTGCAGGTATTGTCACAGGAATTGTCCTGCCGTTAGTACGGCAGCGGTTAGGCGGCTGGTCAACAACAGTGATTGTGTTATCTCTTCTGTCGGCTGTTATGATGATTCCGATGTGTCTGTTCGCAAAGGAGAGAGTAATTGAAAAAGAAAGAGTACTGGACGAAGGGAAAGAAGAAAGTTATACGCTGCGCGATATGGCAGAATGTCTGCGGAAGAACAAATATTTATTGATTTTCTTTGCAGCTCCGCTCATTAGCAGCCTGCTTAATGTTGGGGCAAATTGGGGATTATACGTTGCCCGGTACTGCCTTGGCGGTGAAGAAGCTGCTTCATATGTTTCAATGGCAGTGATTATTCCGACGTTCATCGGTGCGTTTATGGCAGTAGAATTATGCAAGAAATATGATAAATTTAAAGTCTTCTATATTTCATATGTTGTCGCTTTACTTCTGGGAATTGTAAGATTCATTGCTGGGTATGAGAATATGATGGTGTATGTGATTTTAAATGCCTTAGGAGGAATTCCGCTGGGAATAGCAGTTATACTGCAGTATCAGTTTACGCCGGACTGCTACGAGTATGGACAGTACAAGACAGGATTAAAAATGCGTGGTGTAACGTTTGCGGCGCAGACATTTTTTACAAAATTAAATGGAGCGATCGCAACAGCAGTCAGTGTGTTTGCGTTAACTTTAATCGGCTTCCGAGAGGGAGAAGGCGTTGTTCAGGCGGCAGGATTTGCCGATAAATTATGGACATTCAGCTGTCTTGGCAGCATTATCGGGGGTATTTGCACTCTGCTTATACTTCGTCTTTACAAGCTTAATGACCATGATGTCCAGCTGATGGCAAAATGCAACAATGGTGAGATCAGCCGTGAAGAGGCAGAGGCACAGATGATCAATCAGTATTAAGAAAAGAATGGAGAACTTTTGCGATGGACAGAATAAAGGAACTGATTTCAAAAATGACGCTGGAAGAGAAGGCAAGTCTCTGCTCGGGCGCTGATAACTGGCATACGAAAGAAATCAAACGACTGAACATTCCGTCAGTTATGATGGTGGACGGCCCTCACGGACTGAGAAAGCAGGAAGGGGAAACGGATCATCTGGGATTGAATGAAAGTGTGAAGGCCGTTTGTTTCCCGGCAGCCTGTGCAACAGCCTCCAGCTTTGATGTTGACCTGATGGAACGGATGGGAGAGACGCTGGGAGCGGAGTGTCAGGCCGAGAATGTAAGCATACTGCTTGGCCCGGCGGTGAATATTAAAAGGAGCCCGTTATGCGGGCGGAACTTTGAGTATCTGTCGGAGGATCCATATCTGGCAGGTAGGATGGCATCGGCATATATCCGCGGAGTACAGAGTCAGGGCGTGGGGACAAGCATTAAGCACTTTGCACTGAATAACCAGGAAACACTCCGTATGACGATATCTTCCGAAGTGTCAGAACGTGCGCTCAGGGAAATCTACCTGCCTGCGTTTGAGGAAGCGGTGAAAGAATCAGCTCCAAGAACCGTCATGTGTAGCTACAACAAAATAAATGGAGAATATGCTTCGGAAAACAGATATCTTCTGACAGATATCCTGAGAAAAGAATGGGGATACAAAGGCTGCGTCGTTAGTGACTGGGGCGCTGTAAATAACCGTGTGAAAGGACTGCAGGCCGGACTGGATCTGGAGATGCCTTATTCCGGAGGATACAATGACAGACAGATTGTGAAAGCAGTACAGGAGGGAAGACTGGACGAAGCTGTGCTGGATGAAGCGGTGGAGCGGGTATTGAATGTTGTATTTGCCGGTGAAGAGCAGCATCGTCCGGAAGTTATATCTGATAAGGAAACAGATCATAAAAAAGCAGCTGATATTGAGACGGAATGTGCGGTCCTGCTGGAAAATAACGGTATACTTCCGCTGAATACAGACAGAAAGGTTGCCTATATAGGGGAATTTGCCGAAAAGCCGCGGTATCAGGGCGGCGGCTCCAGCCATATCAATCCGTTCAGGGTTGTTTCGGCATTGGATGCTGCCAGAGAAAAAGGGCGTAGCGTGACTTATGCAAAAGGATTTTCTATGGAAAATGACGCGATGACGGAACAAGAGCTGGAAAAAGCGCTTCGGACTGCTGCAGAAGCAGACGTCGCGGTAATCTTTGCCGGGCTGCCTGAGATATTTGAGTCGGAAGGGTATGACAGAACATCCATGAAGCTGCCCAAATGCCAGGAACGGCTGATCGAAGAAGTGTTGAAAGTACAGCCTAATGTTGTAGTAGTACTCCACAATGGAAGTCCGGTAGAACTGCCATGGGCAGACCGGGTAAGCGCGATCCTTGAAATGTATCTGGGCGGTCAGGGCGTTGGCGAAGCCTGCGACTGGCTGTTATTCGGGGAAGCGAATCCGTCCGGCAGGCTGGCGGAGACATTCCCGTACCGGCTGGAAGATAATCCGAGCTACCTTCATTTTCCGGGAAATGGAAAGCGGGTGTTATATGGCGAGGATATCTTTGTCGGATACCGTTATTATGATACAAAGAAGGTTCCGGTGCGGTATGCATTCGGCCATGGGCTGTCTTACACGGAATTTACTTATGGGGACCTGACTTTGTCATCGGCTCAAATGACGGACGAGGATATCCTGACAGTCTCTCTCAAGGTGAAAAATACAGGACAGGCAGAAGGAAAAGAAGTCGTACAGCTGTACGTAGCTGACCTGTGCGGCACACCGGAAAGACCGGTCAAGGAATTGAAAGGATTTGCCAAAGTTAATCTCCTGCCGGGAGAGGAGAAAACGGTATCGATGGAAATTTCGGCGAGGGATCTTTCCTATTATGAAGAACGTCTCGGGGACTGGTATGCGCCATCCGGAACATATCGGATCCTGATTGGCCATGCTTCTGATGACATCCGATTACATGCGGATATTGTGTTTGAAACACAGAAAAAACTGCCTCTTCGCGTAGATTTCACAACAACGTTCGGAGAATTATTGGATCATACGAAAACCGCTCCCGTTATTACGGAACTGCTGGCGCCATTGGCAGCAGCGGCCGCATCAGCAGAAGGGATGAGTGACGAATACAAGAAGCTGGGAGAGCAAGTTATCCGGGAAATGCCGCTGAAATCTCTGCTGGGGCAGATGCCGGGAGAACAGGTGGAACAGCTGATCGGTCAGTTGAATTGTTTACTTGCACAATAGGATAATTCACGAGATAATTGAGATGAAAA
>URCQ01000027.1 GCA_900546435.1 uncultured Pseudobutyrivibrio sp. | reverse complement strand
AGTCAGGGATTTTATCCGGTTGCAGCATATCAGGATGTGAGTGCATTCAAATTGTACTATAGTGATATGGGTATTATGTCCGCCAGACTGGGAATGACTCTGGAAGCGCTACAGGGTAAGGAAACAGAGCATTTTCGAGGAATACTGACAGAGAACTATGTCGCAATTGCATTGAAAACGAATGGATATGACCTTCATTATTGGGAATCAGATAATACGGCAGAAGTGGATTTCCTTATACAAAAAGATAGTCATGTAATTCCGGTAGAATGTAAAGCTGGAAACCATGTGAAAGCTAAAAGTATGATGGTTTATATGGAAAAATATACCCCGGTTTATGCAATCCGGATTTCAGCAAGAAATTTTGGGATGGTAAATGGGATAAAGTCAGTGCCATTGTATAGTGTATTTTGCGTTTGACGTTCTAGCGTTGTAAAAACATTATAAAAAAGCAATGGATTGCGAAATTTTAAAGATAAGAAGATGGAAAAAAGATCATGTCAAAAGATGAATATTTAATTACAGACACACCTCTGAAAGCATTAACCGTTTTTGCAATGCCGATGATTCTCGGTAGTTTCTTTCAACAAATATATAATATGGCGGATTCCATCATTGTTGGGCAGTTTGTCGGTTCTTCTGCACTTGCGGCGGTGGGAGCCTGTGCAGCGCTTACGAATGTTTTTATTTGTGTAGCACTTGGCGCGGGTGTAGGTGCGGGCGTACTTGTGAGTCGCTATTTTGGTGCCAGAGAGTATAGCAAGATGAAAACAATTGTATCAACCTCCTTGATTAGTTTTCTGGTTTTAAGCATATTTCTCGGCGTCTTTGGATTTGGCTTTTCTCATGCGATGATGAGCTTATTACAAACACCTGCTGATATACTGGATGATGCAGTGCTGTATTTGCGGGTCTATTTTGTGGGCTTCCCATTTCTGTTTATGTACAACATTCTTTCTACCATGTTTACTTCTATCGGGGAATCAAAGATACCTCTGGGACTTCTGATATTTTCTTCTGTTCTGAACATAGTTATGGATCTTTGGATGGTGGCAGGCCTAGGTCTTGGCGTCTTTGGAGCAGCGCTTGCGACGCTGATTGCACAGGGGATTGCCGCAGTGATTTCGCTGTTGATTTTCTTTTGTCGAATGCGTCGATATAACAGTCCTTTTCAGTGGTTTGATGGGCAGGGATTACATCTCATGCTTCGCATTGCGGTGCCGTCCGTTTTGCAGCAGTCTACGGTGTCCATTGGTATGATGATTGTGCAGGCGGTTGTCAATCCGTTCGGTACACAGGCACTTGCGGGTTATGCGGCAACGATGCGTGTAGAAAATGTTTTCTCATTGATATTTGTATCGATTGGAAACGCAGTTTCGCCATATGTTTCTCAGAATCTGGGCGCAAAGAAAGTAGATCGTATCAAAAAAGGATATCGTGCTGCATTAGTGCTAGATTTATGTTTTGCGGTGCTGGCCTTTGTAGTCATTGAAACACTGCATACGCAAATTTCCTCACTATTTTTGGGAAAAGACGGAACCGCTTTAGCCTATCAGGTGTCTGGGGATTATATGAGATGGCTTGGGTACTTTTTCATATTCATGGGAATCAAGATGGCAACCGATGGTGTTCTTCGTGGACTTGGAATTATGCGTCCGTTTCTCGTTGCCAACATGGTAAACCTTGCAATCCGTCTGTCTGTTGCACTGCTTTTTGCCCCACGTTTTGGTATTGCATTTGTCTGGCTCGCGGTACCTGCAGGCTGGCTTGCCAATTTCCTGATTTCCTATGCAGCTCTCAGAAAATCGTGGCCAATTGATGAAAAAATAAGTATTTGATGATAGATATGATTGGAGGATACATATGCGTAGAAGAGAACAAGAAGTAACGGAACAAAAAGAAATCATACACATCCTTGATACGGGAAAGGTTTTGCACCTTGGGTTAGTAGACCAGGGCAAGCCATACATAGTGCCTATGAACTATGGCTACGCTTTTGAAGAGGATAAGCTAGTATTTTATGTGCATGGAGCGTTGGAAGGTCGCAAGCTTGATGTAATCCGCGCCAATGCTGACTGCTGCGTTCAGATTGAATGTGATGTTCAGCCGTTCCAAGGGAAAATGGCATGCCAATATGGATGCAGTTATTATTCTTTTGATGGATTCGGAACGGCTGCGATTGTAGATGAGCCGCAGGAAAAAATGAAAGCGTTGAGCACATTGATGAAAATACAGACAGGCAAGGATTTTGAATTCAATGAGAAATTGGTTTCGATTGTTAGTGTTATTCGTATTGAATGTGATTATTACACGGCAAAGTACAGACCATTGCCGGCAAATCCTATCGTGTAATTGAAAAAAGATATTTAGGAGTACAGAAAAGTGAAAAACCAATACAATAAGACAATGATCGCTTGCTTTGTAGGATATATTGTCCAGGCTATCGTTAATAATTTTACCCCATTGCTTTTTTTGTTTTTTCAAAAAAGCTATCATATTCCGATTTCACAGATTACACTGCTGGTGACGTTCAATTTTGGAGTACAGCTACTGGTTGATCTTCTTTCGGTTCGGTTTGTTGATAAAATCGGATATCGAATCTCGATGATTATGGCACATGTGCTGGCAGCGGCGGGGCTGCTCCTTCTGACCATTTTACCGGAGATTTTACCGGTTCCATTTATAGGAATTCTGATTGCAGTCATGATTTATGCGATAGGTGGCGGTCTTTTGGAAGTTCTGGTCAGCCCGGTTGTTGAGGCTTGCCCATCCGATAATAAGGAGACAGCAATGAGTCTTTTACATTCTTTTTATTGTTGGGGACATGCTGGTGTTGTACTTATATCAACGCTGTTCTTTTATGTGGTTGGTATTGAACACTGGAGAATATTAGCCATAATTTGGGCGGTTATTCCCATTGGAAATGCATTGGTCTTTACAAAGGTTCCGATGGCATCATTGCTCGAGGACGGAGAGACGGGATTGGGGTTAAAGGCTCTGTTTCAGCTAAAGATTTTTTGGATTTTGCTCATTATGATGATATGCGCAGGAGCAAGTGAACAGGCGGTAAGTCAATGGGCATCTGCTTTTGCAGAACAAGGACTTGGAATTTCCAAGGCTGCAGGTGACTTGGCGGGACCAATGGCATTTGCCGTTTTGATGGGACTGGCAAGACTGTTTTATGGTAAGTACGGCGACCGCATTAACCTGGAACGTTTTATGATCTGCAGCACCGTCTTGTGTGTGCTATCTTATCTGGGAATTTCACTGTTCTCTGCTCCATTATTGAATCTGATCTGCTGTGCTGTTTGCGGACTTTCGGTAGGAATCATGTGGCCGGGAACTTTCAGCAAGGCATCGGCGACGCTTCCTAAAGGCGGAACAGCCATGTTTGCGTTATTAGCATTGGGTGGTGACGTAGGCTGCGCAAGCGGACCTACACTGGTAGGAATGGTATCAGGAGCTTTGAAAGATAATTTAAAGATGGGAATTTTGGCAGGAATTATTTTCCCGATTATGTTACTGATAGGGATCGTTCTATGTAAAAAACAAAAATCTCGTTACGGTTTTGCCGCTTAGTTTTTGCAAATTAAAAGATATTTTGGTAAGAAATAACCAAAATATCTTTTAGATGGAATTATAAAAATGATTTGATGAACTACTAAATTGCAACTTTAAAAATAAGCACCTTCAGACTATAATAAAGTTTGAAGGTGTTTTTATGATGAAAATAAACATTTTGAAAAAATTAATAGATAAGAAGAGAGGATTTCAACATGGAAAAGATAATAAAAGGACAAACATTTGATGCGGAACGTGCACTTTATGGAAGTGATGGCGTTGTAGTTGAAAACTGTAGATTTGATGGCCCGGCAGATGGAGAAAGTGCATTGAAGGAATGCAAAAATGTGGAGGTGAAAAACAGTTTTTTCAATTTGCGCTATCCTTTGTGGCATGATGAAAATGTAAAAGTCAGTGACAGTGAAATGACGGAAAATTGCAGGGCGGCACTTTGGTATACAACCAATATATGCATTGCAGATACCAAGCTTCATGGCATCAAAGCCCTCCGCGAGTGTGCACATATAAGAATGAATAATTGCGATGTAGACTCCACGGAGTTTGGCTGGTTTGTAAAAGATATCGCAATGAAAGATACAGCGGTTAAAAGTGAATATTTTATGATGCGATCTGAACATCTGGACTTTCTCAATGTATCGTTGAAAGGAAAGTATTCTTTCCAATACATTACAGATTCTAAATTTGAGCATTGTGATTTGGATACAAAAGATGCATTTTGGCATGCAAAAAATGTCATCATCCGTAATAGTGTTGTCAAAGGAGAATATCTGGCATGGTATTGCGAGAATGTTACATTTGAGAATTGCACCATCATTGGAACACAGCCGCTTTGCTATTGCAAAAATTTAAAGCTGGTAAACTGTGAAATGATAGATACCGACCTGGCATTTGAAAAATCTGAGGTTGAGGCAACGATCTGTACACCAATGATAAGTATCAAAAATCCACGAAAAGGCACCATTGTAGTTCCCCAGGTGGATGAAATTATTATGGATGATGATGCAGCGGAAGGAAAAATTATGGTGAACAAAAATTTTAGCCATTGATGCAGATCCAGCAATTGGATTGGTCACAGCGCTTGGCGTAGATGTAAAACTTACGATTAAGGAAAAAGACAGAAGTAACCAAAATGGGGCATTGCCTTGTTTTGGTTCTTTTTGTTCTAGAACAGTTTTTTAAAAACTCATCTGTAGTTATGCGTTAATTACAACGTATAACACTATAAAATACGACAAAAAAAGGAAAATTTGATTACGAGAGAGAACTTCAGATTAGGGACAGAACAGTAACGAAATGAAGAAAGAATAGATGGTTGTGACATTTATGGTACACGGCGTGGAGTAGGATGTAGATATAAAAAATCATGTATGCAAGTAGGAGGCGCGTTATGAAAGATATGGATAAGAAGAGAGTACAAGTAAAGAGTTCAATTATCGTTATTTTGGCATTAGTTGCAGTAGCAGGTATTGCAATACAATCTGCGGAATTACGTAAAGAGAGTATTTGCAAAAATGAATACTGTTACGAAAAGAGGGTAGAAGGAAGCATATTTTGCGAAAAGCATAAAAAAGAAATGGAAAAGAATCAAATTCCGGATGGTAAAGATTATGTAAATAATAGCAATTCTAATAGTCATCAGAACGCAGATACAAAACCAAGCAAGTATAACTATTACGACTCATATGATGATGGCTATGATGATGTATATTTTGATTCGGATTATGATGATAATCGATATAATTATGATAGTGATTATGCGACAGGCGTAGATGATGCTATAGAGGATGCTATTGAAGATGGTTATGATGAGTGGTAATAGCATAGAAAAAGTGGAGCATATTGTTTGATGATAGTGTGTTTATACGAGGAGGAAAGACAAATGATAGCACAGATGAGCGTAAAATCGAAAATATATCATAGGCCGGGATGCAGATACATAGACAGAATTGCTAATAAATCCCTGACAGCATATGATATCAATGACAAAAAACTCAAGGCTTACACACCATGTAAATGTTGCTGCAAATTGAAGAACATTTATAAAAATATAGAGCCAGAGTTTAAAGAAAAATTTGTAGATTTAGGCATTAAAGTGGAAGCTGATGAGAACTATTTGCTTGTAAATACGCCATCTTATAACTGGCGGGTGGATTTTGCGTTATCAAATCAAAAGCTAAAGCTGTACGCAGGAAGCTTGCACGAAGGACAGCAGGAATACACATGGACAAGATGGAGTGAATGTGAAAGTACGGGAAATTTGCAATCCGTTATGCAATTCATTCTAAATGAAGAAAAATTGGCCGCATATCCGTCTCAATACAGAGAATATGTTTTTCAGATAGAGGAATATGCAAAAACTAACAATATATGCATTGAATATGATGGCACCGACCTTTATGTACTTACAAATATGGCCGCTTGGAAAATTGCATATGGACATCATTTCGACTGGTTCAAACTGTTACATTGTCCTTTTTCTGAAAAGGCTTTGACAATGGAAGAGGCTAAGGCTGCTCATTATCATGTGCAAACTGATGTTCCGAGAAATCAGTCACCTTACAAGCACCTTAAATATATTGTAAAGCATGATGAAGCAAAGGAGATGGAACAGATTGATTATAGGAAACTGCCGCAAAGAACAAAGAAAGAGAAAAAATATTATCGTCAGGCAAAGAATCGGGCAAAGAGAAAAAATGTGAATAGGGTGTTAGATTTATTTGTAGAGATTGAAGCAAAGGAAGGAAGTGCAAGAGTAGCGATTGGCTAGAGGGAAACAGTGACAGGGAACAAAGATTTGATATGCAAGGTGAGATTTATGGACTTGTAATTTTTTACAATTTAGGTAGATGTTTTTTAGGAACCTTTTTGAACGATATATGTTTGATTTTTTATATGTAAGGGATAAGATATAAAGAAAGGAAATCAAAAGACAAATAAAAAAAGACTTCGTAGATGAAGTCTTAGAAGCACACACTGTGCAGTTGGATAAACCAGTGGATTGAATAAATTTTTATTTGAACTCGCAGTGTAAATTCGTAGGGGAACTACGATTTACAATTGCATCATAATGCAAAAATGGAGGAATGTCAATGAAAAAAGAAAAAATTAGTTACTATTTGGGGTTAGACATTGGTACAGATTCTATCGGTTATGCTGTGACAGATCCACAATATAACCTTTTAAAGTTCCATGGAAGCGATGCATGGGGCAGTCACATTTTTGATGCGGCATCACTGTGTGATGAGCGTAGAGGGTTTCGGTCTGCAAGGCGTAGATTAGACCGTCGTCAACAAAGAGTAAAATTGCTTCAGGAGATTTTCGCAGATGAAGTGGCAAAGGTTGATCCACGTTTCTTTATACGCTTATCAGAGAGTTTTCTTTGGAGAGAAGATGCAGGCGATCGCTATGTGTTTTTTGATGATGAAGAATATACAGATGTTCAATATATGAGAGATTATCCGACAATACATCATTTGATATGTGAGTTAATGGAGAATAAACATGAACATGATGTTCGCTTGGTATATTTGGCATGTGCCTGGTTGGTTGCACATCGAGGACATTTTTTGAGCCAGTTAAGTGTTGATAAAATAGATTCTTTGGTAAATATAGAATCTGTATATGAAAAGTTTACAAATTTCTTTACGGACAACAGCTATGAAAATCCGTGGGCACAAGATGCACAAGCGATAGGTGATGTCTTAAAAAAGCATATTGGTGTGACGAACAAACATAGTCAATTGGTGGAGGTTATGCTACAAGGCCAAAAACCAAGTAAAGATATCAGTGAGAATTTCCCATATAGCGAGTTTTGTATTGTACGTTTGTTGGCGGGAGGCACTTGTAAATTACGTGATATTTATGGAAAAGAGGAGTACGAAGACTTTGGATCCGTATCTCTTGAGATGGATGATGATAAGTTGGCGGAAATCATGATAAACATTGGTGAAGATTATGATTTGATTGCGGTTTTGCGCGATCTTCATGATTGGAGTGTTTTGGCTGATGTTTTAGATGGAGAAAATGGAATTGTATCCATCTCAACAGCAAAAGTACATACCTATGAGCAACATAAAAAAGATCTTGCAACACTTAAATATTTTATTCGGAAATATTGTCCAGCACAGTATAATACAGTTTTTAGAGATGCAAGAGAAGATAATTATGTAGCATATTCCTATCACATAAATCGGGAATTGGAAGGCCAAGTAAAAAAGAAAGCAGACAATGAGACATTTTCAAAATTTTTAAAGAAAATTATCGAAAAGATTTCGCCAGAGGAAGAGGATGTAAAAGCTTATGATGATATGCGTGATAGAGTAGGCTTGAATCAATTCTTACCAAAGCAGAGAAATACAGACAATCGTGTTATTCCACATCAATTATATGAGTATGAATTAAAGAAAATTCTAGAAAATGCAGCGACATATTTACCATTTTTGGATCAAACAGAGGATGGTATTTCAAATGCAGATAAAATCATTGCAATTTTTAAATTCAAAATTCCATACTATGTAGGACCTTTGAATAATCATTCTGATTTTGCATGGATTGAGCGCAAGGCAGGAAAAATTTTGCCATGGAATTATGAGAATATGATTGATGATGATGCCAGTGAAGAAGCTTTTATTAAGAAAATGACAAATCAATGTACATATCTTCCAGGAGAACCAGTGCTGCCGAAAGATTCTTTGTGTTATCAAAAATTTATGGTTTTAAATGAAATAAATAACATAAAAGTCGATGGAAGAAAGATTTCTGTAGAAGCCAAACAGGGGATTTATTCAAATCTGTTTTTGAAATATAAAAAAGTAAAAAAAGGTCAGATTGAGGAATATTTAATCAGTAATGGAGAACTGGAAAAAGATCGTAGGGATAGTTTGAGCGGTATAGATATTCAAATTAAGTCATCACTTTCATCCCATATATCATTCCGAAAACTGTTAGAACGAAAAATATTAAGTGAAGCAGATGTAGAAAGAATCATTGAGAGAGCTTCTTATGCAGAAGATAAGGGGCGCGTTGCAAAATGGTTAAGAGTAAAATATCCGCAATTAGAAGACGAAGATATTAAGTACATCTGTAAAATTAAAATTAAGGATTTCGGAAGATTATCACGCGCATTTTTGTCAGGTATAGAGGGGGCATGCAAGGAAACAGGAGAAGTGTCAACAATTATAAACATGATGTGGGAAAGTAACGATAATTTGATGGAACTTTTATCAGAACGTTATACTTTCACAGAAACAATTTTGGCACAAAAAACAGATTATTATACGGAAAGAAAACAGACGTTGGCAGAACGTTTGGATGAAATGTATGTGTCAAATGCAGTTAGAAGACCAATCTATCGTACACTTGACATTGTAAAAGATATTGAGAAAGCATTTGGAAAACCTGAGAAAATCTTTATTGAGATGACGAGGGGTGGTTCGCCGGAACAAAAAGGGAAACGAACGAAATCGCGTCAGCAACAACTGTTAGATTATTATGATAAATGTAAAGAGGATGATGTCAGAGATTTAAAACAGCAATTAGAGGCACTAGGGGAGCATGTGGATAATAGGCTACAGAGTGATCGTCTGTTCTTATATTTTATGCAATTTGGAAAATGTGCATATAGTGGAACACCAATTTCACTAGAGCAATTGATGGCTGGATCAAAGAAATACGATATTGATCATATTTATCCACAGGCGCATGTCAAAGACGATAGTATTATCAATAATAAGGTGCTGGTATTGTCAATCGAGAATGGAGAGAAAAAGGATGACTATCCAATTAACCCAACTATTCGTAACAAGATGCAGAAAACATGGTCATTCTGGCATCATGTGGGAACAGTGTCCGATGAAAAATATAAGAGATTAATTCGTTCAACGCCATTTACAGAAGATGAAAAATATGGATTTATTAATCGACAGTTGACAGAGACATCACAATCCACAAAAGTGGTAGCTGAACTGCTGAAAGAAAAATATCCAGAGGCAGAGATTGTATATTCAAAAGCAGGATTAGTGTCGGACTTTCGTCATGAATTTGATTTATACAAATCACGTAATTACAATGATTTGCACCATGCAGTCGATGCGTATTTGAATATTGTTGTAGGAAATGTGTATCATATGCGTTTCTCACGTCAGTGGTTTAATGTAAACTCACGTTATAGCATAAAGACAAAAACACTATTTACACATCCTGTTTTGTGTAATGGTCAAGAAATATGGAATGTCGATATGCTGCCAAGAGTATTAAAAACAGCAAAGAAAAATACAGCGCACTTTACAAAGTATGCGACCTTTAAGACAGGTGGATTATTTGATCAGAATCCATTGAAAAAAGCATCAGGACTTATTCCGCTAAAAGCAGGAATGCCAACAGAAAAATATGGTGGTTATAATAAAGCAGGTGTTATGTTCTTTATTCCGGTGAGATACAAGAGCGGGAAAAAGACGGTGTTGATGGTGTTATCGGTTGAACTTCTATATGGTAAACGCTTTTTAGAGGATGAGGCATTTGCAAAAGAATACGCAAAGGATCGTCTACAGCGTATTACAGGAAAAGCAGTAGAAGAAGTGGAATTTCCAATGGGAATGCGCCCATGGAAAATAAATACTGTATTATCTTTAGATGGATTCCGTGTATGTATCACAGGAAATGCGGGTGGTGGTAAATGCTTGAGCGCACAGCCAATTATGCAATTTTCTTCGGAGGAATACTGGAGATATTATTTAAAGAAAATAGAGCGATTTGTAGAAAAAGTGAAGAACAATCCAAACTATAGGTATGATGTTGAATACGACGTGGTTCAGCCGGAAGATAATATGAGATTATACGACTTATATACAGACAAATTACAGCATTCCGTATATCAAAAGAGAATTAATGCACCGATGCAGATATTGCTTGACGGACGGGAAAAATTCATGGCATGTAGTGTGTTGGAGCAGTGCCAGGTATTGCTGAATATCCATCAGGTCTTTGGAAGAATGACGGCAGGCTGTGATTTGACACTGATTGGAGGAAAATCACATAGTGCAGCCACGGTTAATTTTAGTAGTACGATTTCTAATTGGAATAAGAATTATACAGATGTCCGTATTATTGATCAATCTGCATCCGGGTTGTGGGAAGTGGTATCGGATAATCTGCTGGAGTATCTATGAGCTGGCGCGTTGTTGTAATAGAAAGTCAGTCAAAACTGGATTACAAGATGGGATATCTTGTGGTGCGTAGTTTGGATACCAAGCGTATTCTGTTGGATGAGATAGCAGTTCTTATGATTGAGAATCCTGCTGTCTCATTGACAGGGATATTAATGGAAGAATTAATTATCAGAAAAGTGAAAGTTATATTTTGTGATACCAAACGTAATCCGATTGCGGAATTAATACCACATCATGGCAGTCATGATAGTTCGGCGAAGATTCGGGTTCAGATAACCTGGAATCAGATAGCAAAAGATAACATATGGCGAGATATTGTAAGTGAAAAAATACGCAAACAGGCGGATTTTTTGCTGGAAATAGGTCGCGAAGAACAAGCCATGATGTTATCAGAATATACGGGGCAGATTGAATTGGCAGATGCGACGAATCGCGAAGGACATGCGGCAAAAGTATATTTTAATGCATTGTTTGGAATGGATTTTACGCGTAGTGCAGACACACCGATAAATGCTGCATTGAATTATGGCTATAGTATGATTTTGTCCGCATTTAACCGGGAAGTTTGTGCCAATGGATATCTGACGCAATTAGGGATTTTTCATGATAATATGTTTAATCATTTCAATTTGTCTAGTGATTTAATGGAACCATTTCGCGTTTTGGTGGATCGCATGGTTTATCGGATGCAACCGACAGAATTTGGAAAGGAAGAAAAACACGAAATGTGGAAGTTACTGGATCAAAAAGTGAAGATTGATGGGCAGAACCAGTTTGTTATGAATGCAATAAAAATATATACAAAGAGTGTATTAGATGCAATAAATGAAGGGGATTCTTCGGAGATGAAATTTTATAATATGCTCTAAAGTATTTATGGAGAGAATATGGCAGGGTTTCGGTTTATGAGAATGATAGTTTTCTTTGATTTACCAACACTTACAGTAGAAGACCGACGGTATTATCGGCAGTTCCGAAAGTTGTTAATCAAGAATGGGTTTATTATGCTGCAGGAATCTGTGTATTGTAAAATGATGACAAGTCCATCTGTAGAAAATTCCGTGAAATTGCTTATTCATAAAAATAAGCCACCACAGGGAATTGTGCAGACACTGACTGTGACAGAAAAACAGTTTGTAAAAATGGATTATGTAGTCGGAGAATATACAGGTGATGTGATAGATACAGAAGAAAGGCTGGTTGTTTTATGAAGCTGTTTATTCCTCAAATTGATTATGTAATAGAATGTAATCAAGAACACTGCCAATCTCTTGTGATTGAGAATCGAGTGGTATGGTGTAGTATCTTGAATGATGTGGTAGAACAATTACAGGGAGAAGAAGGAAAATTTGTTTTGTCTGATCAGGATAAGATCATTCCCATGGCAAAGAATGTAGAAATGATCTCCCAGTTTATTCCGTTTGACTTGAATCAGAAGAGTTTACTGACAAAAATTATGGGAGAGATGCAGAAACATGCTGTAAATGAAGAACACTTTTTGCAGACGACTGCGCTATTGACAGAATGGGAGAAATATTTACTCGATTTATCTATGGAGATAACAGGAAGTATAAATTTTTCTAAAATAAATGCAGAATCCTTGATCAAAGCATCTGGAATGGAAATAGATAATAGTTATGATAGTCTTGGAGAAATATTACTGGATTATTTTGAATTAGTAGAGGTATATGATCGAAAGAAATTATTCATATTAGTAAATTTAAGGAGTTATTTATCAGAAACAGAAATGGCGCAGTTTGTCAAAGGCGTAATAGCACATCAATATGAAATTCTATTAGTGGATGCCGTAGATTTTCCAGTGTTAGAAGGAGAACAGCGGCATATTGTGGATGCAGATCAATGCGTATTATGTTAATATAATATTGTTTCTAGTAACTTACGAATGGATACAGGTATTTCGCAAAAATATCATTCTCAAACAAATTTGAGGTTTGAGAGCAGTGTAAATTCGTAGGGGAAACAAACCTTCTCAACAAATGTTAGAAGCAGAGTTGGTTTGAGAGCAGTGTAAATTCGTAGGGGAAACAAACTCATGTAAAATCGACCTGGCGTAGCGTCCGGTTTGAGAGCAGTGTAAATTCGTAGGGGAAACAAACAGTAATGCCATTGTTATAACAATCATTGATGTTTGAGAGCAGTGTAAATTCGTAGGGGAAACAAACTCATGTAAAATCGACCTGGCGTAGCGTCCGGTTTGAGAGCAGTGTAAATTCGTAGGGGAAACAAACAGTAATGCCATTGTTATAACAATCATTGATGTTTGAGAGCAGTGTAAATTCGTAGGGGAAACAAACTGTCGGCATGTTTGAAGATGCGCCGGATGTGTTTGAGAGCAGTGTAAATTCGTAGGGGAAAGCGAAAATCTTCTGGCTAGGCAGCCTAAATGATTAACATGGAATAGAACATTATAGTGGAGCATACTATGAAACCGAAATCACCTAAGAGTCTGGAATTATATGACATTATGATAAAACGGGGATACCCAGAGCGGTTTTGTGACCAGATAACGAAAAATCTTAACACCGATTGGACAGCACAACGGATGATAGGCTATTTATCTCATTATAAAAAGATATCACTTGAGGAAATTGCAGATGAAATGCTTGCAATACTAAGTGACCGTAATCGAATGATGCAGAAACATGTGCTAGAAGAAACCAATGCCAGGTGGAATGAATATTTGAATGGATAGAAAAATTTCAAAATAAATATTTCTGAAAAAAAGGAAAAGTGTTTACACTATAGACACAATTTAAAACAAAAAAAGAGACCTTTTGGGAGAGCACAAAATATCGCAATGCCCAAATATTGACATTTTTTTAACGAAGATAAGAGACATGCAAAAACATTATGTGTAAAAAAGCATGTGAATATTCTGACAATTTGATTTTTGGCATCATAAGTGTGAAAAAGTTGGCTTGCAAGAAGATTAGTTTTGTGTTACTATCATTTCATGCGGAAACGCTGTTTTCTTTTTTTTGTTTTTGTTTGTTAAAAAAATAACAAAACAAAAGAGAAACAGCAAATAAGAAATAAAAAGGAGAAAGAACATGGGAAAGAAAGTAGTATTAGCAGGTGCATGTCGTACTGCAATCGGTAAAATGGGGGGAGCACTCAGCAATACACCAGCAGCAGATCTTGGCGCTATCGTTATTAAGGAAGCATTAAATCGTGCAGGTGTTAAGCCAGAGATGGTTGACGAAGTAAAGATGGGATGTGTTATCCAGGCTGCACAGGGACAGAACGTAGCACGTCAGGCAGCAATCAAGGCTGGCCTTCCAATCGAAGTTCCTGCAATCACAATCAACGTAGTTTGTGGTTCTGGTCTTAAGTGCGTTAACGATGCAGCAACTATGATCATGGCTGGCGAAGCTGATATCGTAGTAGCAGGTGGTATGGAGAATATGTCAATGGCTCCTTACGCTATGACAAAAGCACGTTTTGGATATCGTATGAACAACGCTACAATCATTGATACAATGGTTAACGATGCTCTTACAGATGCATTCAATCATTATCATATGATGATTACAGCTGAAAATGTTTGTGATAAATATGGTCTTACAAGAGAAGAACTTGATGAGTTCTCAGCAAACAGCCAGCAGAAGTGTGAAAAGGCTATCGCTGAAGGTAAGTTCGATGACGAAATCGTTCCTGTACCTGTTAAGGTTAAGAAGGAAATGGTTGACTTCGTTAGAGATGAAGGACCAAGAGCTGGAACAACAGCAGAGTCACTTTCTAAGTTACGTTGCTGCTCAGGTAAGGAAGGCGGACTTGTTACAGCAGGTAACGCTTCTGGTATTAACGATGGTGCAGCAGCAATCGTTGTTATGAGCGAAGAAAAAGCAAAAGAACTTGGCGTTACACCAATGGCTACATGGGTAGCTGGAGCACTTGGTGGTGTTGAACCAGAAATCATGGGTGTTGGTCCTGTTGCTTCTACAAGAAAGGTTCTTGCTAAGACAGGTCTTACAATTGATGATATGGATTTGATCGAAGCAAACGAAGCATTTGCAGCACAGTCTGTTGCAGTTGCTAGAGATTTGAACTTTGATATGAGCAAGGTAAATGTTAATGGTGGCGCGATTGCACTTGGTCATCCGGTTGGAGCTTCTGGATGTCGTATCCTTGTTACATTATTACATGAGATGCAGAAGAGAGATTCTAAGAGAGGTCTTGCAACACTTTGTATCGGTGGTGGCATGGGCTGCTCAACAATCGTTGAAAAATACGAATAAATTTTTAAAAGTATATTTTATGGAGGTGCTGACATGAAGGTTGGTGTTATTGGAGCAGGAACAATGGGACAGGGCATTGCAAAGGCATTTGCTCAGGTTGATGGATATGAAGTTGCACTTTGCGATATTAAGCAGGAGTGGGCTGACAACGGCAAGGCTAAGATCGAAAAAGGCTATGCTCGTTTAGTAGAAAAAGGAAAGTTGACACAGGAAGCTGTTGATGCTATCGTTGCTAAGATTACTCCTGGATTAAAGGAAGACCTTTGCAAAGACTGCGATTTGATCGTAGAGGCAGCTTTCGAAGATATGAACGTTAAGAAGACAACATTTGCAGAGCTTGACAAGATTGCTAAGCCAGAGTGTATCTTCGCATCTAACACATCAAGCCTTTCTATTACAGAGATTGGCAACGGACTTACACGTCCACTGATTGGTATGCATTTCTTCAACCCAGCTGATCGTATGAAATTAATCGAAGTTATCGCAGGTGTAAATACTCCTGTTGAGTCAGTAGATGCAATCAAGAAGATTTCTGAAGAAATCGGTAAGACACCTGTACAGGTAAATGAAGCAGCAGGATTCGTTGTAAACAGAATCTTGATCCCAATGATTAACGAAGCTGCTTTCATCAAGATGGAAGGTGTATCTGATATCGCTGGTATTGATACAGCAATGAAGCTTGGCGCTAATCATCCAATGGGACCTCTTGAGTTAGGTGATTTCATTGGCCTTGATATCTGCCTTGCAATTATGGATGTTCTTTATAATGAAACAGGCGATAGCAAGTATCGTGCATGTCCACTCATCCGCAAGATGGTTCGTGGTGGCAACCTTGGTGTAAAGAGTGGTAAGGGATTCTATGTATATAACCCAGATCGTACAAAGACACCAGTAGACGCACAGTAAGAAAAGATTTCAAGCCCCGCATAATAAGCGGGGCAATCATCTAATATTATTTATGAAAACGGAGGAACGAAGAGCATGGATTTCGGTTTAGATAAAAAACATGAAATGGCGCGTACTTTATTTAAAGAGTTTGCTGAGACAGAAGTAAAACCTCTTGCACAGGAAGTTGATGAGACAGAGCAGTTCCCTGCTGAGACTGTTGCAAAGATGGCAAAAAGTGGATTTATGGGAATTCCTGTACCAAAGGAGTACGGCGGACAGGGATGTGATCCTTTGACATATGTTATGTGTGTGGAAGAGTTGTCAAAAGTTTGTGCTACAACAGGTGTTATTGTTTCTGCACATACATCACTTTGCATTGACCCTATTATGACATATGGTACAGAAGAGCAGAAGCAGAAATATGTAAGACCACTTGCAACAGGTGAGAAACTTGGTGCATTCGCTCTTACAGAACCAGGTGCTGGTACAGATGCACAGGGTGCTCAGACAAAGGCTGTTCTTGACGGTGACGAGTGGGTATTAAACGGTTCTAAGTGCTTCATTACCAATGGTAAAGTTGCTGACGTTTATATCGTTATTGCTATTACAAGTGTTACAGAAGACAAGAGAGGCAGAAAGAAGAAGAACTTCTCTGCATTTATCGTAGAAAAGGGAGCACCTGGATTCTCCTTTGGAACAAAGGAAAAGAAGATGGGTATCCGTGGTTCATCAACATATGAACTTATTTTTGAAGACTGCAGAATTCCTAAGGATGCATTACTTGGACCAGAAGGAAAGGGATTCCCAATCGCTATGCATACATTGGATGGTGGACGTATTGGTATCGCTGCACAGGCTCTTGGTATTGCAGAAGGTGCATTAGACCGCGCTATTGCTTATACAAAAGAAAGAAAGCAGTTTGGTCGTTCTATCGCACAGCAGCAGAATACACAGTTCAAGCTTGCTGATATGGCAACACGTGTAGAAGCTGCACAGCTTCTTGTTTACAAGGCTGCTATGGCAAAGGCAAACCAGAAAGTTTACTCTGTAGAAGCTGCTAAGGCTAAGCTTTTTGCTGCTGAGACAGCAATGGCTGTTACAACAGAAGTTGTTCAACTCTTTGGTGGATATGGATATATCCGTGAATATGACGTAGAGCGTATGATGAGAGATGCTAAGATCACTGAGATCTACGAAGGAACTTCAGAAGTTCAGCGTATGGTTATCTCTGGTGCATTACTGAAATAGGAATAGGAGGAAATAGATACATGAAAATCGTAGTATGTATTAAACAGGTTCCTGACACAAAGGGTGGCGTTAAGTTTAACCCAGACGGAACACTTGATAGAGCAGCAATGCTTGCTATTATGAACCCGGATGACAAAGCCGGATTAGAGGCAGCACTTCGAATCAAAGATGAAATCGGTGCAGAAGTAACCGTTCTTACCATGGGTCTTCCTAAGGCAGATGATGTACTTCGCGAGGCTATGGCAATGGGCGCTGATAACGCAGTTCTTGTTACAGATAGAGTACTTGGTGGAGCTGATACATGGGCAACATCAACAACAATTGCAGGTGCACTTAGAAATATTGATTATGATCTTATCATCACAGGTCGTCAGGCTATTGATGGAGATACTGCACAGGTTGGACCACAGATCGCAGAGCATCTTGGTATTCCGGTAATCTCTTATGCAGAGGATCTTAAGGTAGAAGGTGATTCTGTTATCGTTAAGCGTCAGTATGAAGACAGATACCATATGATTAAGGCTCAGATGCCTTGTCTGGTAACCGCTCTTTCTGAATTAAATACACCAAGATATATGACACCAGGCGGAATCTTTGACGCATATGACAAAGAAGTAACCGTATGGGGCCGTGCAGACTTAAAGGATGTTGACGATTCTGATCTCGGATTAAAGGGATCTCCAACAAAGATCGCTAAGGCATCTGATAAGGTACGTAAGGGTGCAGGTGAAAAGGTTACATTAGACCCAACCGAATCTGTATCTTATATCATGGACAAATTAAAAGAAAAACATGTAATCTAATTTGGAAGGAAAACGGTGAATAAAATGGCATTAGAAGAATATAAGGGCGTATATATCTACGCACAGCAGGTAGATAATGAAATTAGTTCCATTGCCTTCGAATTGATCGGAAAGGCAAAAGAACTTGCTGCAGATTTGGGAACAGATGTTACAGCTGTTCTTTTAGGACATAACGTAGGTAATCTTGTAGATTCTTTGGCTGAGTATGGTGCAGACAGAGTAATCGTTGTAGATGATCCGGAACTTGAAACATACAGAACAGAACCATATGCACATGCACTTGCTTCTGTAATCAATGAGTATAAGCCTGACATCATGTTGGTTGGTGCTACAGCTATCGGACGTGACTTAGGACCAACTGTTTCAGCAAGAGTTAAGACAGGTCTTACAGCAGACTGTACAGTACTTGAGATTGGTGATTTCCCACTTACTGTTCCAGAAGGAAAAGAAGATACACAAAAGCATGGTCAGTTACTTATGACAAGACCTGCATTTGGTGGAAACACAATCGCAACAATTGCTTGTCCAGATCACCGTCCGCAGATGGCAACGGTTCGTCCTGGTGTTATGCAGAAGATTACACCAGTTAAGGGGGCAAAGGCAGAAGTAATCAACTACAATCCTGGATTTACAAAGAACAACAAATATGTTGAAATTCAGGAAATTGTAAAGGCTGTTGGTACTGTTGAAAATATCATGGACGCAAAGATCTTAGTATCTGGTGGACGTGGTGTTGGTAGTGCTGAAAATTTCCAGATGTTGAAAGATTTAGCAAATGTTCTTGGTGGAATGGTATCTTGTTCACGTGCTGTTGTTGAAAACGGCTGGTTGGCACAGGATTATCAGGTAGGACAGACAGGAAAGACAGTTCGTCCTAATGTATATTTTGCAATCGGTATCTCTGGAGCAATCCAGCACGTTGCCGGTATGGAAGAATCTGACATCATTATTGCAATCAATAAAGATGCAGATGCTCCAATCTTTGATGTTGCTGACTATGGTATTGTTGGAGATCTCAAGAAGATCGTTCCAGCTTTAACAGAAGCTTTAAAGGCTGAGTTAGCATAATAATTGCTTTCCCATCATTTCTTATTTTCAAAAAGACGAGTCGGTCAGGTGACCGGCTCGTCTTTGCGTCTGCATCTGCACTAGAGTACTTAGAAATTTATGAGTGGCACAAACTTGCACTTTCCGAGGAACACATTTGTATATTCCGAGTAAATTCAGTACAATATAGGTGTTGAAAATAATAGGGGGATAAATGAGATGGATGGAAAAATTACAGAAATCGATACAGTCTCATTGGATGAGGCGAACAGGGCTCTCGTGATCATTGATCAGACAAAATTGCCGGGAACGATTGAGATGTTATCTCTGACAACTGCAAAGGAAATCTGGGACGCCATCTATTTGTTACAGGTACGTGGTGCGCCGGCAATCGGTGTTGCAGCTGCAATCGGTATGTATGTGTTGTCTTGTCGATATGATGCAAAAACATATGATGCATTTTATGATGCATTTTGTAAAGATAAGGAATATCTTGATGCATCACGTCCGACGGCAGTCAATCTGTCATGGGCATTAAAGCGCATGGAAGCTGTTGTAGTAGCACATAAAGAAGAAGCATTGCCACAAATCATAGAGGCGTTGCATCAGGAGGCAATCACAATCCGCAATGAGGATATTGAAGTGTGCCATAAGATTGGTGAATATGGTATGGAACTGATTTCGCCGGGCGATGGCATCCTGACACACTGTAATGCAGGAAAACTTGCTGCAGTACGTTATGGTACGGCAACGGCACCAATTTATCTGGCAGAAGAAAATGATTATCATTTACATGTATTTTGCGATGAAACAAGACCTCTTTTACAAGGGGCACGATTGACTGCATTTGAATTGCAGGAATCTGGTGTGGATACAACACTGATTTGTGATAATATGTCAGCAATGGTTATGAAAAACGGCTGGGTGAATGCTGTATTTGTAGGGTGTGACCGTGTTGCAGCCAACGGTGACACAGCAAATAAAATTGGTACATCTGTTGTTGCCGCTGTAGCTAAGCAGTACAATGTTCCGGTATATATTTGTGCACCGACATCTACGATTGATATGGCAACCGCCACGGGAGATGATATTGTTATTGAAGAACGTAAACCGGAAGAAATTGCAGAAATGTGGTATGAAAAGCGTATGGCACCGGAAAATGTTAAAATCTTTAATCCGGCATTCGATGTGACAGACCATGAATTAATCGCAGGCATTGTGACAGAATATGGGGTTGCACGAGCTCCGTATACAGAATCTTTAAAAGCAATTATGGATAATAAGCGAAAACGCGTATAAAAGGGAGGAAATTAATATTATGGCAGAAGAAAAGAAAGGATGCGCTAGTGCATCTACTTGTTCAAAAGAAAGCTGTGCCGGCTGTGCATCAGCAAACAAAAAAAATCCATTTGAGGTTGAAACAAACCCAAATGCACGTATTAAACATGTGATTGGTATTGTCAGTGGTAAAGGTGGTGTAGGTAAATCTTTTGTGACATCTTCACTGGCATCTATGATGGCAAAAGCTGGATATAAGGTGGGAATTTTGGATGCGGATATTACAGGTCCATCCATCCCTAAGATGTTTGGTGTGCATGGTCCGGCGATTGGTGATGATAATGGTACATTCCCAATCGAAGCAGAAGATGGAACAAAGATTATGTCTATTAATCTTCTTTTAGAAGACGAGGAACAGCCAGTTATCTGGAGAGGCCCTGTTATTGCCGGTGCAGTAAAGCAGTTCTGGACAGATGTACAGTGGGGCGATGTGGATTATTTATTTGTTGACATGCCACCTGGAACAGGTGATGTTCCACTTACGGTATTCCAGTCACTTCCAGTAGACGGTATTGTGATTGTGACATCTCCACAGGAACTGGTACAGATGATTGTAAAGAAAGCTTACAACATGGCAGGAATGATGGATGTTCCAGTGCTTGGCGTTGTTGAAAATTACAGTTATGTGAAATGTCCTAACTGTGATGAGGAAATTCATATTTATGGCGATAGTCATATTGAGGATGTTGCAAAAGAACTCGGTATTTCTGTCCTTGGCAAACTTCCAATGGATCAGAAATTTGCCAAGGCAGCAGACGCAGGTGAAATCTATGCAGTAGAGAATGATTATCTTACAGAGGCGAAGACAGTTCTGGAGAACTTACGTTAGGGACGTTCCTTTTGCCACAAGGAGTGATGACAGAATGACAAAAGAAAAAAAGGATCATGCAAAGCAGATACGCTTTTTACGAGTGGTTAGCATCATTATTTTGGTTGCGACGATATTACTTTTTGGTGGGTACATGTATCAACAACATAAAAATGACCTTGCGGAAGCAGAATATGCCAAAATGCGCGAAAAAGAGAACAAACCAAAAGAAAAGAAAGAAGAACCTGTGGCAACACCACTTCACGATTTCGCATCTTTGAAAGAACAGAATGAAGATGTGTATGGTTGGATTCACGTGCCAAATACCATTGTAGATTATCCAGTGTTACAGACAGAAGAAGATAATTATTATCTGAATCATGATATCAATCATGTGCAGACGATTGCAGGAGCAATTTACAGTAACAAATGTAATAACGAAGATATGTCAGATGGCATTACGATATTGTATGGTCACGATATGCGTGCGGATACGATGTTTGGATCCTTACATTTGTTTGATGAGGAGACATTTTTTCAGCAAAATGAGACAATGACATTTGAAACAGCAGATGCACTCTATACGTATCAGATTTTTGGCGTATACAATTACAATGATAATTATATTCCGGCAATGTTTGATTTGAAATCAGCAGATGGTGTACAGCAGTTTCTCGATTCACTGAAATCATGTGCGGAAGAAGGGCGAAGCATTACCCACGTCAGAGAAGGTGTGGAAGTAACGGCAGAGGACAAGCTTCTGGTTCTGTCGACCTGCATTGGCAGTCAAAGTGATCGGCGTTTTCTAGTAGTTGGAAAGCTAGTGGATACAACCTCATATGCGAAATAAAATACACCCGAAAGGGTGTATTTTTTATTTATGAATCAAGTGTATTATTACCTATAAGTAAATAAAATGATATAATAGAAACTGAAAGACAAATAGTAAGTTGTAGGAGAAAATTTTTAATGAATATAACAGTTTATCTTGGGGCAAACGAAGGAAATGACCCGTGCTTACGAAAAGCAGTTGAGGAATTGGGGGCATGGATTGGAAACAGTGGAAATGCACTTGTTTACGGTGGTTCTAAAGGTGGTTTAATGGGAGCATTGGCAGACAGTGTATTGAAGGCGGGCGGTGATGTTACGGGTGTTGAGCCGAATTTTTTTATTGAAAATGAGTTTCAACATGATGGACTGACAAAACTGATTGTGACTAAGGATATGTCTGAGAGAAAAAACAAAATGATTGAGTTAGGAGAAGCCTTTATTGCCTTCCCAGGCGGCACGGGAACATTGGAGGAAATTGCAGAGGTAATGTCGAAGGTGTCTTTGAAACATCTGGAGGCACCCTGCATTCTCTATAACCTGAATGGTTACTACGATGATTTGAAAGCACTTCTAAATCATATGATTGAAAAAGGATTATCTTCTAACGAGCGACAGGAGGGAATCTTTTTTGTTGAAAATCTGGATGATATAAAGCGAATCTTGAGATGGGCATAACTTATGTTTGCACAGTAAAATGGAGTTGCATTAACTTGCGTTAGGGACGTTCCTTTTGCCACAAGGAGTGTCCCTAATGGCATGGAAAGCAGAAAAAGGCAGGAGTAATGACAAATCTTGTAGTTGGAAAGCTAGTGGATACAACTTCATAGGCAAAATAAAATACACCCGAAAGGGTGTAATAAAGATGGGATATATAAAAATATACCCGGTCGGGTATAAAGACAAAGAAAAAGGTTGAAAATACACCCGAAAGGGTGTATTTTTTATTTATGAATAATATTGGTGAATATATAAAATGTGAAAGAAAGAAACTAGGAATAACGCAGGAAGAATTTGCAATGCGAGCAGGGCTGGGATTACGTTTTGTTAGGGAATTAGAACAAGGAAAGGAGACGGTACGTTTGGATAAGGTAAATCAGGCGTTAGCGATGTTTGGTATGCAGGCCATTCCTGGAAGAAAGGAGCGTGAGGATTCTGATGGCTGAACGAGTTGGTTTTGTGTATGTTCAGAATCGATATGCAGGGAAAATAGAGGAAACAGACGAAGGTTATCGTTTCTCTTATGATAAACAATATATGATGGATCCCTGTTCCTTACCAGTTAGTCTTACGATGCCACTAGCAAAGGAGTGTTATGAATCAAATGTATTATTTCCTTTTTTTGATGGATTGATTCCTGAAGGGTGGTTGCTTTATTTAGTTAGTCACAATTGGAAACTTGATACATCAGATCGATTTGGATTATTGCTTTCTGCATGTAAAGATTGCGTGGGGGATGTGCAAGTACTTGATGAAAGGGGAGGATGATGGAACAAATAAGATGTTTATATTGCGGAAGAGTGATATCTGAACAAAGTCAGTATGAAATAAAGAATGAATGGCACAAAAAATGCCAAAAAGAGTTTTTTGGAACATCAGATTTTCCAGAAATAGATTTATCTAAAGACCAAATGGAAAAATTGGCAAATGAAACAGTTAAACAGAAAATAACGATTCCAGGTGTTCAAAAAAAGTTGTCATTACATCTTTCACGAGGAGAACATAGTAGGCTGACAATTGTCGATTATCCCACAGGGTATATTTTGAAACCGCAAACAGAGGAGTATGCATATTTACCAGAATATGAAGACCTTGCAATGCGTATTGCAAAGGTCGCTGGCGTGCAGACAGTGCCATTTGGCTTGATTAAGACAGGAGATTCGTATGCATATATTACAAAACGAATAGATCGTGATGTGGAAGACGATAAAGTAAAAAAATATGCAATGGAAGATTTTTGCCAATTATCTAATCGGCTTACCTATGATAAGTATAGAGGGTCTTACGAAGGCTGTGGCAGAATTATAAAAAAATATTCAAATCAGGTAGGGTTTGATTTATCAGAAATGTATTTGAGAATACTGATATCATTTTTGATTGGTAATTCAGATATGCATTTGAAAAACTTTTCCTTGCGAGAAAAAGTTTCAATGTGTAGAGAGTATAGTTTATCAGCTGCATATGATATTGTTCCTACAAATCTTATTTTGCCAGAAGATGAGGAAGAAATGGCGCTTACTGTCAACGGGAAAAAGAAGAATATAACAAAAAAAGACTTTTATTTGATGGCTGAACATTGTGGAGTGAATCGTAAAGCGGCAGATAAGATGATGCAGCGTGTGTGTAAAACAATGGAAGCATATATAATACTTATTAAACAATCAAAACTCCCTGTGGAAAAACAAGAGGAAATGATAGTATTTATGAAAATGCGGGCAAAACGATTTGATGTAAATTGATGATTTTAGCTTGCTAATTATAACGTAATGTGATAATCTTGTTTAGTAACTGCGAAAGCAAGTTACATGTGCGGGCGTGGCGGAATTGGCAGACGCGCTAGATTTAGGTTCTAGTGGGAGACCGTGCAGGTTCAAGTCCTGTTGCCCGTACTATCATATGAAATCCCAGACAGAGATGTCTGGGATTTTTTGTATGAAGCTGGAGGAGATACGCATGAATCAGAAGCTAAGAAAGGAAGCAAATCAAATCATTGCAGAAGTGCTTGCATCGGTAAAACCGGATGCGGCGGTAAAACGTGCGATGCGCAATATTACATTTTCAAAGCATGTATATGTAGTGGCAATTGGAAAAGCAGCCTGGCAGATGACGGATGCAGCGGTTTCCTATCTGCAGGAACAGCATATTTCATATGAAAAAGGTGTTGTAGTTACCAAATATCATCATGTGATGGGAGCATTGCCTCGCATAACTTGTGTGGAAGCGGGACATCCGGTGCCGGATGAGAACAGCTTTCGTGGTACAGAGGAAGTGCTTTCTATGGTGCAAAATCTGACAGAAGAGGATATGATACTTTTTTTAGTATCAGGGGGAGGCAGTGCACTGTTTGAAAAACCAAAGATTTCTGGAGAGGAACTTTCAGATATTACAGAACAATTGCTTGCAAGTGGCGCAGGTATCGTGGAAATGAACACCATCCGTAAACGTTTATCGCAGGTGAAAGGTGGTAGATTTGCGCAAGCCTGTATGCCGGCAATGGTGGAAACCATTGTTTTATCAGATATTGTGGGCGACCCATTGGATATGATTGCGTCTGGCCCTGCATATCCGGATGCATCTACATGCAAAGACGCAGGGAATATTGCAAAAAAATACAATTTACGACTTGGCTCTGAAGCGAAAGCATGTCTGTTGCAAGAAACACCAAAAGAACTTGCAAATGTCCATACGCAGATTATTGGGAGTGTGCGCCAGCTTTGCAAAGCAGCGCAATTATCCTGTGAGGCATTGGGATATGAAACCATTGTTTTGGCAAATGATGTGACGGAAGAAGCAAGAAAAGTAGGTGTGGAACTGGCGAAACAGGCACTTTTGCAAAATGAAATCTGTGCGGCAGAAGATGAAAAAAAGAAAGTTGCCATCATTGCCGGCGGAGAAACGATCGTATATTTACAGGGAAAAGGGCTTGGCGGACGAAATCAGGAACTTGCCTTTGCTGCCATGAAAGAAATTCGTGGAAAGGATAATATTGCAATTTTTTCTGTAGGTTCCGATGGAACAGATGGTCCGACAGATGCAGCAGGCGGATATGTGGATGGGGATTCGTACGAAGCCTTAAAAAATGCCGGGTTGTCCTATGAAAAGATCTTGCAGGATAATGATTGCTACCATGGTCTTGAGGCTATCGAGGGACTGGTAGTCACTGGTCCAACTGGTACCAACGTCAATGATTTCTGGATAGCTCTCTATCAGGGGGAGGCGTGATATGGAGATAAAAATGCTATTAGAGGGCAAGCCGTTTATGACAGAATTTGTCAAAGAAGGTTATGATTGTAAAAAGTGAATTATCACTAATTTACAAGTGAAAAAACGAATTTTGGAACTAAAGCTAGGTCACTCTTCGGTTATGATAAATCACAAGATGATAAAAGAAGAAAATACGAATTTGTAATCATAGCAGGAGGTTTTTATGAAAAAAACAAATCTGAATCTGGATTGGCTCTTTATGAATGGAGAAAAATCCAATATCCCCATGATGCCGCAGCAGACGAAGAAAGTCAATCTACCACATGATTTTATGGTGGAAACAGATGTCACACCGGATGCTCCGGGAAAGGCAGAGAGCGGATTTTATAAGGGGAGTGCGGGAACTTACTTAAAGACCATTACGCTGACAGAAGAAGAAATGACGGATACCATGCTTTTACATTTTGAGGGATGCTTTGGCAAAACAAGGGTTCTCATCAATGGCAATCCGGCTGGCAGTCATGTCTATGGATATACGCCATTTACCATTGATATCCGCAAGTTTTTACAAATCGGCGATAATGAGATACAGGTCATCGTTCATACCGATGATGAGCCAAACGGACGATGGTATTCGGGCGCCGGAATGTATCGTGGTGTCAACCTCTTAAGTGCACCGGCATTTCACATTGCGCATGATGGGATTTTTGTATATACCGATCATATTACAAATGGGGATGCTTTTTGCAAGGCGGAAATTACTGTGGTCAATGATCTGGCAAAGGCAACCGGAGATGCGGAAGGCTTTTTGAAACTCACAGTAAGCAAAAAAGATACCAAAGAAGTAGTGGCTACGCGTTATCAGAAGATCCGTCTTACAGCAGGAACAAGTCAAGTAGTTCCACAGGCTTTTGTTATTGAAAATGCAGAACTTTGGGATACCGAGAATCCTTATCTTTACGAAGTGAAGGCACAGTTGAGTCTTACATCAACTGGTAATGTTCATATGTCTCTGGACAACCGCCAGGATTTGATGGCACAGACCGATTACGAGGATGAGATTACGACAAGGTTTGGTGTTCGTACCATCACAGCAGATGCTAAAAATGGACTCCTTTTAAATGGAAAATCCATCAAGTTGAAAGGTGGATGTATCCATCATGACAATGGAATTCTGGGTGCGGCAAGTTTTTACGATGCCGAGTACCGCAAGGTAAAACTGCATAAGGATAATGGATACAATGCTCTTCGTCTGGCGCACAATCCGCAATCAGAGCAGATCTTAGATATCTGTGATGAACTGGGAATGATTGTCTTTGATGAAGCTTTTGATGTTTGGAATCTGCCTAAGAATAGTTTCGATTTCAGTCATCAGTTTGCAGAGGATGGTATCAAAGAAATCGAGGCTATGGTAAGACGCGACCGCAATCATCCGTCTATTTTCTTCTGGTCCATTGGTAATGAGTTGACCGAACAGGGCGGTATGGCTGCTGGATATGAGGTTTCTGCTATGCTGGCAAAAACAGTGCGAAATATGGACAGCACAAGACTGGTCAGCGGAGCACTTTGTTCTTTCTTTAAGGGCTTGGATAATGAGGACAATGCAGCTTTTTGGCAGACTTTCCGCAAAGAGATGCCGCAAGGTGGTTCTGTCATAAATATGGATAATTCCTACGGCAAGAAGATCTGGATGGAATATACTGCCCCATTTGTTAAAGATTGGGATGTGGTCGGTTACAATTACCTGAACTATCATTATGAGACTAGCCATGAACTTTTCCCGGATCGTGTGATTCTTTGTACAGAGAGCAAGCCGGGGCAATTTGAAGATTATTGGTCAGATGTAGAGCGCCTTCCGTATGTGATCGGAGATTTCCTCTGGACAAGCATGGATTACATTGGAGAAGCAGGTATTGGAAAGAGCATTTATTGTAGCGAAGAAGAAGTGCCACAGATGTCTCGCATGTTAAACTACGCAGCTTATCCTTGGCGTCTGGCACAGGCAGGAGACTTTGACCTTTGCGGAAATGTCAGAGCCCAGGGAAGATATCATCAGATCATCTGGGGTGCAAACGATACTTATATTTTTGCAAAAGATCCGAAAAACAATGGAAAGATCGCCCTGATTGGTCGTTATGGATGGGCAGAAGGCGGAAACCACTGGTCTTGGAATTGTGAAAATGGGACAGCAGTAAGCGTAGACGTATACAGCCGTGCTGAGGAAGTGGAACTTCTGTTAAACGGCAAGTCTCTTGGCAAAAAACCAGCGGGGGCAGAATGCCATTTCAAGGCAGAATTTGAAGTGACATATGAGGCAGGCACTCTGACAGCGATCAGTTATCAGGATGGACAGGAAGTATCCCGTGATGAAGTAAAAACGGTGGGAGAGCCGGTTGGACTTAAGATCACTATGGAAAAGAATCAGATTGCTGCAGATGGAGAAAGTCTTGCTTATGGCATCGTCGAAATCGTAGATGCAGAAGGTAACTGGGTACCGACAGCTGAGGATACGCTAGCAAAGGTTTCAGTAGAAGGTGCTGCAAGTCTGGCAGGTTTTGGAACAGGCAGAGGACAGACAGAGGAAAATTACACCAAGGGAGAATTTACATCCTTTGAGGGCAGATGGCAGGTCATCCTTCGTGCCGGTACAGAAGCCGGAGAGGCAGGTGTACGTGTAGAGGCAGAAGGATTAGGTCATGCAGAGAGCCGCGTGATCGTAGGATAAGTGTCTAATATTTTTGATGGCTGGTGCGGAACGCCGCCGGTGTTGTATGCATTTCTTCCTTAAAGGCACGGCAAAAGAAATTACGATTGCCAAAGTGGAGCATATCAGAAATCTCCTGAATACTCATTTTGGAAGAAACAAGTAAATAGGCGGCTTTTTGCACCCGGGCTTTTTTGATGTAGGCGTTGATATTGACGCCTACTTCTTTTTTGAATTTCTTTGACAGATAGTAATCGCTATAACCGATTTTTTCAGCCAACAGAGGAATATTCAGGTCATC
>URCQ01000026.1 GCA_900546435.1 uncultured Pseudobutyrivibrio sp. | reverse complement strand
TCGGCAAAATCGACTGACCTTTCTTTTTTACCCAACAATATCTTTAATTAAGGGAGACGGGACGTGGCATACCAGATAGTATATATTTGCAAGAATTAGCCAAGTCCTTGAGTGTATCAATAACGGATATTTTAAATGGGGAGGTAATACAAGAAGAACAATATAAAAGCACGACAGAGGAAATATTATTAGGCGTGATGGAAGACCCACAAAAGAAAAAACAACGAATTAGGTGTGAGTGTTTATGCCTTGGCATATTATTGTTTCTTTGGGGAGGGATACTATGGATGCTTTTTTTATTACAAGAAGAACAGATGGGAGAAATAAGTAGTTTGTGGATACTCTTGGATATTCCTACATTGATAATTCAATTAATTGTTGTAATTGTTGTTTCAGTTATTGCAGGGACGATAAAAGAAATTGGCTCAGGTATAAAATTGGTATGTTTCCCAGACAGATATTTGAGTATATATGATAAACAGAAGTGTCGAGATATTGTACAGGCATACAAAAGAACAATATTTCTTGTTATATTGATTGGTCTAATATTTACTTTGGGGATGACGGTAATAGCATGGAGTGGTCGTTTTACCATATTCCCAATGCATATTTTATTGGGACAGGAAATTGTTATATTACCATTACTATATGCGTTTATGCTAGTTTTAGTGTTGGCAATTATTAAATTTAAAATTGAGAGGGGAGTAAGTAGGTATGAAAAAGAAAATAATTAGTTTAATAGGAATTTTAATTGTATTGATAGTGTGTGTTTGTCTTGGAACAAAAGGTAAAACCGATGTGATGGTACAAAATGAAATTCTAACAATGACAAGGCAACATCAGAAAGGAATATATTATATTATTACTGAAATGTCGCTACCAGTTGTAACGAGCCAAATAAGTGATGCAGAACAAGTGGATAGCATATTCTTTGATGGTCACAACTATAGGTTTGATAAGAAAAGATATAGTATAGTAACTACATCCTACAGAAAAGTGCAAGATACTTGTCCATTTCTAACAAATAAGGGGACTCTATTAATGGGTGGGCAGGAATATTTAGTCGTGTTGGATGAAGATGGATATAGTTTTATAGAGAGAAAAGGGGAACAATGGGGGGAAACAACAGTTCTTATATATGCTTTATTTAATTTGGGAAGCGACGAGGCGTGGAGAAATGTGTTGACTGATGATTGTGTTATATCTGAAAAAAAGCAATCCTTTGAGGAAACAGAGGTACAGGGAAGAACAGTATACTTTATTTCTGGAAATGGGAATACACTTGCATATGTTATGGATAATGAGGTGTGCTATGTGCTTTCATGTAAAGGTGAAAAAAATGATTTGATAAGTTACATAGAAAATACGTTGTAGGAGGATTTTTATGAAGAAAAAATGGGTGGCTGTAATAATGTGTATGTGTTAATTACAAATTGTTCCTATGAATTTAAAAGCAGAAGAGCAAACAGATATGGAACAGAAATTGTATGAATGCATTGAGGATGAGGGGATAGAAATTCTCTCAGTTGAGACAGAACAATTAAATGAGGATGAGATAAGTCAATATATTGTTGCGGAAGATAAGAATGGCAATGACTTAGAGGTTGAGGCTACATTAGAAACAATGGAGATTGAGCAGGATGGAGTTATAAAAGAAATGCACGTTTTGACTGCTGAGAGGGCAAGCAAAAAATATTCCATTCGAAAAAACAATTCATATAATGCAACAATATGTTGGATAGATAATTTGGGACCGAATAATCAATTAGTGTATGTTGGGGCTAATTGGCCAGCAGGATTGTATTCTACTCAGACAAATTATTATCATTATTGGAAGACGGGATTTTATAATACAACAGTATATGGTTCGTGGGTTGGAATGAATCTATATCAAGAAGTTTCTAATTATAAGGGATTAGGCTTTACATTGGTTGTTAATGTTGGAAGCGAGTCATTAGAAGTCAGCACCAGCATTACAGATTAGTTGAATAATCAAATCATTTTCTGGTAATTGGTATGTTATACTGATTGCCAGTTTTTATATATGTTATTATATTGTTGAACATGGTAAAGAAAAGTGATGCCAGTGATTTTGTGAAGACTAGAATAGCGAATATATTCCTCAATTAGGTTAGAGGATGTTTTAGAAGTTAATCGTGGAAGGGTGGACAACAATGGATGATTATGCAATCCTTACCAATAATGGTGTATATACTATCTTCGAGTATAAAACGGAAAAAATTAAATTTATGACATCGAAGCGATTGGAAAGATATACCAAAATCCTAGAATGGGATCATGGTTATCTTGTTGTCATGGTAAAATATCATGACCTTGATGAAGTGGAGGAATATATTGACTTGATTCCCATACTTGATAATCTGTATTATGATGTAGATGAATTTTTGACACCGATCAAGGAGGTAAAAATTGAAGATGCTGCTTAATGTAAAGGAGATTGCAGATACGGGATTCTACGGAGAATAAATAAAACGCGTTGGGCTGATAGAAATCTATCGACCCAACGCGTTTGTTTATTCCCTTACTTCCTATTAAAGTTTGCTCTCTTTCTTAAGGTAGGATCCAGAATACGCTTGCGGATACGCAGGCTTTCCGGTGTTACTTCAAGAAGCTCATCGGTATCAATAAAGTCGAGCGCCTGCTCTAAGCTAAGGACTCTTGGTGGAACAAGTGTCAATGCTTCGTCGGCAGAAGAAGAACGGGTGTTGGTTAAGTGTTTCTTTTTACAAACGTTTAACTCGATGTCTTCTGCACGGGAAGAAGAACCGATTACCATGCCGGCATATACTTTTTCACCAGCGCCGATAAAGAGTGTTCCACGATCCTGTGCGGAGAACAATCCGTAAGTAACAGATTCGCCGGATTCGAAGGCAATCAAAGAACCTTGTTTACGATAAGCAATATCGCCCTTGTAAGGAGCGTAGCCTTCAAAAATGGTATTGATAATACCATTTCCCTTGGTATCGGTCATAAATTCGCCACGATAGCCGATCAGACCACGTGCTGGAATCAAAAACTCAATTCGGGTGTAACCACCGGTAATTGGTGTCATGTTCTGAAGCTCGCCTTTTCGCTGACTGAGCTTTTCAATGACAGAACCGGTAAATTCATCAGGAACATCGACATACGCACGTTCCATTGGCTCTAATTTTTTGCCATTTTCATCGGTATGATAAAGTACTTCTGCTTTTGAAACAGCAAATTCAAATCCTTCACGGCGCATATTCTCAATAAGAACAGATAAATGCAATTCTCCACGTCCAGAAACTTTATAGCTGTCTGGGGAATCTGTCTCTTCCACACGAAGAGATACATCCGTATTTAATTCCTTGAACAAACGGTCACGGATATGACGGGAAGTAACGTATTTTCCCTCCTGTCCGGCAAGTGGACTGTCATTGACAATAAAGTTCATAGAAATCGTAGGTTCTGAAATCTTCTGGAATGGGATTGGCTGTGGATCATCCGGGTTACAGATGGTATCTCCGATGTGGATATCTGCAATACCGGAAATGGCAACGATAGAACCAATGTGAGCTTCCTCGACATCTACTTTTTCCAGACCATCAAATTCATATAATTTGTTGATACGTACCTTTTTTAACTTGTCCGGCTCGTGGTGGTTCACGACAGCGACTTCCTGGTTGATACGGAGAGAACCGTTATCCACCTTACCAATACCGATACGACCAACATATTCGTTGTAATCGATGGTACTAATCAAAACCTGTGTTCCAAGGTCAGGATCACCTGTTGGTGCCGGAATATAATCGATGATGGTTTCAAATAATGGCACCATGTCTTTTCTTTCATCTTCCAGACTAAGCACTGCAAAACCTTCTTTTGCAGAGGCATAGACAAATGGACAGTCAAGCTGTTCATCGGATGCGTCTAAATCCATGAAAAGCTCTAAAACTTCGTCAATTACTTCGTCAGGTCTTGCTTCCGGGCGGTCAATTTTGTTGATACAAACGATAACAGGAAGATCCAAATCGAGCGCTTTCATAAGAACAAATTTGGTCTGTGGCATAGCACCTTCAAAAGCGTCAACAACGAGAACGACACCATCTACCATCTTAAGAACACGTTCTACTTCTCCACCGAAATCGGCATGCCCTGGGGTGTCAATGATGTTGATTTTGGTATCTTTGTAATAAACAGCTGTATTTTTTGACAGGATTGTGATACCACGCTCACGCTCGATATCATTGGAATCCATGACACGTTCTGCAACGTCCTGGTTGGCACGGAACACGCCACTTTGTTTTAATAATTCATCTACAAGTGTTGTTTTACCATGATCGACGTGGGCGATAATGGCAATATTACGAATGTCATCTCTTGATTGTTTCATGTCATCCTTCTTTCTATAAGGTCTTTCCTTAATATAATACAAATTTACGCATACTGTACTATTCTACCACAAATCCGAGGATTTACAAGTTTATCGACAAAATGCCTGTCACTTTTTATTGGGCGGATGGTAAACCATAATAGAGAAAAGAATGAAGATCCAAAAGAAGGGAGAGGCTAGTTAGATGGCAGATAAAGTGTTAGAAAACAATCAGGTATCAATTGTGGGAGAAATTGTCTCAGATTTTTCTTACAGTCATGAAGTGTATGGAGAGGGATTTTTCGTAGTAGAAGTTGCGGTAAATCGCCTGAGCAATTATGCAGACTACATTCCACTGATGATATCTGAAAGATTAATCGACACGACACAGAGTTATATCGGCGAAAAAATACATGTTACAGGACAATTTCGCTCATATAATCGCCATGAAGAAACAAGAAACAGACTAATTTTATCTGTTTTTGTAAGAGAACTTGAATTTGTAGATGAATTTTGGGAGAACGACGAGGAAGAGAAAAAAAGCAATAGTATTATATTGGATGGATATGTTTGTAAAGCGCCGGTATATCGGAAGACACCATTAGGAAGAGAGATTGCAGATCTATTGGTTGCAGTAAACCGCTCGTATGGAAAGTCTGACTACATTCCATGTATCTGCTGGGGGAGAAATGCCCGCTACGCCACAACCTTTGAAATAGGAAGTCATGTCAGTGTTATTGGTAGAATCCAAAGCCGCGAGTACGTGAAAAAACTGTCCGAGGACGAGGCAGAGCGCAGAGTTGCATATGAAGTATCCGTATGTAAAATTGAAGAATTGGATTAACAACGTATAGGAGGGAACGGGCAAATAATTGCCATTTTTTTTCAACTGTGGTAAACTAGGGGCACTTGGCGAGGCACGAATGTGCCAACGATGCACATTCTTTTTATTTCAGCTTTCGTAGGAGGAATTATGGATAAGGGTATTATTCAGATTTATTACGGGGAGGGACAAGGAAAGACATCCGCTGCACTTGGTAATGCCATACGTAAGGCAAGCAACGGACAGACCGCCTATGTTGTACAGTTCATGAAGGGGCAGTTGGATACGGAATATCTGACACGTTTGGAACCGGAGGTTAAAGTTTTTCGTTTTGAACGTTGTAGCGAAGGTTTTGATGCTTTGGACGAAGAAGAAAAGCAGGAGCAGAAGCAGAATATCCAGAATGGGCTCAATTTTGCAAAAAAAGCACTGGTTACAGGACAGTGTGATATGCTTGTACTCGATGAAGTGCTTGGTCTTGTAAAGGAAGATATGGCTACGGAAGATCAGATTATTGAGATTTTACAGGCAAAATCACTGTACACGGATGTCGTTCTGACTGGCAGAGATGTATTGCCACGCGTATTTGAGATGGCAGATAGTATTTTAAAGATTGTACCAGAGAAAGCCTGAGAGCGCTTCATTATTTATTGACAAGGTAATAGCAGAATGCTATAGTTGAAAAGTATTATATAACAAGGTAGAGGTTGCGTAATTCATTAGTATTTCACAGGATGTGGCAGGCACAGAAGAGTGTGAAGGAAAGGGAGGCACGCCGAAAGAATATGTCTTCTGCAGATGTTTTCTTGGGCGCAAGTTTAATAGACTTGTGACTGTCATCTTTTTGAAGATGGGGAGCTATCATGGATGTGTATGTATCGACCAGCTCCTTAGAGCTGGTCTTTTACTGTAATAGGAAACGATAGACGGATAAATCATATATGCGGTGTTTCACGGACAGGATAGACGCATATACTGTATAAAGGAGGAGAAGAATATGGCTATTTTTACAGGCTCAGGAGTTGCAATTGTTACACCAATGAAGGAAAATTTGGAAGTAAACTATGATAAATTAGACGAACTCATTGATTTTCATGTGAACAATGGTACGGATTGTATCGTAATCGCAGGAACGACCGGTGAGGGTGCTACCTTATCTATGGAAGAACATAGAAATGTTATTCGTGCAGCAGTGGAATTTACGAAACATCGTATTCCGGTTGTGGCAGGGACAGGTTCGAATTGTACAAAAACAGCAATCCAGCTGACAAAAGAAGCAGAAGAAGATGGCGCTGATGGTGCACTGGTTGTGACGCCATACTATAACAAGGCAACACAGACAGGTCTGATTCAACATTATAGTCAGATTGCGTCAGAGACAAAATTGCCAATCATTCTTTACAATGTACCGGGACGTACGGGGTGTAATATTCTGCCGGAGACAGTGGCAACACTAGTTCGTGAAAATGAAAATATCGTTGGTCTTAAAGAAGCAACAGGCAACATGGCACAGGCATCAAAGACGATGTATCTTTGTGATGGTAATCTGGAATTATATTCTGGGGAGGATGGACTGGTGGTACCTTTGATGGCAATCGGCGGTATTGGTGTTATTTCTGTGATTGCAAA
The DNA here is from genome assembly GCA_900546435.1 of uncultured Pseudobutyrivibrio sp. Lineage (GTDB taxonomy): Bacteria > Bacillota > Clostridia > Lachnospirales > Lachnospiraceae > Pararoseburia. The sequence continues at coordinate 22,692 of URCQ01000026.1, read as the reverse complement.
TATCGCACCAAAGCAGACACATGATATGTGCGCAAGCTATCTGGCGGGCGACCATGAAACAGCTTTGAAATTGCAGATGAAGTCGCTTCCACTTGTGGATGCACTCTTTAGCGAAGTGAACCCAATTCCGGTAAAACGAGCATTAAATATGATGGGTATGGATGTGGGATCTTTGCGAGCACCACTTTGTGAAATGTCAGATGCAAATGCAGCTGTTTTGAAGCAGGCTATGACAGAATACGGTCTGCTGTAATCGGGAGAGATCACATAAGAGGAGATAGACGATGGTAAAAGCAATTATGCATGGATGTAATGGTCACATGGGTCAGGTCATTACATCCATCTGTAAAGAGGATGAAAATATTGAAATTGTAGCAGGAATTGATTTGTATGATGGCATTCAAAATGACTATCCGGTCTTTCCGAGTTTAGAAGCATGTGATATTGCGGCTGATGTCGTGATTGATTTCTGCAATGCAAAAGCGGTAGACGGACTGCTTGATTACTGCGAAAAGACAGGAACGCCGGTTGTCCTTTGCACAACAGGACTTTCGGACGAGCAGTTAGCACGTGTGGAAGCAGTATCCAAAAATGTTGCTGTACTCAAATCCGCAAATATGTCACTTGGTATCAATACATTGATGGATCTTTTGAAAAAAGCAACGGATGTGTTTGCTGATGCCGGATTTGACATTGAGATTGTGGAAAAACATCACAACCAGAAGCTGGATGCGCCAAGTGGAACAGCACTTGCACTGGCAGATGCGATGAATGAAGAGTTGGACAATGCTTATGTTTATAAATATGACCGTTCCCAGGAACGCAAGAAGCGTGAAAAGAAAGAAATCGGTATTTCAGCGGTACGTGGTGGTACGATTGTTGGGGAGCATGAAGTCATTTTTGCCGGAACCGATGAAGTGATTACCTTTAAACATACTGCATACTCTAAGAGCGTTTTCGCGAAGGGAGCTGTAGAAGCGGCAAAGTTTTTAGCGGGTAAATTAGCTGGTTATTATGACATGAAAGACGTCATAGCAGCAAAATAGAATAGCTTAAGGACATCTCAAACGAGATGTCCTTTTTTATGCCTTTTAGCCAAGAGCAACGTCGAGAACCATCATGATACTAAAGCCGATGGCAAAGAACAAGGTGCCGAGATGTGCCGGTTTTCCTTCGGCCATTTCTGGAACGAGCTCTTCTACGACGACATAAAGCATGGCGCCCGCTGCAAAGCTGAGCAGATAAGGAAGTGCCGGGATTAGAATTGAGGCAGCCAGAATCGTTAAAATAGCACCAATGGGCTCGACGATACCAGATAAGACGCCACCGGTGAAAGCTTTGCGTTTTGACATTCCACTTGCGTGAAGAGGAAGCGAGATAATGGCTCCTTCCGGGATGTTTTGGATTGCAATGCCAAGAGAAAGCGCTAGTGCGCTTGCGGCTGTAATGTTTGTATCCCCGGATAAATAGCCGGCATAAACAGCACCGACGGCCATACCCTCGGGAATGTTGTGGAGGGTAACAGCCAGAATCATAATGGTTGTGCGATGGAGCGGCGATGTAGATGAGTCAGCCACATTGCTCTTTTCATAGAGATGTGGGATGCTGTGCTCCAGAACCAGAAGAAATAGGATGCCCATCCAGAAACCGATGAGAGCCGGGAAGAAGGACAATATACCAAGAGCAGAAGATTGCTCAATGGCAGGCAAGAGCAGACTCCAGATGGATGCTGCAACCATAACACCGGCAGCGAAGCCGTTGAGCGCGCGCTCTACATGATGACGTAAGCTGTTTTTCATAAAAAATACGCAGGCAGCACCAAGGGATGTACCGATAAAAGGAATGGCTATGCCATAAAAAGTTTCCATAATAATCACCTACCTGTTTCAATATATGAATGCAAACAAAAAAAGTGCTAGTTAGATTAAACTAACTAGCACAAATGTAGCATAGATTATGATTTATGACAAGCCGATTTCGTTCAAAAATTTACGTAGTACAGGAGCAAGTTTGTCGGTGTGTTCAATATAACTGCCATGTGTTTCACCTTCGAAGATATGCAGCCTTGCATTACCAAGGTGTTCTGTAATGGCTTTTGTTTCTTTTGGCTTTACCATATCGTTGCTGCCGGCACAGACAAGAGACGGAATGGTGATGGACGTCAGCGCGTCTGGCGAAATGTCCGGTTCAACTAACATCATACCAACAAGTGGATGGGACGTTTTTTTGTAAAGAGCCTTTATCTCCCGACGTGCAGAACCGGTTAAGCCTTTTGGATTGAGATTGGCACCGCATACTACAATGGCAGATAAAAGATCCTGCCGCTCTAAGGCGACCAAGAGAGAAATGATGGCACCGTCACTAAAGCCGCATAGAACTGGCTTGTCAATATGTAAGGATTCGATCAATGCAATGACATCCGCTGCCATATCCTTGTAGTGATATTCTTTTGGTGTGGCGCTGCCACCCTGTCCGCGGCTGTCAATGGCATAAACGGTGTAATCCATTGCCATTTCTGCAATCATGCGATCCCAGATTTCGTGAGATTCCCCATTTCCATGTAAAAAAATAAGTGGTCTGCCTTCTCCCTCTTTTTCATAAGACAAAACCTGTCCGTTTAACTGAATATACATTCAAACCCCCGTTCTGCTTGCGAAAAAAATCGAATTTCGCAGCACTCATGTTGATTAAATTCTAGCATTCTGCATCGAAATATACAATATCATTATTTTGTATATAGAACCACTTTTTAAAGATATTTCGCTTTACGGATAGGTGGTCAAATGGTATAATTTTTAGATATTATAAATGATTTAGGGGGTTTTATACAAATGAAACTAAACGTAAAGAAGACGGTCCAGGTCGGATTCGCGTTCTTGTCTATCTGTGCATTTTGGCAGATGTACAATGCGATCATTCCGATCATCCTGACCTACACATTCCACATGAATGAGACCATTTCCGGTGCAATTATGGCAGCGGACAACATACTTGCTCTATTCCTGTTACCATTGTTTGGTGGTATTTCAGATAAGTGCAAGTGCAAATGGGGTAAACGTAAACCATTTATCTTATTTGGTACAATTGCAGCAATCATTCTGATGCTTTTGATTCCACTCATTGACAACAGCTATTATGAGAATCCTTCAACAGCTAAACTTGCTCTCTTTATTGGGGTATTAGGAGCACTTCTGGTTGCTATGGGTACATATCGTAGCCCGGCTGTTGCTTTGATGCCAGACATCACACCAAAGCCACTGAGAAGTAGAGCAAATGCTATTATCAACTTAATGGGAGCACTCGGTGGTATCATGTATTTGCTGATTGCCAGCGTAACATTGAACAGCAAAGCGGAACATGAGAACTATTTCCCGATCTTTTTGATTGTTGCAGGTATCATGGTTGTAGGTGTTTCTATCGTTATGATTACGGTAGATGAAGTAGAATTAAACAAACAGATGCGCGCATATGAAGCTGCACACCCAGAAGAGAACTTAGAAATAGAAGATGAATCTGGTAATGCAGAGCTTCCTAAGGAAGTAAAGCGCAGTCTGACATTCTTACTGTTTTCTGTTGCTTTCTGGTTCTTTGCCTACAACGCTATGGAGACATGGTTTACAACATACGCAAAGAGTGTATGGGATATGACGACCGGTCAGGCATCTCTTTGCCTTACCGTTGCAACAGGTGGAGCGATTCTTGCTTATGTGCCTGTTGGTAGTATCGCAGCAAAGCTTGGTCGTAAGAAGACGATTTTGAGTGGTATTATTATGATGCTTATCAGTTTTGTGGCAGCGTTAATCTTCTCAATGATGAGTGATTCTTTCCATCCATTCTTATATGTACTCTTCCTTTTGGTTGGATTTGGCTGGGCTGGTATCAATGTAAACAGTTTGCCAATGGTACTTGAAATGTGTAAGGGTAGTGATATTGGTAAGTTTACCGGATACTACTATACATTTAGTATGTCAGCACAGATTGTTACACCAATCGTAGCTGGATTTTTAATGGAACATGTTGGTTACAAGACACTGTTCCCATATGCGGCAGTATTTATGATTATTGCCTTTATCACAATGCAGTTTGTAAAACATGGTGATAGCAGAGACGGAATCAAACAGGGATTAGATGCCTTCGATTTTGAAGACTAGTTTAATAAAGAGAGGAAGTAGATACAATGAATACAAAACCACTTGTATGGGCGCATAGAGGAGCCAGCGGATATGCACCTGAAAACACACTTGCTGCATTTGAAAAAGCAGTGGAACTTGGCGCTGACGGAGTGGAACTGGATATTCAGTTGACAAAGGATGATGAGATTGTTGTCATCCATGATGAAAAGATTGACCGAACCAGTGATGGTGAAGGCTGGGTGAAAGATTACACGTTAGAGGAATTGCGTGGTTTCAACTATAACCGCACAAAACCGGAATATGAGCACGCAGATATTCCAACGATGCGTGAAGTGTTTGAACTCTTAAAGCCAACCAATCTTTTTATCAATATTGAGATTAAAACGGGTGTTATCTTCTACGAAAAGATAGAAGAGAAGATTTTAGCCCTCACAAAAGAAATGGATATGGAAGACCGTGTCTGCTATTCTTCTTTTAATCATTATACCGTGAAGCGAATTCACGAATTAAAACCGGATGCAGAAGTAGGATTTTTATATGCAGATGGACCAATTGACATGCCTTCCTATGGAGAGAAGCATGGGGTCAATGCATTACATCCGGCACTGTATAATTTACAATATGACGGCTTTATTAAGGAGTGCAAAGAAAAAGGATTAAAACTCAATGTCTGGACAGTAAACGAAAAAGAACACATGCAGCTGTGCTGTAAGTATGGCGTGAATGCGATTATCACAAACTATCCGGATATTGCACGAGAGGTCGTAGAACAACAATAATAAGGGGATAACATGGAAATGTTGCAATATTTGGAGCAGTTTAATTTGCTCTCTGTATTCGTTCGTCTGGCCCTTGCAACAGTCTTGGGAGGATTGATCGGTTTGGAGCGTGGCTCACATGGTCAACCGGCAGGACTTCGTACATTTGCTCTTGTATGCTTAGGAGCAGCCATTGCGATGATTACGGATGAGTATCTGGTAGAAACATACCAGACAGGAGATCCGGCAAGACTGGCAGCACAGGTGATTAGTGGTATCGGTTTCCTCGGCGTAGGAACGATTATTGTAACAGGAAAGAATTATGTCAAGGGATTGACGACGGCGGCGAGTCTTTGGACGACAGCCTGCTTAGGAATCGCCATTGGCGCTGGTTATATCTGGGGGAGTCTGATTGCCTTTCTGTTTATTGCATTTGTCATGACAGTACTGACATCTTTAAGTCATTATGTGGATGAACATAATACAAAGATCAAGCTATATCTCGAAGTGGATAAGGTGGATGGTATTGATGTCTTATATGATTATGCAACGAAGAATGGTTATGAAATCACTTCCATTGATAAACAGAAGAGACAGTCTCTTCAAGGGAAGGATACCGTGCTTTTTGTTGTGATCAACTTGAATAAGCGGTGTTCACATGCAGAATTTATCAACGGATTAAATCAAAATGATTCTATCCATTATATAGAAGAAATTCGATAACAGAGATGTAAATATGGGGAAACTCGGTTGAGTTTCCCCTTTTTTTGTTTTATAATTCTTTCATGTAAGTAAAAAGAAGAAAGTAGGAATGAATATGTCAGGACGAGATAATGATTTTAGAGAAATAATAGATGACGAGAATACAGACACATCATCGGATGTTGTGGAAGTGACAGGAGACACTACGGTGGATCCGACGGTTGCTGATGCAAATAAGGATGGACAGGATGACTATGAGGATATCTGTTACATTTGCCGCAGACCGGAATCTGTTGCAGGAAAGATGATTCATCTGCCAAATAATATTTGTATTTGCAATGATTGTATGCAAAAGACATTTGACTCTATGGGAGGTTTTGGGTTTGGCAGTGGCGACAATGCAAGTATGAATCATATCGACTTTTCAAAGATGCCAAATATCAGTATGGTGAATTTATCAGATTTAGCGGATTTTATGCCAAATATGCCAAATTCACAGCGCCTCAAAAAGAAAAAGAAGAAAGAGGACAAGCAGGAAGCACCAGTGCTTGATATTAAGAATATCCCACCACCTCATAAGATCAAAGCAGAATTAGATGAATACGTGGTTGGACAGGAATATGCGAAAAAGGTAATGTCTGTTGCTGTTTATAACCATTACAAACGTGTGGCAACAGGGACAATGGATGATATCGAGATTGAAAAGTCCAATATGCTGATGATTGGACCGACCGGTAGTGGTAAGACCTATATGGTCAAGACACTTGCACGTCTTTTGGATGTGCCACTTGCAATTACGGATGCCACTTCTCTAACCGAAGCCGGTTATATCGGTGATGATATCGAAAGTGTTGTTTCAAAGCTCCTTGCAGCTGCAGACAACGATGTGGAAAAGGCAGAGCGTGGTATCATCTTTATCGATGAGATTGACAAGCTGGCAAAGAAAAAGAATACCAATCAGCGCGATGTCAGTGGTGAATCTGTACAGCAGGGCATGTTAAAGCTTTTAGAAGGCGCAGAGGTAGAAGTGCCAGTGGGAGCCAGTAGCAAGAATGCCATGGTGCCAATGACAATTGTCGACACCAAGAACATTCTTTTTATCTGTGGTGGTGCATTCCCAGATCTGGATACGATTATAAAGGAACGCCTCAATAAAGCTTCTTCTATGGGATTTATGGCAGATCTGAAAGATAAGTATGACAAAGAAGAAAATATCCTGATGAAAGCAACAGTAGAAGATTTGAAGAATTTTGGTATGATTCCGGAATTTATAGGACGTCTTCCAATCCTGTTTTCATTAGAAGCGTTAGACGAAGACATGCTGGTTCGTATTTTAAAAGAACCGAAGAATGCGATTATTAAGCAGTATCAGAAGCTGTTGGAATTGGATGAAGTGAAGTTATCTTTTACAGATGGCGCATTACATGCGATTGCAAAACAGGCAAAAGAACGTGCACTTGGGGCGAGAGCCTTACGTGCCATTATTGAAGAATTTATGTTGGATATCATGTATGAGATTCCGAAAGATGACAATATCGGTGAAGTGATCATCACAGAGGACTATATCATGAAAAAAGGTGGTCCCAAAATTGTGATGCGCGGTGCGGAGAACAATTTAATCGAAGGATAATGTGAATTTTACTAAGGGGAAAACATGAGATACGTTGCGTTGACAGAAGCAAAGTCTGGCATGCAGCTGGCGAAAAGTCTGTACGATAGTAATGGACGCACGCTGGTGGGCAGCCATATTATGCTGACGAACAATTACATCGAAAAACTGGTTGCATATGGCTATGGGGGTATTTATATTGAGGATGCATTGACCCAGGATATTGAGGTGGAAGATGCGATCTCTCCACAACTGCGTGCGGAGGGGATGGAATGTATCGAAAGAAGAGATATCGACGGCTGTAAGCTTGTGGCAGAAAAGCTGGTAGAAGAAATCATGTCAAAAGGACGAATTTCTTTGGATATGCTGGATTTGCGTTCGTATGATGACTACACATACGCACATTCTATGAATGTGGGTGTATTGTGTGGTGTAATTGGCATGGAAATGCATATGGACGAAAAAGAAATTGCGCAATTGGTGATGGCAGCACTCTTGCATGACCTCGGGAAATTATCCATTCCCAATGAAATTTTAAATAAACCGGGGCGCCTGACGCAGAAGGAATACAAACGTATGCAGGAGCATCCGGTGATGTCCTATGAGTTGATCAAAGATCGTTTTGATATTTCGGCGCAGATTAAAGTGGCAGTTCTGTATCACCATGAAAATGTTGATGGGACGGGATATCCAAATGGTGTTATGGGTGACGAGCAGACACTTTTTACCAAAATCATACATGCTGCAGATGTATATGATGCGCTTGTTTCCAAACGACCATATAAAGAACCGTATGCACCGTGCGAGGCGGCAGAGTATTTGATGGGTGGATGCGGCATTTTGTTCGACCAGGAAGTAATTGAAGTTATGTTGCGTGCCATTCCGCTATATCCAAAAGGTACAGAAGTGGAATTGTCCGACGGACGCGTGGGCATTGTCAAAGAAAATGCAGATGCGCATAATTTACGCCCGGTATTAAGGCTTATGGATGGTACGACTCTGGATCTGGCAGATCGTACAAGCATGTCGATTGCGATTATGCCACCGAAGGGCAAGCGCCAGGTGTCTGCCAGCTTAGAGGCAGAACGACAGGAAATGCTGCAGGAGGTACGTGATATCCATATTATAGCTGTGGATGATATGAAGACAAATTTGCAGATGCTTTATGATATTTTGAAGGATGACTATAAGGTTACTTTGTTAAAATCGGGAAACCAATTGCTGCAATATTTGAAGAAAAATACCTATCCGGATTTGATTTTATTAGATATTGACATGCCGCAGATGGATGGCATTGAGACTGCAAAGCGTGTTATGGAGATGACAAACAATGGTATACCGATTATGTTTGTCTCTGCGCTGTGTGATACCCAGACAATTATGGCGTGCAGGGAATTACATGTAGCAGGCTATGTTGTCAGACCATACAAACCGGTTTATATCCGTGCGGAGATTGACCACATCATTGATCGATGGGAGGCAGTTTAAATGATGTTCTGGTTTCAGGTGATTTGTTTGCTGGTAACACTGGTTACGGTGTTTTCGTATGTTGTATGTGATGTATATTCCAAGGAACATCGTCTGTTGCCTCTCTTTTTAGGTGTGCTTGCAGTTTATGACTTTTACCGTATTGTATTGTATTTAACTGGCGCCCAAGGTGTTTTCGAACAATTAGAAAATATGTTGATTCTGACATTGATGACGGTTATTTCTTATTATGCAATGGATTATTTGCATATCAAAATACCTCACGTGCTTCACGTGGGGCTATTTCTTTATCTGCTCCTTTTATTATTGGCAATGTTTCTATACTATGATGAGCCGCGTGTGTATATGCTGCCATTTCGTTGTTTTACCTGTCTTAATGCTTTGTTTGTCGTGGCGGGGGCTTTGTATTCGTTTCGGACACACCACTTTTCCAGACAGACAAATATTACAAACGCGCTGATGTTTGTGGCAATCTGTGTACCGACTGTTGTGGGCAGTATGTGGCAGGTGGGAGCAAGTCACGGACGAGCGATGCTTCAGATTGTCTGTTTATGCAGCTGCCTGATTATTATGTATCTGATCGTTTCGAATCGTCTGGTGGCGACAAGTGTTATTATGCAGCAGAATGCATTTGCCAATGCCGGTGTGGCGCAGTTTTTACTGGATACGAATCTTGAGCTGATTGCAGCAAATCAGATGGCACTTGATATTTTTCTGGATGGAGAGGAGTTCCAGAATTATGAGGACGTACATCGCTTTTTTCTGGAAAAAAGAAATCAGATTTTTGTGCGGGATGGTGGCGTGGAGGAATATGTATATCGTGGGAAAACGTATGAATGCAGGGAACAGGCTGTTTCCCAGGGAAAACGACTGCTTGGATATCGTTTGCTGGTCAGGGATGTGACACAAGAGCGCGCAGAAGTTGCACGGCTTACAAAAGAGCGTGCGCAGGCAAAGTGGCAGGAGCAGATGAAAGGACGCATGCTTGCTACGATGAGCCATGATTTGCGAAGTCCGGTGCATGCCATTATCGGCGCAAGTGAGATTCTGATGGCAAGTTATTCGATTTCGGCAAAAAATCGTGCGATGATTTCTTATGTGCAAGGGGCAGGAAATGAACTCTTGGAGAAAATAGACCAGATTCTTCTATATTCAAAAATGGAAGTGGGACAGCTGGAACTGGCGGAACATGCCTATTCTATGGAACATCTGATTACAGAATTGATGCAGATGTTTTTGTACAATTTACATGGGCACGACGTGAAGTGTCAGGCGCGTTTTCTTACACCAATTCCACAGACGGTTATAGGAGACGAGGAACGTGTACGAGAAGTTTTACAAAATGTGATGTCCAATGCTGTGAAGTTTACGAAAACAGGAGAAATTGATTTGTCTATTTCCTGTGAAAAGAGAGAACAGGATCGCGTTTACTTTTGCTGTGTGATTGAAGATACCGGAGCGGGGATGACAGAGGAGCAGTTAGAGCATGTGTTTGAGTCTTACCGGACATATGCGGCAGATGGTCAGGAGGGCACCGGTCTTGGTATGACGATTGTCAAGCAGTTGTGTGAATTGATGCAGGGAGACTGTGAGATCAGCAGTGAAGTAGGTAAGGGGACGCGCGTTAGCGTAAGTTTCTATCATAGGGCAAAGGGCGAGGCAATGGTAAAGCCGAACGAAATCAATCATTTTACACTGGTTGAAAGAATTGTCAACTACAGGGAAAATGTCTGCCCGGATTATACTTATCCGTCGGCGCGCGTATTATTAGCAGATGACATGGTGATCAATCAACAGATTTTCCGTCATATGGTTGAGCCGTGGAAGGTACAGTTAGATATTGTTTCGAATGGTATGGAAGCTGTGGAACATGCGAGACGCGAGACATATGATCTAATCTTTTTGGATTATCTGATGCCGGAATTAAATGGCTTGGATGCCGGAGAAGAAATACGCAAGTTTTCTGATGTACCAATGGTTCTTTTAACAGCAAATGATCAGGAAGAAATTATGAATGTCTGCAAAGAAAAGGGATTTTCCGCTTTTCTTAGTAAGCCAATTGATATGCTTCATTTTAAAGATACCGTGGAAGCGTTGCTACCGAAAAAACATAGGATTCTCTATGCGCCTCATAACCAGGAGAGTCAGACACACCATGTTGAAGTTTATGCCAGAGCGTTGCAGACCTATTTGGATGAGATGGAGGAATTGCGCGAAGAATTGCCATGCTATGCAAAGGAAAATATGGAATTATTCCGGGCAAAGGTGCATGGAATCAAGAGTGCAAGCCGACAAATTCACAAAGATTATCTGAGCGAGTACGCAGAAATTATGGAGATGGCAGCAATTATTGGCAATCAGAAATATATGGATCGTCATTTGGAAGATTTACTCAGCTGTATGGATGATGCCATTGAAGAGGTGCGTGGAGAGCTTTCTTATATGCAGGATGCGTTGGCAAAAACGGAAAGTAATCATGACAGACAGACAAAATTGACAGAAGAAGAACGTAAAAAAATATGGGAACAAATCGCGAAAGCTTTTGCAGAATACGATACCGGGAAAATTGAACAAGGGCTCGAAAGCTTAGAAAACGTTATTTTGAGTAAAGAAGAACAACAAATCTATGAGCAGACATATGCATTTTTTATGGATTTTGCTTATGAAGAAGGTGCGGCATATATGGAAAAAATTCTAAAAAAGGAAACGTAGCGGTATTTTTGCATAAGATATTCTATGAATTGCTATGATATGATTTATGGAAATGAATATTACGATTTGATTGTACGTAATACAACGTATCTTCCACCATTGGAAGAAGGAATATGCGGTCTGGATGTGGGAAACAACTATACGATTCTGTTTGTGGATCGGGAGAAGTACCCATCTTTTCGTGTGGCAAACTACAATTATAATGCGATGCCAAACTGTTATCAGCCGTTATCCTTAGAAGCTTTAGATGCTGCAGGGATTTTGCAGGTGCGGGACACACCGGGACTTGGACTTGATGGAAAAGGTGTGTTGCTTGGATTTCTGGATTCAGGAATTGACACGACGCATCCGGCGTTCTTGGATGAAAACGGAAAAAGTCGGATTGTGGCAGTGTGGGATCAAAACTATGTGGAAAACACAGATATGCCACCGCAGGATGCAAAAGATGTTCCGCAACCATATTATGGATGTGTGTACAGTGGAGAAATGTTGTCTCTCTATGGAAATCGCGATGCAACAGGGCATGGTACGTATGTGGCGAGTGTGGCAGCCGGCAGTGATCGGGGCGCATATTGTGGTGCGGCACCGGCGGCAGACATTGCTATGGTGCAGCTGAAAGAGGCAAAGAAATATCTACGTGAATATTATTTTGTGCCGGATGATGCAGTATGCTATGCAGAACAGGATATTATGTTTGGTGTGCAATTTTTGGATGAACTGGCAAAAATGCGTGGACAATCGCTTGTGTTATGTGTATCCGTCGGCTGTGGAATGGGCAGCCATAGTGGAAATGATTCCCTGGCACTGTACTTAGATGACTTGGCAGTTGCCTATCGACGCTGTGTTGTGAGTGCAACGGGAAATCTGGCAGCAGCAAGAAAACATTATCGTGGTATGCTGACAGCAGAAGAAATTGCGCAAGCACAAAACGAGGGGACGATTCGTTACCACGAAGTGGAAATTGTTGTGGAAGAGGGGACATGTGGTTTTGTGCTGGAGCAGTGGAGTGTGGCACCAGTGCGCTATGAGGTGGCTGTTGTCTCACCTTCTGGTGAAGCGCATCCGGCGATTGGTATCCAGGCGGCGGGAAGTCAGGTGTATGATTTTATTCTGGAAGGCACAACGGTAGAAGTGGATTATAGTTTTCCGGAGGCGACGGCGGGAAATCAATTGATCTATTATCGTTTTCACGCGCCTTCTCCAGGAGTCTGGCGTATTCGTGTTTATAGCGAAAATGCACAGGATGGGGAATTTCATATGTATTTAGCAGGAAGAGAACTGGCTTGTGGAGAAGTCTATTTTTTGGCCTCCAATCCTGATACCACTATTATGAGTCCGGCCAATGGCAAGTATGTGCTGACGGTGGCGGGGTATCAGGAACAACAAAATGCAATTTTATTGGAAAGTGGTCGGGGCTATACGATGGATGGTCGGATCAAACCGGATATTGCTGCGCCTGGATTTGCCGTGGAGGGTGCTGTTGCAGGAAGAAGTACCTTTCCGTTAGAGGCGCAGTATGAGGCGAGAACAGGAACGAGTGTAGCAGTATCTATATGTAGCGGAGCAGCTGCGCTGTATATGCAGTGGTGCACACGCAAAGGAGATATGCTTGTGAATACGACGCAGGTCAAGAATTTTTTGCTGCGTGGGGCAAAACAATTATCGGTGGATTTGTATCCAAACAGGCAATGGGGCTACGGAGCCATGGATTTGTATGCTTCGTTTCGAAAAGTTTAAAAAACTGGGCGAAGAGGTGTAAGTCTGCTACAATGAGAAAGATGGAAAGAACGAAAGGAAATCTATGTTAGCACTAAAAGTATTGGATGTTAAAAAATGTATGAATGCTTTGTTGGTATCGGAAATATTTGATGCTTTTTTATTATCGGAGGCAACGATTACAACACGTATGACGTATACATTGGATGGTCATTTGACAAAAGATTATCTGACGGAGGAAGAGCTTGCAGAGGCAGGCCTTCTTGGTGAGCGTTGTGTATCTTATGGCTATGTGAGAAAGCTTTGTTTTGACATGATTAAAGGAAAACGAAAACCAGCAGCCTTTCATTTTACTTTCTTGTGTCCTAAGAAGCTTATGGAGCAGATGATTGAAACACAGAAAGTGAATGTGAGACCTTCTGACGTGGCAAATTTGACGCTGAATTTACGTTATGTGGGAGAGGAACTTCATGTGACAGCCGGCTGTACGATGGCGGGATTTTCATTGGATCGCAGCATGGAAGAAGCGTGGAATACATGGGTAAAAATGTTTTTTGCGGAGCATGAAATTGCGGTGGAAAAAGCGGTGTAACAAACGTGGAAATGTCTTTACTTTTTCACGGTGGTATGCTACTCTTATCGTATATTGGTTTCCAATATAGATAATATTTTTGGAGGTACTTGTAATGAGCAAGGGTACAGTAAAGTGGTTCAACAACCAGAAGGGTTACGGATTCATCTCTGACGAAGAAGGTAATGATGTATTCGTACATTACACAGGTCTTAACATGGAAGGCTTCAAGTCTTTAGAAGAAGGCGCAGCTGTAGAATTTGAAGTTACAGACGGTGCTAAGGGACCACAGGCAGTAAACGTAACAGTAGTAGGCTAATCTACGAAGTATTAATCAGACCGTTTTCAATGTACCTTTTTAGTTTATACATCTTGATTTAAATTGAGCAGGAAATTGGGATACAGCATGATTAAGGAAAGGCGGCGTGCATAGCATGTCGCCTTTTACTTTACTAGAAGTGCAGGGACGCAAGGAACCGGAATGTTCAATAAAAAGGCGATATGCTATACACGGAGGATAGAAGGATGAATGAATTTTTAATGCGATATTTAAAGGCAGGAATTACACCATATCATTTGGTGGAAACATGTGTGAAGGATCTAGAACAGGCGGGTTATACACCACTTGCGATGGAAGAAGCATGGCAATTAGAAGAAAATAAGAGATATTATATAAACCACCATGGCACGACCTTAGTTGCTTTTATGACACCATCAAAGGAGGCTATGGTTCCTCATACCGATCATCTGGCACTGCGCATAGCAGCGGCACATACGGATTACCCATGTATGCGCATTAAGGCAAATCCGGACACAAAAACAAATTGCTATCAAAAAGTAAATGTGGAAGTGTACGGTGGTGCTATTTTAAATACATGGCTGGATCGCCCACTTGGCATTGCCGGTCGTGTGGCACTTCGTTCTGAACACTGCCTGCGCCCAGAAGTGCGTTTATATGATAGCAAAAGACCACTTGCAACCATTCCAAATCTGGCAATCCACATGAACCGTGATGTCAATAAGGGAGTAGAACTCAACCGCCAGACTGACATGTTGCCATTGCTTGGTATGGGAGAGGATGAGGATGCATTTATGCAATTTCTGGCAAAGGAATTAGGCGTTGATGTCAAAGATATCTTAGACTTTGAACTCAGCACTTATGTCTGGGAGGAACCGATAATGCTTGGTTTGCAGGAAGAAATGATCTCTTCCCCACGCATTGATAATATCAGTTCCTGTGCAGCGATTGTGGAAGCAATGTGCAAAAACGAAGCAGCAAAACAATTGAACATTGGAATTTGCTATGACCATGAAGAAATTGGCAGCCGCACAAAGCAAGGAGCTGGTTCTGCACTTCTTACGGACGTAATTGAAAAAGTATATGAGTCTATGGGGCTGACGGTACGAACAGCCAAGGATGCTATTTACCAGGGATTGATGCTTTCAGCAGATGTTGCACATGCACTACATCCAAATCATGTGGAAAAAGCAGATATTACAACGCAACCAGTGATGGGAAAAGGTGTTACCATCAAAGAGGCAGCGGCACAGTCATATGCGACGGATTGTGAAGCGATTGCCATTGTTGAACAGATGGCAGCTATGTATGAGATCCCTTATCAAAAATTTGTGAACCGTTCTGATCTTGTCGGAGGAGGTACACTTGGCGCTATTTCTTCTGCTTTATTGCCGATGCGCACGATTGATGTGGGAGTTCCAATGCTGGCGATGCATTCAGCACGGGAATTGATGGGAACGGCTGACTATGAGAGTTTGCAAAGACTGGTTGCAGCAATTTATGAAGCGGCATAAAACAGTTATATGATTTTATCATTGAGGTTAAGAATGAAAAAAATCGTAAAAGAACATAATAAAAAAAGAATAGCTCTTATAATATCCTTTTGTATGTCAGTGGTGCTTTTTAGTGGGTGTACACCAGCACATCTGATGCAGCAGGCAATCAACGACCGATTGGAACAGGCGGTCGTGGGAGAGACACAACAAGTATCTTCCATATCGACAGACCGATACGCCTATCAGCAGCTGCAGACAGAGGAACAACAGGTATATGACCAGATTTTAGATTGCGTTATGCAACATAAAGATTGTGTGGCGGTATCGACAAAAGACGAAAATGTCCTGGAAAAAGCATATGAGTGTGTGATGGCAGATTATGGAGAATTATTCTGGTTTAGCGGATATCAGTATAATACGTATTCTAATTTTGACCAGATTATTGGTCTCGAATTTATGCCGACATATATTTATACAGAGCAGGAGCGTGAAGAACTGCAGCAGCAGGTAGATATGGTGGCGGATACCTGGCTCGCAGAGGTACCTGCAGATGCCTCGGATTACGAAAAAACAAAATTTGTCTACGAGACATTGATTAAACAGGTGGATTATGATACCGAGAGTGAGAACAATCAAAATATTTTAAGTGTGTTTATTGGTAAAAAAACAGTCTGTCAGGGGTATGCCGATGCAACACAGTATTTGCTACATCAATTGGGAATACCTGCGATTGTAGTGACAGGAACGGCTGGTGGTGAAAATCATGCATGGAATCTTGTGAATTTAGATGGTGAATATTACTACATAGACACCACATGGGGAAATACGCATTTTCTCGGAGAATGGCAGGGAACAAAAAAAATCGATTATGGATATTTAAATGCGCGCACACAGGATTTGGCGCAGACACATACATCACAAATGCCATTTGCAATGCCAGCCTGTGAGTCTGTCGTTGATAATTATTTTTATCGGGAAGGGCTGTACTTTGAGGCAGCAGATATGGCGGTGATTGGTCAAAAAGTCACGCAGGAATATCTGCAGGGAGAGAAAGAAATATGTCTTCGCATGTCGAATTTGCAGGATTACTTGCAAGTGAAAGAACATCTGATTGATAAGGAAGAGGTCTTTCGTTATTGTAATGGAGCGCGTGAAATCACATATTTTGAGAATCAGTCGCTTTGCATTCTGACCATTCTGCTGTAGAAGCAGGGAGTGGTGTTTTTCCTAGGAAAATATAGGAAAACTATTTACAAATGTGGTTTTTTGTATTAATATGATGTAGTAATCAAAACCACGTGAGAAATAAAACAAAACCACAAACGTAGCGGGAGGCGTTTTTATGTATAAAATAATTATTGATAGTTGCGGCGAATTATCAAAAGAAATGCAGGAAGATGGACATTTTGAGAATGTTCCATTGACATTACAGATAGGAGATACCGAAATCGTCGATGATAAGTCCTTTGATCAGGCGGACTTTTTGAAAAAAGTGGCAGAAAGTGAAGAAGGACCAAAATCAGCATGTCCTTCACCAGACGCTTACATGCAGGCGATGGATTGTGATGCGGAACATATCTATGTGATTACATTATCTTCACAATTGAGTGGCTCTTATAATAGTGCCTGTCTGGCAAAAGATCTGTTTTTAGAGGACAATGAAGATAAAAAAATCTGCGTCATCGATTCAAAATCAGCATCCATCGGGGAATCCTTGATTGGACTGCATATTGCGGCTTGTGAAGAGGCAGGCATGGAGTTTGAAACAGTGGTAGAAAATGTAGAAAAGTACATTGAAGAGCAGCATACATTTTTCGTATTGGAATCTTTGGAGACGTTGCGAAAAGCAGGTCGTCTAAGCAATTTGAAGGCAAAACTTGCAAGTACCTTGAATATCAAGCCGATCATGGGGTCTACAGAAGAGGGAAGTATCCAACAGCTAGCTCAGGCGAGAGGAATGAACAAGGCATTGGATCGTATGGTACAGTCTATGATGGAAGTGACCCAGAACTGTGAAAATCGTATTCTTGCAATTTCTCATTGTAACTGTAAGGAGCGTGCGCTACAATTAAAAGAAAAAATAGAAAAGGTAGCCTCTTTTAAGGAAATCTTTATTGTTGATACAGCAGGTGTCAGCAGTATGTACGCCAATGATGGAGGCATTATCATGGTGGTATAGCGCACATGCAATACGAAGAAATTATCGAAATAATACAATCAAAAAGAAGATTTGGAAAGGCATATGGAAGAGATGTGACCGCGGAAATGATGGAACTTTTAGATCATCCGGAGGCGGACATGAAAATCATTCATATTGCCGGAACCAATGGAAAAGGATCAACGGCAGCATTTGTAAGTAGTATATTACATGCTGCCGGTTTTGTTGTGGGAAGATTTACATCACCACATCTGATCCGCTTTACAGAACGTATCGTTGTCGACGGAGAAGAAATCAGAAAAGAAGATGTCATACGATTAGGAGAACGTGTGTTAGCGCTTCCGATGAAACAGGAAACAACGATGTTTGATTTGTGCCTGGGAATGGCAGTACTATATTTTAAAGAGAAAAAATGTGACTTCGTGGTTTTAGAAACGGGACTCGGTGGGGCGAAAGATTCGACTGCAGGATTATCCGTTGTTCCTGAGGTTTGTGCGTTTACAAATATCGGATTTGATCATACAGCAATTCTTGGAAATACCATAGAAGAAATTGCAGCAGAAAAAGCCGGGATTTTGAAAAAAGGCACGCATGCAGTTCTCGGAATTATGGATGAAAAAGCAGCGGAAGTGATCAAAAAACAGGCGGAGATTTTGGATGTCCCCATTACAAATGTGGATAACTTGTTGACAAAAATCTCAACCTACGAAATACCGCTAAACGGTGTATTTCAGAGGGCTAACGCCACCTTGGCTGTGGGGGTAGTGGAAACATTATTCAATAACCATTGTGGATATCTCGGGGATAACTTTTTGTCGAAAAAAGAGGAAATTATTCGACAAGGGTTAGCGGAAGCTAAGTGGCCTGGCAGAATGGAGGTTTTGTCCGAAAAACCGTATGTTTTGGCGGATGGAGCTCATAATCCGCAGGGAGTTGAAGCTTTATTCAACTCACTAAAAAATATGTTTCCAAATGAAAAATTTGTCTTTTTGGTTGGAGTTATGGCAGATAAGGACTATCGGTCGATGATGCGGACCATGTATCCGCTGGCAGACACCTTTTTGTGTGCTACGGTTGATACCAGCCGCAGTTTACAGGCGGACGAGTTGTGCCAGGATCTTTTGGAAGATGGAATGTCAGCTTCCGTAAGTGGCAATCTTTTGGATGGAATTCAAAAAGCAATCGCTTTGGGAGAAGAAAAGGGAGAACGTATTATTATTTTTGGATCTCTTTATTTTATAGGAGAGGTCAAGGCAATGTTTGAAAGCGGAAGAATAGATTTACAAAATCAATAGGAGGAAACAAGGATGCGAAAAAAAGAATTAGCAAAACTTGTCATAGAACGATTAAAAGAAGCCTATCCAAAGTCACATTGTACCCTGGATTATGATGATGCATGGAAGCTGCTGGTTAGTGTGCGCCTGGCAGCACAATGCACGGATGCCAGAGTGAATGTGGTCGTACAGGATCTTTTTTCTGCCTATCCTTCTGTGGAGGCACTTGCTGAGGCAACGCCGGAAGAGATAGAAAAATATGTTCATCCCTGTGGGCTTGGCAAAAGTAAGGCGCGTGATATCAGTGCCTGTATGAAGATGCTGCGGGATGAGTATGATGGTTGCGTGCCAGAGGATTTTGATGCCCTGCTTTCCCTGCCCGGTGTAGGACGAAAGAGCGCCAATCTCATCATGGGAGATGTATTTGGCAAGCCTGCCATCGTGACAGATACGCATTGCATCCGCCTATGCAATCGTATTGGACTGGTGGACGGAATTAAGGATCCGAAAAAGGTGGAAATGGAACTTTGGAAAATTGTTCCACCAGAGGAGGGCAGTGAACTCTGCCATCGTCTGGTGGATCATGGTCGTGCTGTATGTACTGCCCGGACAAGCCCTTATTGCGATAAATGTTGTCTGGCGGATATTTGCAAGAAGAGGATATAAATTGTGAAAATTGCACATAAGAATTGCATAGTATTCCTATTCGCTGTAGAATATACACATAAAGTATGGAGAACAGGAAAGGGGCAATTTTTATGGAGACGGAAGAAAGAACGAAAAGAAAGAATTTGATCACGTATCCGCTGGGAACCATAGGACGTGATGCTATTTATGCTTTGATTAACAGTTATCTGTTGACTTTCGTGCTATTTACACATTCTTTAAATGCGGCGCAACTGACTGCTATTACCGGAATTATGATCGGAGCGCGCGTCTTTGATGCTTTTAATGATCCGATTATGGGTAATATCATTGAGTGCACCAGGAGCAAATACGGTAAGTTCAAGCCTTGGCTTTTGGCGGGCGTTTTGTCGACTTCGGTGGTTATTTATCTGATGTTTAACGTACAGCTGCAGGGTTGGAAATTTGTGGTATTTTTTGGCATTATGTATTTTTCCTTCAGTATTACTTATACCATGAATGACATTTCTTATTGGGGTATGGTTCCGGCACTTTCCTCCGATGCAGACGCAAGAAATCAGTTTACTTCCCGCGCTACGCTTTGTGCGGGCATTGGTGGAACGGCGGCAACGATTCTGATTCCACTGTTTACGACAGGTAAGAATGCCATTGGCGGCAATGCTGCTTACGCTTATGGCAGAATAGCAGTTGTTATAGGTATTCTGGCGCCTCTTTTCCTTTGTATTACAATTTTTGGAACAAAGGAACATCGTGATATGGCACAGAAGGATAAGCCAAGAGAAAAGTTCAGTTTTAAAAATCTGGTACATACGATATTTCGAAACGATCAATTGATCTGGGTAGCAGTTATTTTTCTGATTCAGCAGGTTGGTAACGGGCTGATTGTTGGAGGTCTTGGTTCGACCTACATTTATTCTGTTTATGGATATGAGGGAGGTTTGTATTCATTGTTCACAACCATTGGTATGTCGGTGACTGCATTTCTGATGATTTTTTATCCAACGATTTCACGTCATATCCACCGCAAGAAACTCATGGGCTATATGGCAGTGATTGCTAGTATCGGTTATGTTATGATTTTTGCATCTGGGCTGATGCCGGGTAAGGGCATGGGAAAATTTGTAGTGCTTATGATTGGTTATATGCTCTGCAATTTTGGCCAGTATTGCTATTATCTGATTATGATGATTTCGATCATGAATACAGTGGAGTACAATGAACTCAAATTTGGTTCCCGCGATGAAGGCATCATTACATCCCTTCGTCCTTTTATCACAAAGCTGGGGGGAGCTATCATTGTAGCAATTACTTCCGCTACCTATATTGTGCTTGGAGTTACGGATTATACCAACCAGATTTCCGAATTAGAACAGCAGTGCAATCAGAACCTGATTACAGAGGCAAGCAAATTATCCCAGATTGATGCGGTGCTTTCCCATGTGACCAATCAGCAGGCAATGGGACTTCTGGTCTTTATGTCCATTGTGCCGGGGATTTTGATGCTGCTTTCTTATTTCCTCTATAAGAAACATTATAAACTGGATGAGGAGGAATATGACCGCATCTGCAAGGAGTTGGGGAAGACGAAGTAGGGTTATCTGTGTATATCCCCCGGCAGCAGACCATAGCGTTCTTTGAATTTGCGGTAAAAAAAACCTTGATTATGGTAACCGACAGCCTCAGCAATGGAGGCTAGGATAGAAGATATCATAAAGAAGGTAGCACAGAAAGGATAGATAGGATTATGACAAGTAAAAGAACCGTATTTACCGTAGAGGGAAAACCTTTTATCGCAATCGCCGGAGAATCACACAACTCCAGTTCATCGGATGCAGCCTACATGCAGGGTGTTTGGGATAAGGCGGAAGAGGAAGGGTTAAATACTTTACTGCTTCCGGTAACATGGGAACTGACAGAACCGGTGGAAGGACAATTTGATTTTGCACTGGTTGATACACTAATCAACCAGGCGAGAGAAAGAAAGATGCATCTGATTTTCCTCTGGTTTGGTACATGGAAGAATGCCCAGTGTATGTATGCACCGGAATGGGTGAAAAAGGACATGGTGCGCTTCCCGAGAGCTCAGATGGA
Organism: uncultured Pseudobutyrivibrio sp.; assembly: GCA_900546435.1. Lineage (GTDB taxonomy): Bacteria > Bacillota > Clostridia > Lachnospirales > Lachnospiraceae > Pararoseburia. The sequence continues at coordinate 1,041 of URCQ01000026.1, read as the reverse complement.
AAAGGGTAAGAATAAGACCAGACTGATGGCATTTTATGGCATGGAATATACGACGCTTTCCGCTTTTGGTGAGGAGACAGTGAAGGCAGATGCGAATGCTTTTGCTCATCTCATGACGCATATCAAGGAAGTCGATGAAAAAGTGGGTACCGTAATCGGCGTGCAGGTAGAAAACGAAACCGGTATGCAGGGATCTGACCGGGAACATTCCAATCTGGCTGATGAGAAATTTGCAGAGGAAGTTCCGGCAGAATTTGTTTCTTATATGAAAGCGCATACAGATACTATGGAAGCCGGTGTCAAGGAAGCTGTGGAAAATGGCGCGGATGCCGGAAGTTGGGAACAGGTCTTTGGACCATATGCCGGAGAGATCTTTACTGCTTACTATGTAGCATCTTATGTGGAGAAAGTGGCGGCCGCAGGAAAGGCAGTTTATGACCTGCCATTTTCTGCAAACTGCTGGCTGGATAAGGGTGAGGAAGCGGGAAAATATCCGACAGGTGGACCGGTAGCCAAAGTCATGGAAGTATGGCGTTACGCAGCACCGTCGATTGATGTCATTGCACCGGATATTTATGTGCCATACTTCACCGAGATCTGCGATACCTATACCAAGATGGACAATCCACTCTTTGTCCCGGAGACCGCGACACATTCACACTGCGCACCGCGTCTGATCTATACAATCGGTCATTATCATGCAACCTGCTTTGCCCCATTTGGTTTTGAGGATATGGGGCAGCAATTTAATGATATTTCTGCGTATCTGTTTGGTGTGGACGTATCCGATCCGCTCTTACAGACACCACAGAATGTCGAGGAGTATCGCTGGTGTGCATCGACCCTAAATGAAATGATGCCGCTTCTGACAGAAGCTTATGGTACAAACGATTTGCAGGCGGTGATCTCCGAAAAAATGGATATGACACCGATGGATCTGTCAAACTTTAACCCTGCACTTGGCATCAGCGGGATGGAAAAGCTGGGTGATCCGGAAAACGATACCATGATGTTTGGAGATTTTGGATTCAAGGTCATGAT
>URCQ01000025.1 GCA_900546435.1 uncultured Pseudobutyrivibrio sp. | reverse complement strand
GGATAGAACGTTTGATGGCTGGGATTAGCCATCAACACGTTTTGTCCTATAACCCTGTTTTTACCATTGTATCGAGAACACCGAGACTATTTTTACGATTGGTGTGAAATCGGTTCTATTTATGGAGCACCGGCAGACTGTCTGTGGGGTGGCGGTCGTGTTGGATTTGGAGACTGCAAACCAGAGGATGTATTGAAACTTATGCAGGAGTATGGTATTTCTGCCCGTCTGACTTTTAGCAATTCACTGCTTTTAAAGGAACATCTTAACGATAAAAAATGCAATCAATTGTGTGCTATGTTTGCGTCGGATGCAAAGGTGAAAAATGGTATCATCATATATTCTGATTTATTATTAGAATACATAAAAAAGAATTATCCGGAATACTATTTTGTATCTTCGACAACAAAGGTGATAACTGATTTTTCACAATGTGTAAAAGAGATTGAACGTGAAGATTTTTCTTATGTTGTTCCGGATTTTCGTCTGAATAATCGAATGGAACAGTGGCAGATGTTGTCCCGGGAACAGAAGAATAAAGTGGAATTTCTATGCAATGAGTGTTGTTATATAGGTTGTGTGGATAGAAAAGCATGCTATGAAGCGGTTAGTAGAAAAAGTCTGGGATTAAAAACAACAGAGCATGTATGCAAAGCACCAGATGCAAAGAAGGGGTATCTTTTTTCGAAGGCAATGGAAAGTACAGCCTTTATTGGAATTTCAGATATTGTAAATACGTATCTTCCCCTTGGATTTTTACAGTTTAAGATAGAAGGACGTGGTCTGGGGAGTGCGGTTATTCTAGAATTCTTACTATACTATATGACCAAACCGGAATATCAACTAAAGGTAAGAGAAGCAATTTATTTAGACAATATGCTGGATTTGTTTTGAATATATGAAATGATGAGAAGAAATGATACGGTTTTGCACTTATAGCTTTTGAAGAAAGACTTGATTATACACACGAAGTGTGTATAATAATGATAGGGGAGCGAGTATATGAAACAGAGAGAATTGGTGAAAAATTAGAGGCGGCAGGATTTGTTTTTGAACGTCATGGCGGAAATCATGATGTATATGTAAGAGGAAAAGATCAAGAACAGATTCCGAGGCACAAGGAAATCAATGAAATATTGGCAAGGGCGATTTTGAGAAAATGGGGATTATAAGGATTGCATATACTGTATATTATAAGGTAAGGGAGGATATGTAGCATGAGACAGGCTTATCCAGTGATTTTTACACAAATAGATGATAAAAAGAACACAGTTTTGATTGAAGTACCAGATTTGGAACTCATGACAGAGGGTTTTGGCACAGCGGATGCTATGCTCATGGCACGGGACGCAATCGGCGTTAATATTATTACTCGCCAAGATAAAGATGAAGACATACCAGATCCGTCCGATATCAGCCAGATTAATGTAGAAAAAGGAACTTTTGCAGGAGAGGGAAAGAGTTATATATCATTGGTTGATCTGGATATTGATGAATACCGTCGTAGAGAGGATAATAGAACCGTACGAAGAAATGTGACACTTCCAAATTGGTTAAATCAAAAAGCAGAAAAAGCGCATATCAATGTATCTGGAGTCTTACAGGAGGCATTAAAACAGAAATTATCCTGTTAAATAAAATATAAAAGAAAAAATGAAGACAGCGTTACGATTTTGAGAAAAAGTCGTAACGTTGTTTTTTTATTCACCAGAAAAAGGGGAAACGTGCCACAAAATCACAAAGTTGGTATATACTATACTTTACATGACATGTTTGGAGGCAACCATGAAAGAAAAGATATTTAACATCATTCAGATAGGAGACAAGAGCAACCGGATCAGCAGAGCTTTTGATGTGTTTATTACCATTACCATCATCTCAAATATTGCCGTGACGGTTTTATTGACTTTTCAGGAACTGTCGAAATTGTTTCCTTTGTTTCATATGGTGGAAATCGTTACATTACTGATTTTTTGCGTGGAATATGGATTGCGTATCTGGACAGCAGATGCGTTGTATCCGGAAAAAAGTAAAGTGCGGGCAAGATTACGGTTTCTGGTATCCTTTGATGGTGTTGTGGATTTGCTGACCATTGTACCTGCCTTTTTCCTATCTGGCATGGTGATTTTTCGCATGCTTCGCGTGGCAAGAATTTTTCATTTGTTCCGCCTCAATGCAAAATACGATTCTTTTAATGTTATTACAACGGTTTTGTATGAAAAACGAAACCAAATCATATCTTCTGTGTTTATCGTCATGATTCTGATGCTGGCGAGTAGCCTTTGCATGTATAGTGTAGAACATGCGGCGCAGCCGGAGGTTTTTCGCAATGCATTTAGTGGTATGTGGTGGAGCATGAGTACCTTGCTTACGGTAGGATATGGAGATATCTATCCGATCACGACGCTTGGACGCGTGATGGCAATCATGATTGCCTATCTTGGTGTAGGGGTTGTTGCCATTCCAACAGGTATTATCAGTGCTGGTTTTGTAGAACAGTATCAACGTAAAAGCTATATATCCAACTGGAAACAGGAGGATATGCAGGCAATTGCGGAAATACGTATAGATGCACAATTAGCCGGAAAATATGTAGAAGAGATGGAGGAGGATGGAAGTACAAAAATTTATCTGATTCTGCGTGATAATCTATCCATACTGCCGCAGAAGGATACGGAATTAAAACTTGGTGACATATTAATCCTACGTGATGAAACATTAGCATAAATAAGCCACGACAGATAAAATTTGTGTATTTCGAACAGTACAATAGGATAGACGATTTTACATGGATTTTACTTGAATTTTACATCTAAATCTTATACAGTGTAATTGTATGTGTTGCTTTACGACACATATGGATATTGAAAATTGTATAGTAAGAGGAGATAATCATGGACATTTTTAGCGTATTATCTATGATAGGTGGTCTTGCAATGTTCCTTTACGGAATGGAGACCATGGGAGATGGACTTGCTAAGACAGCAGGTGGTAAGTTAGAACAGATCCTTGAGAAGCTGACTTCAACACCGATCAAGGGTGTGCTTTTAGGTGCCGCTGTAACAGCAGTGATTCAGTCATCTTCAGCGACGACAGTCATGGTTGTTGGTTTTGTTAATTCCGGCATCATGAAATTATCACAGGCAGTTGGTATTATTATGGGTGCCAATGTAGGTACGACAGTTACTTCATGGATTGTCAGTCTTGCCGGCATAGAAAGTAATAATATTTTATTACAATTTTTAAAACCGACATCGTTTTGTCCGATTTTGGCATTGATTGGTATCATTTTTATCATGTTTACAAAAGATGAGAAGAAGCATGATATCGGTGGTATTTTGCTTGGATTTGCAGTACTTATGTTTGGAATGGATACCATGTCAAATGCGGTAAAGCCACTTGCAGATGTGCCGGAATTTACCGGCATCCTTACGATGTTTTCCAATCCACTTTTAGGTATGCTTGCGGGTGCGATTCTTACAGCGGTGATTCAGTCTTCATCGGCATCTGTTGGTATTTTGCAGGCGCTGTGTGCAACAGGAAGTGTAACCTTTGGAACAGCACTTCCAATTATTATGGGTCAAAATATCGGTACCTGTATCACGGCATTAATTTCAGCAATTGGTGCTAAGAAGAATGCTAAGAGAGCAGCATTTGTGCATTTGTATTTTAATATCATTGGAACTGTTTTGTTTATGATTGTATTCTATACTTTGAATGCCTTTTTGCATTTTGCATTTTTGGGACAAGCGACAAATGCCGCTGGTGTTGCTGTAATCCATAGTGTATTTAATGTGATTGCTACGGTTTGTCTGCTTCCATTCCATCGTTTGCTTGAAAAACTTGCGACAATTACCGTACGTGGTAATGATGAAGATGAAGAAGAAATGGAAGGTCTTCCAACAGAACTTGCATTGCTTGACGAACGTTTCCTTGAAAAACCGGCATTTGCCGTTGGACATTGTGTAACAGTTGCTCGTAAGATGGCAGAAGTAACAGAAGAATCGTTGGTTTTGGCAACGAATCTGCTGGATCATTACGATAAAAAGACAGCAAAACGTGTCGCTGTATTGGAAAGCCAGATTGATACTTTTGAGGATATGCTTGGCACATATATAATTAAGCTGTCTTCAAAACCACTTAGCGTAGCAGATAACCAGACGATTACTACTATTTTACATTGCAGTGGTAACTTTGAACGTATTTCTGACCATGCAATGAATATTTGTGAAACTGCACAGGAAATGCATAAAAAAGAACTTGTATTCTCAGAGAAGGCAAGTGCAGAGTTACAGACATATATACAGGCTTTGCGCAAGATTGTATCTATGACCATGCAGGCATTTAATACCGATGATTATGATTTGGCAAAACATGTAGAACCATTAGAGGATGTGATTGATGGTATTAATAGTAAGGCAAAGAAGCATCACATCAAACGTTTGCAGAAAGGAAAATGTACAATCGCGCTTTCTGTACCATTTGAGGACTTGTTGACCAACTTTGAGCGTGTATCTGATCATTGTTCCAATGTTGCAGTATGTATGATTCAGACAAAGGATGATGTGTACGATACGCATGAATATCTGGATACGTTAAAGGAAAATAACACACCGGAATTCCGTGCAATGTATGAAGAGTATAAGGAAAAATATGGGTTATAATGTGTAAAATTGTCTAAAATGTACAATTATCAGACGTATATTTTGTTAATGATAGTTATTTGTTATAAAATATACACAATTTTGAAATTTTTGTTGACATCATAGAAAACAATGACTATGATGTAAATAAATTCAGATGGCAAAGGCGCCACGGATTAGTTTTTATACTAGTCTGTGGCGCCTTCTTTTTTTATAAAAATCCAGGCAGCGCTGGAAAAGGGAAGGAGAAAAAAGATATGTGTTCGATTATGGCATTGTCAAAAAAACATGTTTCCATGGAGAAATTTCAAGCAAACTTTGCCAAAACAAATTCCAGAGGTCCTGACATGATGCAAATAGAAGCTATAGGCGATTGTGTTTTGGGATTTCAGAGACTGGCAATTATGGGACTGGACAAAAGCGGTATGCAGCCATTTTTGTTGCATGGAAATGCTGTTGTGTGTAATGGCGAGTTGTATGGTTTCCGTGAAGAAAAGAAAATCCTGGAAGAACAGGGATATGTTTTTAAAAGCGATTCGGACTGTGAAATCATTCTTCCTATGTATGAACAATATGGGGTGGATATGTTTGAAAAGCTGGATGCAGAATTTGCAATGATTCTCTACGATGCAAAGAAGCAGACATTACTTGCAGCGAGAGATCCCATTGGTATCCGCCCGTTGTTTTACGCATATGATGCCGAAGGTTCTATCATGTTTGCCAGCGAAGCAAAGAATCTGGTCGGTTTATCAGACAAAGTTATGCCGTTTCCTCCAGGACATTATTATGAGGATGGAAAATTCATTTGCTACAAAGATCTTTCCAAGCGGCAGACATACAGCAGTGATGATGTAGAAACCGCATGTAAGAAGATTAAAGAACTTCTGGTTAAGGGCGTAGAAAAGAGATTGGATGCAGATGCACCGGTAGGATTTCTTTTGAGCGGTGGCTTGGATTCCTCTTTGGTATGTGCCATTTCGCAAAAAATCCTGGATAAGCCAATTAAGACCTTTGCGATTGGAATGAATGAGGATGCGATTGATCTAAAATATGCCAAAGAAGTTGCGGATTACTTACATAGTGAGCATCACGAAATTATCATTAATAAAGATATTGTTCTTTCTTCTTTGGAAGAAGTGGTAAAGATTCTTGGAACGTTTGATATTACAACCATCCGGGCGAGCATGGGAATGTATCTGATCTGCAAGGCAATTCATGAGCAAACCGATATCAGAGTACTATTAACCGGAGAGATTTCAGATGAAATATTTGGTTATAAATATACCGATTTTGCACCGGATGCAGAGAGTTTTCAGGAAGAGGCAGAAAAAAGACTGCGCGAATTGTATATGTATGATGTGCTTCGGGCAGACCGCTGTATTTCCGTAAATTCTATGGAAGCCAGAGTCCCTTTTGGAGATCTGGATTTTGTCAAGTATGTGATGAGCATCAATCCGAAAATCAAGATGAACACCTACAACAAAGGAAAATACCTTCTAAGACATGCATTTGAGGATGGTGAATATCTCCCTTACGATATTCTCTTTCGTGAGAAGGCAGCTTTTTCCGATGCTGTAGGGCATTCCATGGTGGATTACATCAAGGAATATGCAAACAGTTTTTATACGGATGAAGCATATGAGGAAAAAAGAAAGAAATATATCCATGCAAAACCGTTTACCAAGGAATCTCTATTATATAGAGAATTGTTTGAAAAATATTATCCGAATCAGGCGGACATGATCGTCGATTTCTGGATGCCGAATAAAAATTGGGAAAACTGTGATGTCAATGATCCATCTGCCCGTGTTCTAAAGAACTATGGACAGAGTGGTTGTTAAATAAGAAAAGAGAGTAGGAGGACAGCATTATGACAAAGAATGTACCTGAATTATTTGGAAGTATGGTCTTTAATGACGAAGTGATGAAGGAGCGCTTGCCAAAAGACATCTATAAGGCATTGCAAAAAACGATTGCAGATGGCTTACATTTACAATTGGATGTAGCAAATGTTGTAGCTGCGGCTATGAAAGATTGGGCACTTGAAAAAGGCGCAACACATTTCACACATTGGTTCCAGCCAATGACAGGTGTGACGGCAGAAAAGCATGATAGTTTTATTTCGCCAGAACCAGGTGGAAAAGTCATTATGGAGTTTTCCGGCAAAGAACTTGTAAAGGGAGAGCCGGATGCATCTTCTTTCCCATCCGGTGGGCTTCGTGCTACTTTTGAAGCAAGAGGATATACAGCGTGGGATCCGACATCTTATGCATTTATCAAAGATGACACACTTTGTATACCGACTGCATTTTGCTCTTACAGTGGAGAAGCATTAGATAAGAAGACACCTCTTCTTCGTTCGATGCAGGCGTTGGATAAACAGGCAGTCCGTGTACTGCGATTATTTGGAAATACAGATGTAAAACGTGTTATTACGACAGTTGGTCCGGAACAGGAATATTTTCTGATAGATCAATCTGTATATGACAAAAGACCGGATTTGATTTATACCGGCAGAACCCTTTTCGGTGCAAAACCGCCAAAGGGACAGGAACTCGAAGATCATTATTTTGGTACAATCAAGCCAAGGGTTTCCGAGTACATGAAAGAGTTAGACGAGGAGTTGTGGAAACTTGGGATTCTTGCTAAGACCAAGCATAATGAGGTAGCACCAGCACAGCATGAGCTGGCACCAGTTTTCTCAACCACGAACATAGCAACGGATCATAACCAGCTTACGATGGAAATGATGAAAACAGTGGCAGGACGTCATGGAATGGCATGTCTGTTGCATGAAAAACCTTTTGCCGGAGTCAATGGTTCCGGTAAACACAACAACTGGTCTATTTCAACGGATACCGGAGTGAATCTGCTTGAACCCGGTGCGACTCCTTCCCAAAACGCACAATTTTTACTGTTTTTAACCGCTGTCATTAAAGCAGTAGACGACTACCAGGAATTGCTCCGGTTATCTGTTGCAAGTGCAGGAAACGATCATCGTCTGGGCGCGAACGAAGCACCACCAGCTATTATGTCTGTTTTCCTTGGTGATGAATTGACACATGTGATTGACTCGATAGAAAAGGGTGTTGATTATCACGATAAAGAAAAGACTTTGATGTCCATTGGTGCAACGGTATTACCACATATTCCAAAGGATACAACAGATAGAAATAGAACGTCTCCATTTGCTTTCACCGGCAATAAGTTTGAGTTCCGTTCTTTGGGATCTACAGCATCCATATCTGGACCAAATGTTATTTTAAATACGATTGTTGCAGAGTCCTTATCAGAATTTGCTGATGAACTAGAAAAAGCAGATGATTTCTGTACTGCATTGGATCAGCTGCTGCGCCGTGAGATTATAGCACATAAGAGAATCATTTTTAATGGCAATGGTTATAGCGAAGAATGGGTAGAAGAAGCAGAAAGACGAGGCCTTTCAAACCTGAAGTCGACGGTAGATGCACTTCCTGTATTTATTCAGGATAAGACAATTGCTTTGTTTACGAAGAACGAGGTTTATACAGAGTCTGAGATTCAATCCCGCTATGAAATCTTATTGGAAAATTACTATAAGACCATTAACATTGAGGCTATGACGCTGATTTCTATGACAAAGAAAGATATTATGGGAGCAGCGCTTGAGTTCCAGTACACGGTAGCTGAGGTTGTCAACGCAAAACAGGCAACCAATGTAGCACTTTCTGTAAGGGCAGAGGAGAAATTGCTGACAAAAGCGGCAGAGTTGACAGAACAGTTGACAGAGCGTTTGGAAAAATTGGAAGCAGACGTAGAAAAGGTGGACGAAACACAAGAAGCACTTGCGATTGCAAAATATTATCGAAAAGTGATTTTCACAGATATGAACCAGTTGCGTGAAATCATAGATGCTTTAGAGGTATTGGTTCCATCTGACATCTGGCCATATCCAACATATGGTGAAATACTTTATAGTGTAAAATAATAAACGAATAGAAATGAAATGCACAATGGCGTGCACGTATCCGGAGACGAAGGCTCGGAACGTGCACGTTTTTTAATACCTGAAAAAAGGAGGAAAAAGTTATGACTCAGGAAATTATGGATGCCATCAGTTCACAGACCTTTGGAGTCTGGTTCTTGATCGGCGCAGCATTGGTATTTTGGATGCAGGCAGGATTTGCCATGGTAGAGACAGGATTTACAAGAGCAAAGAATGCCGGAAATATCATTATGAAAAACCTCATGGATTTCTGTATTGGAACATGCGTTTTCATTTTGATTGGTTTCAGCCTTTTGTTGGGCGAAGATATAGTAGGGGTGATTGGTAAACCTGGATTTGATATTTTCACTGCTTATGGCAGCTTTGATTGGTCAAACTTTGTATTTAACCTGGTGTTCTGTGCGACAACGGCGACGATTGTTTCCGGTGCAATGGCGGAAAGAACAAAGTTCCTTTCTTATTGTATCTATTCTGGTGTGATTTCCGCATTGATCTATCCGATTGAAGCACATTGGATCTGGGGCGGCGGCTGGTTGTCACAGTTAGGTTTCCATGATTTTGCAGGTTCTTGTGCGATTCACATGGTAGGTGGTCTTTCCGCACTGATTGGTGCAGCAATCTTAGGACCTCGTATTGGTAAGTTTACAAGAGACAAGAGTGGAAAGATTGTAAGGATTAACGCATTTCCGGGACACAGCATCCCACTTGGTGCGCTCGGTGTATTTATTCTTTGGCTTGGCTGGTACGGATTTAACGGAGCAGCTGCAACGAGTGTAGAACAGTTAGGATCTATTTTTGTAACCACAACGATTGCACCTGCAGTTGCAACGGTTGTATGTATGATATTTACTTGGATTAAGTATGGAAAACCAGATGTATCTATGTGTTTAAATGCATCTCTTGCAGGCCTGGTTGCAATTACAGCTCCTTGTGATACAACAGATGCACTTGGTGCCATCATTATTGGATGTGTTTCTGGTGTACTTGTAGTCTTTGGTGTATGGCTTTGCGATTATGTTCTTCGTGTGGACGATCCAGTTGGAGCGGTAGCCGTTCATTTTATGAATGGTCTTTGGGGAACCATTGCCGTTGGGCTTTTCTCTACAACAAGCGCACCTGGAAATGATTCTGTTGTAGGTCTTTTCTATGGTGGTGGCTTTAAGCAGTTAGGCTTACAGTTACTTGGTGTTGTATCTGTTTGCGCATGGACAGCAGTGACGATTACCATTACCTTTATGGTTATTAAGAAAACCGTTGGTCTTCGTGTATCTGAGGAAGAAGAAATTGTCGGTCTTGATGCAATGGAACATGGTCTTCCAAGTGCATATGCAGGATTTTCAATCACAGATACGTCTATGGCAATGGATGTTAATGAAAATACAGATCTTGGTGAAGGCGAATATGATAAGGCATCGGATCTTCAGAAAGATACTGCTGTACCGGTAGTAGCAGAGGCAGATGATTTAGATGCCAATGGCGTACCGATTTTCAACACAGGCATGCATAAGATTGTTGTGATTGCAAAACTTTCTAAGTTTGACACTTTAAAGAAGGCAATGAATGATCTTGGTGTGACAGGTATGACAGTAACTCAGGTTATGGGTTGTGGCGTACAAAAGGGTGCTGGCGAATACTATCGTGGTGTTGAGATGGATGCAACATTACTTCCAAAGATTAAGGTTGAGATCATTGTCAGCAAGATTCCGGTAACAAGCGTAATTGAAGCTGCAAAGAAAGCACTTTACACAGGACATATCGGAGACGGTAAGATTTTTGTATATAACGTTCTTAAAGTTGTTAAGGTTCGTACCGGTGAAGAGGATTATGAAGCACTTCAGGATGTAGAATAAGATATGTGTAAAGTTTTGATATGATATCAAATGATATGTGAAATTTCATATGTAACGGAAGAAAATCCTGCGTCAATTTACATTGGCGCAGGATTTTGTTATGATAGTACAGGTTTCGATAGAAGGATTGAAAACAAGTAATACATAAAAGGTGTGGTTTTATGGAAAAAGAAATGAAAAACGAGGAAATTAAAAGAAAAGCAAAAGAATGGTTTGCTTCTTATACAGCAAATTATGATATGCAGGATCCGAAGATTGCATTAAAGGCGGTGCATACCTATCATGTGGCAGAATTGTGTGAAAAAATAGCACAAAGCCTTTCTCTGGATGATGATGCTTGCCTGACAGCGTGGTTGTGTGGCCTGTTGCATGATGTGGGAAGATTTGAACAGATCCGAAGATACCATACATTTTCAGATGCCGATTCGATAGATCATGCACTTCTTAGTATAGAGATTTTGTTCGGTGATGAAAGCGATGATGATAAAACAGGAAGAATCCGTGAAGTGTTAGAAGATGCGTCAAGAGATGATACAATCTATCAGGCAGTGAAATACCACAGTGCATATCGACTGCCGCAGGAATTGCATCAGACGGAAAAGATGTTTTGCGATATACTGCGTGACGCAGATAAAATTGATATTTTTCGCGTGAATTTAGAAACTCCAATGGAAGATATTTATAACACGACAACAGAAGAATTGAAAAATGCGTTTGTGACACCGGAAGTATTGCAGGCATTTCATGAACGTCATGCGGTGCTTCGTGCACTGAAAAAGACACCGGTAGATCACATCGTAGGACATATTAGTTTATATTATGAACTTGTCTATGAAAAGAGCAGACAACTTGCTTTTGAGCAGGGGTATTTATGGAAGTTGTGTGAATTTACATCAGAGAATGTACAAACGCAAAAAGTATTTGGTGAGATCCGCAGACAGTTGCAGGAAGATTTAAAGTCTCATGCCTAAAATAATGACGTCATAGCTGGAGATAAAAATATGATACAAAGTACAAAAGAAATGAATCATAAATTAAAGAATTATATATCGGCAAATGTGTTGGCGATGGTTGGCATGTCGTGCTACATTTTGGCAGATACTTTTTTTATATCGCTTGCGCAGGGAGCGGATGGAATTACAGCATTAAATCTAGCATTGCCTGTCTATAATATGATGTTTGCTATAGGAGCGATGATAGGAATTGGTTCGGCAACACGATTTGCCATAGGAAGAGCCGCAGGTGTAAAAGATGCAGATGCGTACTTTTCCAATGCACTTTTTTGGATTTTGTTGTCAAGTTTATTGTTTGTTGTTGCAGGTATTACAAGTCCGGATCATTTGCTTCGTCTATTTGGAGCAGACGAACGTATTGTTTTTGTAGGTACGGGGTATATGCGTATTGCACTTTGCTTTGCTCCGTTTTTTATGACAAATTATCTTTGTACTTCGTTTGTCAGAAATGATGGCGCTCCGAAAACAGCTATGTGTGCTACGCTTGTAAGTAGTTTTTTTAATATTGTTTTTGACTATATTCTGATGTTTCCTCTTGGATTGGGGATGGTTGGTGCAGCGCTTGCGACAGCGGTTTCACCGATTGTCAGCATTTCCATTTGTATGACGCATTTTCTGTCAAAGAAAAGCCATATTCATTTCTTGTGGCAGATGCCATCCATCAAACGTTTGCTAAAATCCATCCGACTAGGTATTGCAGCGTTTGTCGGAGAATTTGCATCCGGTGTGACAACGATGGTATTTAATTACTTGCTGCTCTCATTGGTTGGAAATGTGGCAGTAGCTGCATACGGAGTTGTTGCAAACTTAGCACTGGTGGGTGTTGCAATCTTTAATGGTATTTCACAGGGAATACAACCAATTGCAAGTGATGCCAGAGGCAGAAGACAGAAAGATGAGATGCGTTATATCATTCGTTATGCACTTCGTGTTGGCATCATATTTGCTGTTATTTTATATGTAATACTTTTTATTTTTACAGAACAGTTTGTAGCAATTTTTAACAGTGAAGCATCGGAACAACTGGCACAATATGCCATTGTAGGATTGCGTATTTATTTTGTGGGATTTTTATTTGCCTCGACAAATTTGATTGGAACAGGGTATCTGAGCGCGGTAGGCAGAGGAAAAGAGTCTGCTTTGATTGCTATTGCAAGAGGCGTTGTTGCGATTGTATTTTTTGCTTTTGTTTTATCGAGAATCTGGGGTGTCACTGGTGTGTGGATGGCATTTCCGGTAACAGAAGCTGTCTGTATGGTTGCAACACTTTTTGTCATAGCCCGTTTACAAAAGGAATAACACAGGAAAATAAGATAGGAAAAATATATGAAACAACAAACACAAAAAAGAGAATATTCTTTTGGACTTAAGGCAAATCGCTCGATATTTCGAAAAGGAATGGTGGATGGGATACCGATTGCTATGGGATACCTTGCGGTTTCCTTTTCACTTGGAATCCTTGCAAAAAAAGCGGGTCTTGGTCCCTTTGAAAGCTTTTTGGCAAGTATACTGAATAATGCATCCGCGGGAGAGTATGCAGCGTTTTCACTTATTATGGTGCAGGCGTCCTATTTGGAAGTGGCAATTATGACTTTTATTGCGAATGCGAGATATCTTTTGATGAGTGTCGCTTTAAGCCAGAAAATCAAGCCGGAGGCATCGATATGTCATCGTCTGGTTGTTGCATTTGATGTGACAGACGAGATTTTTGCATTGTCGGTATCACAACCCGGCTATCTCAATCCGAATTATACATATGGCATCATTACGGTGGCACTGCCGGGATGGGCTTTTGGAACCATGCTTGGATGCCTGGCGGGAAGCATTCTTCCGGTAAGAATTGTGAGTGCCCTCAGTGTTGCCCTTTATGGCATGTTTCTGGCAATTATTATTCCGCCTGCAAAAAAAGATCGCATTGTTTTGGGGTTGATTATCCTTTGCTTTGTCTGCAGTTATCTGTCTGGTATATTACCCGGAATCTCTGCGATATCAAGTGGAACTAGAACCATCATTCTTACCGTTACCATAGCAGGGGCGGCAGCACTTTTATTCCCGCATCAGGAAGAACAGGAGGCGAAGGAACGTGAGTCATAATATCTATATTTACATTTTTGTCATGGCACTGGTAAGTTATGCAATCCGTGTGCTTCCGATGATTTTATTGCGACAGGAAATCAAGAGTCCGTTTATCAAATCTTTTTTATACTATGTGCCGTACGTAACTCTGGCGGTTATGACATTTCCGGCAATGGTGGAAACGACACAGAGCCCGGTCGCAGGGGTGTGTGCACTCGTTTGTGGCATTCTTGTAGCATGGTTTCATGGGGGCTTGTTTGAGGTGGCAACAGCCTGTTGTATCGTTACATTTGTTGCGGAATTATTTTTGAAATAGAATCTTTACAAAGAAAACATGATGTAGTAAAGTATTACTGTTAAGCGAACAATGGCGTTCGAAGTAGGGCATGGGTCTTATGGACTTTTGCCCCCTTCGAGCGCTTTTTTATTGGGAATGGAGGTTGCTATGGCAGATGAAACAATGGATGAAGTGATGGAATTTGTGGAAGAAAATGATGTCAAATTCATACGATTGGCGTTTTGTGATATTTTTGGAAACCAGAAAAATATATCAATTATGCCAGAGGAATTGCTTACGGCTTTTACCATAGGTATTAATTTTGATTCGTTTTTGATACTCGGGTATGACGATCCGGTGTACCAGGATTTATATTTAAAACCAGTTCCGGATACCTTAAATGTTTTACCGTGGAGACCGCAGCAAGGGCGTGTAATCCGCTTTTATTGCGATGTCGTGTTACCGGATGGCACGCCATTTCCGTATGATGCCAGAAAATTTTTGAAGGATACGTTACAGGAGTGTGCTGATTTGGGATTTTCTTGTCGTATGGGACTTCGCAGTGAATTTTATCTGTTCAAAACGGATGATGAGGGAAGACCAACGGATATTCCGTGGGATGAAGGAGGATATTTAGATATTGCGCCATTAGACCGGGGAGAAAACATTCGTCGTGAAATCTGCTTAACATTGGAAGAGATGGGAATTCAGCCGGAATCCTCGCATCATGAATCCGGTCCGGGGCAAAATGAGATCGATTTTCGTTCTTCGGATGCACTTGGCACAGCTGATAATTATATTACTTATAAAAACGTGGTAAGTGCAATTTCGACGAGAAATGGTGTTTTTGCATCCTTTGATCCAAAACCTATTAAGGGTAAGAGTGGAAATGGGTTACATATGAAGATTTCTACCTGGAAAAATGGAAAAAATACGGAAGATACAGATCCGGCATTTACAGAGCATTTTATGGCAGGCGTGTTTCACCGCATGCGCGATATTACCTTGTTTTTAAATACACAAAAGCAATCCTATGAGCGCTTTGGAGAAAATGAAGCCCCAAAATACATCACGTGGTCTGCCCAGAATCGGTCCCGTCTGCTGCGTGTTCCGATTGTACAGGGAAAACGAACCTGTTTTGTCTTGCGCTCACCGGATTCCGGTATCAATCCATATCTGGCATTTGCCATTGTGATTCAGGCGGGGCTTGCGGGCGTGCGCGCAAAAGAAACATTGCCGCCACCAGTAGATAAGAGCAGCAGATTGGTAAAAGATGAGGAAAAAGCAGGATTCGATAAACTGCCATTATCTTTGACAGAAGCCGTGGAGTGTGCGAAAAAGAGTGACTTTATCCAAAATGGTCCATGCAAGGACATCGCGAATCGTTTCATAGAAGTGATAGAGAATATGTAAACATTCATTTTATGAAGGGAGGATGCGCGGATGAACAAAGTTTTGATTGTGTGTGATGCGCCAAAAGGCACAGAGTTCTTTCGCGATTTCCTGACACAAAACGGATACGAGGATATCCTTGTTGTGGAAAATGGAGAAGAAGCAAGGAGAATACTTGTTGATACGGATTTTGATTTGTGTCTGATCAATGCTCCGCTTCGAAAGGAATCCGGTGAACAATTGTCCATAGATATTGCGGAAAAGAATATCTGTCAGGTAATCCTGTTTGTAAAGGCAGAACAATGCGACGCAATTGCAGATTGTGTGGAAGATTATGGTGTGATTACCGTCAGTAAACCAATCAGCAGGCAATTGTTCTGGAGTGCTATAAAATTGGCCCGTGTTGCGCAAAGACGTATTACGATGGCACAGAAAGAAAATGCAAAATTGCAACAGAAATTAGATGGTTTAAAAACAGTATCGCGTGCGAAATGTCTTTTGATTTCGTACTGCGGTATGTCAGAAGAAGATGCGCACAAATATATCGAAAGACAGGCAATGGACAAACGATTGAGTCGTCTGGAAATTGCAAAAGATATTGTGCATACGTATGGTTAAAAGAGGAAGGTGATTGTATGACAAAGCATGTGTTTGTTACAGGTGGTGTAGTATCCGGATTAGGAAAAGGAATTACGGCAGCGTCGTTGGGACGTCTGCTGAAAATGCGTGGCTATAAGGTGGCATCACAAAAATTGGATCCTTATATGAATGTGGATCCCGGTACCATGAGCCCATATCAGCATGGGGAAGTGTTTGTTACAGATGATGGCGCAGAGACAGATTTGGATTTGGGACATTATGAGCGTTTTATCGATGAAAATCTGAATAAATATTCAAATTTAACAAGTGGAAAAGTATATTGGAATGTTTTAAACCGTGAAAGAAAAGGGGAATATCTGGGACAAACGGTACAGGTGATTCCACATATCACAGAAGAAATCAAACGTTTTATCTATATGGGAGCAGAGAGCTCAGATGCAGATGTATTGATTACAGAGATTGGTGGTACGACAGGTGATATTGAAAGTCAGCCATTTCTAGAGGCTATTCGCCAGGTTTCATTGGAACGTGGACGGGAAAATTGTTGTTTTATTCATGTTACGCTTGTACCATGGTTGTCCGGTTCAAATGAACATAAGTCAAAGCCGACACAGCATTCGGTTAAGGAACTGCAGTCATTGGGAATAGCACCGGATATTATTGTGTGCCGCGTAGATCGTCCATTAGAGCAGAGCATCAAAGATAAAATATCGCTATTTTGCAATGTACCAAAAGATTGTGTAATCGAAAACGATACAATGGATTGCTTATATGAGGCACCACTTATGCTGCATGCCTATGGATTAGATTCTGTTGTGTGCCGTCGTTTACAGATGAAAGATGTACCACTCGATCTTTCCGACTGGAAGGAGATGGTGGATACGATTCATCATCTGAAAAAGACAACAAAGGTTGCTATTGTCGGTAAATATGTAGCATTGCATGATGCCTATTTGTCCGTACGTGAAGCGCTGCTGCACGGTGGCTATGCCAATGACGCACATGTAGAAATTGCATGGATTGACAGCGAACAGATTACAAAAGAAAATGTGAGCGATATATTAGCAGATTTGGATGGTATTTTAGTGCCGGGTGGTTTCGGAGACCGCGGTGTAGAAGGCAAAATTTTGGCATGTCAATATGCGAGAGAACACGATATTCCTTACCTTGGTATTTGCCTTGGCATGCAGGTGGCAGCCATTGAATTTGCAAGAAATGTATGTGGTCTTACAGATGCAGATTCCGGAGAATTCCATCCGGAAGGAGAACATCTTGTGATTGATTTGATGGAAGAACAGATGGCGGTATTAAGAAAAGGTGGAACAATGCGCCTGGGAAGTTATCCTTGCAAGATAAAAGAAGGCACAACGTTAGCACGGGCTTATCAGAAAGAACATATTGATGAGCGCCATAGACATCGTTTTGAGTTTAACAATGCGTATCGTGATCTGATGCAGGAAAAGGGATTGACCATCAGTGGAACTTCGCCGGATGATGCCATTGTTGAGGCGGTAGAAGTATCAGATAACAGATTTCATGTTGGGGTGCAATTCCATCCGGAATTTAAGAGCCGCCCAAATAAACCACATCCACTTTTTGCAGAGTTTATCAAAGCAAGCCTGACAAAATAGAATATAAAGCATAAAAAAGCGGAGCGTTCTTTTGGAATCGCTCCGCTTTTTCATATGATTTGTATTAGTTTACTTGTGTTTTTGGTTCGCAAGTCAGATACATACCAAGTTTTCTAAAGATCTGTTCATCAACTTCATCTAACATAACAGAAGAGTGTACGTTTAATGTCTTTAGATTTGGTAATTGATCAAATGCTGCCTTTGCATCTGCATCTGTTTTGGAACTGATTGAGAGTGCCACCAAAACTTCGTCACTATGAAGGCTGGCATCATCACTTCCTAAGTAATTCTTCTTTAACTGGCTGATTGGCTGTAAAGCTTCTGGAGAAATCAATAATTTTTCATGATCAATACCTGCTAATTCTTTTAAAACATTTAAAAGAGCAGCAGCAGGAGCGCTAAGCAAGTCAGATGTCTTTCCATCAATAATGGTTCCATTATCAAGTTCAATGGCAACGGCGGGCTTGTGTGTTTCATTTGCCACCTGGAGCGCAGTGACAGCAACGTTGCGATCTGCCGGAGAAATATCGGCCTGTTTCATCAGCAATTCAATCTTGTAAAGGGCATCTTTTGAGCCGTGTCCTTTTTTGATGTTGCAGATTTCCGTATAATAACGACGGATGATTTCTGCTTTTCCTGCTTCGCGGCATACATCATCATCGCAAATACAGTTGCCAACCATGTTGACACCCATATCGGTTGGAGACATGTAGTTGCATGTGCCATAAATACGTTCAAACATCGCTTTTAAAACAGGATAGATTTCAACGTCGCGGTTATAGTTAATGGTGGTTTCACCATATGCCTCTAAATGGAAAGGATCGATCATATTGACATCATTCAAGTCAGCTGTGGCTGCTTCATATGCGAGATTGACCGGATGCTTCAGAGGAAGATTCCATACAGGAAATGTCTCGAATTTGGCATATCCTGCGGAAACGCCACGTTTGTGTTCATGGTACAACTGTGAAAGACAGGTAGCCATCTTACCGCTTCCAGGGCCTGGTGCAGTCACAACAACGAGAGGGCGGCTGGTTTTAATATAGTCATTTTTTCCATAGCCTTCATCGCTTACAATGTGTTCGATATTACTTGGATAGCCATCAATCTTATGTAAGATATAAGAAGGAACACCAATAGAATCTAAATGGCGGCGAAATTCATCTGCGGCAGCTTCTCCGGAATATTGTGTGATGGCAACACTGCCAACATACAGCCCAAAACTGCGGAATACTTTCATCAGACGAAAAACATCCTCATCATAGGTAATGCCGAGATCACCACGCATTTTGTTAGATGCAATGGCATTGGCAGAAATAGCAATTACGATTTCTGCCTGATCTTTTAATTGTAAAAGCATGCGTAATTTAGAGTCTGGCATAAAGCCCGGTAAAACGCGGGCGGCATGATAATCATCGTATAATTTTCCACCAAATTCCAGATATAATTTATCTCCGAAATGGTTGATACGTTCTTTGATGTGTTCTGACTGCATGTGCAGATATTTGTCATTATCAAATCCTATTTTCATAATGTAAGTCCTTCCTATGTATGGTTATCTTGTGAATATATGTAAGGAACAATAAATGTTCGAAAATATTATTACATACATGCTCATAAGTATAGCACGCGAAAAACTTTGTGGCAAGGTTCTACTGTGCTTCAAAAAGGCAAAACAAGGAATCGAATAAAAAGGAAAAAGTGGCATTTATAAGGCATGGTGATAGATAATATAAGGAGCGTTAATGGAAGGCAAAAATGGTATACAAAAGCATGAAAATGTCGTATGGAAAAAGGCGTTTATTCCTTGAATATGACTATTTTTTCAAGTATAATCTACACGTTAAATGTGAGCAGAACGCAAAAATACCTGCTCAAAAAATTATGTGGTAAACACATATAATCTAGGAGGAACACATGTTAGAAAAAATGTTCAAATTGAAAGCGAACAACACTGATGTGAAGACAGAAGTCATTGGTGGTCTTACTACTTTTATGACAATGGCTTACATCCTGGCAGTTAACCCATCCATCCTTTCAGCATCTGGAATGGATTCTCAGGCAATTGTGATGGCAACTGCGCTTGCAGCATTTATCGGAACCCTTTGTATGGCACTTCTTGCAAATTATCCATTTGCACTTGCGCCAGGTCTTGGATTAAATGCTTATTTTGCATACACAGTATGTGGAACTATGGGATACGATTGGAAAATCGCATTGATGGCAGTATTTGTGGAAGGTATCATCTTTATTGTACTTTCACTTACAAATGTACGTGAAGCAATCTTTAATGCAATTCCAATGCAGTTGAAAAAGGGCGTATCCGTTGGTATCGGTCTTTTCGTTGCATTTATCGGTTTGCAGAATGGATATATCGTTGTAAATAGTGATTCTACACTTGTTACAGTTGTAAACTTCACAGAGAATTTCCATACGGTAGGTATCTGTGCACTTCTTTGTGTGATTGGATTGATTCTGATTGCCATTCTTCATATTAAGAATGTAAAGGGAAGCTTTTTGATTGGTATCTTCGTTACATGGATTCTTGGTATTATTTGCCAGGTAACCGGTCTTTATACCGTTGATGTAGAGGCAGGATTCTACTCATTAATTCCTACACAGTGGATCAGCTTTGATTTTAGTGCTTTGGGACAGACATTTGGTCAGTGCTTCAAGGCAGATATGGGTCAGGTTAATGCATTAGACTTTGTTGTCATCATCTTTGCATTCTTGTTTGTAGATATGTTTGATACCATCGGAACATTGATTGGTGTTGCGAACAAGGCTGACATGTTAGATGAAAATGGTAAATTGGAAAGAATTAAGCCAGCACTTTTAGCAGATGCAATTGCAACAAGTGCAGGTGCTATCCTTGGTACATCTACAACAACAACATTTGTTGAAAGTTCTTCAGGCGTATCAGAAGGTGCAAGAACTGGACTTTCTTCTGTTGTAACAGGATTGTTATTCTTATTAGCAATCATCTTTTCTCCATTGTTTACAACAATTCCAGGATTTGCTACAGCTCCAGCATTGATTTTTGTAGGATTCCTTATGGTTTCAGCAGTTGTTGATATTGACTTTAATGATCCGGCAGAATCTGTTCCAGCATATCTTTGCATGATTGCAATGCCACTTCTTTACAGCATTTCAGAAGGTATTGCTGTTGGAGTTATCTCTTATGTTGTAATCAATGTAGTTGTTGGTAAGGCTAAGAAGGTACATCCACTTATGTATGTACTTGCAGTACTCTTTGTACTTAAATATATCTTCTTATAAGATATAAACATATACGCTCTGCGTAATGAAAAAGCGGCTCTTTCTTCAATGGAGGAAAGAGCCGTTTTTTTATGGCGACTGCTAATCAACTGATAGAATTCGCTGAGCGTGTTCTGCCACTGTATGGAAAAAGAAAAGATGGGGAGTATAGTGGCATATTGGAGAAAGATAAAAAGTGGGTTGACTAATGTAACAATATCGACCACAATAGGAAGAGGTAGAAAAGGGGTATTTATGGCAAAAAAATATATTCGATGGGATAAATTAGATAACACAGCAAATCTTTTCCCGGTCATTGCGGGGGAGAATATGACCAATACGTATCGGATCAGCTGCGTACTTAAGGAAGAAATTGACGAGGCTTTATTGCAGGAAGCATTAGATATTGTACTTCCAAAGATGCCGGGATTTAATTTGCGTTTACGTAGTGGTATATTTTGGTATTATTTTGAAGAAAATGGAAAGAAGGCACCACGTGTTCATGAGGAACATACCTATCCGTGCAGATTGATTCACCAGTCCAAGAATAATAGTTATATGTTCCGCGTTTCTTATTACAAGAATCGTATCAACTTAGAAGTTTTTCATGTACTTACGGATGGCATGGGCGGAATCAATTTCCTACGGGAACTGACATACCAGTATCTGCGTTTGGCACATCCTAAGCTGCGGGAAAAATATGGTGATGAACTCAGTGCAGACACATCTTTGAACAGAGAAGATTCTTTCCTGAAAAATTATAAGAAAAAGTCAAAGAGTGTATATAAATCAAAAAGAGCCTTTTTGATTAAAGGAGAAAAACTGGCTTATGATGGTTTTGGCGTTATTCATGGCTATCTGCCAATCAAACAGTTAAAAAAGGTATGTCATGATTATGGCGTGAGTATCAATGAATATCTGGTTGCCACATTTATATGGGCGGCATATCAGGAATATTATCGTCATATCACAAAGGATAGACCAATTCGCGTAGCAGTTCCGGTAAATCTTCGACCATATTTCGATTCTATCACAACAAAGAATTTCTTTGTTATGGTTTCGGCAGAGTTTGCACCGGAAAAAGATGATTATACATTTGAAGAAATTGTAGAACTTACGAGGGCATCTCTGAAAGAACAGATCAACAAAGAACATCTTGAAAAAATCTTTTCATACAATGTTTCAAACGAACAGATGGTGGTAGCAAGGGCCGTGCCGTTGTTCTTAAAAAATATGGCAATGCGTTTTGTTTATACACAATCAGCACTTGCAAATACAACAACTGTGACCAATATCGGGAATATCAAAGTAGAAGAAGCATACGAACCATATATTCAGATGTTCCATTCATTCCTGTCGTTTTCAAAAGGACAGCAACTAAAAGCAACCATTACATCTTATAAGGATACATTGGTTTATACGTATACGTCAGCTTGGCAGGATACGGCAATTCAAAGACGTGTGTTCCGGCAGATTGCAAAAGATGGCGTAGATGTAAAAATTGAGACGAATGGAGTATATTATGAGTAAATGTAAGTATTGTGGAATAGAGATTGTAGATGATGCAGTGAAATGTCCACTGTGCAGTGGCATTTTGGATGGAAGCAAGGCAGAAGGCCATACCTATCCGGATGTGGTTTCAAATGTACGAAAAATATCTTTTTTGTATCGTTTGTTTTGCTTTATATGTATTGTTGTTGCAAGTGTGAGCATAGCGTTAAACGTCTGGCTGACGCCAACATTGCGCTGGGGTGAAATCGTTGCTTGTACACTTGCATATTTGCTCTGGCTTGGCTATGTCATTATCAAGGATAATGCAGGGTATCGTATTCGTATCATATCCGGTGTGGCAGGAGCAGTGCTTTTAGTTATTGTGATAGATACATTGTTAGGATTTTCTGGCTGGTCTGTTTCTTATGTGTTGCCATCGGGAATCATTTTGATGGATATTGCACTGGCAATATTGATGTTAATCAATCGGAGAAACTGGCAGAGTTATTTGATTTTGCAAGTGGCTATGGTGTTGATTGGCATTGTACCATTGATGTTAGTTCGTATGGGAATTGTGACACATCCACTGGTATCGGATATTGCATTCTTTGTGACGTTGTTTATGTTCCTGGGGTCTATGATTTTAGGCGGAAGAACAGCAGTAAATGAGATGAAAAGAAGATTTCATATTTAAAAGAACCTCTTTGTTCATAAGAGCCATATGTTAACACATATGACCCGGAACAAAGAGGTTTTTTGCATCTTATACAAATTTTATTTTGCAGTTTTTGGATAGAGATGCTGCAGTGGAAGATATACAGGCATACCATTTTGATATGTAATTTGAGTCTGGCCAGCAATCAATGGACGCAGATAGGATGTCATTTTTTCTGTAACATTATTTCCAGCTTCATTGATAAAATCGCGTGGAACAGATTTGACTTCATTTGCAATTTCTCGAATGTCTGCAATGTCGTAGGCAGTTGTATATGGGGCATCGGAGGTCCTTTTTATGATACTCATATAGCCGCTTGCACCTTCTAAAGCATGTGCAACAGCAGTGCGACCAAGTTCTTTTGATTCCTCAATGTCTGTTTGGGATGCTAAATGTGCGGCACATCTTTGTGGTAAATTAAGTTCGATGGAACGAACTTTAACGCCTAATCGATGGGAAACAAGGTTTTCTAATGTCTTACCGGCGCCACTTAATTGACTGTGACCAAAGGAATCTACAGTTTTAGAGGAAGCACTGATATAATTGCCGTCTTTGTCGCGGATTCCTTCAGAAATAGCAATTAAGATATTTGGTTTTTCTTCCATGCGTGTTTGAATGTCTGATAAAAATTGTTCTGTGTCAAAGGAGGCTTCCGGTAAATAAATGAAATCCGGTCCAAGACCATAGGAAGTGGTTGCTAAAGAAGCTGCACCGGTTAACCAGCCGGCATCTCTTCCCATGATTTCAACGATGGTAACGCTTTGTAAAGGATAAATGGATGTATCATAGGCGATTTCCAGCATGGTAGTTGCAATATATTTTGCTGCAGAACCAAATCCAGGGGTGTGATCTGTTAAACACAAATCATTATCAATCGTCTTTGGAACGCCCATAATAGTAACGGCTTTGTTGTGCAGCTTTGCATAAGTAGACAGCTGTAAAACGGTATCCATAGAATCATTGCCACCAATATAAAAGAAACTGGCGATTTCATGTTTTTCAAAGAATTGGAAAATCTTTTCATAAACTTCTTCGTCATCCTGCATTTTTGGCAATTTATAACGGCAAGAACCAAGATACATAGCAGGTGTAATTGCTAAAGATGAAAGGAAATGTCCTTCCTCTAATTTATCATCAAAGCAGATGATATCATTATTTAATATACCAAGAATGCCGTGAAGTGAACCGTAAATATGATCAAAGGAACCGCTGGCAGCAGCTTTTTCAATAACGCCGGAAAGGCTGGCATTGATGGCAACGGTTGGTCCACCAGATTGTGCGACAATACAATTATTCATAAGTAATAACCCTCCATTTTTTGATTCTTTCATAACAATTATTTGATTATCGCCTGTAATCATAACGAAAATAGTGCAGGAAAACAAGATGGGACGATAATGGTACATGGCAAAGGATAGAATAAGGACATCAAGTTGTTGCAATGAGTTTTGCAGAAGGAGGGACAGGAATATGGAATCTCATAAAAAAGGTTTGGACAGAGAAATGATCGTGGTGTGTGGTCTTGTAGCACTCTTGGTGACCATTAGTATTATTTTTTCAGTAGCACTATGGATGGAGATTGATTTGTCAAAGTGCAATAGTACGATTCTGGTGACAATCTTTTCTGTATTGACTGGTGGAATTTGGGGTATACTCTTATGCAGAAATTGTTGACGGAAGTGGTTTTGTTTTCTATAATTCCTTATGTAGATGATTACTTATAAGAAAAAATGTATTGAGGTGACATTATGAATAGAAAACATAAAAAAATCATAGGAATGTTCGTGGGAGCACTACTGATGCTTTGCACAATTTCATTCCCTTGTTTTGCTGAAGGGACAACAACGATTCACATGAGCTCAGCTAATGTGTCAGTAGGTGATACATTATCCGTGACAGTTACAGCATCGGAGTCAGGAACGATCAGCTTACGTTATAATGATCAGGTGTTAAAATTCTCTGGTAGTTCTGCATCGTATACAACGGACGGAAATACCATTACATTTGAAGGCACAACGGCCACACTGGAGTTTACCGGTTTGAGCCAAGGCAGTTCTGGACTGATTGTTTCATCACCGACAATTACAGGAAGTAGTGCGTCTGTGCAGGTAAGTGGAACTGCTGCGGAGACAACGGAACCCTCTTCTCAAGATACGACGAATCAGGCCCAGACGGCAGAGGGACAGTTCGAAATTGATGGTGTTCCATATGTTGTTTCAGAGCGATATGCGGAGAATATGATTCCAACAGGATTTTCACGTACAGGAGTGAAGATTGATGGCTATACGTATAAAGAATTATCAAATGGAACGATTACGCTTCTTTATTTAAAGAGAGCAGATAATATAGCAGGGGACGGATCGTTTTATCAGTATGATGAGGCATCTCATACAGTAACGCCATTTGCTATGTTAGGTACAGCGGACCAATACGTTGTATTGGCAACACCACAATCTTTGTTACGTGATTCGTTTACGGAGACGACACTTACGGTAGGAGAACAGACGGTTACTGCATATAAAGATGGCGATGAGGGAGATTTCTATTTTGTTTATGGAACCAATCAGGATGGTGTAGAAGGTTGGTTTCAATATGATAAGACGGATGAAAGTATTCAAAGAGTAAACGAGCAATTGCTGGCACAGGATACATCTGATGTAGCAGAAGAAGGAAATGCTGTAACATTGAGTGGACGGGATGAATATCTGGGCAAATGGCAAAAACAGCGTTATCTTGTTGCAATTTTGTTATTTGTTATTGTGGTATTAGCAGTAGTGATTATCAATCTGTTGTTATCACGTAGACAGCGTATGGATGATGATTGGGCAGATACCGATGATGACGCGTATGATGTGATGAAGAAAAAGGCAGATGTGGAGAAACCTGTGTCCTTTGAGGATAGCGCGGAGACTGTAGCCGATGATGACGATATTTCTGATGATGAGATAGATGATATAGATGATATAGAAGAAGAGAAGGCATCCTTGTTTGCTAAGTGGAAACACAATAGACAGGCGCAGGTACTTGATGATGAGGATTATGAGGAAGAGGAAACTCCTGAAGAGCATGTGCCTGTAGAAGAAATACGCATTGAGAAAGAGGATACGATAAAGACATCATCATCAGAAGAAGTTCCGGTGGTTCAAGAAGAAAAAGCGGATAGACATAAAAGAAAACAAGAACCGCAGGAACCGATTTATAGCGATATTAAAGGAACGGAAGCGTTCCAGAGCAAAGAGAATACCAGATATAAAGGTGCGGATGTAGATGCCCAATTAGATATTCTCGATTTGAATGACTTATAATTTTGGAGGCTTTATAAAATGATGGAGTTGACGACACAGGCGCAGGCAACCTTAGCATATGCAAAACGCCTGGCAAAACGTTTGGGGCATAATTATGTCGGCACAGAACATTTATTAGTAGGTTTAACGAGACAGGCAGATAGTCTTTCGGCGAAAGTACTGCAAAGACTGGGCGTGACAGAAAAAAATCTAATCGATCTGATTGAAGAACTGATTTCACCAAATGGGTATGTTACTGTTGCAGAATGGGATGGCAATACCCCTAAATTAGAACAGGTATTGTTGCAAGCAGAGCAGGAGGCAATATCTTGCGGGATGGATAAAATCGGCACAGAGCATTTGCTTTTAGCATTGGTGCGTATGCAAGATACCGCTGGGGCACGTATTTTAACATCTTTATCAGTAGAGACACAGAAGTTGTTTGCAGAACTTATAGCAGCAATGGGAAAAGAGGGCATTACATATCGAGAGAATAATGCCAATAAAAGAAGAAAACGTGGTGGAAGTGAGACTGCGACATTAGAACAGTATGCAAGAGATCTGACAGAAATGGCAGCGCAGAACAAGCTGGATCCTGTTATAGGAAGAGAAGATGAAATTCAGCGTGTGATTCAGATTTTGAGTAGAAGAGGAAAAAATAATCCTTGTTTGATAGGTGAGCCTGGCGTCGGCAAGACAGCTATTGTGGAAGGACTTGCACAGCGTATTCAGCTTGGGATGGTACCGGATTCCGTAGCAGGAAAACGTGTGATGACACTTGACTTATCCGGAATGGTTGCAGGCTCGAAGTATCGTGGTGAATTTGAGGAACGCATCAAACGTGTCATTGCAGAAGTGATGCAGGCAGGAAATATATTACTGTTTATTGATGAAATGCATACGATTATTGGTGCAGGTGGTGCAGAAGGCGCTATTGATGCGTCTAATATTTTAAAGCCGGCAATGGCACGTGGCGAAATCCAGATTATTGGAGCAACAACAATTACGGAATATCGTAAATATGTAGAAAAAGATGCAGCGTTAGAACGTCGTTTTCAACCAGTGACTGTGGAGGAGCCAACAGAGGAAGAAACAGAAATAATTCTTCAAGGAATCAAGGAACGCTACGAACAACATCATCAGGTGCAGATATCAGATGAGGCAATTCATGCAGCGGTCATGTTATCACAACGTTATATTTCAGACCGTTTCTTACCGGATAAGGCGATTGACTTGATGGATGAGGCGGCAGCACATCTGAGGCTGATGGAAGTCAAAGCACCGGAACAAATGCTATTACTTGAGAGAGAATTTCAGGATGCAGTAAACGGCGTAGAAAAGAATTTGATTGCTGGCGATGTGCAAGGTGCAGCGGAGTGCCGTAAAAAACAGGCAGAATTAGAAAAACAGATGCAATCTCTTCGCAAAAAATACGAACGAAAAAAACGTGGTCAGCGTCTGCTTTTGACAGATGATGATATAGCGCAGGTGGTTTCTGTATGGACAAAGATACCAGTGTCACGCCTTAACGAAAAAGAGGCAGTTCGTTTACGTAATTTAGAAAAGACATTGCATAAACGCGTTGTTGGACAGGAAGATGCGGTAAGTGCAGTGTCACGTGCAGTTCGAAGAGGGCGTGTTGGCTTAAAAGAACCAAATCGTCCAGTAGGATCATTCCTGTTTTTAGGACCAACGGGTGTTGGTAAGACAGAGATTTCAAAAGCATTAGCAGAAGCAGTATTTGGCGATGAAAAGGCAATGATTCGCGTCGACATGACAGAATATATGGAGAAGCATAGTGTATCTAAAATGATAGGTTCGCCTCCTGGATATGTGGGTCATGAAGAAGGCGGACAATTAAGCGAAAAGGTAAGACGTAACCCATATTCTGTTATATTGTTTGATGAGATAGAAAAAGCGCATCAAGATGTGTTTAATATCTTACTTCAGGTATTAGATGATGGGCATATTACAGATTCCCAGGGGCGTCAGGTCAGCTTTAAGAATACAATTATTATCATGACATCCAATGCCGGTGCGCAGGCGATTGTTGAACCAAAGAAGCTTGGGTTTGCATCGGTTGACGATGAAAAAACCAACTACGAATTTATGAAAAATGGTGTTATGGAAGAGGTGAAACGAATCTTCAAACCAGAATTTCTGAATCGTATTGATGAAACGATTGTATTCCGTTCTTTAAATAAAGAAGACATGAAGCAGATTGTAAGTATCATGACTCGTTCTTTGGTAGAACGTTGTAAGACACAAATGGATATTGATTTGACGATCCGTGATGCTGTGAAAAAACATCTTGTGGATGTATCATTTGACCCGAAATATGGTGCCAGACCACTTCGTCGTCGTATTCAGACAGATTTGGAAGATCCATTGGCAGAACACATTCTTGCTGGGGATGTTAAAAAGGGAAGCAAGGTTGTTGTGACAATGAAAAAAGGACAGATTGTGTTTACCTCGTAGAAAATTGATGAATATTATGTGATGTACTAGATATTTTATAATTGGTATTATATAATATGAATACATTGATAGACAGAGAAAAGGCAATGCCTTAAAGAAGCAGGAGGAGAAAGAGATGGCTGTAGTTAGCGAATTAATTCGTTGTGAGTCAGACGGTACTATTAGTTTTGGGGATTATAGCTTGGATCAGAAGTCCAAACTTGACAATGTGAGTTTTCAAGGGGATTTGTATAAGGTCAAGACATTTAAAGAAATCACAAAGTTAGAACGAAATGGTATGTTTGTGTATGAATCTGTTCCAGGAACATCTGTAGAGCATCTAAATGCAACAGAAAACGGCATGTGTTTTACAGTAGAAGGATTCGAGGATGCACAGATTACACTTGAATTAGAACCAGAAACCGAATATGATGTCAAAGTTGCTGGCGCAGATGCTGGTACTATGAAAACAAATTTGGGTGGAAAACTTAACTTGAGTGTGGAATTAGATGCAGAGAGTGCCATCCTGGTTGAAGTTACAAAGTGTTAAAAGAAGTTTTACAGTGATGCATGAAATCCCCGTCATAAAATGACGGGGATTGTTTTATATAGATAATAGGAAGGAAAAAGAATATGGCTAAGGGAAAAAACAGCGTATTTTTTTGTCAATCGTGTGGATATGAGTCTACGAAATGGATGGGGCAATGTCCGGCATGTAAGGAATGGAATACAATGGTAGAAGAAGTTGTAGACAAGAAAACTACCGTAACACATAAACAGATTACAGAATTACAAGTATCAAAATTAAACGATGTACAGAGTTCGTCTGAGGAACGTCTGGATACGCATATCAAAGAATTAAATCGCGTATTAGGTGGTGGAATTGTACCGGGCTCACTGGTACTTGTTGGTGGAGATCCTGGGATTGGAAAGTCAACATTACTATTACAGACATGTCGAAGCCTATCGGATCAGCACACATCGGTGTTGTACATATCGGGAGAAGAATCTTTACAGCAGATAAAAATGCGGGCAGATCGTATTGGAACATTTTCAGATGATATGATGTTATTGTGTGAAACAAATCTTGATCTGATACAGGGAGTGATAGAAGAACGACGTCCACAGGTAGTGGTTGTGGATTCGATACAGACAATGTTCCGGGAGAATGTCAATTCGGCGCCGGGAAGTGTATCTCAAGTAAGAGAGGCTACAAGTGTTTTGATGCGTCTTGCAAAAGAACGAGGAATAGCTATTTTTGTTGTAGGTCATGTGACAAAAGAAGGAACTGTTGCGGGACCACGTGTTTTAGAACATATGGTAGATACGGTGTTGTACTTTGAGGGGGATCGTTATGCAGCTTATCGTATATTGCGAGCTGTAAAAAATCGTTTTGGCTCTACAAATGAAATTGGCGTATTTGAAATGTGTCAGACAGGATTGCGTGAAGTACCAAATCCATCGGAATATATGTTGGATGGAAAACCGCAGAATGCAAGTGGGTCAATTGTTGTATGTACTATGGAAGGAACACGCCCGCTTTTGGTAGAAATTCAGGCATTGGTCTGTCACAGTGCATTTGGAATGCCGAGAAGGACAGCTGCTGGGGTGGATTATAATCGTGTAAATCTATTGATGGCTGTATTGGAAAAGACAGTAGGTGTAAAGCTTGCAGATCAGGATGCATATATTAACATCGCAGGTGGAATGAAGATAAGTGAACCGGCGGTGGATTTGGGATTGGTTTTATCCATTATCTCCAGTTTTAGAAACAGACCGATTGCAGAGGATGTGATTTGTTTTGGCGAGGTGGGATTGAGTGGCGAGGTTCGTTCTGTGAATATGGTAGAACAGCGCATTGCGGAAGCAAGAAAATTGGGATTTAAACAATGTATATTGCCTAAAGTGTGTATGAAAAACATACAACAAGTCGATGGAATGCAGCTAAAAGGGGTTGAGAATGTCCGTGAAGCCTTGGAAATACTATAGAAAAACAAAATGATTGAATTGTCTGATAAAATGATACAATTCTTGAAATCGTGGCACTTTAACAAAGTTCGACATTTCTATTGACTTCTATAGGAGTGAAGTGGTACTATAACATGGCTGGCGGGGAGAGCGGTCAGGAAGATGAGACTCTACCACAGCATGACAGCTTTTTAAAAGAAAGATTTAAGAAATCAAATGAAAAAAGTTGTTGACAAGCTTCGAATCATTTGATATGATAATGAAGTTGTTCGGG
>URCQ01000024.1 GCA_900546435.1 uncultured Pseudobutyrivibrio sp. | reverse complement strand
CAGATGAGGTACAGTTTGTACTGGTGTTCAAGCTTTCCAGATTCGGTCGTAATGCAGCAGATGTATTAAACTCTCTGCAGAGGATGCAGGATTTTGGAGTGAATCTGATCTGTGTAGAAGATGGAATTGACAGCTCAAAAGATAGTGGAAAGCTGATGATTTCTGTTCTGTCTGCGGTGGCAGAGATCGAACGAGAGAATATCCTTGTTCAGACAATGGAAGGACGTAAGCAGAAAGCCAGGGAAGGAAAATGGAATGGTGGATTTGCTCCGTATGGTTATGAATTAGTAAATGGAGAATTGCAGATTGCAGAGGACGAAGCAGAGATTATTCGTCTGATCTATGACAAATTTATTCATACCAATATGGGAATCTCTGCGATTGCCGCATGGCTGAACCAGCATGGATATAAAAAGAAAAAACGACAGAATAATACACTGGACGCATTTGCCGCATCATTTATAAAAGGCGTTCTGGATAATCCGGTATACTGTGGAAAGCTGGCTTATGGACGAAGGAAAAACGAGAAAGTTTCTGGTACAAGAAATGAATACCGCATTGTAAAGCAGGAAAATTATATGCTGCACGATGGTATCCATGAAGGGATTGTTTCAGAAACAGACTGGGAGCTGGCACATCAAAAACGGGAAAAAACAGGTGTGAAATATGAAAAGACACATAGTCTCGATCATGAGCATATTTTATCTGGAATATTGAGATGCCCGTTATGTGGAAGTGGTATGTATGGAAACGTGAACCGAAAGAAAAAGAAAGACGGAACTTTATATAAGGATTATTTCTATTATGCCTGCAAACATCGTCGCCTGGTAGATGGTCATAAATGTGGATATCGTAAACAATGGAGTGAGGAGAAGATTAACAATGCAGTGGAAGAAGTTATTCGGAAGCTGGTGAAGAATCCTAAATTTGAAGAAGCAATTCTGAATAAAATCGGTTCAAGAATTGATACAGAAGAAATAGAAAAAGAGATTGAAGGATTGGAAAAGCAGCACAGGCAGCTGACCGGAGCAAAAGCAAGACTTGGACAGCAGATGGACAATCTGGATATCATGGATAAATTTTATGAGAAGAAATATCAGGATATGGAGACAAGGTTATACCGTTTGTATGATGAGATTGAAGGCGTGGAGAACAGTATAGAAGAAGTCAAGAACCGCCTGCTGAATATCCGGCAACAGAAAATATCAGAAGAAAACGTCTATCAATTCCTTTTATATTTTGATAAACTATATGATAAGTTCACCGACCTGGAGAAGAAAGAATTTCTTAACAGCTTTGTAGAACAGGTGGACATTTACGAGCAGAAGCAGCCAGATGGCAGATTCCTGAAGCACATAAAGTTCCGTTTTCCGGTGTATTTTGGAGACAGGGAAACACAGGAACTTTGTTGGGACAACGAAAGTACCGTTGAGACAGTCTGTCTTTTGTCCATACAAAATAAAATGATTTAGGGCGGTATATCCAATGATATTATCTCTTTGGTTAGGATTTAATTTAATTTAAAAATAGCAAAGGAATTGTGGTATGCTATACTTATTGAAAAACGAAGTGCTCATAGCAGGAGGAAAACGATGAATATTGTATGCTTGGATTTAGAAGGCGTTTTAGTACCGGAAATTTGGATTGCATTTGCCGAGGAAAGTGGTATCCCGGAATTAAAGCGGACAACGCGGGACGAACCGGATTACGATAAACTGATGAACTGGCGTCTGGCTATTTTAAAGGAGCATGGGCTTGGCTTAAAAGAGATTCAGGAGACAATCGCAAAGATTGACCCGATTCCGGGAGCAAAGGAATTTTTAGATGAGCTGCGGGAATTGACACAGGTGATCATTATCAGTGATACATTTACCCAGTTTGCAGGACCACTGATGAAGAAATTAGGATATCCAACCATTTTTTGTAATTCTCTGGAAGTGGCAGAGGATGGCGAGATTACCGGTTTTAAAATGCGTATTGAGAATTCAAAATATACGACGGTTAAGGCATTACAATCCATTGGCTATGAAACTATCGCCAGCGGTGACAGCCACAACGACCTTGGTATGATCAAGGCGAGTAAGGCTGGTTTTCTTTTTAAGAGCACGGAACAGATCAAACAGGACAACCCGGAAATTCCGGCGTATGAGACATATGATGAATTGCTAGAGGCGATTCGGGCTGCACTATAGAGGATGTATCGATCAAGAAAGGGGATTGGAAAATAAAATGGAAATAAAAGAACAAATTCATGCATTATCAGAGGAAATGATAACAAATCTTGGCAGATTGGTTGCCATTGATTCACAGTTAGGTGAAGCAAAAGAGGGAAAACCTTTTGGAGATGGTCCGGCAGAAGCTTTGAAAGAAGGACTTGCCATTGCAGAAGAATTAGGATTTCGCACCGTAAATCTGGATAACTACTGTGGCTATGCAGAAATGGGCGAAGGAGAAGAAATTGTTGGTATTGCAGGACATCTCGATGTTGTACCAACCGGAGGAGACTGGACTTATGACCCGTTTACATTGACGCGTGATGGGGATTACGTATATGGGCGCGGTACGACAGATGATAAAGGACCCGTATTAGAAGCATTGTATGCTATGAAACTGCTTCGTGATTCAGGAGTGAAGCTAAATAAAAGAGTCCGCCTCATTATGGGATGCAATGAGGAAACAGGTTCCCTTTGTATGGAACATTATAATCAGGTGGAAGAGGAATTATCATGTGGATTTACCCCAGATGCCAACTATCCGTGCATTCATGGGGAAAAGGGACATATGGAGATGATGGCATATTCCAAGAATACCAGGATTATTTCTATGAATGGTGGTTTTGTCTCCAATGCAGTATGTGATTCCTGCACGACGGTCATTCCGGCAGAGGAAGGATTAAAAGAACGTTTGGAGCAGGCCTTGGCAGAAACAAAATTACAAGAATATCAGGTGAGCGAAGAAGGCGATACACTGACAATTTTTGCAAAAGGTGTTCCGGCGCATGCGTCAACACCGACGCTTGGTGTCAATGCAGCAGGTGTGACTTGTGCATGTCTGGAAAAAGCCGGTTTTGTGGATGACTTTGTTACTTTTTATAATACACATATTGGAACAGCTTGTGATGGTTCCGGTGTGGGTCTTAAATTTGCAGATGCATATGGTGATCTGACATTTTGTAATGGTATCGTAAAGACGGAAGATGGCGTGATTTCCTGCACCATTGATATTCGTGTACCAGTGACTTTAAAGGCAGACGAAGTGCGCGCTATGTGTAAAAATCATCTGGAAGATGCAAATGGACGCATTGAGATTCTTGAGATTGGTGATCCTCTTTTCTTCCCAAGGGAGTCTCCACTCGTAGAAGCGCTATATAAGGCATATGTGGATGTGACGGGAGATACGGAGAATGAGCCGATGGTTATTGGCGGTGGTACCTATGCAAAATCATTGAAAAATATCATTGCATTCGGACCGGAAAAGATGGGTGTGGACTATCGCATTCATGGAGCGGATGAGTATATCCTGGTTTCTGAAATGGAAGAATCGGTTTTGATTTATATGGAAGCAATTAAGAATTTGCTGGCAATTTAGAACAAATCATGTAAAAAAGTATGATGACGGTGTGTTTTGTTTATCAGGAACATGCCGTCATTTTTACTTTGCGCAATTTTTGTCAAAAAAATGCATTTTCCAATTGCGAAAGAGAACTATGCAATATATAATAATAATCGGTAAAAAGGAAACATACGTTAACATAAGAATACATTTATATAGATTGAGATAGCAAATGAAAACAACATATACATATAATGAGGGAATTAACTTCCTGCGGGCAGTATCTATTCTGGGAATTGTGCTGTATCATATATTTCCATTTAGTGTAAGAGGAGGCTACCTTGGCGTCTGCTTTTTCTTCCTGATATCGGGATATTTGTCAGCGAAAAACAGTGAGCTTCGCTGGGAGGCGGAAGGGTTACACATTCGAAAATATTATATCAAAAAAGGGATACGCATTTATCCGGCACTTTATATTATGGTCATGTCGGTGATTGCATTTTTTACGATATTTCATCCGGAGTTACTTTTGGGGGCAAGAGAAGAGGCAGCAAGTATTTTCTTAGGCTACAATAACTGGTGGCAAATGATGACGCAGGCATCCTATTTTATGAAGATTACAGAACATTCGCCATTTACACATTTGTGGTATTTGGGGGTAGAGATTGAGCTTCTTATAGTATGGCCACTATTGTATGGAATTTATAAGAAACAGATTGAGCCAAGGATGGGAAAACAGGCATTCTTGTTTTTTGCAATTCTTGCTGTGGCATCCGTAGTAGCGATGGCAGTTATGTATCATCCGCAGAATGTGAACCGTGTATATTATGGAACGGATACACGAGCCTTTTCCTTTTTGATTGGTGTGGTACTCGGATTGAAAGAGGATGAATGGGCACAAAAGAAGAATATACTCCTACAGGGAGATACAGGAAAGGCTCTTTTTATTGCTTCTTTGCTTGTAACAGTAGCGCTATTTATTCTGGTGCCAGGGGAATCTGATTGGCTATACCGCGGTGGAATGGCGATCATCAGTGTATATTTTGCATTTATCGTTTATGTGATGAATCAGTGCGGTTTTTCATCGATGGAATGTAGTAAAAACGGTGTGATGCAATGGATTGGAAAACATAGTTACTGGATTTATTTGTGGCATTATCCACTATTGTTTATTATTAATCTACAACATATCTTTTAGAAGAGAGGAAAAAGATTATGAAAGACAAAAAGTTTTATCAAAGAGTTGTGATTGGAATTGCGGTTGGTATCATCTCTGTGATAGCGCTTGTTGGGTTCATG
Source organism: uncultured Pseudobutyrivibrio sp. (assembly GCA_900546435.1). Lineage (GTDB taxonomy): Bacteria > Bacillota > Clostridia > Lachnospirales > Lachnospiraceae > Pararoseburia. The sequence goes on along the minus strand of URCQ01000024.1, from coordinate 29,255 downwards.
AAGGCTCCGTCGAAATCGTCAGATAAGTTGGCTGAGAATCTGCAGCAGGAGTTTAAAGCCAATCAGAAAATGCTAAAGGAGCAGGATCAGGCAAAACAGACCAGCGCAACAGAAGGTGGTGATGCAGATGCAGCCAAGAAAGAAAAGGCACCAACAATTACCTGCGTGGGAGATTCTGTTATGCTTGGCGCAGCACCGGAATTGATGGAAGCTATTCCAGATGGCGTGATTGATGCAAAAGAAAGTCGTCAGGCAAGAGATGGCATCGAGATTTTAGAAGGACTTAAGAAAGAGAATAAACTGGGCAGTACGGTTGTGATTGAGCTAGGTACCAATTGCTATTTTAGCTCAACGACAGGACAGGAGATCATTGATTACCTTGGTAAAGATACAAAGATTTACTGGGTTACGGTTTATGGCAAATATTTGCAGGATCAGGAACGGACCAATAGTGTCATTCGACAGTTAGCAAAGGATAACAAAAATGTGGATGTGATTGCATGGGATGAACTTGCCGCAGCAAATTCAGATTGGTTTTATAATGATGGCATCCATTTGAACGGAGAAGGACGCAGCGGATATGCTAAGATGATATGTGATGCACTTGGTATAGAGATGAAAGACACAGCAGGTCAGACAGAGGAAGTGGGCAATACACAGCAAGAGGCAGAGCCATCAGTGCAGTAACCACAAGGAGGGAGTATGAACTACGAACATGAAGTGGTCGTGCCACGAGCGGGGATGCCGTTTCGAATTGATATTTTTGAAGGACGCAGAGGCAATTATACAAGAGAGCCACATTGGCATAATTCTGTTGAGCTTTTTGCTGTTTATGAGGGCAGCCTGACGTTTATTTTTCGCGAGAAACAGATTCGTGTGGATTGCGGTGATTTTATCATTATCAACACGAACGAATTACATTCTGTGCGTGCGGATGAGGAGAATATGTCGGTCTATGTGCAGATTCCAATCAGCGAGTTTAAGAATTACCTGACAGCAGATCGTTTTATTTCCTTTGACAAAAAGGGCAAGGGATCATTGGCAAAACTTGATCCGATGCAAATGAAGAACACAGACCACAAAATGATGCAGCTGATACGTAACATCTACGACTTGAGTGGAACAGGTGAGCCAGGGCATGAATATGAGATGTTGCGCGATTATTATGCGATGATGCAGCTGCTTGTGACGATATATCGTCAGGTAGAAGCAGATGATATGTTATATCGTTCATCTAAGGCGTTGCAGCGTTTGTCTCCGATTACGGAATATATCAAAAAGCATTACGCAGAAGATATTTCATTGCAGTCGTTAGCGCAGTTGTTTGGATATTCGATCGAACATTTATCTCGTATGTTTCAGAAATATGCACAGATTAATTATAAGAGTTATCTTTCCGGTATTCGTTTAGAGCATGCCGTAGAGGAGATGGAAATGGGCGATAAAACGATCGGAGAGATTGCAACGGAAGTAGGATTTTCCGATAGCCGCGCGATGTCGAAAGCGTTTCAGAAAAAGTATGGCATGCTGCCAAGCGAATACAACCGAAAGAACAGGGAAAATTATCAAAAAAACGATATGTAAGTGTCAAGTATCAAGGCGAGAGAAAAAAATTTTTTTGTTAAAATAAGAATGTAGTTTCTACGAGAGAAATTACATTCTTTTTTGTTATGACGATGAGGAAAATAAGAAGTATGGAGGGAAAAAGATGACAAATATTCCAGAAGCAAAAATTGGTGTAGTAGCAGTCAGCAGAGACTGTTTTCCAGAAAGTCTGTCAGTATCCAGACGCGAAGCATTGATGCAGGCGGTACATACAAAGTATCCAGAGTTACAGGTGTATGAATGCCCTGTTTGTATCGTAGAGAGTGAAATTCATATGGTACAGGCACTAGAAGATATCAAACAGGCAGGATGTAATGCATTGGTTGTGTATCTTGGAAATTTTGGCCCAGAGATTTCTGAGACACTACTTGCAAAACATTTTGATGGACCAAAGATGTTTATTGCTGCTGCAGAGGAGCATGGTGATAGCTTACAGGATGGTAGAGGAGATGCTTATTGTGGAATGCTTAATGCAAGCTACAATTTGAGGCTTCGTAATATTAAGGCATATATTCCAGAATATCCAGTCGGTGACGCAGAAGATTGCGCGGATATGATTGCAGAATTTGCACCGATTGCAAGAGCAGTGACGGCTCTTTCTGATCTTAAAATTATCAGTTTTGGACCACGTCCTCTTAATTTTTTGGCATGCAATGCGCCAATTTATCAGTTATACCAGCTGGGGATTGAAATTGAAGAAAATTCAGAACTGGATTTGTTTGAAGCTTATAATAAGCACGCAGGAGATGAAAGAATTCCTGCTGTTGTTGCAGATATGGAAGCGGAATTGGGGGCAGGAAACAAAAAGCCTGAAATTCTTTCCAAATTAGCGCAATATGAGATTACATTAAAAGATTGGATTGCGGAACACAGAGGATATCGTAAATATGTTGCAATTGCTGGTAAATGCTGGCCAGCATTCCAGACGCAGTTTGGTTTCGTTCCATGTTATGTGAACAGCCGCCTTACGAAGCAGGGAATTCCAGTATCTTGTGAAGTAGATATCTATGGAGCACTCAGTGAGTTTATCGGTACGGTGGTTAGTCAGGATGCGGTTACCTTGCTTGATATTAATAATACCGTACCAAAGGATATGTTTGACGAGGAAATCAAAGGCAAATTTGATTACACATTGCAAGATACCTTTATGGGATTCCATTGTGGAAATACAGCCTCTGATAAACTGTCTTTCTGTGAAATGAAATACCAGAAGATTATGGCAAGAAGTCTTCCAATCGAAGTGACAAATGGAACACTTGAAGGTGACATCGCTCCGGGTAATATTACATTCTTCCGTTTACAATCTACCGCGGATGCTAAGCTGCGTGCTTATATTGCGCAGGGAGAGGTACTTCCGGTTGCAACAAGATCCTTTGGATCCATTGGTGTTTTTGCAATTCCTGAGATGGGACGTTTCTACCGCCATGTACTGATTGAGAAGAATTTCCCACATCATGGGGCAGTTGCCTTTGGTAATTATGGAAAAGCGCTGTATGAGGTGTTTAAGTATATTGGAGTTCCGGTAGAGGAAATTGGTTACAATCAGCCTGCAGGAGTGCGCTATCCAACAGAAAACCCTTTTAAATAGGAGACAGGTTATGTTATTTATTGGTATAGACCTTGGAACATCTGCGGTAAAATTGTTGCTTATGGATGCTCAAGGGAACATTTTAAAAATTACATCAAAGGAATATGCACTTTCCTTCCCGCATCCGGGATGGTCAGAACAGAATCCCGTCGATTGGTACGAACAGACCATGCTCGGGCTAAAAGAGCTGTTAGAGGGCTGTGATAAAAACAGCGTTGCCGGTATTAGTTTTGGTGGACAGATGCATGGATTGGTTGCACTAGATGCAAACGATCAGGTCATTCGTCCGGCGATTCTCTGGAACGATGGCAGAACAACAAAACAGGTAGCATATTTAAATGATGTCATTGGCAAAGAAAAACTTTCTTCCTATACAGCAAATATTGCCTTCGCCGGATTTACTGCACCAAAAATTCTTTGGATGAAGGAAGAAGAACCAGAGAATTTTGCCCGTATCGCAAAAATTATGCTGCCAAAGGATTATCTGGCATATCGCCTGAGTGGAAGCTTTTGCACCGATTATTCGGATGCTTCCGGAATGCTGCTTTTAGATGTAGAACATCGGAAGTGGTCCGAGGAAATGCTGGAAATCTGTGGCATCACAAAAGAACAATTACCGCATCTTTATGAAAGCTACGAAGTCGTGGGGACGTTGCGACCGGAAGTGGCAGATGAACTTGGTTTGTCGGCGGGAGTTAAGGTGATTGCGGGAGCCGGTGATAATGCAGCAGCTGCAGTAGGTACAGGAACGGTTGGAGATGGCGCTTGTAATATTTCCCTTGGTACATCAGGAACTATTTTTATTTCAAGCAAAACGTTTGGCGTAGATGCCCAAAATGCATTGCATTCATTTGCACATGCGGATGGAAATTATCATCTTATGGGATGTATGCTTTCGGCAGCTTCTTGTAACAAATGGTGGATGGATCAGATTTTACAGGAAAAAGACTATGTGACAGCGCAGAAAGATATTACAGTTCTAGGACAGAATCACGTATATTTTCTGCCATATTTGATGGGAGAACGTTCTCCGCATAATGACCCGCTGGCGAGAGCCTGTTTCGTAGGAATGTCTATGGATACAACAAGAGCGGATATGATACAGGCCATTTTTGAAGGAGTTGCGTTTGCTATGCGGGATTCCTTAGAGGTGGCGCGCAGTCAGAATATCGAAATCAGACGAACGAAGATATGTGGCGGTGGTGCAAAGAGTCCATTGTGGTGTAAAATTATGGCAAATGTTTTGAATTTACAGGTCGATCTATTAGAGGTAGAAGAAGGTCCTGCACTTGGCGGTGCAATGCTTGCGGCTGTCGGATGCGGTGTATATCATACGGTGGAAGAGGCGGCACGCGCCATTGTACGTGTCTGTGATACCATTTCGCCGGAACCGCAGCTGGTAGAAGCTTATGAAAAACATTATGCGACATTCCGGCAGGTTTATCCTGCATTAAAGGGGATTTTTCCCGAGATTTGAATAACATGTGATTACAACCTAACCCTGTAGTGCATGAATCTTAGCAGCAGCAGAGCCTTTCGAGGCTCTGTTGTTGCGTTTTATAAAAGGTTTGTTATAATGAGAAATTGATGAAGAATACAGGAAAGATTTTAGGAATTGCGTGTCTGGTTTTACTTATAGGATATGGGATGATTCGGTTGGGAATCTATATAGTTCAGTATCCACCGGCACCACGCATAAAACAGAAAAAAATACAGGTGGCGTGTGTGGGTGACAGCATCACCTATGGTGCAGGTGTTTTGGGCCATCGGAAAAGCCAATCGTATCCTGCATATTTGCAGAAACTTTTAGGGGATACTTATCAGGTGTTAAACTACGGTATGAGTGGTCGAACGCTTATGGATGAGGGGGATGATCCCTACTGCGAGGAGACTCTATATCGGAAGAGTCTGGAGGCAGATGCCTCTATTTATGTATTGATGCTTGGAACCAACGACGCAAAAGATTATCAGTGGGATGAAGAACAATACAAAAAAGCACTGGTTTCGTTTGTATCCTCTTATCAGGAGGCATCTCCTGATGCCCAAATTTATTTGATGCAGCCACCACGGGCTTTTGTAAATCCAGAAGATGGCAAAATCAAATATGGAATACAAAATGACGTCATCTGTGGTAGTATGTACAAAATCATTATGCAGGTGTCAGAACAGATGGATGTGGGATATATTGATCTTTACCAATTGACAAAAGATCACAGTGAGTGGTTTCCGGATGGGATTCATCCAAATGCACAGGGAAATCAGGCCATTGCAAATTACATTTATGAGTGTATAGAAAAAAGTGAAAGAGGAATGTAAATGAAAAAAGGAATTATTTTTGATATGGACGGTACACTTTGGGATTCGGCAGAGCAGGTGGCTCAGTCGTGGACATTGGCATTGCAGCAGTGCGGATATGAAGATGCAGTTGTGACCAGGGAAGATATGTATCGGACAATGGGACGAACCATGGATAAAATTGCAGAGATGCTTTTTCCATTTACGCAGGGAAAAGACCGGGAGGCATTGCTGACAACGTGTTGTAAAGTAGAAAATGATTATTTGCGGGAACATGGTGGAATGCTTTATCCGGATTTGCGAAAGACTATGGAGCAGTTGAAAAAAATGGGTTACCATTTGTATATTGTAAGCAATTGTCAGGCAGGTTATATTGAAGCATTTCTGGATTATTTTTCATTTCATGATTTATTTGAAGATACCTGTTGTTTTGGTGATAATGGTAAGCCAAAGGGACAAAATATCCATTTGTTATATGAAAAAAATAAATTGGATGCAGCAGTTTATGTAGGAGATATCCAGGGAGATTATGATGCGACGATGGAAGCTGGGTTACCATTTATTCATGCTGCATATGGCTTTGGCGAGATTGCGAAGCCGGTAGAAAAGATAGATACCTTATCCGATTTGGTGGATGTGGTAGGAAAAGTGCTGGCTTAGAAGGACAAAAAAGGAGAATGACCAATGACCATAGAGGAAAAGTATAAAGTTTTACAGGAAGAATTGCGCGCAATGAAAAGTGTGGCGGTTGCATTTTCCAGTGGTGTGGATTCCACATTTTTATTAGCAGTAGCCGTAGATACACTTGGCAAGGATCATGTGATGGCGGTCACAGCATCTTCTTGTTCTTTCCCGGAAAGAGAACGAAAGGAAGCACAGGAATTTTGTGAAAAGAGAGGTATCCGACAAGTTATCGTGGTCTCAGAAGAACTGGATATTGAAGGATTCCGTCACAATCCAAAGAATCGATGTTATCTGTGCAAGCATGAACTGTTTGAAAAAATACTTGCCATCGCGGAAGAAAATCATTTGGCGGCAGTGGTGGAAGGATCCAATATGGATGATAATGGAGACTACCGTCCGGGCTTGCGTGCAGTAGAAGAACTCGGAATTAAAAGCCCGCTGCGTGCGGCAAAACTGACAAAACAGGAGATACGGGAACTGTCAAAACGACTGATGCTGCCGACCTGGGACAAGCAGTCTTTTGCCTGCTTAGCTTCGCGCTTTGTCTATGGGGAGACGATCAGTGAGGAGCGTCTTGGCATGGTAGATCAGGCAGAACAGTTGCTGCTGGATATGGGATTTCATCAGGTGCGTGTGCGTATCCACGGAGAGGGAGACGCTACCATGGCGCGTATTGAAGTCCTACCGCAGGAAATTCCAATTCTGGTAGAAGATGCCAAGCGCGAAAGGATTTATTCCTATTTCAAAGAAATCGGATTTGCTTACGTAACCCTGGATCTGGGCGGCTACCATATGGGTAGTATGAATGTCGGAATTATAGAACATTAAGCCTGTGCAATTTGTATATAATACGACATAGTATTTTGTGCGTTTGATTTTTCGTTTGCTTTTTGAACGAAAGGAAGTGGAAGAAGAGATGCTTGCGGAGAATTAGCAAGTATATCTAAAAAGAAGATGCAAAAATAATACAAAAATCGTGGGAATTATACTTTTATCTACGAAAAAAATCGGGTATGATACAAATGATTGTATATAGCCAATTTTTTATTTAGAGAGCGGATAATGCAACAAAAAAGTGATAAAAGGTAAAATATTCGTATGGAACAATGGGAAAGATCATGGCAGCAAATATGTGCTATGAAAAAAGAAGATTATATTTTAATTGATATCAGAGATGAACTTTCTTTTTCCTATGGAAACATTCCGGGAAGTATAAACATCACAGAAGAAATGCTATTGGCAGATGCAGAAAAATGGCGCCCCAAAACAGTGATTTTGTGTTGTAAAAAAGGAGAAAGCAGTCTTGCTCTTGCAACACGTTTGCGCGAAGCCGGATGGGATGCATACAGTTTGCAGGGAGGATATCTCGCATGGCTGATGCAAAAGATGCAGGAAGAGGAGCAGACACCGGAAATCACCACGTTTGATATTGAACAGAGTCTACGTAAGAAATTTAAAAAAAGCATTTGGAGTAAATTTACAAAAGCCGTCCGTGATTATGAATTAGTGCAGGAAGGTGACAGGATTGCGGTGTGTATATCGGGTGGTAAGGATTCCATGTTGATGGCAAAGCTGTTTCAGGAATTGCAGCGTCATCACAAAGTAGAATTTGAGCTTGTTTTTTTGGTAATGGACCCGGGATACAGTGCAGCAAATCGTCAGATTATTGAGAACAATGCGAAAAAGCTTGGTATACCGATTACTATTTTTGAATCCGACATTTTTGATGCGGTATTTGAGATAGAAAAATCGCCGTGTTATCTGTGCGCGCGTATGCGCAGAGGGCATCTGTATCATCAGGCAAAGCAGCTTGGCTGTAATAAAATCGCATTGGGACATCACTATGATGATGTAATTGAGACAATCCTGATGGGCATGCTTTATGGGGCGCAGATGCAGACCATGATGCCAAAACTCCACAGTACAAATTTTGAAGGAATGGAATTGATCCGTCCGCTGTATCTTGTGCGTGAAGATGATATCAAGAAATGGCGTGATTACAACAATTTGTATTTTCTGCAATGTGCATGTAAATTTACGGAAACATGTTCTTCCTGTCAGGACAATGGGCAAAATAATTCAAAGAGATTAGAAGTAAAAAATCTGATTCGTGAGATGAAGAAAACAAATCCGTATGTGGAAGGAAATATTTTTAAAAGCGTAGAAAACGTGAATTTGAGTACAATCATTGCCTATAAGAAGGATGGTGTCAAACACCATTTCCTAGAGACATATGATGAGAAGACAAACACAGAGAAGTTGCCTTCAGATGCAGAATAAATATATGCGATAATATGATAGAAACAGAAGAGGAAACAGAATGAGAGCGAATACAAAAGAAGTCGATATGATCCATGGACCGCTTTTAGGCAAAATGATTGCTTTTACGATTCCTGTGATTTTATCCGGCGTATTACAACTTCTTTTTAATGCAGCCGATATCATTGTGGTTGGAAGATTTGCTGGGAATGAATCATTGGCGGCGGTAGGATCTACATCATCACTGATTAATTTACTGGTTAATCTTTTTATGGGATTATCGGTGGGTGCTAATGTGACCGTGGCATTTTATTTTGGATGCGACCACAAAGAAAAAGTCGTGGATACGATTCATACCAGTATTACATTAAGCCTGCTATGCGGTGTGTTCCTTAGCATTTTTGGGACATTGGCATCACATCAGCTGCTGGTGTGGATGGGCTCACCCGATGATGTTATTGGTCTTGCTACGACATATTTACAGATTTATTTTTGGGGAATGCCGGCACTTTTGACATATAATTTTGGTGCGGCTATTTTACGTGCAATCGGAAATACAAGAACACCACTCTATTTTCTTTTGGCATCAGGCGTTGTGAATGTCATATTAAATCTGGTGCTTGTCATTGGATGCTCTATGGATGTTGCAGGTGTTGCGATTGCTACCGTAGTATCTGAGTATATCTCGGCAGGACTGGTGTTATTTTATCTGGGCCGCCAGGATGGCGTGATGCATTTTTCTTTTTCTAAGCTGGGAATTAAGACAGATGTATTAGGCAGAATTGTGCGGATTGGTTTACCGGCAGGAATTCAGGGTACCGTATTTTCCCTGTCAAATGTAGTCATTCAATCTTCAATCAATTCGTTTGGCAGTACGGTGATTGCCGGTAATTCAGCTGCAAGTAATATCGAAGGCTTTGTTTACATGGCAATGAATGCAGTATCGCAGACAGCGGTTACGTTTACCAGTCAGAATTATGGCGCGGGAGATAAAAAACGAATCAAAAAAGTAATGTTTTTATGCCTGGGCATTGTTTTTGTGGTAGGTCTGATTACCGGTGAAAGTGCATATTTGTTTGGTAAGACGCTGCTTCACATTTATACAGAAAGTGAGCCGGTCGTTGCAGCAGGATTGGTGCGTATGTCCTATATCTGTATGCCATATTTTCTGTGTGGTATGATGGATACCATGGTAGGGTGTCTGCGTGGAATTGGAAAATCAATTTTGCCAATGATAATGTCTATTATTGGTGCATGTGGTCTTCGACTGGTTTGGATCGCTACTATTTTTCAAGTGTATCACACAGAGAAAATCCTTTATATGGCGTATCCGATTACCTGGTCAATTACGCTATGTGCACATATCATTACCTATGTTATTTGCTTTAAACGGATGCAATATAAGAAATTTTAATATACGGAAAATATAATTGGAGGAAAAGGAAATGGAAAAATTTGACTTATTGACGCTTGGAGAGGTTTTACTTCGTCTTTCACCAAAGGAAAATAAGAGAATTGTCAGAAGCACGGAATTTGAAAGTCATGTGGGCGGCGCAGAACTGAATGTAGCATCCGGTGTATCACTTTTGGGATTGCACACAGGAATTATTTCAAAATTGCCGGCAAATGCCATTGGAGAACTTGCACGAAGCAAAGTGCGTTCCATGAACGTGAGTGATGATTATCTGGTGTGGGATCATACAGAAGATGCGCGTCTGGGATCATACTTTTATGAAAGTGCAACATTTCCACGTAAACCACAGGTGGTATACGATAGAAAACACAGTTCCATTACAAGAATTTCGATTGATGAATTCCCGGAAGAAATGTATACATCAACCCGCTGTTTTCATGTATCCGGTATTACCCTGGCACTTTGCCCGGAAGCAAGAACATGTGCGGTTGAAATGATCAAGCGCTTCAAGCAGGCAGGAGCTATGATTTCCTTTGATGTGAATTTTCGCTTGAATTTGTGGACAGGCGCAGAGGCAAAAGAGTGTATCGAAGGCATTCTTCCTTATGTAGATATTTTCTTCTGCTCCGAGGATACAGCGCGTCTGACCTTTTTAAAAGAAGGAACCCTAGAGGATATCATGCGTTCTTTTACAAAAGAATACCCGATTCAGATTGTAGCCTCTACACAGCGTGTGGTTCACAGTCCAAAGCAGCATAGTTTTGGATCGGTGATTTATGAAGCAAAGAGTGATATATTCTATAAAGAACAGCCATATGAAAAGATTGACGTTGTTGATCGTATTGGTAGTGGAGATGCATATTGTGGAGGAATGCTTTATGGTTTACTTTCTTCCGATATGGATTGTACGAAGGCACTTGCCTTTGGCAATGCATGCAGCGCAATCAAAAATACAATTCCTGGAGATTTGCCATCATCCGATCTGAAAGAAGTAGAGTATGTTATCGCAGATCACAATGCCAAAGGTCCGGTATCCGAAATGAACCGATAACTAAGTTTGTCCCATGCATAGGTCTTTCATGACTTATGCATGGGATTTTTTTGCTTTTTCATGTATTTACGATGACACAATTTAAAATGATATGAAAAATAGAATTGACACATACCCCTATGGGGTATATAATAAGCCGATGAAAGGAGAAAGAGATGGAAGAAAAGATGGAAAATATCTGTCCGCACTGTAGTTCCTGTCATAAAAAGGTGCGCGACGAGAAAGAATATAAAGATATGATAAATCGTCTGAGCCGCATTGAGGGTCAGGTACGTGGCGTCAAGGGTATGGTAGAAAATGATGCCTATTGTGTGGATATTTTGACACAGGTCAGTGCAATTACCTCGGCTCTTAACAGTTTTAACAAGGTGCTGCTTGCGAATCATATTAAGACCTGTGTGGCAAATGATATCCGGGAGGGCAAGGACGAAAAGGTGGACGAGCTGGTCGTTACCCTGCAGAAGTTGATGAAATAAGGAGGATAGACATGCAAAAATATGACGTAACAGGAATGTCCTGCGCAGCATGTTCGGCGCGCGTAGAAAAGGTCGTGCGAAATGTGGACGGCGTGACGGATGTTGCGGTCAACTTGTTGACAAACTCCATGAATGTGGAGGGCGATGCAGACAGTGGAGTCATTATCGCGGCAGTCACAGAAGCCGGTTATGGGGCATCCTTAAAAGAAGATGGACAGAGAGGACAGGCGCAGGTCAAGCGCGGAGCAAGTGAAGCCGAGCAATTGGCGAGTACGCAAAAAAGAGCCTTTTGTCGTTTGCGCAATCGTCTGATTGCGTCCCTCTGTTTTTTACTGCCGCTTATGTATGTTTCTATGGGACATATGATGTGGGACTGGCCTTTGCCATCCTTTATGGCGGGCAATCATGTGGCAATGGGATTATACCAGTTGCTTTTGACAGTGGCGGTCATGGTCATCAATCAAAAGTTTTTTATCAGTGGATTTACCAGTGCCTGGCACAAGGCACCGAATATGGATACCCTGGTAGCTATGGGCGCCGGAGCATCCTTTGGCTATAGTGTGTATGCGCTTTTTGCTATGACAGGAGCGCAGATGACAGGTGATATGAATGGCGTGATGAAATATATGGATTCCTTCTATTTTGAATCTGCAGCCATGATACTGACACTGATCACCGTAGGTAAGATGCTGGAGGCATATTCCAAGGGAAGAACGACAGATGCATTGCGTGGGCTAATGGAATTAGCACCAAAACAAGCGACCATTCTGATGGATGGAGAAGAAAAAAGGGTGCCAATCGAGCAGGTGAAAGTAGACGATATCTTTGTGGTACGACCGGGGGAAAGCATACCGGTGGATGGTGTGATTCTTTCCGGTGAAAGTGCCGTAGATGAATCTGCAATTTCCGGGGAAAGCATACCGGTGGATAAGAGTGTTGGCGATGAACTGACGGCTGCAACCATCAATGCTTCCGGGTTTTTGACAGCAAAAGCTACGCGTGTGGGTGAGGATACCACATTGGCAAAAATCATCCATATGGTTAGCGATGCGTCAGCAACAAAAGCGCCGATTGCCAAGGTGGCAGACCGTATTTCCGGTGTGTTTGTTCCAGCGGTGCTTGTGATTGCATTGCTGTCATTTGTCATATGGCTTGGTGTGGGACAGACCTTTGGCTTTGCCCTATCCCGTGCGATTGCGGTACTTGTTATTTCCTGTCCTTGTGCGCTTGGGCTGGCAACACCGGTAGCCATTATGGTTGGTAATGGTGTTGGGGCGAAGAAAGGAATTTTATTTAAAAATGCTACCTCTTTGGAAGAAGCGGGAAAGACGACAACCGTTGTCTTGGATAAGACAGGAACAATCACCAAAGGACAGCCGAAGGTAACAGACGTGATACCGCAGGAAGGAGTTGGCGTGGAAGAACTGCTCACTCTTGCGGTCTCTTTAGAAGCAAAAAGTGAGCATCCACTGGCAAAGGCAGTGCTTTCCTATGGCATGGAACAAAAGGTTGTTGCGCAGGAAGTTGAGTCGTTTGCAATTACGGCGGGCAATGGAATTTCCGGTGTATGGCAGGGACAGAAAGTCTATGCAGGGAAAGAAGAATTCGTTGCACCAATGGCAGGTCAGACATTTTCATCCTATGCCAGAAGCCATGATGTGGAAAATCTGGCAAAGCATGGTAAGACACCGCTCTTTTTTGCAAGTCAGAACCAATTCTATGGTATGATTTGTGTTGCAGATGAAATGAAGGAGGATAGTCCGGGAGCCATTGCGCAGTTAAAAGATATGGGCATCCATGTGGTGATGTTAACAGGTGACCGGGCGGAAACAGCCAAGGCAATCGGAAAGCGCGCAGGAGTGAACGAAGTGATAGCAGGGGTTCTGCCAGATGAAAAAGAAAAAGAAGTGCGCCGTTTATCTGAGCAGGGGCATGTAATGATGGTCGGTGATGGTATCAATGATGCGCCTGCATTGACACGCGCAGATGTTGGTGTTGCTATCGGAGCAGGCACAGATATTGCGATAGATGCCGCAGATGTTGTCCTGGTGAACAGTCGTCTGACGGATGTGGCAGCGGCTATTCGTTTGAGCCGCAGAACGCTTCGCAATATTCATGAAAACCTGTTTTGGGCATTTTTCTATAACGCAATTGGTATTCCGCTGGCTGCAGGGCTATGGTATCCGTGGAATGGCTGGGAATTAAATCCGATGTTTGGAGCGGCAGCGATGAGTTTATCCAGTTTTTGTGTTGTGACAAATGCATTACGCCTTAATTTTGTGGACATTTACAACACCAGGCATGATAAAAAAGTCAGAGGACAAAAAGCAAAATCGCACGTTACAGAAGCGCAAGATACTGTTATAATAGAAGACAAGACAAAGGCGGATCAAAAAGAAAAGATAGATAAGGAGAATTTTGATATGGAAGAGACATTAAAAGTAAAGGGAATGATGTGTGCACATTGCGAGGCACATGTAAAGGAAGCACTGGAGAAAATCGACGGTGTGACCGAGGCAAAGGCAGATCATGAAGCATGCGAGGTTGTGGTCAAGATGAGCACACCGGTAGCTGAGGATGTGCTTGCTGCTGCAGTAAAAGATGCTGGATATGAGTTTGAAGGAATAAAATAAAAAATGCCGCAGTCTGAACAGACTGCGGTTTTTTTCTTAAGATTGATAGCAGACAAGTGGGAAAGGAAAGATGTAAAAGATGATAAACGAAATTTACAAGGCAATGTTGGGCGGCAAATCCATTATCCGTGAATTGAGTGAATACGCGACAAAAAGGGGAGAGGAGATTGGGTATGACAATGTCTTTGACTATAGTCTGGGCAATCCCAGTGTGCCTTGTGCCGAGGATTATACCAAGGCAGTCATTGAGATGCATCAGATGATGAATCCAATGGAATTGCATGGCTACAGTCCATCTACAACCATTCCATCGGTAAGGCGGGCAGTGGCAGAAAGCTTAAATCGACGTTTCGGTATGTGCTATGACATGGAGCATATTTTTATGACCACGGGAGCTGCGGGAGCCTTGGCGCATGCGCTGCGAGCTGTGACAAAACCAGGAGATACGGTGCTTACATTTGCGCCATTTTTCCCGGAATACATGCCGTATGTAGAAGGCACCGGTGCAAAATTATCGGTTGTGCCTGCGCATACAAGTGATTTTCAAATTCACTTTGAGGCGTTGGAACAAATGCTTACGCCAGATGTGATGGCAGTATTGATCAATACCCCAAACAATCCGTCAGGTGTTGTTTATTCTGAGGAAACAATCGAGAGACTAGCAAAGTTGTTGCGGGCAAAAGAAAAAGAGTTTGGTCATGAGATTTTCCTGATTAGTGATGAACCGTATCGCGAAATCGTATTTGATGGAAAAGAGATACCATATCCGAGTAAGTATTATGACAATACGCTTAGTTGTTATTCGTTTTCAAAAAGCCTGAGTCTGCCGGGAGAACGTATCGGGTATGTTGCCGTCAATCCAAAGGCGGTCGATGCAGATTTGCTGGTACCAATGATGGCACAAATCAGCCGTGGAACAGGTCATAATTGCCCTTCGTCTTCCGTGCAGCTGGCTGTGGCACGTGTTATTGACAAGACGAGTGATTTATCTGTTTATGAGACAAATATGAATCTTTTGTATGATGCTTTGGTAGAACTGGGATTTTCCGTGGTCCGTCCGGGCGGTACCTTTTATATTTTTCCAAAGGCACTGGAGGAAGATGCAAATATTTTCTGCCAGAAAGCGAAGGAATATGATTTGATTTTGGTGCCTTCTGATAATTTTGGCTTGCCGGGGTATTTCCGCATGGCATACTGCATTGATACGGAAAAGGTCAAGAGAAGCATTCCGGTATTGCGCAGATTTGTAGAGGAGCAATACCCGGATCGTTAGAAGGAGTCTGGCAAGCATAGCATATGGTTTATGGTGGATAGGCATAGATAGGAGCAACAGATGCAGGATACAACAATCAGTTTGTGCATGATCGTAAAAAATGAAGAAAAAGTGCTGGCAAGGTGTCTGGATTCCGTCGCAGATCTTGTGGATGAGATGATTATCGTAGATACGGGCTCGAGTGATGCGACCAAAGAAATCGCATCACGCTATACAGACCAGGTATATGATTTTGCCTGGCAGGATGATTTTGCGGCAGCGCGTAATTTTTCTTTTTCTAAGGCAACGAAAGATTATATTTATGTGCCGGATGCAGATGAAGTATTAGATGAAGAAAATAGGGAGGCTTTTCGACAGTTAAAGCAGGTTCTTTTACCGGAAGTTGAGATTGTGCAGATGCTGTATCACACGGTTACGGAATACAATACGGTATTAAATGCAGAAAAAGAATATCGGCCAAAACTGTTTAAACGGGAACGAAGTTTCACATGGATTGATTCCGTACATGAGACCGTTCGTCTGGATCCGGTCGTTTTTGACAGTGATATTGTGATTACGCATATGCCACAGAATCTACATAGCAAGCGGGATTTTTCCATTTTTCAAAAGGCACTTATAAGAGATGGCAGGCTTTCCGATAAGTTGCTTCGTATGTATGCGATGGAACTTTACAAGACAGGAGATGCGGCGGATCTTTTGGAGGCATGTCCGTACTTTTCTGGTATTTATGAAACAGAAAGTGACCCGGATCAACATGCATATGCAGCGGCTATTTTACTTCGGGCATATCGCATGGCAGGAAATGAATTGGCATTTTTTAAAGTTGCATTGAAGGAAATGGCGGGAACGCCAAGTAGTGAGGTGTGCGTAGAACTAGGAGAATTTTATCTGGAGAAGATGGATGCGAAAGAGGCATCGCTCTGGTTCTACAATGCCGTTTATGAAGCGGAGGCAATCCTGGATGTAAATGCGGGGGGAGAGTATGCTCTGCAAATGCTTGTTACTTCCTATGAGGCTGTGCTGGGGCAGGAACTTTCAGAGGATGAGCGGGATTATTTCATGGAAGCTCTATTGCAGGCGAGGCAGGCACTGGGAGAAATATAAGATAATCCGGTGCCTTTTCTTATACATAAATATTGTAATTCGTGGTGTATCGTGGTAGTATACAAGTATGGTAAAAATTTAACAATCTTGTGAGGAGGGAAAGAAATGGGTTTTTCGCAGGAATACCAGAGTAAATTGGTGACGGCAGATGAAGCTGTTAAAGTAGTACAGTCAGGAGACTGGGTAGATTATGGCTGGTGTACGGGGACACCGGACGTATTGGATCAGGCGTTGGCAAGACGTACGGACGAATTACGTGATGTTAAGGTACGCGGTGGTATTTTATTAAAGCCACTTGCTATTTTTGAGAGAGAAGATGCTGGGGAGCATTTTTGCTGGAATTCATGGCATATGGGTGGATTAGAGAGAAAACTGATTGCCCGTGGATGTGCATATTATTCACCAATCCGTTATTCGGAATTACCACGTTATTACAGAGAGAGTATTCATCCGGATGATGTGGCAATGTTTGTAGTAGCACCAATGGATAAGCATGGCTACTTTAACTTTGGACCAAATGCCTCTCATTTGATGGCAGTTTGTGAGACTGCAAAGCATATTATTGTAGAGGTTAATGAAAATATGCCACGCTGTCTTGGTGGAAAAGAAGAAGGTATCCACATTTCTCAGGTAGATGCGATTGTAGAGGGTAACAATCCTGCCATTGGAGAACTTGGTGGCGGTGGTGCTGCCACAGATGTGGATAAAGCGGTCGCAAAATTAATCGTAGACGAAATTCCAAATGGCGCTTGTCTGCAGCTGGGTATTGGTGGAATGCCAAATGCTGTAGGTTCTTTGATTGCAGAATCAGATTTGAAAGATTTAGGTGTACATACGGAAATGTATGTAGACGCATTTGTTGATATTGCCCGCGCTGGCAAGATCAATGGCGCTAAGAAAAATATTGATCGTTTCCGTCAGACATATGCGTTTGGAGCAGGAACGAAAAAAATGTACGATTATCTGGATGAAAATCCGGAACTGATGAGTGCACCGGTAGATTATACAAATGATGTGAGAACGATTGCACAATTAGATAATTTTATTTCCATCAACAATGCCGTTGACTTTGACTTGTTTGGCCAGATCAATGCAGAGTCTGCTGGAACAAAACACATCAGTGGTGCAGGCGGTCAGCTGGACTTCGTATTAGGAGCATACTTGTCAAAGGGCGGAAAGAGTATCGTATGTTGTTCTTCCACCTTTACAAGGAAGGACGGTACAGTAGAATCCCGCATCCAGCCTAC
Organism: uncultured Pseudobutyrivibrio sp.; assembly: GCA_900546435.1. Classification (GTDB taxonomy): domain Bacteria; phylum Bacillota; class Clostridia; order Lachnospirales; family Lachnospiraceae; genus Pararoseburia. The sequence continues at coordinate 11,626 of URCQ01000024.1, read as the reverse complement.
ATTGGCGCAGGGATCTATTATTACAGACACAAGAGCAAATACGCATTACCTTGTAACAGAATATGGTAAGGTTTGCTTAAAGGGTCTTTCTGCCTGGGAAAGAACAGAAAAGATTATTTCCATTGCACATCCTGACTTTAGAGATTGGTTGATTGAAGAAGCAGATAAAATGCATATTTGGAGACGTAGCAACAAATAGAGACATTAATGGGACACCTCTTTTGCTAGGATGTCATTACCGAAGGAAAGCTTTGGCATGATATCTAGTGAAAGGGGTGTTTTTTATGCAAGAATGTTTTACGATAGGAATTTCCAGTCGTGCACTGTTTGATTTGGAAGTGGAAAATGCCATCTTTGAAAATCAAGGAGTTGAGGCTTATGTGGATTATCAGATCGCACATGAGAAAGATGTTTTAGCACCGGGAGCAGCTTTTGCGTTGATCCAGTCTTTTTTGGCGTTGAACCAGCATAGCCGGGAGCGACAGATTGAGGTTGTCATCATGTCCAAGAACAGTGCAGATGCTGCGCTTCGCATCTTTCATTCCATCGAATATTACGAGCTGGATATCATGCGGGCTGCACTTACAAGTGGTGGAGGGATTGCACCGTATCTACAGGCATATGGTGTGGATTTATATCTTTCTTTTAATGCGAAGGATGTCAGAGAGGCATTGCGCGCTGGAATAGCAGCTGGTGTTTTGCTGCCTGCTGCGACAGAACAGAAACCTGTTTTTCAAAAGGGAGAGCTAGACAACAACCTCGAAATTCGAATTGCCTTTGATGGAGATGCTGTACTTTTTTCTGGAGAAGCAGAGCGTACCTTTCGCGAACAAGGGGTAGAAGCTTTTTGTGAACAGGAGAAAGAATTGGCTGAGATTCCTTTGAAGCCGGGACCGTTTGCACATGTACTGCAATTGATTTCCACGCTACAGAAGAATACAGCAATCGAATGTGCAACATGGCGTGTGGGATTACCGGAGGAGAGACATCGTGTGCCCGTTATCCGAACCGCGCTCGTTACTGCAAGAAGTGCACCTGCACATGAACGTGTCATCCGTACACTTCGGGCGTGGGGGATTCGGATTGATGAAGCATTTTTTATGGGAGGTATGGATAAAAGCCAGATCTTGGAGGCATTTGGGGCGCATATCTTTTTTGATGATAATGAGGAAAATGTGGAGAGCGCATCCGCGGTCGTGCTGTCAGCACGTGTGCCCTGGGTGGAGGAAACGATGGAACAGCAGGTAGGATAAAAGATATGAAAGAAAAACAGCAGATCGACTCTGGCATATGCTATACTGTTAGGGTATAAAATCTTGGAATGAGAGAAGAGGTTCTGGCAGCATTGCTGGGACAATGGATCGCGGGGTAAAGAGATGGCAGAGAAAAAACAGGCAGGTTATAACAAAAAAATGCAAAGGCAAGAGACGGGAGAGTGTCAGGAGTGCTCTTACCATAAGAAATGTGGTGGTTGTGAGTATAGCGGCATACCATATGAGGAACAATTACAAAAAAAGGAAAAACGTGTAACCAAATTACTGCGGGAATTTGGCAAGGTCGAGCCAATCGTTGGTATGTCGTATCCATATTATTATCGAAATAAAGTGCATGCGGTGTATGCGCAGAAGAAAAACGGGCAGGTCATTTGTGGAACTTATGAAAAGGACAGTCACCGTGTCGTGGATATTGAGTCCTGCCTTTTAGAGGACAAGCAGTCGACGGCAATCATCCGTGATATCCGGGGACTACTGCGTTCCTTTAAGATTAAGCCATACAATGAGGATACAGGATATGGGCTTTTGCGTCATGTATTGGTACGTCATGCACACGCGACGGGAGAGGTCATGGTGGTTCTGGTTATTGCATCACCGATTCTTCCGTCCAAAAATAACTTTGTTAAGGCTTTACGCCAGATGCACCCGGAGATTACGACCGTTGTTTTAAATATCAATGGGCGTAATACAAGTATGGTGCTTGGAGATCAGGAGAAAGTCTTGTATGGTAAGGGGTATATTGTGGATGAACTTTTGGGCATGCGTTTCCGTATTTCTGCAAAGTCCTTTTATCAGGTAAATCCAATACAGACAAAACATCTGTATCAGGGTGCAATTTCTCTAGCGGGTCTCAGTGGAAAAGAACGTGTACTAGATGCCTATTGCGGAACGGGAACCATTGGAATGATTGCATCCCGTGATGCGAAAGAAGTGGTTGGCGTGGAGTTGAATCGGGATGCCGTGCGTGATGCCATTACCAATGCAAAGACCAACCAGGCAAGAAATATACGGTTTGTCTGTGAGGATGCCACAGAATATATTTGCAAAGCGGCAGCCAATAAGGAACATTTTGATGTGGTTCTGATGGATCCGCCGCGTGCAGGAAGTACAAAAGAATTTGTAGATGCAGTGATCTCTCTTGCTCCAGAGCGTGTGGTTTATGTTTCGTGCAACCCAGAGACATTGGCAAGAGATTTGAAATGGTTTTGTAGAACATATCGGGTGGAGACGATACGCCCATATGATATGTTCCCGTTGACTGGACATGTGGAGAGTGTTTGTCTGCTTAGTAAAGTACACAATTAATAATGCTACTGAAAATGATTCAAAGGAATATGTTGGAAATAGAAGGGCAGATTTGCTTGAAGAATATGGTATTGAAGATGACTTGGATTAGATTGGAGATGAAGAAATGTTATTTATATGTTACCCCAAATGTTCAACCTGTCAAAAGGCAAAAAAATGGCTTGATGAGCATAATATTAAATATACTGAGCGTCATATTGTAGAAGTGAATCCTACGTATGACGAATTAAAGGAATGGTATGGAAAGAGCGGACTTCCGCTTAAAAAGTTTTTTAATACCAGTGGACTTCTTTATAAAGAAATGCAGCTTAAGGACAAGCTTCCTGCAATGAGTGAAGAGGAACAATTACAGTTACTTGCTACAAATGGAATGTTGGCAAAGCGTCCACTTGTCGTAAATGGAGATACTGTTCTTGTTGGTTTTAAGGAAGCAGAATGGAATGAAAAATTGAATTGATAAGTATTAACAACTCGATTATATATATGGAGAAAAGGAGCTGAGAATATCGTTCGACGAAGAATACCATATTGTCAGAGAATTCCCAGAGTATTTTCTGGATTATAGAGAAATAAAACTTTGATGAAGATGTTTAATATGATTGGGATTGGTGAAAGAGCCGGCAGTGGTATTCCAGATATTTATCAAGTTTGGGAGAATGAAGGTTGGCCAATGCCTGTGGTGGAAGAAAGTTATAATCCTGACAGGACTCGTTTATCGCTTGAATTTAAGAAACAAGCGAACAAAACAAGCGAACAAAACAAGCGAACAAAATAAACATAGAAAAACAGAAGAGAATTATCAGTTGATTAGAAAGTATTTGAAAGAAAATGGATTATCTAAGACAACAGATATCGCTTAGCGGATGATAATTAGTAAAAACCGTGAGAGTTGTTCATAAAACAAAGAAGGTGACCGTTGGGGTGACTGATAGGGTGACCGATACAGAAAGAATAATTTACGGAGGCACTTTATGGGATTGATTGATATTGCCAGCAGTAAGTCTGTATGGCGTGGTATGGAATATTATAAACAGAATAAAGTTCTTTCGTATACTGTTAATGAAGATGGAAGCTGCGAAGGTATAGTAGGAGGTAGTGGAGATGGGAATTATCATGTTCATGTTGATATGGAGCATCCGCGAAAGTCCACCTGCGATTGTCCTTTGGCAAATGGAAAGAAAATCATATGCAAACATATTGTAGCTGTTTCACTTTGTCTTGATGAGTCTGAGGCAGATCGCTTTAAAAATGAAAAGACAATATATGCATCAGAGGAAGAGGAACGCAGAGCAAAGAAATATGATAAGTATATGGGATTTGCCAGAACCATGTCACCAAGGGAACTTAGAGAAGCATATGTGGAGCTGATGATTGAACTTGATGAATATAGGTTGAAGGAAAAATACGGGGAAAAAACTTGACAACTGGGAATTATCTGACCTTTTTATATCATTTGTTTGATGAAAGCGGGTTGATGCGCAAGTGATACAAATAACCAAAGTGAGGAACTTATAGCATGAATGAAACCAGAGACATATTAACGCTGGCAGTGGAAATCGGCGACGCCATGCTTCAAAATGGTGGTGAGATCTACCGCGTGGAAGATACCGTTATGAAGATCATGGCGGCTTATCAGTTAGAGGATTATGATGTATATGTGCTATCTAATGGTATCTTTGCCAGTGCCAATGAGGGAAAGGAAGATGCCTGTAGCATGATTCGGCATGTGCCATTAGGCAGTGTGAATCTGCTCAAGATATCAAAACTCAACCAGTTAGCCAGAGACATTTGTGATAAGAAATGTACGATATCAGAGGCTTGGGTTCGTATGGATGCCATCATACATCACAAGAAGGATCCACTCTGGATTCGTGTCCTATGTACCGGTATCGGATCCGGTGGTTTTGCCATTTTGTTCGGAGCAAATTTTTTGGATGGAGCCATTGCATTGGGCATTGGCCTCTTATTACAACTTTTGATGTTATGGTTTGAAAAACACCATGTTGGGCGCTTTGCCAATCTGCTGATCTGTAGTATGTTTGTAACAGCTCTGAGCCTGCTTCCTATGTGTATGGGACTTCCGGTTTCGCAGGACAAGATAGTGATTGGCTGTATCATGCCACTGGTACCGGGCATTGCCTTTACGACCTCCATCCGTGATTTCTATAATAGTGATTATCTGTCAGGTGTGATCCATCTCTTGGACGCGCTTTTGACTGCACTCTTTATTTCGGTTGGCGTTGGCCTGACAATTTATATTTTTCAGAGTTTGGGAGGTGTTATGTCATGATTGGGATGATTTTTTTGCATTTTATCATTGCTATGATTGCGACGTTAGCCTTTGCTGTTCTGTTTCAAGCACCCAAATCAGAATGGGGGTTATGTGGGTTGACAGGCGGTGTGGGCTGGTTTGTCTATGAATATCTGCATTTACAGCAGGGCTGGCATCTGATGTTGGCAACAATCGTGGCAACGTTGGCCTTGACCTTGCTTTCACGCTTTTTCGCGGTACTTCGCAAGCATCCGGCAACGGTCTATCTGTTGTCAGGGATATTTCCGCTGGTGCCGGGAGCCGGGATTTACTATGCAGCCTTTTACCTAATCAGCGGTAATATGGAAATGTTTTCGATCAAAGGAACCGAGACAGTTGAGACGGCAGGGGCGATTGTTATCGGTATCATCCTTGCGATGGGACTTCCGCAGGCATGGCTCAACCATCTGAAAAAGAAGGAAAAGAAAGCAATATAAAGCATAAGAAAAGCGCCGGAGATCAAAAGTCTCCGGCGTTTTCCCATGTTGCGCCACCATCAGTAGAAATATATTTTACACCGGTGGTATCACCAGCTTCCGGTCTTGCTAAAACGACCAATTGGTCTTTATCTTTTCGTGGCATATCAAAGTAGAATTCGCCGGTTGTAGCACCTGGAAATTCTATTTTTGTAAAAGTTTTCCCTCCATCTGTTGTTCGATAAAGGTTGGACCAATCCTGCCCCGCACATGTCAGACCAATGATGCCATTATTCTCATCATAGAATACGAGACCTTCGCTGACACCGATATTTCCGACAAAGGGATCTTCGGTGAGCATCTCCCATGTGTTACCTCCGTCTGTTGTTTGCTGTAAGCCATAAAAACGGCTTCCTGCGGCAGCATCTAAAATCTTAAATTTCCAACCCATTTGTTCGGTGAGATAAAAATATTGTATACCATCTTCGTCGGTATAACATTTGCCAATTTCTGAGGAGTTTTTAGTAGAAGCATCCGTTTGTTCCTGTTCTTTTTGCTCCTGCAAAGAAGTGTATTTGGGGTTAGCCATATAACGTATTGGTGTAACCGTATCAAGCTCTGGCATGTGTAAGGATACTTCATATCCTTTTACAGAGCCGCCGGCATTTAATTTTTGGATTTCGGAGCTATCTCCGGAAACCGCAACGAGACCATCTTTTATTTCAAAAGAACGATTTCCTAAATATAGTAATTGGTAGGTGGAGCCATCATAAGTTTGTTCCCACTCTGCCACCTGTTCTTTCCAGTTGGCCAGTGCAAGCACATCAATCATAGGAGACAGTAAGGAGTCTGTATCAAAATCTGCCGATGCATATCCATCCATATTAACATAAATTTTTTTGCTTTTTTTGGCATTGTAACTGATTAAATAGGTGCGTGTCTGATCGTTCTCATCTTTTCCATATAAGAAACCTTCGATTGCACTTATTTTTCCTGTACCGTCAAAATCTACAGTAAATTGTTCTGCAATATAGAGTTTTTCCGGAAGGTTTAATGCGGCAGTTAAATCATCCAGAATGCCTTCTATACCAGTGTCAAAAACATTATTATGTGTCAATGCAACTTCGCGTGTATGTATTAAATCTTGAATTTTCCACGACAAAGCACCATGATAAGGGATTGCAGAATAAATGATACTGCTGGAAAAGAGAATACATGCTGCAATGACAGAAGTTAATTTAACAATAAATGCAGTTTTGTTTTTCATAGTTGCAGGCTCTGTTGTTTGTCGCAGAATGAGTGCGCCACTGAAGACGAGCAAACCGAAAAACATCCATAATAGATGACGTCTGGTACCGCCATATTTGCAAAGAACACTTAGGTGGTACGAATCAAAAATAAAGGACAGAATCATAACAACTTCCGCTATTTGGCGTTTGTTTTTCATAAAAAGCTCCTTTTGTGTTTGTTCTAGTTTACATGAATATGTTCTTGTGATTTCTCAGCAATTTCAGCTTTGATTTTTTCAACGAATTCGTCTAATGGAAGCACAGTTGTTTCTTTTTCACCATGAAGACGGAAGGAAACCGTGCGGTCATCTTTTTCGTTGAAACCAACAACGAGAAGATAAGGGACTTTCTGTACCTGACCTTCACGCATACGATAACCAAGCTTTTCTGCACGATTGTCAAGTTCTACACGGACACCTGCATCTGCAAGTGCGTCTACGATTTCCTGTGCATAAGCATTCAAGTCATCATCGTCTGTCTTGACTGGCATAACGCGAGCCTGGATAGGAGCAAGCCATGTAGGCAGATTTCCCTTTGTTTCTTCAAGAATGTATGCCATAAAACGATCCAATGAACCGAGGATGGCACGATGAAGTACAACAGGTGTCTGCTTTTCACCATTGCTGTCAATGTAGTAAAGATTAAACTTAGCAGGTAAGCAGAAATCAAGCTGACAAGTAGACAGTGTGATTTCATTACCGATTGCTGGCTGTACATTTACGTCAAGTTTCGGACCATAGAAAGCAGCCTCGCCGATCTCCTCGGTGTATTCGATGCCGATACTGTTTAATACATCGCGGAGAGCATCCTCTGCTGTGTTCCACATTTCATCATCATCATGATATTTTTCTTTGTTTTCTGGATCACGGAGAGAGAGTACACAGCGATAGTTGGTAATGCCAAAATCTTTATACGTATCAAAAATTAAGTTTACAACGCTTGTAAATTCTTCTTTGATCTGTTCCGGAGTAACAAATAAATGTGCATCGTTCTGGCAGAAGTGGCGGCCACGTTCAATACCCTTTAGAGTGCCGCTGGATTCATAACGGAAGTCATGTGCAATCTCACCAATACGGATTGGAAGATCCTTGTAAGAATGTCTTCTGTTTGCATAAATCATCATATGATGCGGGCAGTTCATTGGACGAAGCACGAAAGATTCGCCTTCCATTTCCATTGGAGGGAACATGTTTTCTTTGTAATGATCCCAGTGACCAGAGGTTTTGTAGAGATTAACGGTACCAACACAAGGTGTCATAACATGCAGATAACCCAGTTTTCTCTCTTTTGCTTTAATATAATTTTCCAGTTCCTGCCAAATGGTATATCCCTTTGGTAAGAACATAGGAAGACCACGTCCTACGAGATCGTCTACCATGAAAAGATTCATATCTTTTCCGATCTTTCTGTGATCTCTTTCTTTTGCTTCTTCCAATAACTGTAAATGTGCATCTAACTCTTCTGGTGTTGGGAAACAAACACCGTAGATACGCTGCAGCATTTTGTTTTTGCTGTCGCCCTTCCAATAAGCACCAGAGTGGCGGATTAATTTAAAGTATTTGCAGAGCTTTACATTATCTACGTGAGGTCCACGACAAAGGTCTGTGAAATCGCCCTGATCATAAACGGTGATATTACCATCTTCCAAATCGGAAATCAGATCAATTTTGTATGGGTCATCTTTGAATAATTCTAAAGCTTCTTCTTTTGAAATTTCACGGCGCATAATCTTTTTGCCGGATTTGATGACTTTCTTCATTTCCTTTGTGATTGCTTCGATGTCTTCATCACGGATGACATCATCGCCCAGGTCGATATCATAATAGAAACCTTCTGCGACAACTGGTCCAACCCAGAACTTAGCCTGTGGATAAAGATGCTTGATTGCCTGTGCCATCACATGGGCACATGAGTGGTTCAGCGTATTCAGACGCTCGTCTTCTTTGAAATTTACCATTTTCATTCTCCTTTTCATTTTTAGTATGAAAAAAGCACCCATAGACTGATACATCATCTAAGGGTGCTTGCACACGGTTCCACCTTAATTTTTACTCTTGCAGCCTGTAACGGGGCTATCCGGTAGCGCTTCGGAATCATCCTTCTACGCACAGCTTCGAAGTGGTCTTCATGTAATCCGTTTCTAAGGAACTTCCAGCAAATGTTCCTCTCTCTGTGAGAACCTGACTGCACTACTCTCTTCATCATTGCTTTTATGGGTACTATTCATTTCTAAATCTGCTTCATTATAGTATAATAATAGCGGAAATTCAATGGATTTTGAAAAAGTGGAAAAATTTCCTAAATTTTTAAATTTTTTTGTAACAAAATAGGGAAAACATCGTCTAACCTACGAAAAAAGGAAAGGAAGGTGAGAAAGACTGGATACCGAGAAGCTATATCGAACGTATTTTATGAAGGTATATTCGTACGTGATGAATATCGTAAAAAATCCTGCTGCAGCAGAAGAAATCACACAAAATACCTTTGTGAAAGCAATGACTACAAAAAGTGAATACGAAGGGTCATCCAGCCCATACACCTGGTTGTGCGCGATTGCGAAAAATCAGTGTTATGATTACTTCCGTAAAAATGGCAGAATTGCAGAGGCTGTGGAACCAGAGCAGGAGGCAGTGTGTGCTTCGGATGTGACGGAAGATTTTGTCGTACGTGAAACTTCGTTGTCTATTCATCGGATTTTGCATGATATGGAAGAACCATATAAAGAAGTGTTTGAACTTCGTGTTTTTGGAGAATTGTCATTTGCGGAAATTGCTTCGATATTTCGAAAAACAGATAGTTGGGCGCGTGTGACGTATCACCGTGCAAGAATAAAAATAAAAGAGAGGTTAGAAGAGAATGAGTAATATAGAACAGAAATTACCGTGTGAGGTAGTACAGGATATTTTGCCACTCTATCATGATGGTGTGTGTAGTGGAGCAAGTCGCAAGATGGTGGAAAATCATTTGCAGGAATGCCGTACGTGTAAAACACTGTTGCAGGAAATGGATGAGACGGAAATGGATATGGCACTTGCTGATGAGACAAAAGAAGTGCTGGAACACCATGCAAAAAGGGAGCGTACGTTGGCATATAAGACAGCAGTAGTTATTGCAGGACTCTTATTGTTACCAATTGTCATTGCGCTTCTCATGACACTTCCGGGCTATTCTGATTTAAAGACGGATGCGGCAATTATGGCATCTATGCTATTAGTGGCAGGTTTTACAGTAGTTCCACTGTTATCGCGAGGAAAGAAGCTGGCAAAAACCATTGTGGCATCGACAGCTGCATTGATTCTTTTGATTTTTATTGTGGAAATGTTTTTTGACCATGGCAACTGGATTACGTTTGGCGAGATTGCCTGCTCAACGATGTTTGGTCTTTCTTTGGTTTTTGCGCCATTTGTGGTAAAACAGTTAGATTTGCCGGAGACGCTGGTGAACCAGAAAGCACTTCTGACGGTGGCATGGGATACCATCTGGTTTTATTTGATGATGGTTATGTTTGCTATCAATAATCCAATTTATACGCAGGATCTTTTCCTGCCGGGTACATTTTTTGTTGCTCTCGGCTGGGCAATCTTTTGCGATTATCGTTATTTGCCGGGGAATGGCTGGATGAAGACAGCAGTTTTATCATTGTTGATTGGAATCTGGGGAACCATTGGAAATGCTCTCGGCTGGGTATCCATTTCTTTGGCTACGGAAGAAGGTGGAAAGAAAATGGAAACGCCGCTTGCACTTGGTGGTTGGATTCTGGGAGTGACCATAGGGCTTGCCGTACTTTTCTTTATCATAGGGCTGATTCGTCAGAGAGTGCAAAGAAACAGGCAGTAGAAAAGTCATGCATTGCTATTTGACGCAGAACTGCATATAATGGTTGGTAGTTACAAAAGATGCGAGAGGAGAACGACTATGGTAGATCAGAATTGTGCATATTGTGTTGAAGGAGAACTGGTAGATGCATTTGGCATCAAAATCTGTGAGCTTGCAACAGCAAAGGTATACTTATTTAAGGAGCAGAGTCATCCGGGCAGAGTGATCGTCGCACATAAGAAGCATGTGAGTGAACTGGTGGAACTTACACCGGAAGAAAGAGCTGCTTATATGGAAGATATCGCAAAGGTGGCAAATGCGATGCATGAAATTTTTCATCCAGATAAAGTGAATTATGGTGCCTACGGTGATACAGGACATCATTTGCATTTCCATCTGGTGCCAAAGTATGAAAATGAATATGAGTGGGGTGGCGTGTTTGCTATGAACCCACAGTTGAAAACATTGACAGACGAGGCATATGCTGACATGGTAGAAAAATACCGCAAGGCGCTTGCATAAATACAATTGATTAAAAAGGCGTGGGAGTAAACATCCTGCGTCTTTTTTTAGACAAAATACGCAAAATATTGAAAAAAATAGCAAAATATTGGTAGTATGACAGAACAAACCGTTATTATAATGAATGTAAAGAAATAAATGATGGAGGAGGCAACATTTATGGAATTAATGGAATATGAAAAGAAACATACGGAAGCAGTGAAAAAATCACTGGCAGAATGTACGGTCCTTTTGAAAAAAGATGGTACATTCCCATTAGAACAGCCGGGAAAAATTGCTGCATTTGGCAGTGGTGTGCGTTACACCGTAAAGGGAGGTACCGGCTCTGGAGAAGTGAATTCGCATTATGCTGTCAATATAGAAAAAGGCTTAAAACAGGCAGGATTTGAGATTACGACAGGAGCCTGGCTGGATGCGTATGATCAGACACGTATCGAAGCAAAGAAAGCTTTTACAAGACAGATGAAAGCAGAAGCAAAAGTGGCACATCAAAATGTCATGATATACGCTATGGGCAAAGCTGTGCCGGAACCGAATTATGAAATCCCTTTGGAGGGTGAAGGGGATACAGCCATTTATGTTTTATCCCGAATTTCCGGAGAAGGCAACGATCGTCCGGTAGAAGAAGGCGATATCAAATTATCGGCAAGTGAAAAGCGTGACATACTTGCATTGAATGCACAGTACAACAAA
>URCQ01000023.1 GCA_900546435.1 uncultured Pseudobutyrivibrio sp. | reverse complement strand
TACCAGATTCATCATTTAAGTTACCGAATACCATTGGCATTACGTTAACAGCTGTTCCCCATGAATAAGGGATATCATTGTCACGACGATATACGTTTGCACGTGGGTTATCCCATGACTTAAATACTGCTTCGATAGCAAGCTTTAACTGTTCTACTGGATCTGAAGGGAACTCTTCACCAATCTGGTTCTTGTACTCAGCCTTGAACTGTCCAGCTAATTCCTTAAGGTCAGCTGCTGTAAGTTCTACGTCATACTGAACGCCCTTCTTTTCTTTCATCTCATCGATAAGCTGTTCGAAGTACTTCTTTCCTACTTCCATAACTACGTCAGAGAACATCTGGATAAATCTTCTATATGAATCATAAACGAAACGCTCGAACTTAGGATCTGGATTTCCCTTGATCATAGCCTCTACTACTTCGTCATTTAAACCAAGGTTAAGGATTGTATCCATCATACCTGGCATAGAAGCACGTGCACCAGAACGAACTGATACAAGAAGTGGATTCTCTAAGTCACCAAACTTCTTTCCGTTTACCTTCTCCATCCAAGCTACGCCTTCCATAGCCTGTGTCATAATTTCATCGTTGATCTTACGTCCATCTTCATAATACTGAGTACAAGCCTCTGTTGTGATTGTGAAACCCTGTGGTACTGGAAGACCGATTTCTGTCATCTCAGCAAGGTTAGCACCCTTACCACCAAGAAGGTTTCTCATGGACATGTTACCTTCTTCGAAGGTGTAGACCCATTTGTTTGCCATTTTTATTTCCTCCTAAAAAATACTTTGTGTCTTACTCACCCGTATCAAAATACGAATGCATCAAATACACCACTCCATGTGCTAAGTCGCACATAATTAATTGTAGCATAATTTCCAATTTATTCAATATCAAATCCGTTTTATTCTGACAAATTTATCCAAGTATTTTTATCGGTATCTTTTTTTCTTATCACTTTTCCATAAAAACTTTAAACAGACTGGTTCAATTGCCCTATGATCTGTTCAAACATTTCCTTTTTACCCGCATCATAGGCAAGCATCTCGTTTGGCGACTGGTTCAGGATAAAGGATGCCATAGGGCCATCCAACATACCCGGAAGTGCCGCATCCAGAATGGCTTTCGCTGCCGGATCTTCGACCATATCCCGGAATTTTGTATTCATGTTGTATCTTCCCGCGATAAGCACCGTATTTGTCTCATATACATAATGATATTGACCGGAGCCAAGCACCAATGCATCTTCCTTTTCCGGCAGATAAAGTGTAGCGGTCGTATTTACCGGCACCTTTACATCAACCTGAATCTGTCCATCCTTGCAGATTGTATGGACACAGATACTACCATACATGGTCTCCAGTGAGGCCTGCACTTCTTCCAATCCTTTGGTCAGATAAGGTCTAATGTCAAAAGACGCATAGCCTGCTGAGGTCGGCGTAATCCCGGCAACTTTCCGATAAAGCCAATCTCCTATAGAACCATAAGTATAATGATTCAAAGAATTCATGCCCGATGTATCAAAAGTTCCATCCGGCAAAACAGAATTCCAGCGTTCCCAGATCGTCGTTGCCCCCATCTTCACTGCATAGAGCCAGCCCGGGTAATCCTCATTTAAAAGAAGTTCCGCCGCCAGATCATGAAGTCCATTTTCAGAAAGGGCATGGCACAGATATGCCGTTCCGACAAAGCCGGTCGTCAACTTGTTTTTGTGTTGTTTGAGATTTTGTTCCAGTGTCTGTACGATGCGCTCCTTTTTCTCGCCCGCGACCAAATCAAAATAAAGAAGCAGGGCACAGGCTGTCTGTGTCTCTGAAACCAAGCGTCCAGATGCTGTTACATACTCTCTTAAGATGGCATCCGCGATAGCCTGATAGCGCCCATCGTATATCTTTGCATCCTCCTCTTTTCCAAGTATATGTGCCGTATCGCACACAATCTTTGTCGAATATGCATAAAAGACATTTGCCACCAGATTCTTATCCGTACCTCCCGACATCAGATGCAGGCTTTCATCACTGTCCAGGGCCAGCCAGTCACCTCTTTGGAAACCATGCATCCATAGGACTTCTCCCCGACACTGTCCAAAGATCCAATCCACCCAGAGGCGCATATTCTCATATTGATCTGTAAGCACACCGGTATCCCCATAGGTCATATAAAGATTCCATGGGATCACGGTAGCACAGTCACTCCAGATAGAGGTTCCCATACTGCCCTTTACCACATTGGGTACGATCTGTGGAATGCCTGTTTTAGCATCCGATTCCAATGCCACATCGCGCAGCCATTTTTTGAAAAAAAGTCCCGCATTAAAATTCTGCATGGCGGTCTTGCTGAAGATCATGGCATCCCCGGTCCAGCCCAGTCTTTCATCCCTTTGCGGACAATCGGTCGGAATATCAAAAAAGTTGCTTCTCTGCCCCCATTCGATATTTTGGATCAGGCGGTTGACCAGACGGTTTGATGTTGTCATCGATAGCAATTTTTGCATATTACTATGCATGGCACAGGCTGTAAAGTATTTTGCATCAATGGATGCCTCTACCCCCTCAACCCGGATATAACGGAAACCGTGATAGGTAAAATGGGGCATAACTTTTTTCCCGACATCTCCCTCTCCATAGCGGTAAACATCCTCCGATTTTGCCGTACGATAATTTTCATTGTAAAAATTGCCATCTTTATCCAAGGCTTCGCCATGTGTGATACGGATTTCTTTCTTCTCACCGGTAAGCAGAGAAAGCGGCGGTAATTCTACTTCCACCAGCCCTGCCATATTCTGACCGAAATCAAACACCAACTCACCCTTTGGCGTAAGAATCTTCTGAACCACCGGGAAACGTTTGGTAATACGGATAGGCTCTGCCTCCTGCGAAAGCAAACGTTTCGGAATCGCATCTTTTTCCAAAAGCACTGCCTGACTGTCACCGGCATAATTTTCGGATAACGACAAGGTCAGATCCCGTGTCTCACCCATATAGATTTCCGATGACCGGATCGCATTTTCTGATACCAGCCATGAGGCATCGGTTCCCATGACGTCCACCGAACCATCTTCGTATGTGATACGGATCATGGCGATACAGGCTGTCTTTTTTCCATAGAGATGATGCTCCCCTTCGCCGTTTAAGTAGCCTGCATACCAGCCATTGCCGACAACCAGAGACACCCTTGTTTTCTCCTGCAAAAAGTCTGTTACATCATAGGTCTGATATTGGACGCGGTTGCCATAAGACGTCCAGCCGGGAGCCAGATATGCATCCCCCATTTTTTTGCCGTCAATTTCCAGATCATAGACACCAAGTGCAGATGCATAGATCCTTGCCTGACGCAGTTTTTTTCCTTTCTGCAGACAGACCTCTTTGGAGAAAGTCTTAACGGCCGGCAATTCCTCTTTCGTAGTGATCCATACACCTTCCCAATTGTCCTCTGACATCAGTCCGGTCTCAAAAAAAGTGGTCGTTTCTGCAACGTTTTCATGGTTGTCCCAGACACAGATATTGACATCATAATGGCTAAAGGCCTCCAGGGCACTGCCTTCATAAGTCACAAACAGGGACTGTCCGTTTTCCACCCTGCCGCTTGACCAGACCTCTTCTTCTGCTTTTGTCACCTTGATTTCATAGGCTTTCTGATAGGTGTTTTCCTCTTCGCTTTCCAGTTTCCAGGAAAAACGTGGACAGACATCTATGCCAATCGGTTCCTTCTGATATTCCACTGTCACATCATACACTCTCATATTTTTCTTCCTCGTCTCTCTTTTTGAAAAAGAGACTTCGAAATCAAATCTCGAAGTCTCTATAATGAAGGGTTTTGTAAATTGCTAAATTATGCTTCTTTCTTCGCTTCCTGTTCTGCTTTCATGGCTACAATGTTCTTCTGTACTTCAACCATTCTTTCTTTGTCAAGATCATAGTACTTCATAGAAATAACATTAAAGATCCAGCCAATGACAGGCAGTCCAAATGCTAAGAACATAGTCATCCAGAATACTGCAGGTGTTGCCTTATCTCCCATCTGTGGCATCACGGTCTTATATCCGATCAGAGATACCATAAGAGCAGCAATGGTTGATGCCAGTGAAGAAATAATCTTATCGAGGAAGGAATACACACCGCCTACGGTACCCGGCATAAAATTACCGGAACGCTCAAACTCATAATCACAAACATCAGCTCTCATAACACCACTTGCTGTAGAAAGGATCATCTTAAAACCGGTCAATCCAACATTAAGAACCAGATAAATGATCATTGGAACACCGAACTTACCAATGCTTGACATACCGGTTGGTCCTAAGATGGTACAGAATACAACCATCACAACAGACAAGCCGATACATGCCCATGACCAGACAGATGTTGCTTTCTTAGCTCCGAATTTTGCAACATACATACCGCCAATTGTCGCAAAGACAATACCAATGATCGCCGTGATATTACCAAGCATAGTTGCTGCCTGATAGTTCGCGATCAGCACACCACTTAAGAGTGTCATAACGATAGACTGTCCGGCTGTGGTCTGTGCCAGTTTATCAGAAGCACCAGTAATGATCCACATCTGCATATTTCTATTATCCTTGAGCAGATTCCACATATCCTTAAATCCGATCTTCTTTTCCTTACCATCATCACCAAAAGTCACACTGTTTAACACTTCCGGTTTGTCACATGGTGTCAGACCGATGCATGTCAGTAAGATAAATACAAGGGCTGCAAATACATACCACACACATGCTTCACGCAGACAGGCTGCATTATACTGATTGTCATATTTTGGTAAAACTGCGAATGAAATAATGGTGTTAAATACCATTGGTACACAGTATGAATAAATGGTTCCGATCAGGTTCATGAAAGGACGCTGGGTTGGATCATTGGTAATCAGGTTTCCGACAGCACCGGAAGACATATTCATCATGGTATAACCAATGATATATACCACATAGATACCGATGAACCAAGCCACACCGGCTGCGCCTGTGTACTTGCCACTCATCCAGTCATACATCATGAAGCATGCCAGTGCCATGACACACCAGGCTGCGATCAGGAAGAGTCGAATCTTTCCATGCTTTCCTGCCTTGATGCGGTCAAAAACAAATGCTACCAAAGGATCTGTGATACCATCAAAAATACGTGTTCCTGTAATAATGATTCCGGCAACTGCAACTGCAATTCCATAACCGGCATTGGCTATGTAGGATGCGTACATCATCAAAAGATAAAAACACATACCTCCACCATTGGTTGCGACACCAAGTGCCATAGATAATTTACTGGCGGTGCGGTATTCTACACCGTCTCTCACGCTTGCCGCGCTTAACTTTTTATTCCCCATTGTTCTCCTCCTTTGAGTTGTCTTTTTTCTGTATCTTTTCACAATTTGATACACCCTCTGGCATTATCATATGACCTTTTTGCACATACTTTAATAATAAAATTTGCTTTTTCATTCTATTTTTAGTAAAATATGATTACTAATATGAAAACAGGAGTTGAAACCAAGATGGACATTTATGCATTATTTTCCGTCATTCCCCAACTGCATCTGATCACTTTCGACACAGACTGGAGAATGATACGATCAAACGATAACATAGGTCCCCTTTTTAGTGCTTTTTTAAGTACCGAGGAATATATGGAAATGATTTTTTCCCACGGTAAAACCCATGACACCCCCCTTGTTCTGGCGGCCTACATCGGCTTTGTCTGGGAAGCTGTCTATGAAAAAAGAGAAGGAAAATTGGTGCGTGTACATGTGCTCGGTCCCATCTTCTACAGTCCCTATTCCAACGAAGCTATGGAGCGTTGTCTGCGCCAATATGAGTCGCTTGGTATGTCCTTTTCCGACAAGCACAAACTTATTGCCCAGATGCAAGAACTCCCCGTCATGAAATACAGCCAGTTTGCCCACTATGGCATGATGCTGCATTATCTGGTCAATGGGCAGCGCATCTCTATGAATGATTTTGACCATATGCAGGATACCTCCTTTCTTGCTACAACCCCCTTTCCCGTGGCAAGTGATGTTTCCGAAGATCGGGATGTGGTCTACGAAAACATCTATCATTTTGAAAACCTGCTGTTAAACGAGGTTGCACAGGGACAAAGCAGCCTTTATGCTGCAGAATTAAACGACATGGTGCAAAGGGGTCGGCTTGCAACCGTGCCAACCGAATATGCCAATGTAGTGGAACCATCACGCAGCCGTAAGGACTCATTACTCATCCTGAACGCTTTAGAATGCCATAAAGCCATAGAAGCCGGTGTACTGATCTCCACCGCCTACCGCGCACAGGAGTCCTTCATCGAGGAAATTGAAAATATGCACTCTCCACTCGGCATGAACCAATTACACCAAAACATTCACCAGACCTACTGCGCGCTGGTACAAGAAGCGATGGATGAGAAAACGCAATATAGCCCTGTGATAAGAAAATGTATAACATATCTGAAGAATAACATCACAAGCGGTGTAACGACTGCACAACTTGCAGATCAGGCTGGCTACGAGCCCTACTATCTGAACCGTGTTTTCAAAACAGAAGTCGGCATTTCCCCAAAACAGTATTACCGCAATCTCAAGATGCACTATGCCGCCATGATGCTGCTGGAATCCGAAATATCCATCGCCGACGCCGCCGAGTATCTTCACTATTCTTCTTACACGCATTTTTGTAGTGATTTTAAGGCTGTAATGAACTGCACACCAACGGACTATCGAAAATCTCATAAATAGATCAAAAAAGGTCTCTCCCACCTTGGGGAAAGACCTTTTTTTGCATTATGGATAAAATTACCACTCAAATTTCTTAGCAAAGTAAGCATCCAGATCTTCGATCTTAACACGCTCCTGCTCCATGGTATCACGATCACGAACGGTAACAGCACCGTCTTCTTCAGAATCGAAATCATAAGTAACACAGAATGGTGTTCCGATTTCATCCTGACGACGATAACGCTTACCGATATTACCTCTGTCATCAAATTCACAGTTATATTTCTTAGCCAGCTGTGCGTAAACGTTTTCTGCACCTTCATTTAATTTCTTAGAAAGTGGAAGCACACCAATCTTAACTGGTGCAAGTGCTGGATGGAAGTGAAGTACCGTACGCATATCCGGCTTTTCTTCTGTTCCAATGTTTTCTTCATCATATGCTGCACAAAGGAATGCTAAAAGCACACGGTCTGCACCAAGCGAAGGCTCGATAACATATGGTATATAACGCTCGCCCTTTGTATCATCAAAGTATGTCAGATCCTGACCTGATGTGTTCTGATGCTGTGTCAGGTCATAATCGGTACGATCTGCGATTCCCCAGAGTTCGCCCCATCCAAATGGGAATAAGAATTCGATATCTGTCGTTCCCTTAGAATAGAATGCAAGTTCTGCCGGATCATGATCACGCATACGCAACTCTTCTTCTTTCATACCAAGAGAAAGTAACCAGTTGCGGCAGAAGCCTCTCCAATACTGGAACCATTCCAAGTCTGTTCCCGGCTCGCAAAAGAATTCAAGTTCCATCTGTTCGAACTCTCTGGTACGGAAAATAAAGTTACCCGGTGTAATTTCATTGCGGAATGATTTACCTACCTGACCGATACCAAATGGTAATTTCTTTCTTGATGTACGCTGTACATTCTTAAAGTTTACAAAAATACCCTGTGCTGTCTCCGGACGAAGATATACTGTATTTTTGGCATCTTCGGTAACACCCATGAAAGACTTAAACATCAGGTTAAACTGACGAATATCTGTAAAGTCATGCTTGCCACAAGTAGGACATGGAACACTATGTTCCTTGATGAATCCCATCATTTCCTCTGCGCTCCAACCGTCTACAGAAGTCTCAAGTGTAATATCATTTTCCTGTGCAAAATCTTCGATAATCTTATCTGCACGAAAACGTTCGTGGCATTCTCTACAATCCATCAAAGGATCAGAAAATCCGCCCAAGTGACCAGAAGCCACCCATGTCTGTGGGTTCATAATAATCGCACTGTCGATACCTACATTGTATGGGCTCTCCTGTACGAATTTCTGCCACCATGCTTTTTTGATGTTGTTCTTCAGTTCCACACCAAGATTTCCATAATCCCAGCTGTTCGCAAGACCACCATAGATCTCAGAACCTGGATATACAAATCCTCTTGCTTTACATAAAGCAACAATCTTGTCCATTGTCTTTTCCATAATCTGATCCTCTCATTTCTTGTTCTATTGTGTACAGGCTATCTCCTGTATAACACTCTACTTATAAATAATGTATGTCAACTGTGTTGCATCTTCATTGCCATCCGGCTGCGCAATTGCCACGGTATTTTTATCTACCATTGTCGTGCAGGCATCAGACACATAAAGAATCTCTCCATCTACGGTAACACTGATGTTCTCTTTGATCACTGCAACCTTTAATTTCTTTTGGGATGTAATATCCAGTGATTCTACCGATGTTCCCTTTACGCCATCTTTTACGCTCACAAATGCGTCTGCAAAATCAAAGCCTTTCTTTGCTGCCTGTTTTACTGTTCCTGTATATAGCCCCAGGCTTGTAAACTTACTGTAATCATCTGCTGATGCGTAGGTTATTTTAGCATATGCCACGTCACCTTTTACTTTCAGCTGATCCAGTTTAACACTATTGGCTCCGTTTTCTGCTGTGTATTCCTTAATCTGCTGTTTGATGAATGTCTTTAGCTCTTTCTTAGAGTAATCCTTTTCTGAAAAATCGGTCACTTCTTCGCATACGATTTTGCCATCATCCATAATCGTAATCATGCTTTCATCTGCTGTACTGTCAAATACACCTACGACCTTGCATACCACTGCAATGACAATTGCTGCAATTACCACAAGTGCAGCTATAAGCATTGCAATTCTGCGCTTTACAATCTTTGCATTTCTTGCTCTTCTCTTACTTGCTTTCACATTTTTTGCAGAATGTGTTGTCTTATTTTCCATGTATGATCGGTCCTCCTTGTTGTTCTAAGCACTTAACCGCACCATTATACTATGAATTTTCCCTTTTTTCAAGGCTACGTACAGCCGCGGTCGCAGGGACGTTCCTTTTGCCACAAGGAGTGTCCCTGCGGCACTACGGCAGAAATTTCTCACTTTTAAACGTGTGTCCTACATAATGATTCCGATATGACCGGAGCAGTTGCAAAAATTCTTCTTCTACCGCTGGGGCCAGTCGGAACGTGTATAATTTTTCCACCGGGGCAGAAATCACATATTGCAACGCATATAAAGTAGAACCGCCCAGTGGACTTCCTCCTGCACTCGACTGGCAGGTTGCACAAACACAGCCGCGAAGCCGCATACTGAAATAGTCCAGGTGTTCTTTTGCCCCACAGGACAAACATTCGAACACATTCGGATATTCTCCGCCAATGGTCAATGTTTTTAATTCATAAATTCCCCGAATGAGCGCAAAAGAAAACTTACGACTTTCTAACGCGCGCAATGTCTGATATAAAAGCCGTAAGCGTTCCACTTCATCTGCATTTTCCTGCGCGTAGTATTCCGCCACCTCTAAGAAATAATACCCGTAGCAAACCATATCAAAATCTTCCGCTAATTCTCGAAAATAGTTCTTAATTTCCGCCCGCACTGCGGTATATGTACTTTTGCCCTGATACACTTCAAACTGTCCAAAGGCAAAAGGATTTGCAGCCGCTAAAAGCTGGTTGCCCGAGCGACGTGCACCTTTAGCAAAAGCCGTGATCTTGCCACGTTCTTTTGTCAGAATCGTTATTCTCTTGTCGTACTCTCCCACAGGAATCGCCGAAAGAACCATCCCCGTCAGAACAATATTGAATCCCATGGGACTCTTCCTCCGCCTTTTTACAATAAGCAAGATAATCACTTACCTTACCACTTGCCTCAAATTTTTCCCACCATTCATCCATCCTTGCCACCTCTTTTTGCTTGTCTACTCTTTAGACTCTCCAGCAAAAAAGAAGATATACCAGATAAAAAATGGAATTAGATTTCATCCTTACGATAGCCAAAGTTCTTAATCAGATAATCGCTGTCGCGCCAATCCTTTTTCACTTTAACCCACAACTTCAGATTCACCTTGGCATCTAACATCTTTTCACACTCATAGCGTGCGTTACTGCCAATCTTTTTAAGCATAGCTCCGCCTTTTCCAATAATAATGCCCTTATGCGAATCCTTCTCACAGATGATGGTCGCATCAATATCATACATACCATACTTGCCCTCGCGCCACTTCATCTGGTCAATAGAAACGGCAATTCCATGCGGCACTTCCTCAGAAAGTGCATGGAGCGCCTTCTCACGGATAATTTCTGCTACGATCTGACGCTGTGGCTGATCTGTCACCACATCCTCATCATAATATGCCGGTCCATAAGGCAAATATTTAAAAATCTGCTCTAATAAAATTTCACAGTTCTTTCCACGTAATGCAGAAAGTGGCACAATCTCTGCAAAGTCATAAAGTTTTCGATAGGCCTCAATAACCCCGAATACCGCATCATGCTCTACCGTATCAATCTTATTGATAACAAGAATCACCGGCGTTTTTGTCTTTTTCAACTGGTCTACAATATGACGATCACCACCACCGATATAATCCGATGGTTCTACCAGCCACAGAATCACATCCACATCCTGCATCGTATGTTCCGCCACACTTACCATATATTCACCCAGTTTATTCGAAGCCTGATGAATGCCAGGCGTATCTAAAAAAACAATCTGTCCCACATCCGGATCTGTATAAACCGTCTGAATGCGATTGCGCGTCGTCTGTGGTTTATTGGACGTTATGGCGATTTTTTGTCCAATCAAATGATTCATGAGTGTCGATTTTCCTACATTTGGTCGTCCAATAATCGTCACAAAACCTGATTTAAAATTATCCTGCATAAGGTTCTCCTTTGTTTACTCATATAAATTATATAACACATCAAACATATCTTTTGATGCTTCCAATGTATCCTCATTTCCAACAACACAGAAATAATCCTGATCCATAACAGACTGCACCATCGGTGCAAGTGCGCGAACATCCTCTACACTGGCATTTAACACTTCATCACGATACTTCTGTAATTCTTCAAATGTTGTTCCCCGCATATAACAAGCCAATGCTCTCATTCCACGCTGCGCCGGTGTCAGTGGTGTATCCATCTCGCTGATCGTACCGATAATATATTTTGTCATATCACGCTCATCCGCATCAAATGAACGGATGTAATCTGCTGTATGTGCAAAAACATCATTTGTTTTTTCCAGATTTGGATCACGGTAAGATGAAAAATAGGTGTCTCCATTTAAGCTGAACACGCCGCGGCAGCCATAAGCGCCACCCTTCACACGAATATTGATCCAGAAATAATCATAGCTGAGTGCCACTTTTAAGATATTCATCGCTCCATGGAACGTATAACCATCTTTCATAAAGTTTCCTGCACGGCAAACATACTGTACCTGCGATGCATCCTTAAATCCTTCTTTTTTGCGGATCAGCTTAATCTCTTTCTTTGGTGCCTCCTGGGTTGTTTCAAATAAATCTTTTGCTATACCCGGCAAATATTTTTCTACCTGTGCATAAGCAGTATCGTCCCCTGTTGTGCTGACAAGCAAATGTGATGATGTAAACACCTGACGAACCAGCTGTTCGCACTTCTTACGGATTTCTTCCTTTTTCTCATCATAATGCTCATCCAAATCTTTGACAAACTGATAATACGCAATACCACTGATGCTATCTGTAATAAGCGCCGGCACGGAAAAACATGCCATTGCACGTCCTGCTGCCAGCACATTTCCTGTATTGCTCATGCGCATTTCCAGACGGGATCTTTGCGACGCAATCAGCTCATGCATACGTGCATCATCTGAAAAATCAGAATGCAGCATCATCTCCTTCATAAGTTGGATTGCCTTCTCTGCTTCTCCGTACAAAAATTTTGCACGAACTTCACACGTAAAACGTCCATCATGCTTTGGTGAAGAATACGTAGTAAGCCCGACATTAATGCCACCGGTATAAATATTTATGGCATTTGCCAAATCAGCATAGCTGTAATTTTTCGTATCTACCAGTCCTAACATGCGGCTCATAAGAGACAGATACTGCCAATCCTCCTGCGCAACATGTTCCACATCAAACACAAGATTCAGATAATGGATACCATTGCTAAACACATTGTGATGTAAAACTTTGATGCCCTCTACTTCTTTTTCAACCAGATCAATCGGGCGTGCTTCTTTTTTCAAATCACTTCTTTTTAACATTGGAAGACACGCTAAAGCTTCCTTAGAAGACGATTCCTGCTGGTGCTCTTTTAATGCCTTTGTCTGCGCAATCAAAGCATCCATTTCTGCCTCAGACATACTCGCTTTATATTCTGCAAGCTCTGCTTTTAACTGCTCTTCTGCTTCTGTTACCAGACCCTTTTTCGGCTCTACCATCAGAACAGATGCATGCGTGTTGGCAAGCAGATAAGTCTCAATTAACTTTTCAAAATAGTCCGTGTCTACTTTTTCACGAAGTCCATCTAAAACATCAATACCATGCATGTGTACAAACGGCTGGTCTTCATCATAAAGCCAGCTATCCATGCATTGCAGACCAAAAATAAGTCCCTTTGGAAAACTGCCAAAGTCAGCTTCTCTAAACTGGAACTGTGATGCATTGATACCGGCAAGAAGTGCCTTTTTATCAATGCCCTCTGCCACCTGATGAAGCAGCACTTCCTGAACTGTATCCACGAATGCCTGCTTATCCTCCGGATTGGCTCCACGCGCCATGACAGAAAACATCGGCTGCAGCATACCGGTATCAAACGATCCCATGATATCTTTTCCGATACCTTTTTCAAGCAATGTGGTACGCACAGGTGCACCCGGCGAACTGAAAAGCGCATATTCTAGCACACTAAATGCCTGGTATAACTCCTGATCAAGCGCATCGCTAATGACAAAAGTGTACGCTAAATAGGTTGCATCTTTTTCGTCTTCTGCAGATGAAATTGGATAGGTCTTATCTACAACGTGCGGACGCGCAAACGGCTCCTGTTTTTTAATCTCAGAATCCATCTCAATTTTGTCATATTTTGACAGATATTCCCGATCCAGATAATCGAGTCTTTCATCCATATCCATATTTCCATACAAATAGATGTAAGAATTGCATGGATGATAGTACTTTTTATGAAATGCCAAAAACTCCTCATAGGTCAGTTCCGGAATCACTTTCGGATCTCCGCCGGATTCTACACTATACGTATTATCTGGGAACAAAGAACTTAAAATTTCACGATATACCACATCGTCCGGAGAAGAAAATGCACCTTTCATCTCATTGTAAACAACGCCATTGATGGTCAGCTCGTCATCGCGGCTCTCTAATTCATAATGCCAGCCTTCCTGCATAAAAATCTCCGGATCTTTGTAAATATTTGGATGAAATACGGCATCCATATACACATCCATCAGGTTCTTAAAATCCTGATCGTTACAGCTTGCCACCGGGTAAACCGTTTTATCCGGATACGTCATAGCATTTAAAAAGGTGTTCATTGACCCCTTTACCAATTCCACAAACGGATCCTTTAGCGGATACTTATCCGATCCACAAAGCACCGTATGTTCTATAATATGTGGCACACCGGTAGAATCCATAGGTGGTGTACGAAATGCAATATAAAAGACTTTGTTATCATCATCATTTTCAATCAGACTGATATGCGCTCCACTTTTTTTGTGGCGCAGAACATAACCTTTTGATCCAAGATCGCCCAAATTTTCTTCTTTCACGAGTTCATACGCATTATGCATATTTATTTTCCTCCCATACTCTATTGCTCTCTATTTTGCTTTTATTGCTTGATATTGACATCCACCTGTTGGAATGGAATAGAAATACCTTCCGCATCAAAACGAATCTTTATATCTTCTAACAGCTGCCAACGCACTGGCCAATACTGATCTGTCGGCACCCAGAAACGCAGTCCGAGGTCTACAGAACTTGCGCCTAATTCCTTCACAAAAACGTTCACATCTTCCGGCAGACGTCTGTCTTCTGCTTCCACAAGCTGCATTAAGATATCTTTTGCTTTCTTAATATCTGCGTCATAGCCAATCGGAACCACCAGATCCATTTGTCGTCTGTCACTCTTTGTTGCATTTGTCAAACTGTTATTGGCAAGCGTTCCATTTGGAACCACAATAATCTTATTATCAATTGTGCGCAATTTTGTATAAAATACACTGATTTCAATGACCGTACCTTCATTTTTATGCGTATCTTCAATGATGTAATCGCCCACACGGAAAGGATGCAGCAACAATATCAAAAGACCTCCCGCAAAATTGGAAAGACTCCCCTGCAAAGCCAGACCTGCTGTCACACCTAACGATGCCACTGCTGCAGCAAGAGAAGATGCCGTAAAGCCAAACAGACTAAGAATAATGGCAAACACAATAATCCATAAAAAATATTTCAACACCTGATCTGCAAACTGGCATACGCCTTCCTCTGCATTTCTTCGATGCAGTGATTTGCCAAACATCCGGCGTACAATCGTAATCACTCTTCCACCAATATAGGCCACCAGAAGTGCTAAGACAACACTCCAGAAAAATCCAAGTACAGAAGGCAGCACCGATTGTAGCCAGCTTTTTAACACGCCTTCATCTAAATTTTTGATCAGACTATCTGACAATACCTGTGACATTAAAATCATATTTTTTCCCTATGCTTTCTTCACTTATCTTATTTCTATGCTATCAAAAAACACTTACTCTGCCATGTTACAACAGTCTGGATAAAACCACAAGGGAGAGCAACAAAATTGTCGCTCTCCTGCTTCGTTTTCTTATTCAGTTTGCATAAAATAGAACTTTATTTTACCACACGTACGCGAATGACATCTTCAATCGCATTCAGTTTTTCTACAACCTCCGGTGTTACCGGTGCATCAATATCCAAAAGTGCGTAAGCAAAATCACCTCTTGTTTTGTTTGTCATATCGGAAACATTGATATTTGCATCACCAAGAATCGTCGTATACTGTGCAATTACGCCCTGACGATTGTAATGTAAAAGTGCAATACGCCCTGCTGTCTGACAAATGCCCATCTGGCAATCCGGATAATTCACAGAATGTGTAATATTACCATTTTCCATATAATCCGAAATTTCCTGCACAGCCATAACAGCACAGTTATCCTCTGCTTCCGCCGTCGATGCACCAAGGTGCGGAATGACGATTACGCCATCCTGCCCTGCTGTCGTAGGATTTGGAAAATCCGATACATATTTGCGAATCTTACCTGCTGCAATACCATCAAGCACTGCCTGTTCATCGACCAGAAGATCTCTGGCAAAATTTAAGATTACCACATCCTTTTTCATCATTTGGACGGCGCTCTTATTGATCATTTTTCTTGTTGCATCCATCAGAGGCACATGAATCGTAATAAAATCACATTCTCTGTAAATATCTTCTACTGCATCAATATGTTTTACAGAACGGCTCAGATTCCATGCCGCCTGCACAGAGATATAAGGATCAAAGCCATAAACTTCCATTCCCAGATGTGTTGCGGCATTCGCCACTTTTACACCAATGGCACCTAAGCCAATCACTCCGAGCTTCTTTCCAGCAAGCTCAGTTCCTGCGTATGCTTTTTTCTGTTTTTCTGCCATTTTTGCAATATCAGCTTCGTCGCTTACGGATTTTACCCATTCGATGCCACCGACGATATCGCGGGATGCTAACAGCATACCTGCAAAGACAAGTTCCTTTACGCCATTGGCATTTGCCCCTGGTGTGTTAAAAACAACAATACCTTCTTTTGCGCAACGCTCCAGTGGAATATTGTTCACACCTGCGCCGGCTCTTGCAATGGCTTCCAGACGATTTGAAAATGTCATATCATGCATTGCTGCACTTCTGACTAAAATTGCTTCTGCTTCCTCTGGTGTATCCACTTTTTTATAATCGGTAGTAAACTGATCCAAGCCCACCTCTGCAATGGGATTTAAGCAATGATATGAAAACATAGGTAATTCCTCCTTTATGATTTATGCATTTTCTTCTTCAAACTTTTTCATAAATGCTACCAGTGCCTCGACGCCTTCTTTTGGCATCGCATTATAAATCGATGCACGCATGCCGCCAACACTGCGGTGTCCTTTTAAGTTCTCAAGACCTGCTGCTTTTGCTTCTGCCACAAATTTTGCATCTAAATCAGCATTTCCCGTGACAAATGGCACGTTCATAAGGGATCTGTCTTCCTTGCGTACGGTTCCCTTGAAAAGCTTGCTTTCATCTAAGAAATCATAAAGAATCTTTGCCTTTTCTTCGTTGCGTTCTTTCATCACAGAAAGCCCACCCATTTTCTTTAACCATTTAAATACTTTTCCACAAATATAAATACCATAACATGGCGGTGTATTATACAAAGAATCTGCATCTGCCTGTGTCTTGTACTTTAACATGGTCGGTGTTCCCGGAAGAACATCATCGCTAATCAGATCTTCACGGATAATTACAATCACAACGCCCGCCGGGCCAATATTCTTCTGCACACCACCATAAATCACACCATACTTGCTGACATCTACCGGTTCTGACAAAAAGCAGGATGACACATCTGCCACCAGCGTATGTCCTTTTGTATTTGGCAATGTCTTAAATTTTGTACCATAAATGGTGTTATTCTCACAGATGTACACATAATCCAAATCTTCAGGAATCGCAAGATCCGAGCAATCCGGTATATACGAGAATGTTTCATCTGCCGATGATGCCAATTCGATCGCTTCTCCATACATCTTTGCTTCCGCAAAAGCTTTTTTTGCCCATTGTCCGGTCACAATATAACCAGCTTTGCGTTTTTTCATCAGATTCATTGGAATTGCTGCAAACTGCTGCGATGCTCCGCCTTGTAGAAACAGCACCTTGTAGTTATCTGGAATTTGCATCAAATCGCGCAAATCAGCTTCCGCTTCTTTTATAATCTGATCAAAGACTTTCGAGCGATGCGACATTTCCATCACGGACATACCACATCCTCTGTAATCCATCATCTCGTCTGCTGCTTCACGCAATACTTCTTCTGGAAGTACTGCAGGTCCTGCTGAAAAATTGTACACTCTGCTCATCTTACATTCCTTTCTTTTCTATATCTTTGTTATCAAAACAATCACTAATCGGTGCTCCCGGTGCCACCATTGGCCACACTTTGTCATCACAGTTAATAACACAATCAATTACCACCGGTGTTTTCATAGTAAGTGCTTTTGCAAATATCTCTGCAAATTCTTCCTTACTGGTTGCACGATATCCGGTAGCTCCCATCGCCTCTGCCAATTTTACGAAATCCACACCATCGTTTAATACCGTGGATGAATATCTTTTTTCATAAAACAGTGTCTGCCACTGGCGAACCATACCAAGCACATGATTGTTAATCACAACCTCAATGAGTGGTAACTGTTCCCGAACAGCTGTAGCCACTTCATTCATATTCATACGAAAACATCCATCGCCTGCCACATTGATGACTTGTTTCTCTGGGTTTCCAATCTGTGCTCCAATCGCTGCTCCAAGTCCATAGCCCATCGTACCAAGCCCACCAGATGTAAGAAGTGTATGTGGCTTTGCATATTTAAAATATTGTGCTGTCCACATCTGATGCTGTCCTACCTCTGTTACCATGATGGCATCCCCTTTTGTCTGGCGATAAATCTCTTCCACCACATAAGGACCTGAAAGTCCATCGGTACAGTATGTTGCCGGATATTTTTCTTTTAAGGACAGTATATGTGCCATCCATTCTTTATGATTTTGTTTTTTTAACATCGGATTGATACGACGTAAGATTTCTTTGATATCACCAATCACTTCCGCAGTAACGACTACGTTTTTATTGATTTCTGCCGGATCTACATCAAATTGCAGTACCTTTGCATCTTTGGCAAATGTTTTTGGATTTCCAAGAACACGATCACTAAAACGCGATCCCACCGTAATCAAAAGATCACATTCACTGACGCCAAGATTGGCTGTCTTCGTTCCATGCATACCAAGCATCCCGGTATAGGCTTCCTTGGTTCCATCGTATGCACCTTTTCCCATCAACGTATCGCACACTGGCGCGTCTACCAGAGAAACAAACGTTTCTAACTCTTCCGCCGCATCACTGATCACTGCGCCGCCACCCACAAATATGTATGGTTTCTCTGCTGCTTCAATCAGTGCAACCGCTCTTTTTAATGCTTCTTCTGTAATATTTTTTACCACGCGCTCTACCGGCTTTGCTTCCTGATAGGTATATTCACATTTGGCTGCTGTCACATCCTTTGGAATATCCACCAAAACCGGACCCGGTCTGCCTGTTTTTGCAATTCGGAATGCACGACGCATCGTGTCCGCTAATCTGGTTACATCTTTTACAATAAAGTTGTGTTTGGTAATCGGCATCGTAATTCCAGCGATATCCACCTCCTGAAAACTGTCTTTTCCAAGAAGCGGTACATTTACATTACAAGTGATTGCCACCATAGGCACAGAGTCCATCTGTGCTGTCGCAATACCGGTTACCAGGTTCGTTGCTCCCGGTCCACTGGTTGCAAGACAGACACCAACTTTTCCTGTACTTCTGGCATATCCATCTGCTGCATGACTCGCCCCTTGCTCATGGGAAGTCAGCACGTGGTGTATTTCATCGCTGTGTTTGTATAATTCATCGTAAACATTTAATATGGCACCGCCCGGATAACCAAAGACTGTATCCACATTCTGCTCTTTCAGGCACTCGATAACAATTTGTGCTCCTGTCAGTTCCATGATATTTCCTCTTTTCTTTCGACTTATTCTGGCTGTTTTAAAATGGCTCCCATGTTACCGGAAGTAACCTGTGCAGCATAGCGTCTCAAATAGCCTTCCTTGATTCTTGGTTCTCTTGGCTGCCAAGCTTCTCTTCTCTTGGCCAGTTCTTCATCAGAGACATCCATATGAATCGTCATATTTGGAATATCAATGGAAATGATATCGCCCTCTTCTACCAGTGCGATTGGACCACCTACGGCTGCCTCTGGAGAAATATGTCCAATCGAAGCACCGCGGGATGCACCGGAAAATCTTCCATCTGTAATCAAAGCAACGGTAGATCCCAGTCCCATACCGGCAATTGCAGATGTTGGGTTTAACATTTCACGCATACCAGGACCTCCCTTTGGTCCCTCGTAACGAATAACAACGACATCGCCATCTACAATTTTGCCGCCCTTAATCGCAGCAATGGCATCTTCTTCGCAATCAAATACTCTTGCCGGGCCAGAATGTACAAGCATTTCATCAACCACAGCCGAACGTTTTACAACACCACCATCTGGTGCAATATTTCCTTTTAACACAGCAAGACCACCCGTCTTAGAATACGGATTGTCTGTTGGGCGAATTACCTCTGGATTTTTGTTTACCGCATTTTGGATATTTTCTCCCACTGTCTTGCCGGTAACCGTCATACAATCGGTATTGAGAAGTCCAATATCTGCAAGTTCTTTCATCACTGCATAAACACCGCCGGCCTCATTCAAATCTTCCATATAAGTAGGACCTGCTGGCGCAAGGTGGCAGAGATTTGGTGTTTTTTCACTAATCGGATTTGCATAAGAGATATCAAAGTCGAATCCAACTTCATGAGCAATGGCAGGCAAATGCAACATAGAATTTGTAGAGCAGCCAAGTGCCATATCTACGGTAAGCGCATTGATGATTGCTTCTTTTGTCATAATATCTCTTGGACGAATATCTTTACGATACATCTCCATAACAGCCATACCTGCATGTTTTGCCAGTTTAATTCTTTCAGAATAAACTGCCGGAATGGTTCCGTTTCCACCAAGTCCCATACCAAGTGCCTCTGTCAGACAGTTCATCGAATTGGCCGTGTACATACCTGAGCAAGATCCACAGGTCGGGCAAACCTTTTCTTCATATTCTCTGACATCCTCTTCTGTCATCGTACCAGCTTCATAAGCACCAACTGCTTCGAACATAGAAGAAAGAGAACGTTTCTGTCCTTTCACATGTCCGGCAAGCATTGGACCACCTGATACAAATACCGTTGGCACATTCACACGCGCTGCTGCCATCAAAAGACCAGGCACATTTTTGTCGCAGTTTGGCACCATAACAAGTGCATCAAACTGATGTGCAAGCGCCATACACTCTGTAGAATCTGCAATCAGATCTCTTGTAACCAAAGAATATTTCATGCCGGAATGTCCCATGGCAATACCATCACAAACAGCGATTGCCGGGAACACGACCGGAACACCGCCGGCTTCTGCCACGCCAAGCTTAACGGCATTTACTATTTTATCAAGATTCATATGGCCTGGTACGATTTCATTATAAGAACTAACGATACCAACCATTGGTTTTTTCATTTCTTCTTCTGTGAAGCCTAATGCATTGAAAAGGCTTCGATGTGGTGCCTGCTGCATGCCACTTTTCACATTGTCACTTCTCATCTTTTTATTTCTCCTTTACTTCTGTCTGACGCCGTATATCTTAGGTGCGATTGTTTGCTTTCTGACACGTTCTCACTCTGTAAAAAACGTAGCCTCACTAAATTCGCTATCGCTCATTAAGTGACGACGTTTTTTAAAGGTCAGAATGCAAACAATCACACCTTATCATACGGCTGGATATACTAAAAATGATACTTCTTCCTTTATCTACTCCACAATGTAGCGGCAGATCAAATCGCCCATCTCAGCGGTTCCGACCTGGGTAATGCCTTCCATAGATTCGCTTTCACGTGGCATAATGTCGATTGTACGATAACCATCACGAAGAGCAGATTTGACCGCCTGCTCAATGGCATCTGCTTCCTGATCCAGATCAAAACTATAACGGAGCATCATAGCTGCACTCAGAATCGTTGCAATCGGATTTGCAATACCTTTTCCTGCAATATCCGGTGCAGAACCACCACTTGGTTCATAAAGGCCAAACTTGGTTTCGTTTAGACTTGCAGAAGAAAGCATTCCAATCGATCCTGTTACCATACTGGCCTCATCTGACAAGATATCACCAAACATGTTTTCCGTCAAAATAACATCAAACTGCTTCGGATCTTTTACTAGCTGCATCGCACAATTATCTACAAGCATATGTTCGTATGTCACTTCCGGATAATCCTTTGCCACCTCTTCGACTACTTTACGCCACAAACGAGAAGTATCTAAAACATTCGCTTTGTCTACACTTGTCACTTTCTTACGACGCTTCATCGCAATATCAAAACCTCGTTTTGCAATGCGACGAATTTCGTCTTCATTATAGGTAAGGGAGTCATGTGCGGTCAAAACACCATCTACTTCTTTTGTCCCTCTTTCACCAAAATAAAGTCCACCCGTCAATTCACGCATAATCATCATATCGAATCCGTCTCCGATAATATCTTCGCGCAATGGACATGCTGCTTTTAACTCTTCATATAAATATGCAGGTCTTAAATTCGCAAATAAATGTAACGACTTGCGCAATTTCAAAAGACCTGCTTCCGGTCTAAGTTCCGGTTTCAGCTTATACCATGGGGATGTTGCTGTATTTCCACCAATAGAGCCCATCAAAACGGCATCCGATGCTTTTGCTGCTGCGATTGCCTCATCTGTCAGTGGCACTCCCGTTGCATCAATCGAACAGCCTCCCATTAAAATATCTTCATAATGAAATGTATGGTTGTAAACTTCACAGATACGATCCAATACCTTCTTTGCTTCCGTAACAATTTCCGGTCCAATTCCGTCACCACGAATGACACCTATCCTGTATTCCATATTTTTTCCCTTTCCCTGCTGTCAACGCATCTTTTCCTTTAACAACTTTACACTTTACTATAATAAAGTATTTGTATTTGCATTTCAATAAAAAATTTAAAAGGACGCTCCTTGTGGCAAAAGGAACGTCCCTGCGGCACTATGCCTTGGCTTCCCCTTCGGGGAAAATAACTTTATTTACGAAGAAGAAAACAACCATGGAAACCCCTCCATTTAAGACGGTAGTTCCAATATTGTACAACCAATCCGGTACAAAAAGTGCTGCCACTGCAACCCAAATGCAGTTAATCGAATTGACAATACATGTAACAATACAAAAGGCGATCAGATACCATAATCCCTGATACCAGATATTCCCCTTGCTGCGAAACACAAAGCTTCTTTGAATCGGGAAATTGATACATTCTCCCACAATCATAGCTACCATATAAGCGCAGAAATATGGCAGACCACCATGTGCCGCATCATACCCTATGATGTTCCACTTAAATGTTTCCCCAAACAATGTGATGTCAATTCCCGGAAATCCAAAGTCCACTTTTGGGAGTCCCGCAAATGCCAAAGGCAAAAACAGTAACATTAAATATTTAAATACCGTGATTAAGTTGCTAACAATGACAAACAATCCACCTTCTCGTATCCACTTTGAAGCGCCCGGATGTTTTTCGGCAAATCCTGCCCATGCGTTTTTTAATGCGTTCATATTCCACTCCTTTTATCCCTTAAATATAGCTGCAATTAAATGTCCCAAGCCAATCAAACCACGTCCATTGACAATCTCTACTAATCCATCAATCATGCCTTCATTCATAGCACCGCCCGTCATCTTAGAAAGCCCGCGGAATGGCATGTTGTAGATAAATAAAATATTCAGATTTGGCTTTCCTTTTTTCTCGCTTGCTTTTTTTATGCTGCGCAAGATAAAACAAATAAAGCGTGCCAGGTAACTTTTTGCATAATACATCTGGCAGATTGCATCATTTTTATCCAGCTTACCAGAAGTATCCCATTTTGTCGGCGGCAGCTCGCGACCATACAAATACCGATATTCTTCATCCGAAACAGCCTTTACGTTTCCCGATGCATAAGATGGCAATTTTTCCATATCATATGGAAGTTCTGCTCCCGATGATTCCTTTTGTACCTGCCCCTGCAAACGGATATCTGTGACATTTGCACCAACATAAATCTGATATGTTCCGCCTTCCACTTCCCATGTATTTGTTTTCACATTAAAATAACGAAATGTTTTATCATCAAATGCAATGGTCACTCTCTTACTTTCGCCTTTTTTCAAAAAAACTTTTACAAATCCTTTTAATTCCTTTTTCGGACCAAACAGCGCACTTCGATCATGACCAACATACATTTGTGCGATTTCAGCGCCATCACAATCACCTATATTTGTAATGGTAAATGATACGCCCTCTGCATCCACTGACAAATCGCGATAGGTAAATGTTGTATAACTCAAACCATAACCAAATGGGAAATGCACCTTTTTTTCAACCGTGTCAAAATAACGATATCCCATGTACAACCCTTCACGGTATTCACTGCTTCTTTCTATCGCCGGATAATACGATGTGCTTGCCACATCTTCCAAGGTATATGCATATGTCTCGTTTAATTTTCCACTTGGACAGATTGCACCTGTCAAAACATCTAACATTGCAGATGCTCCAGCCTGACCTCCTAAATATCCGTGCACAATTGCTGCAACCTGATCTGCCCATGGCATTTCCACAGAGGAGCCTGCCGACATAACAACTACAACATTTTTATTTACCGATGCCACTTTTTCAATCAAAGCAACCTGCGCCTGTGGCATACGCATATGGGTACGATCCAAGCCTTCCGATTCACTAATTTCATCCAATCCTACGCAAAGCAGTACAATATCTGCTTTCTTTGCTAATTCGACTGCTTCCATTATCAGCTTCTCGTCCGCCTTTTTATTTCTCACATAACCTCTCGCATAATCAAGGTATGAAATCGGATAGGAAGCCATCAAATCTAGCATATTTTCTGCTTCTTTCGTAGGATTTACCAAAGAAGATCCTGCGCCCTGATAACGTGGTGTTTTAGCAAAATCGCCAATTACCACTACTGTTTTTTCTGGCGAAAGCGGAAGAATATGATCTTCATTTTTCAAAAGAACAATACTCTGTGCAGCTGCTTTTCTGGCAAAATCATGATGTTTTTTCACATCAAATCCTTTTCCCTCATGCTCCGCTGTTGCTGCATGTGTATCAAATATCACACGAAGCAATTCATCTACACGTTGATCCAAAATTGCCTCATCCAGACGTCCTTCCTCAACAGCCCGAATCAACTGTTTTGCACCCATTTTTCCTGTAGAAGGCATTTCCAGATGCGAGCCCTGGCGCACTCCTTCCACATGATCATTGCTTCCGCCCCAGTCTGATACAACCATGCCTTCATATTTCCACTCATCGTACAAAATATCACCCAGCAAATGTTCACTCTCATTTGCATATGTACCATTGATCTGGTTATAAGCGGTCATAATGCCTTTTGCTTTACCTTCTTTGACTGCAATTTCAAATCCCGTCGTGTACAATTCACGGAATGTTCGCTCGTCCACAACAGAATCCATTGCCATACGACGCTCTTCCTGTGAATTTGCCGCAAAATGCTTTGGACAAGCGGCCACACCCTTGCTTTGAATACCGCGAATATATGCTGCAGCCATTTTTCCTGCCAAATATGGATCTTCTGCAAAATATTCGAAATTACGTCCACAAAGTGGGCTGCGCTTCATGTTTAGGCCTGGGCCTAAGACCATATTTACGCCGAGAGCTGCCGCTTCTTCGCCAAGACATTCTCCTAACTGTTCTCCTAAATTTTCATCCCAACTGTTTGCCATCGTAGCTGCGGTAGGAAAACAGGTTGCAGGCAAGGAAGCATTTAATCCCAAATGATCTCCTGCGCCAGCCTGTTTGCGAAGACCATGCGGTCCATCCGACAAAAACATAGCAGGAATGCCATATTCTTCATAATCCTTTGTACGCCAGGTGTCCTGCCCTGACATCATAGATGCCTTTTGTTCCAAAGTCATTTTGGAAATGATTTCCTGATACTGTAACATATCCTTCTTCCTCTCATCCTCTTTGTTGATGCTATCATAACATGTTTTTTTGTCCCTGCTATCCTTATGGCACAATCTGTATCTTTTGCGTCATAAATTGCAACTTTCTTTCCTAGTTAGAATAAAGCATTCCGCAGGCAATCGTTTGTACTTATGTTTTTAATTTTGTAAAAAGGGCATCGCCATAGAAAAGCGACACCCTTTTTTTAAACTTTCTAACTATTCTTCAAAAGACATCTGACTTGGATGTGATTCATCCAAATAAGCCGTTCTCTCTGCACCATATTGGGCAAAGAAATCTTCTTTTTCTGTCATAACACCACCTGGTAATTCAATCGGGTATTCATCGATGCTATCTGTATCATATGACAAATTGTATCCTCCAACATCAGAATAACTATTGTAAACAATACGTGTTGCCTCTGATAACTTACATGCCGTTGCCCCATCAGAAGAATCACCCTTTTCATATGTACCATATGTCGTTACAGAAGTATGCGCAAGAAGCATATTATACGCATATGTTGCTTCTGTCATTACCATCTCATACGTGCCATCTTCCTTCAATGTCAACTGATATTCATCATAATCGGTTCCGCCATAGGAATTTTCCTTATCTTCACCAAAAATGTATACACTACCATTTGCCGCACCAGCATCAGATGCAGCAGAATTTCCTGCATTGCCGGAAGACTTGGATCCTCCAAGGAACTTAACACCCAGTCCACCGACCAAAAGACCAACGATCACTGCGACGATCACTAAAACAACAACTTTATTCTTCTTCACAATATCATCTCCTTCTTCTTCCTGCTTTGGCAGACTCTTTGCATATTTTGCCCAACGGATGCTGGTCAAGATGATCAAAAGTCCACAAATACCAAAGACAATAATATCTAAGATTATCAGTGCGATCTCCCATGGAGCCTTCTGGCTTGCCACCGTTCCGTCATCGGAAACGCTGTCCATGGCATTGGATGTACCAACTGCATAGATCACATTCTTTGCAGCGCGTGCCACATTGTTCATAACAGTCGCATTGGATGTCCAGTCTGTCGTACTTCCATCTTCCTCTGCGTAGGAATCCAGTGCCCAGTAACTCTTGTTGGTGTTCAGCCACAGGTCGGTTCCTGCCGCAAGACCGGATACGATATCCTGATAGAACATTGCCGGTACGGAAGCCTGGTCTGTGATGACCATACCTTCAAATCCCCATTCACCACGGAGTACATTGGTCATAAGTCCCTTGTGTGCGCCGACCCAACGGGCACCGATACGGTTCATACCAGCCATGGCTGCGTTGGTATTTCCGATCGTAACGGTATATTCAAATCCCTTTAAGTAAATTTCACGGATTGCCTGCTCATTTGCAAACATAGCACCGCCATAACGGTTGGTCTCCTGATCGTTCAAAGCAAAGTGCTTCATATAAGTGATAACGCCTTTTTCTCTTGCGCCCTTAACCTCATTTCCTGCCAACTGACCGGAAAGGAAGCCATCCTCTGAGAAGTATTCAAAGTTACGTCCGCTGTACGGAGAACGATGAATGTCAACACCCGGTGCATACCAGCCGGCAACGCCTGTGTTGATAGAGTCCTCGCCAAGACTGAGTCCCATTTCATACAAAAGATCTGTATTCCAGGTACAAGCCATCACGGCTTCTACCGGATATGCCATAGCAGACTGTCCACCGACCAGTGTTCCGGAAATACCGGAGGTACCGTCTTTATCTGTGGTTGCCGGAAGTCCGATATCATCTGCCTGAATGGTTGCATAACCACCCTGACGTACCAGTTGCATTGCCTTTTCCGCAGACAACTCGCTGACTAATTCTGACCATATAGGATCATCATATGCCGCATCTTTTGCATCCGCTACCTTCTTTTCTCCATCCTTGGAAAATTCCGGCATTTTGCTTCCATCATTTACAACAGCATCACTTCGATCCCATGCAAGGTCTGCAAGCAGCTCATCGCTTGCTGTCATGCTGCCATCTGCATAAGTTGCAGGGAAAGTTCCTGTCCAGTCATTTCTAGTCAGGTATGTAAATGTATCATCATAGTAACGAAGGTCTACATCATCAAACTGATTTGTCACTTCCTTACCCGTTTCTGTCGCTTTTGCATAACTTGTCGTATCCAATGCATCTACGCTTGTTTTGTATGTCATTTTTGCATTACCATCGGCATCCATACCGTTTTGTGTTGTATAGCCTTTGGCTGCTAAAATATTATTGATTGCTTCATGCGCATCACTTGCCGCTGTAAAGAAATAGTCTCCCGCATCAACCACATAAGTCTTCGCATTTGCAGCATCATACGTCTTCATAACTTCCTTATCTACGGTAACGGTAACCGTTTGCTCTTTTCCTGGCTCTATTGTATCTGTCTTGGTAAAGCCAACCAATTCCACAGCAGATTTCTCAATGCCATTTTCCTTATCATACGCGGTATAAGGTGATTGCATGTACACTTCTACTACATCTTTTCCTGCAACATCACCGGTATTTTTTACAGTAACACTGACTTCGTAGGTATTATCCTTTTCTGCAACAGAATAGTCTGACCACGCAAAATCCGTATAGGAAAGGCCGTAACCAAATGGGAACTGTACTGTCTTTGTATAATCATAGTCTCCTGCATTTCCTGTTCCCATAACTGCATCTTCATAACGTGTCTCATAATAACGATAGCCAACATAGATACCCTCTGCATACGCAATATATTTGGTACCATTTGTCACATTGCTGTTTGTAATGGTGAAATCTCCGATATTCTGTGCAGACGGCGCGCTTAGAGAATCATACGCATAGGTATCTGCCAGATGACCTGAGAAATTCGTTTTTCCTGCTAACGCTTCTGCTACTGCTTTGATACCTTCCTGTCCAACACCACCAACCCAGACGCAGGCTTTCACATTTTTATATGCTTCCTCATTTAAAAATCCAAGTTCCATCGCATTGTTGGAGTTAACCAAAACAACAACATTATCAAAATTTTCGCATGCCATGGTAAGCATATCCCGTTCGTTCTGATCCAGTTCCAAATAAGTGTATCCGCTGGCAAGCGGTTCGGTTGGAATGTCTGCACTTTCTCCGCCGCTACGTCCGATACAAACAACAGCCGCATCGTTATACTCTTTAAAACTGTTTTTTACATCATCAGTGTAAACATCCGCAGGAACTTCTCCCACCGAAAACTCTCCCGCGCCTGTTTCATCCGGAACACTTTTACGGTAATCTTTTCCTGCTCCTTTGTCGTAAAAGTCCCA
Source organism: uncultured Pseudobutyrivibrio sp. (assembly GCA_900546435.1). Taxonomy (GTDB): domain Bacteria; phylum Bacillota; class Clostridia; order Lachnospirales; family Lachnospiraceae; genus Pararoseburia. The sequence continues at coordinate 10,591 of URCQ01000023.1, read as the reverse complement.
AAGTGTCTCATTGACTTCAAATCCCGATTTTTCCATCGCCTTTTTCAGATTTAATGCCAAAGATGTATCTACCGAGCCTGAACCAGCACCCCCATAGACAAAATCCACGGAATCCTCTCCAAGTAAAGATACCTTGGCTCCTTCTTTCAGTGGCAATCCCTTGTCATTTTTTAACAAGACCATGCCTTCTTCCTCAATGGTCTGACAAACTTTTGCAGATTCATCTGTCGTAACCACATCAGAACCACTCGTATAAACCGTGATTAAGTCCTTGTACAAATAGGCAAAATAATTTCCTATCGCCAAAGCCACAATCAGGATTACGCAAACCACATAAGTCACAATAGACTTTGTTTTGTTAAATGGTTTTGCTTTCATGTTTCTCCTCCTTCGATCACCTTTCGGTTTTTCTTTCTGCTATGTAACATAATAAAAAATGCCAGGCCTCACAAGAGGTCTGGCACATCTGGACGTTTTTTGACACAAATGGTATCCTTATTCTATTTTTTACTGTTTTGCCTCCTTATAGAGACGTAAGAATTCACGTGGCATCGGCAGCAATATCTGAAGTGTAAACATATTGTCCGCTATACTGGTTGCCATGGAACCTCCATATTTTTTTGCAAGATGCCTCATACTCTTCATCCCAAATCCATGATAATCCTTGTTGCGCTTTGTCGTCATCGGAAGTCCATCTGTAAACACAACGTTATCCTCACAATAATTATTAATCTGAATACTAAGAAAATCACCTACCGCGCATATGGTCAGACTAATGATCCTCTTATCTTTATCCGCATATCTGCTTACGCTTTCAATCGCGTTGTCCAACGCATTTCCAAGCAGTGCATAAATATCTAACGTACTCATAAAATCAAGATGACTGGCATCTACCATGCAGGAAAGTCGTATGTCGCGTCTTCCACAAATCAATGCTTTTTCCGAAATAATGGTATTTACAACCTCATTTCCTGTCTCTACAACAGCATCATATATTCCAATCGCATCTTCCAGTTCGCGAATATAATTGCTGCGTTCCCCCTCGCTGACATGTTCTAATGCGCGAATCTGATGTTTTAGATCGTGGCACTTGTGATTGATGGTTTCAATGTTTTCGCGCGATAATTCATATTGTCGCTTTCTTTCATATAACAGATGCTCGACAATCTCTTTTTCCTGATTGATATTTCGTATCTGTAAAATTCCATGCTGCACCCATAGAAGAAGAATGCAAATCAAAAAATCAACCGTTGCACCTATATAATTCACATGCTCATATGTATAGGAATCACCCACAAAAATCGTCTGGCACATAAACGTTGCCAGGTACACAAGAACAAACAACATTCCACAGAAAGCTATATTATTAGATGTATCTTCAAAAATACGTCCTCCACTCTCCTTTAGCTTCACGCGAAAGATGCGATAAAAAATGCTATAGAAAAACAGCGTTGTAAATGCACACAATAAACCATACAACACCAATTGAGAAAGCAGTTGGTTACAAAGACCTCGCGCCACAACCTCATTGACCACAACATACTCCAGGTGCTGTAAACTATAAGCTCCTGCTCCCAGGAAAATAGCATCCGCTTTTGTCATCTCAAAACAGCGGTACATCCAAAAAACCGTCATGGCAGAAAGCAATACATACCACGCAATATTAATAACGCCAATCCATATCCCAGATACTCTTTTTGTCAGTTCCAATACATACAGCACATAAATCTGCGCCAACAGGCTAAATACAATCATTCCTACTGGAAAAAGCCATTTGTTTTCCTGTCTTCTTCTGGTAAAACAGGATGCAAAAAGGATTTCTGCTAATAAAAGTTCCCAGACAAACCGCAATTCTTCAAAAATATCAAGTGCAGACAACTGTATCATAGCATACCTCCTATATACCTTGTCAGCGCATCCACAAAAGATGCCTTTTTATTTCGGCTGATTGGCAATTCATCATGTCCGACCACAACATTATTTCCCTGTATACACTGCACTTTTGCCAAATTAACAAGATAGCTCTGGTTACAGCGGACAAAATGATACTGCGACAACTGACTTTCTACTTCTTTCATTGCACCTCGTACTTCGTACACGTGTGCTTTCGTATGATATTGCAAGTAATGGCGAATCACTTCCACATATAAAATATCATCGATTGCAATGGGCTGCATTCCTTCTACTGTCTGCAACATCATCTGCTTTTTCTCATGACGCCCCATGTAGCGCATTGCCTTTTTCATCTTTAACGCAAATTCCTGATACCCCAATGGTTTGATGACATAATCAATGGCCTCCACCTCATATCCATGCAGTGCATATTGCGCCATATTCGTAATAAACATCAGAAGTACGTTTTCATCTTTCTTACGAATCTCGCGAGCCAAAGCAATACCATCCATTCCCGGCATTTCTACATCCAAAAGAATCAAATCCACATTTGCATGGCACTCTTGTAAAAAAGCAGCCGGGCAATCATAACTTTCAATCTGTATCTGTATCTTCTTCTCTTGTGCGAATTTTTCCAGATACGATGTTATCTCACTTCTTATTTTTTCTTCATCATCCACGATGATTACACGCATATCTTTATCCTTCCACAGTATATTTCGACGGATGGAAAAAATATTCTTTCCATCCATGGAGCCTTTTCTCTCATAGAAAAAAGAGATGCCGCTTTCACGACACCTCTTTATTTTATCATGTATTATTTTACTTTTGCAAATGCCTGATCCAAATCTGCAATAATATCGTCGATATGTTCTGTACCGATAGAAAGGCGAATGGTATTTGGCTTAATGCCCTGATCTGCCAGTTCTTCTGGTGACAACTGCGAATGTGTTGTTGTAGCCGGATGAATGACAAGACTCTTTACATCTGCCACATTTGCAAGTAATGAGAAAATCTCCAGATTGTCAATAAATTCATGTGCTTCTTTCTGGCCGCCCTTAATCTCAAAGGTAAAGATGGAACCACCACCATTTGGGAAATACTTTTCATACAAGGCATGCTGTGGATGATCCGGCAAAGATGGATGATTTACATGTTCTACCTGTGGATGATTTGCCAGATATTCCACTACTTTCTTCGTATTCTCTACATGGCGTTCAATACGAAGTGACAATGTCTCGGTTCCCTGTAACAGCAAAAATGCATTAAATGGTGAAATTGTTGCCCCTGTATCGCGGAGTAAAATGGCTCTGATATATGTCACAAATGCTGCTGGGCCAGCTGCATCCACAAAGGAGATGCCATGATAACTAGGATTTGGCTCTGCAATCGGTGCATATTTACCGCTTGCCTTCCAATCAAATTTACCACCATCAACAATCACACCGCCCAAGCTGGTTCCATGTCCACCAATAAATTTTGTTGCGGAATGTACCACGATGTCCGCACCATGTTCCAGTGGACGAATCAGATATGGGGTGCCGAACGTATTATCAATGGCAAGCGGTAAACCATGCTTATGTGCGATTTCAGCAATCGCATCAATATCCGGAATGTCGCTGTTTGGATTTCCTAGTGTCTCGATGAAAACAGCTGTTGTATTATCCTGAATAGCAGCTTCTACTTCTTCGAGGTTATGAATATCTACAAATGTTGTTTCAATACCATACAGCTTCAACGTATGTGCTAACAGGTTGTAACTTCCACCATAAATTGTCTTCTGTGCTACGATATGATCCCCAGCCTTTGCAAGTGCCTGAATCGTATAGCTGATTGCTGCTGCACCGGAACTAACTGCAAGACCTGCAACTCCACCTTCTAATGCTGCAATACGATCTTCAAATACACCCTGTGTTGAATTGGTAAGTCTTCCATAAATATTGCCTGCATCTGCAAGTCCAAAACGATCCGCTGCATGCTGTGAATTGCGGAACACATAAGATGTTGTCTGATAAATTGGAACTGCTCTCGCATCGGTTGCCGGATCTGCTTCTTCCTGTCCTACATGTAACTGTAATGTCTCAAATCTGTAATTTCTTTTTTCACTCATTTTCATTTTCTCCTTTATCTGCTCTTCGTTTTTTCACATCTTTCCTTTTATCAACATCGCCAGGAGCACATTCGAAAATGAACCGCTTCATCAAAATAATTCATCTTTTTTCCTTTCCCTATATCTATACCAACTTGCTAGGAATTATGATATTGGAATCATATCCTATATTTCCTAGTATGTCAATAGGTTTTTTAATTTTTTTAAACAAGAGACGCTCCTTTTGCCACAAGGGGGTGTATCCATTGGCATATAGGCAGGCGCAGAGCTGCAGGACGGGCAGCACGCAGGATACTGGGAAGAAACTTTGGAGCAGGTTAGGTGAGTCTCTTTGTGAAATTGTTTCTTTTCATAAAATGTCTTTTGCACAGCTTCGACTAACGTCAGGATGTGTCCACCTCTGACAGATATTCAGGGCGCCACTTATAAGAGATGCTAAGGACTTGGACGACTTTTTCAAAGGTTCATGGCAACCGGCGCAAACGAACATCCATGTGCGGTTGCGCCTCTCGGGTACATCCTTGTACCCGAGTTGCCTCAGTATTTACAAGTCCTAAGCATCTCTAATTCGTTCTGCATTCATATCTGGCAGAGGTGCACATCATCCAAGACGGTTGTCGAACTTTGCAAAGACATTTTTAATCCCAAAAAGAAAAATTTCACACAAAGAGACTCCCTGTTCTGCGACAGTTTCTTCCCAGTATCCTGCGTGCTGTCCGTCCTGCTGCTCTGCGCCTGTCTTTCCATATGACAAAAGGGACGTTCCTTATGGCAAAAGGAACGTCCCTACGGTTAAATCACATAATTGTTGGCCATCATCCCCTGCTCTTCTTCCACAAGGTCCGCCAAAGTTGTATTATCAATTACACTGCTGATTGCATCATCTAATTTTTTCCAAAAATGCAAGGTCACACAACTATCTGCACGATCACATTGGTTCACGTCATCGGCAAGACATGCGACAGGAACCATATCTCCTTCCGTCAAACGAAGGATCTGTCCCATCGTGTAATCCTCGGGATTTCGTGTAAGAACATAGCCTCCTTGCGGTCCACGAATACTTCTGACATAGCCCGCTTTGTTTAAAATAGACACCACCTGTTCCAAATACTTATCTGAAATATTCTGTCGTGTCGCAACATCTTTGATGCGCACTGGTTCTCCCGTATTATGAAGTGCCAAATCCAACATAAATCGAATGGCATATCTACCTTTTGTTGAAACTCTCATACCTATCCCTCTTTTTCCTGTAAATGACGAAAAGCATCCTGTTGTGCTCTCGCCCGCTTAATCTGCAAATAACGGTGTAGACAAATATCTATCACCAGAATCCGGAAGAAGTACCACGATATTCTTCCCTTTGTTCTCTTCTCTCTTCGCCACAATCGTAGCTGCCTTTAGTGCTGCGCCGGAAGAGATTCCAACCAGAACGCCCTCCGTTACTGCAAACTTCTTACCCTCAGTAAATGCATCCTCATTCTCAATCGGAATGATCTCATCATAAATACTCGTATCCAAAGTATCTGGTATAAAGCCTGCACCAATTCCCTGAATTTTATGCGCACCAGCCTTTCCTGTGGAAAGTACGGCACTTGTCGCCGGTTCCACTGCAATGACCTGAATATCCGGATTTTGTTCTTTTAAATACGCGCCAACACCAGAAATCGTTCCACCTGTACCGACACCGGCAATGAAGATATCCACAGCACCACCTGTCTGTTTCCAGATTTCCGGACCTGTTGTAGCTTTGTGTGCAGCCGGATTCGCCGGATTCACAAACTGTCCCAATACAATGGAATCTGCAATCTCATTCTTTAACTCTTCCGCTTTTTCAATGGCACCTTTCATGCCTTTTGCACCTTCAGTCAAAACAAGTTCTGCCCCATAGGCTTTTAAAAGATTACGACGTTCTACACTCATCGTATCCGGAAGTGTAATAATGGTGCGATATCCCCTTGCTGTCGCAACTGCTGCAAGTCCAATTCCTGTATTTCCGGAAGTAGGCTCAATAATGGTCGCGCCTTCCTTCAAGAGACCTTTTTTCTCTGCATCCTGAATCATTGCAAGCGCTACACGATCCTTCACAGAACCCGCCGGATTCAAGTACTCTAATTTTGCAAGAATGTTTGCATTTTCTACACCAGATGCCTTGGTATATCTATTTAATTTTAAAATAGGTGTATTACCAATCAATTCTACTGCGCTATTTTTAATATCTGCCATGTCAATTTCCTCCTACAAATAAACCTCTGATTTCTTTGTCACATTCTACCACGATCAAAATCATAATTCCCATATTCCTAGTTGTTTAGTAGGTTTTCTATGTTTGTAGTTTATAGAAAAGAATTCTTTTTGTCAATATCTTTCCCCGAAAAACTTCACGTTCTTTTGCAGATATGGTATGATAGTAATACGTTTATATACAAAATAGTATCATTGCCATGTATTAGGAGGTTTTTATTTATATGCGTAAATTTATTAACGAATCTGCCGAGAATTATTTAGAGACCATTTTGATTCTCAGCAAAAAATTACCCGTCGTGCGCGCCGTTGACATTGCCAATGAACTCGATTTCAAAAAATCAAGTGTCAGCATTGCCATGAAAAACCTGCGTGAGAAAGAACAGATTACCGTTACCGATGCCGGTTATATTTATCTGACAGATGCCGGCCGCGAAATTGCCGAGATGATTTATGAACGCCATGAGATGATTTCGAAAGCTCTGATGGCACTTGGCGTACCGCAGGAAACTGCCACAGAAGATGCATGCCGTATTGAGCACGTCATCAGTAAAGAAAGTTTTGAAGCTGTCAAAAAATACATTCAGGACAAGTTAAACTAGACACTGAAATACTGAAAAAGTCACACGATTTTGTTTCTCATACAAATCGTGTGACTTCTTTTTTGCACTTCTTTTTTTACGCTTCTTTATGCTTCTTCCTTTGGCTCTTCCTGACACTCTTTGGTCTCATCACCAATAGGCATGGCACCATGATCTTCGTTTTCGATTTCCTCTAGTGCCTCACTTTCAGCTTTTGCGTCCGCATTTTCATCGCAATCCTCGTCATATACAACAATTTCTTTGATTGCATGCTCATTTCCCTGCACCAGATACGTATGCTCACTGCCACAATATGGGCAGGTCTTTCCGTGTTCTACTGTGCCATATGTTTTTTCACAATCTTCACAGAATGTAACTGCCGGAATCATTTCGACTTCCAGCTCACAATCCTTTAAAATCTCGCTCTTTGTGCATTTCCATTTCCAGCAGTCATCCAGATATTCCGGAATAACCGTAGACACTTCTCCAATCTGTAAAACGACCTTTGCCACGTGATTTACATGATTTTCTACAGCAAGTGATTCTACTTTTTTGGCAATATGAAATACAATTCCTAATTCATGCATAATGTTTTCCTCTTTAATCTCTATATTCCCCGAACACGTCATATCCCATAAACTGTATGACATGCCTCGTACCACGTCTTTTCTGCCAGACGCTGTATCAGTATAACACATCAGCCGCCTACTTGCATCTTTTATGCGCATAGACGGCTGATTTTCACCATTTTTCTATTTTTGGTAACTATTATTTCTTCTCCAACTGGAAGCGATTGTGTCTGCTCCACAGCTCAATTGCGATAATCAAACGTACATGAAGAAATGCGGTCATACTAAACCGCTCCTTCCTTTGCCATTCCCTTTTGGCGGGCAAATTCTGCTGCACCAAGTGCACCCATAAGCTGTGGGTCAATTGGAAGATCAATTACCTTTAAATTCAAAACTTTTTCGATTGCTTCCTTCAATCCTTCATTCTTTGCACATCCGCCAGTCAATGTAATAGAATCTACTGCGCCAGCTTTCTTTGACATAACAAAGCATCGTTTTGCAACAGATAATTCAATACCTGCTGCAATTTCATCCATTGGCTTACCTTCACCAACCAAAGAGATAACTTCTGACTCCGCAAATACGGTACATTGTGCTGTAATCGGAATTACATTTTTAGCTTTCAGAGACAACTTTGAGAATTCAGCTAAATCCATTTCAAACGCCTTTGCCATAGCTTCAAAGAAACGACCGGTTCCAGCTGCACATTTATCATTCATTGCAAAGTTTAAAACAGTTCCGTCGGAATCAATTGCAATTCCTTTTACATCCTGTCCACCGATATCAATAATAGCTTTTACATTTGGATCTGCCACATGAACCCCCATAGCATGACAAGAAATCTCAGAAATATTCTCGTCTGCTGATGGCACTTTATTACGTCCATATCCGGTTCCAACTAAGTATGCCAAATCATCTGCTGATGCAAGTTCTGGTACTTGTGCTACTGCTTTTTCAATCGATTCCTCACAGGAAAGCACTGCATTAATACGACTGCGCAGTGTCACATCTGCTACCATTTTTCCTGTCTCATCAATGATGACACATTTTGTATAAGTTGATCCGGAATCGCATCCACCATAATATTTCATTTTTACTCCTCCTTTTTTACCATATCCCTCATGCCAGGATAAAAAAATTCTATCACAGTCTATGGATTTTTTCGACACATAATGCCACGATTGTGTAAAAGTGTCATGTTGCACAATTTGCGTCCATTAATTCCATACACAATTACTATATCGTGGCGAAAGGAACGTCCCTGATATCAAAGTAATCCCTGTATGAAAATAAAGATAATAAGTAGTGGCAATACAAATTGGAAATAGCGTTTGAACTTTCTGGAAATCTTCAAGCCTTCTCCTGTATTGGCTTCCTCTAAATATTGATCAAAGCCCCAGCCCCACTTCGTAACGCAGAACAACAGATATACCAAGGAGCCAATCGGCAGTAGCAGATTACTTACGATAAAGTCTTCGCTGTCTAAGACATCACGTGCTCCAATGATATGTAAATCACTCCAGACATTATATCCAAGCACACACGGAATACTTGCTACGAGAATGATCGCTCCGTTAATTAAGGCTGCTTTGTTTCGGCTCCAGCCAAACATGTCCATGGCAAATGACATGATATTTTCAAACACGGCAATGACCGTTGAAAAACTTGCAAATGTCATAAACAAAAAGAACAGGCTTCCCCAGATACGGCCACCTGCCATATGTACAAACACATTTGGCAGTGTAATAAAAATCAAACTTGGTCCGGCATTGACCTCAACGCCATAACTAAAACATGCCGGGAAAATAATAAGACCAGACATCAACGCGACAAACGTATCTAATCCACAGATACGGATACCTTCACCGGCAAGCGAATGCTCTCTTCCCATATAACTGCCAAAAATCTCCATGGCTGCCACGCCCAGGCTCAAGGTAAAAAACGCCTGGTTCATCGCCGCTGTGATAACATTTTTTAAGCCGACCTGCATCGCAGTCTCCCAATTTGGTACAAGGTAAAAAGCAATACCCTCACCTGCACCGGATAATGCCAGACTATGCACGACAAGAACAATAATCAAAAGCAGTAAAGCACTCATCATCACTTTACTGATTTTTTCCAGACCATTCTGTAAACCCTTGCTGCATACAAAAAATCCCAAAATTACAGTCGCCACCATCCAAAACATCATTTGTTTTGGATCTGATAGCAGCGCATCAAAGACACCCTCTGTCTGCTCCACGCTCATATTTGCTGAAAACTCTCCGGTCAAAAACTTAAAGAAATAACTGACCATCCAGCCAGATACGGTTGTGTAATACATCATTAACATGCAACAGCCAAAGATAGCCACCCAACCATGAAGATGCCATTTTGTTCCCGGCTTTTCCAATGCTTTATACGCCAGTACAGCGCTCTTTTTACTCGCACGACCTACTGCCAGCTCCATTGTTAATACCGGCAACCCCATAATTACCAAAAACAACAGATAAAACAGTACAAAAATGCCTCCACCGTTTTGTCCAGCAACATACGGGAAGCGCCACACATTACCTATGCCAATCGCACAGCCTGCGCTCACCAACAAAAATCCCAAACGGGATTGAAATGCTTCTCGTTTCATTTTCATATTCCTTCCCTATTCTCTTTTTATGCAAAGATGCTTTCCCATTTTAAAGGATTTTCGCCTCTTTTACAAGACTTTGGGCATTTTCTATACATCATAAGAAAGAATCGGGAGGAAAATGTGCACCCGATATTCCTGTCTGTCATGTTGCACGTGCATCTGCCCATGATGCAGTGCCACCATACGCTCACTGCTGCGAAGTCCGATATGGTTGCTTTCCACCTGCCCCACATCCTGCTTAATGGTATTGACAATCAAGATTCCAAGCATCCCCTGCTCGATCTTACTGCGTACATAGACACTCTTTCCTTTATCGGCATATTTTAAGATGTTTGAAAACAGGTTACTTGTCATACGTTTTAACATCATCTCATCTGCATACATATAACCATGCACATCCGAAAATTCCTTTTCCGTTGTAAATCCTGCTAATTCTACAAATTCACAGTTGATATTTCACATATTTTAGGAAATTTAATAACTGTTATATTTAATTATCAAATTCTTCGCAAACCCTTGAAAATACTAAGTTTGTAGCAAGTGAGCTTTCCCTTACTCTTTCCCTTGTGTT
>URCQ01000022.1 GCA_900546435.1 uncultured Pseudobutyrivibrio sp. | reverse complement strand
CAAAACCACTCATAATAGAACAGGTTGGACAGCCAATACAGCTTTTGATTTTATCTCCATCAATCGGACATTTTCTTCCTGAAAGCGCATGTCCTGCTTCAAACACCGCAACGCGCAGCTTTGGTTCCTGTTTCATTAATTCATATGCAGAAAAAATTCCACCTGGGCCAGCTCCAATAATCAACACATCGTAATCCATATATTCTCCCATCTGCCGCTCCACAAGCAGCGACCGCTTTTTTACATATTTATCATACCATAGATTCTTTTATCCCGCTACAAAATGCCATGAAAAAAGGAGATGCCCTCGCCTGACATCTCCTTTAACTTTTAAATTTGTAATTCTATTCTTCGTCTTCCTGACGAGCCCAGCCAAACGCGTATTTTACAGCCTTATTCCAGCCTTTACGTTTTGCTTCTCTTTCTTCCGGCTCAATAGATGGAATAAATACGCGGTCATACTGCACGTTCTTCATAACTTCTTCCTTGCTCTCCCAGTATCCTACAGCAAGTCCGGCAAGATACGCCGCGCCAAGAGCTGTTGATTCTACACAAGCAGGACGATTTACCGGTTTATCCAGCATATCTGCCTGGAACTGCATCAAGAAGTCATTTGCACTCGCACCACCATCGACATTTAATGTGCGAAGATCTGTCTTGGCATCTGCCTTCATAGCATCAATAACATCGCACACCTGATATGCGATGGATTCCAAAGTTGCACGGATAATATGGTTTTTATTTGTTCCTCTCGTAATACCAACAATCGTTCCTCTGGCATACTGATCCCAGTGTGGTGCTCCCAAACCGGTAAATGCTGGAACTACATAGGTACCATGTGTACCCTTTGCTTTCTTTGCCATGTATTCAGAATCCTCAGCAGAATCAATCAGTTTCATGCCATCTCTCAACCACTGAATTGCTGCACCAGCCACGAAGATGGAACCTTCTAAGGCGTAATTTACTTTGCCATCTAAGCCCCATGCAATCGTTGTAACCAATCCATTTTTAGAAAATACAGGCTTTTCTCCTGTATTCATAAGCAAGAAGCAGCCTGTACCATATGTATTCTTTGCTTCCCCTTCTGTAAAACAAGTCTGTCCAAACAGTGCTGCCTGTTGATCTCCGGCTGCTCCGGCAATCGGAATCTCTGCACCGAAGAAACTTGGATCTGCCATACCATATACACAGCTAGAAGGCTTTGCTTCTGGCAGCATACTACGTGGAATATCTAATTCTTTTAGGATTTCCTCATCCCACTCTAATGTGTTGATATTGAAAAGCATCGTTCTGGAAGCATTGGAGTAGTCTGTTACATGCACTTCTCCCTTTGTCAGCTTCCAAATCAGCCATGTCTCAACGGTTCCAAACAAAAGATCCCCAGCTTCTGCCTTTTCTCTCGCACCATCTACGTTTTCCAAAATCCAGCGAATCTTTGTTGCTGAAAAATATGCATCAATCATAAGACCTGTCTTGGAACGAATCATATCTTCCAAGCCTCTTGCTTTTAATTCATCTGCATATTCAGAAGTACGACGGCACTGCCATACGATGGCATGGTAAATTGGTTCTCCTGTATTTTTGTCCCAGACAATAACAGTCTCTCTCTGGTTCGTAATACCGATTCCGGCAATATCATCTGCGGTTGCACCGATTTTTGACATTGCTTCTACGGCTACACCAAGCTGTGTAGACCAGATTTCATTGGCGTCGTGTTCCACCCATCCCGGATTCGGGAAGATCTGGCGAAACTCCTTCTGCGCCATACTACAAATATTCCCCTCATGATCAAACAGAATACAGCGGTTACTTGTTGTCCCTGCATCCAATGCCATAATGTATTTTGGCATAATAAAAACCCCCTTATACTTTAAAAAAATCGAAACCAATAATGATTCTGACACTATTATAAAAAATCCCCCACGATTTTTCAATAAAGTTTCCGTGATTTCTTATTCTTCCACGGATGGTCAGAATGTGTCCATTTTTGTATTATACCAGGCGAATCATCTGGCGAATTCCGCCAAGAGCTGCCGCTTTCGTCGCATATTCCGACTCCTTCATTTCCTCTGTCACAAAACCGATCTCATCATCGAGACCAATTTCTATAAATTCTACCTTGCCAAAGACAGATTCAATCTCTGCTTCTGTTGCAGTAGAACGCACAAAGAAACGATTCTTCTGTTCCATCGGATCTGCCAGAACAAGCTTTTCCTTTTCCCACTCCAGATAGATATTTTTATCAATGTGCTTTGCAATCGCTACCATATCGCCCACAACAGCACTTGCTGTCGGCAATTTTCCTGCTCCACTTCCATAGAACATACCATCACCAAGCATATTACCATGCACAAAAATAGCATTAAATACATCATGTACATTGTAAAGCGGATGTTCCGGCGAAAGCAAAAATGGTGCTACTCTTGCCACATAGCTGTCTCCCTGCGCTTTACTGGTTGCAAGCAATTTGATGGTCCTTCCCATTTTTTTCGCATATTTCATATCTGTTGATGTAATATGTGTGATACCCTCTGTCGGGATGTCTTTATAGTCTACCTGTCTGCCACAAATCAAGGATGTCAAAATAGCAATTTTACGGCAGGCATCATAGCCTTCGATATCAGCAGTCGGATCTTTTTCTGCATAACCCTTATCCTGCGCGTCTTTTAACACAGCATCAAAATCTAAGCCTTCCTGCGTCATCTTTGTCATCATATAGTTTGTGGTTCCGTTAACAATACCTGTGATTTCTTCAATCACATCCCCTGTCAGACAAGAAGTCAACGGACGGATAATTGGAATACCACCACCTACGGATGCCTCAAACAGGAAATTCACTTTATGGTTGCGTGCAATTTCAATCAATTCTGCACCCTTGTCAGCAACCAATGCCTTGTTGGATGTCGTAACGTGCTTACCAGCTTCTAACATTGCCTTAACAAACGTATAGGCAGGTTCCACACCTCCCATGGTCTCTACTACGATAGCGACTTCCGGATCTTCCACAATCGTCATATAATCATGCACAATCTTGTCCGCAATCGGATCTCCTTCAAAGTCTCGCAAATCAAGCACATACTTCAGTTCTAACGGTTCCCCGCAGCGCTTTGCAATAACATCTTTGTTTACTTCTAAAATCTCCGCAACACCAGAACCGATTGTTCCGTATCCCATAATTGCTACTTTCATCTGATCACTCCCTAGCTAATATTTTTACGTATTGAATTCCCGGTGTATGTTCCATGACCTCAACCATGTCAGAAACATCCCCCGTCTCCGGCAACACATCAACCGAAAGCGTCAACGACGCAATGCCATTGACTGGTATACTCTGATGAATCGTCAGAATATTGGCGTGATATTGTGCCACCGTCTGTAAGATTTCGGATAAAATACCCGGTTCATCTTCCATTTGTACCACCATGGTAATGGTTTTTCCTCGGACATTATCATGAAATGGGAAAATGTCATCTTTATACTTGTAAAATGAGCTCCGGCTGATTCCCACACGATCCGTCGCCTCCTGTACAGAAATACAACGTCCCGATTCAATCAGTCTTTTTGCTTCTACCACTTTGCGGAGCACTTCCGGCACCGCCTTTTCCTTTAAAACAAAATAAGTAGTCTTCTCTGCCATATTCCCTCCCCCGAGTGTCTTTGATACAAACACAATTGTTCTCACTCGAAAGATAATACCATAAGAAGACTACTTAAATCAAGCTTTTTATGAATCCTGCGCATGACGATCCGGACATCCGAGAGAACACCATTTTAAATAAGCGTTCATAAATGGCGTAATTTCGCCATCTAGCACGGCATCCACATTACCGGTTTCCTCCCCGGTACGCAAGTCTTTTACCATAGTATACGGTTGTAATACATAAGAGCGGATCTGGTTGCCCCAGCCGATATCTGTGACTTCACCACGAATTCCCTGCGCCTCGCGCTCCTGCTCTTCTTTTTGCAGCAAATACAGCTTTGCTTTTAACATCTGCATTGCCTTATCTTTGTTCATGTGCTGTGAACGTTCATTCTGGCACTGCACCACAATACCCGTCGGATAATGCGTGATACGGATTGCTGAGGATGTTTTATTAATATGCTGTCCGCCGGCACCGCTGGATCGATAGGTATCAATCCGGATATCATCATCGTTGATTTCAATTTCAACATTATCATCCAATTCCGGCATGACATCGCAAGACGCAAACGATGTCTGTCGTTTGCCTGCTGCATTAAATGGCGAAATCCGTACAAGGCGATGCACACCCTTTTCTGATTTCAGGTAACCATATGCATTGGGACCGTTCACCTGAAATGTTACGGATTTGATTCCAGCTTCATCTCCATCCAGATAATCAAGTACTTCTACTTCATAGCCTCGGCTTGCCGCCCATCTGGTGTACATACGATAGAGAATGGATACCCAGTCACAGCTTTCGGTTCCGCCTGCGCCCGCATGCAAAGAAACAATGGCATTTCTGTCATCATACTCATCAGATAGCAGTGTTTTCATGCGCAAATCTTCCAATGCTCCATCAAATTCCTGTAACAAAGATGCAATTTCCGGTAATAACTCCGGATCATTTTCCTCATATCCCAGCGTAATATAGGTCTCTATTTCTTCTTTCAATTCCTGTAAATGAGAAAAAACACTCACATCATCTTTTAAACTCTTTAATTCTTTCATTTTGGCAGTGGACTGTGCTGCATCATTCCAAAAGTCCGCTGCTTCCATTTCTCTTTCTAATTCTTCAATACGCTTTGACTTGTTAGCCAGGTCAAAGTGAATCCCTCACTTCCTGTAGTGGAGATTCATACGCTTGCAGCTGCTGTTTATAAGCGTCAAGTTCTACCACAGTATTCACCTCTTTCATTTTTTATTAAATCAGCACATGGGATAAACACATGTGCTTTTCCTGCTTTCTTTGTGTAAAAGCAGATTTTAATCGGATAACGATTCATGAAGAACTTCCATTCCTTTTTGTATCTGGTTATCCAGAAGTTCATCATACGTATCATCATCACCACCGAGGAACTGATACTCCAATTCCGCATCCGGTGTGATGCCCGTCTTATGAATGCATTCCCCACTCGGGGTATAATATGTCGCCATGGTCACCTTGATGGCACTACCATCCGAAAGTGGAACCGTCGTCTGCACAATTCCTTTACCAAATGTCTTTGTGCCAATCAACGTACCATAATCAAAATCACGAATTGCGCCTGCAAATATTTCTGCTGCACTCGCCGTATTTTGAGATGTCAAAACCGCCATTGGCATATTGATTTGCTTTTCATCATCCGATGTATATGTGGTGCGTTTTCCATTCTTATCTTCCATATATACGGTTGTACCTTTTGGCAAAATATCATCTAAAATGCCAACAACAGAATCTACCAGACCGCCACCATTAATACGCAAATCATAAATAACGGCCTTCATGCCCTGGGATTGCAAGTCCTTCATTGCGTCCTCAAATTGCTTCTGCGTATTCTCTGAAAACTCAGACATATAAATGTAGCCGATTTCATCATCCAGCATCTTATATCGTACGCTTGGGACAGCAACTTGCGCCCGTGTCACTTCCACAACATTCGTCACACCATCACGTTCATACTGTACCGTAAGCTTGGTACCTTCTTCCCCTCGTATACGATGTACAAATTGATCCAAATCTTCTGACTCCGCCTTATAGCCATCTACTGACAGTAAAATATCATCTGCCTGCAAACCAGCTTTTTCTGCCGGAGAATCTTCATATACATTGACAATACGCACCTGCTTCGTCTGTGTATCTTTTGTAAGAACAGCGCCAATACCAGCATAATTTCCTGTGGTATCAATCATCATGTCTTCATATTCCTGTGCTGTATAGTAAACAGAATACGGATCGTTCAGGCCTTCCATATAACCTTTGTATATACCCTCTGTCAATGCTTCATCATCAATATCTTCATAGTAATAATGCTGTACTAACGATGCAATGTACTGAAGCTTTGAAATATTGAATCCTTTTAATGAGCTCAAGGTACCACGCAGCGCAAATGCCACACCCCCCAGAACCAGCACGACCACAAGCAGACAGCTTAAAATGCCTGTGATCACACCTCTGCGAAATGACTTTACTTTCTTTTTCTTACTCGTAATCTCCGCCTCTGATTGTTCTTTTATTTCTTCCATTTTTCCATCCTCTCAGAACGCTTTCATTCCCAATATATTGCATCAGGATCATCCCTATGCCATAGGCTTACACCTGCAAATGCTTATGAAGGGTCATACGACTTCCAATATAGCCGATGCCAACACCTAATACCAAAGACACCGGTACTAAAATAGTAAACACCGTAGTCACCGGAATAAACGAGAACATATCGCCTACAAATTGGAATCGTTCTGATACATAAGTCACAATTCCCTGATAAAGGAAGAATAAAAGTGCCAATGGAATCACAGAGCCAATCAAACCAATAAATACACCTTCCACAACAAATGGTGCGCGCACAAATTTGTCCTTTGCTCCAATCAATTTCATAATCGCGATTTCTTCTTTTCGCACAGAAATTCCAACGGTAACCGTATTATTAATCAAAAATACCGCAACGGCCACTAAGATAATAATAACGCCGACAAAAATATACCCTATCAGGCTATTAAAATCAGATAATGTCTTCGCTGCTACTTCCGAATGACTGACTTTTCGCACGCCATCCAGACCGGATAAGTAATCAACCAGTGTCTGCTGCATGGTAACGTCATTTAAATAAATCTCATATCGTTCTGAATTTGCCAGTGGATTATCATTAGCAAATCCTTCTGCTGCCGCTTCATTTCCTTCAAAATAGGAATCCTTAAAGGATGCCCATGCTTCATCTGCAGAAACAAAATCATACTTTGCAACTTCTCCTCGTTTGCCGATTTCTTCGCCTACTTTGTCAATCTGCTCCTGACTTATGCCCGGCTCAAAATAAACGATAACGGCAACGCCTTCCTCTGCTGAGTGTACCATTGCTGTAAAATTGACACCAATGGAATAAAATACGCCAAACAAAAAGATACATGCTGACATCGTTGCAATGGATGCCAAAGAGAACAATTTGTTTCTCCAGATATTTTTAAGTCCTTGTCCAACATTATACAAAAATGTACTAAACTTCATGTGTATCACCCCATTTCCCGTCACTCACGACGACGCCTTTTTTGATTGTGATGACACGCTTATTCATCTTTCGAACGATTTCACTGTTGTGTGTGACAACAACAACGGTCGTTCCCCGTTCATTAATCTCTTCCAGTAGATGCATGATTTCCCATGCATTTGTGTTATCCAGATTACCTGTCGGCTCATCTGCTAGAAGAATCTTTGGTTCGTTGACAAGAGCTCGCGCAATTGCAACACGCTGCTGCTCACCACCGGAAAGCTGGCGCGGCAGAGATTTGTATTTTGCTGCCAGACCCACAAGCGAAAGCATAAGTGGTACTTTTCGCTTGATTTCACGCGTTGAAGATTCTACAACCTTCATTGCAAAAGCTACATTTTCATAAACATTACGATCCTGTAATAAGCGGAAATTCTGGAATACAACACCGATATTTCTACGGAAATACGGTATCTTTTTATGTGTCACAGACGACAACTTCTGGTTATTGATATAGATTTCACCTTTTGTCGGTTCCAGTTCCTTAAGTAAAAGCTTAATCAACGTAGATTTACCGGATCCACTTTTACCCATAATAAAAACGAACTCCCCCTGCTCAATATGAATACTCACATCATTGAGCGCCGGCACACCCTGCTGGTATGTCTTACTAACGTGTTCTAATCGAATCATTGCTTATTCTATCTCCTAAATGATGTAAAATTAAAAGTCCTGATTTTCCATATACTTCATGTATTTTACAACCATCAGCGCAATTTTAAACGTGATGGCATCTTCAAATACACGCAAATCCAGTCCTGTGCTCTTTTGTAATTTATCCAAACGATACACAAGCGTATTTCTATGTATATAGAGTTGTCTTGATGTCTCAGAAACATTCAAGCTGTTTTCAAAGAATTTGTTGATGGTAGATAAGGTCTCCTCATCAAAATCATCCAAGTCCTTACCATCGAAAATTTCCTTGATAAACATCTTGCAAAGTGGAATTGGCAACTGGTAAATCAAACGGCCAATGCCAAGTGCTGAGTATGCGATAATACGCTTGTCAGCAAAGAAAATCTTACCGACATCCAAAGCCATACCAGCTTCTTTATAAGAACGTGACACTTCTTTGATTTCTCCAACAATCGTACCATACGATACGCGAATTCTATCATCACGATCTTTGAGCGCATCGATAATCACTGCAGCTGTCTTACGGATATCCTCATAGGTTTCCTGATCTAAAAGTTCCTTTACTACAATGATATTGTGTTCATCTACCGCTGTAACAAAATCTTTTGTCCTGCCGCTAAACAGACTACGCACACGATCAATCGCATCTCCATCCTTGTGTTCACCTGTCTCCACAATCATAACCACTCTTCTGGCATTGATATCCACATGCAATTTCTTGGAACGATTGTAAATATCCACAAGCAACAAATTATCTAATAATAAGTTTTTGATAAAGTTGTCCTTATCAAAGCGTTCCTTGTAAGCCACCATCAATTCCTGGATCTGAAAAGTTGCAATCTTTCCAACAAGTAAAGCCTCTTCCTCATCATTCCCTTTGGCTAACACAATAAATTCCAACTGTTGTTCATCATATACCTTAAAGAACTGACAACCCGATACTACCTGGCTCTCTGCCTCAGATAACGCGAACGTAACCGCTGACTCGCGATACTGCCCCGGATTCATGATGGTAGATGCCAACACACCGCCTTCACTGTCTACAACAGCAAAGTCTATTTTCGTAATCTGATGCAGACCGTCAATCGTATTCTGTAGCGTCTGATTCGAAATCATATCCTTTCCTCCCTTATCTATACAATTTCCACAATTTGTCCATATACTTTTTTGATGTTTTTCACATACTTATTTGTTATTTTAATATAATCTGCCAAAAAAATAAAGAGGGGGACGTCACTTTTTTATGCAAAATCCCTTTTACCGTAAATATTCTGTCAATAGACCCAAATTTTGACATTTTTCCACACTTTAAAAGTCAATCCTTTTTTCTTTTTTCGACATTTTTTATCACAAAATCACAAAACAAACGTTCTTTTTGTTGTTTACAAATTCCGTGTTTTTATCCCCAAAATTGTGGATAAAGTTGACAAATCCGTGTATAAGTACATTTTCCCCACTTTTTCGCCCCCAAAATTGTGGATAAGTTTTATCTGTCATCTTGCGTAAGATATCCCTTCTCTTCTCTATTTTACCTTTTTTGTGCAGTTCTCCAAAAAAACACTTTTTACCTTGACAATATTATTGTCTGAATACTTTTTTCTGTAGTTCTATAGAGCAGCGGCACGCGCCAGTAGCACCAGAAAGATTACTTTGGAATAGGTTAGGCAAATTTCTTAGAGACCACATGGCAGATAAAAAGCTGTCTTTTGCACAGCTTCGACTGCCGTCAGGATGTGTCCGCCTGCGACAGATATTCAGGGCTACACTTATAAGAAATTCTAAAAACTTGCGATAAGATGTTTCTATAAGGGCAACCGGCGTAAACGAACATCCATGTGCGGTTACGCCTCAAGGGCGCGTCCATGCGCCCTTGTTGCCAGTTTATAAGCAAGTTTTAAGAATTTCTAATGCGTTTTGCATTCATATCTGTCGCAGGCGAACATCATCCCAGACGACTGTCGAACTTTGCAAAGACAGTTTTTGTATTCATCTGCCAAGTTGGTCTCTTTTAGAAATTGCCTGTTCTGTGACAGTAATCTTTCTGGTGCTACTGGCGCGTGCCGCTGCCCTATAGAACTACAGAAAAAAGCCTCAGGCATTGCCTGAGGCTTATCACTTTGCTTTTATTAGTAGATTCGACGAACTGCCAAAATCGGGCTGTAATTTACATTAGTATAAGTAATACCGGAGCTTGAGTTAAGTGCATTCACAATCGTTCCATTACCAGTATAGATACCTACGTGTCCACTGTAACATACGATATCACCTGCCTGCATAGAATTAACATCTACACCATATCCTACACTTCGCATTGCGCTAGAAGAATGTGGAAGTCCCACACCAAATGCAGAATATACACCCATAACAAATCCAGAACAGTCTGTTCCGTTTGTCAAACTAGATCCACCATATACGTATGGATTACCAACAAACTGAGATGCATAACTTACAACTGCAGATCCACCAGCACCACTTGGAGCTGCATAAGATGACGATCCACCGGTGTAATAAGATCCAGAAGATGCTTTTCTTTGTGACGCTGCCGCTGCTGCAGCTGCTGCCTTACGCTCTGCTTCTTCTTTTGCAAGTCTTGCTGCTTCTTCTTCTTTTGATTCCGCTGTTACATAATCTGTTGATAACGTAACAAACTCTAACGATACATATCCTTCATACTCAAGTAAAGATACCTTTACCCAACCCGTATCTGCCATAGATTCATCTGTTACAACAAGATCATCACCTTCTGGAACCATGCCTTCTACAGAAGATTCTGTCGTCGGCTGTTCTCTTACATATAATGTCTGGGTTGTAACAGTAGCAAGTCTTGTCGAAACAGACTTTGCTAATTCCTCATCACCAACAACTACAAATTCACATTTAACATAACCGGTACAGTTACCAGATGTAATCTGATACCAGTCACCCTCTGTTGCAAGTACTGTCGCTGCTGACTTGTTGTATAATTTACCAACAACGTCTCCGTCCTCGCTTGGGGTACTACGGATATTAACGTAATTGTCAACCTGAGCAATTGCTACATTTGCATATTCTGATTCTGGTGCCTGCTGCTCAACCGTTGTTGTATTATTGCTTGCTACATCACTTGTGTTATCTGCCGCTGCTGAAGCATCTGATAAGATATTTGCCATCGTCAATGATACACCGGATAATGTAGAATATGAATTCGATGCGACTGTTGCACTATCTGTAGATGCCATACCTACAACACCTGCAACTGGAGAAGCAAAGGATGTCATGGAAACACTGCCCAAAAGCACACCTGCTGCAATCGCATATGAAATATTCTTCTTTCCATTTTTTCTCATGTTATCGTAAACCTCCATGTGAAACATTTGTTACGAAATTGTTACATCACTTTTGTCATTATAGCAAAGGGTTTGTAGCATGTCAACCCTGATTCGTTACCAAAATGTGACATTAATGTGTTTCGTATAAATAACGTTCCACAGATGTAATTGCGTTCGCTCCATCGGCTGTCGCGGTAATGACCTGGCGTAGTTGTTTCGTACGACAATCTCCTGCAACAAAAATTCCCGGAATATCTGTCACACCATCTTCTGTTGCAATAATATAGCCTGCATCGTCCTGCTTAGGCAATCCCTGAATATCTTTCGTATTTGGTGAAATACCTACTGCGATAAAAATTCCCTGCACAGATAATTCTGATGACTGCTGTGTCTTTTTATTCGAAATGCATACCTTTTCCACCAGATCTTCGCCAACAATCTCATCCACCACGGAATCCATCACACACACAATATTTTCTTTTTCTTCTACCTGCTTTTGTAATACTTTTGCTCCACGAAAAGCATCGCGTCTGTGAATCAAATACACTTTATTGCATCCTCGTGCCAAAAATAATGCATCTTCCAGTGCAACATCTCCGCCACCTACAACAGCAACATCACGTCCTTTGAAAAAAGCTCCATCACAGGTTGCACAATACGAAACACCCATGCCACAAAGTTCATTTTCTCCCGGAACACCTAACTGCCGGTGTGACGCTCCCATGGCAAGCACAACAGTTCTTGTCTCAAAATCCCCATCGCTGGTACGTACCAGTTTATAATCCCCGTGATCTATAATCTCTTTTACAGTGGCCGTCTTTACTTCAGCATGCTGCGCATCCACATGACCACGCATTTTCTGTCCTAATTCCATGCCACTGATGCCCGGCAGCCCCGGATAATTATCCACCTCGTACGTGTTGATAATCTGACCGCCACTGATTGGTGTCTTTTCCAGCACCAGTGTCTCTAATGCAGCTCTCTTCGCATAGATTGCTGCCGCAAGTCCCGCCGGACCACTTCCTATTATAATAACATCATACATCTCTTTTTTTGCCACTCCTATCTTCTCTTGTTTTTTTCCTTCTGATGTGCCATACTACAATTAAGTATGACAAGAAATTCCAAAGTTATACCCTATATCCCGAAACTCAGGAAGGAGGAATCGTCATGAACCTTACACCTATATCCAGCAGTATGATTGCCGACTCCGGCGCATTACAGCAGATTGGCATTGCCATGTTGAGCAAACAATTAGATACCGCCACATCTTCTGGTGATCTTCTTGCCGCTTCCCTCGCATCTATGCCAGCTCCTGTTTCAGAGGCTTCTGTAAATGGTATCGGTCAGAACATCGATCTGCGTGTCTGATCTGGTTCATACAATTCTATAACAAGTGCAAGAAAAGAACCGCTACGGGTTCTTTTCTTTTTGCCTTCTACCATGATAAACTTCTCTTATTTCAAAGCAATCGCTTCAATCTCAAGCATAACATCCTTTGGAAGTCTTGCAACTTCTACACAACTGCGGCTTGGATATGGCTCTGTAAAGTATTTCGCATACACTTCATTGATTGCCCCAAAATCATTCATTTCCTTAATAAAAACGGTTGTCTTAACAACCTGACTGATATCTGTTCCTGCTGCTTCCAATAAGTTCTTTAAATTAGTAAATGCCTGTTCTGCCTGTGCCACTGAACCTTCTGGAATATTACCTGTTGCAGGATCTACCGGGATGATACCGGATGTATAAACCATGCCGTTTACTTCGATTGCCTGTGAATATGGTCCAATAGCTGCTGGTGCCTTGTCTGTTGCGATTACTTTTTTCATGCTTTTATACTTCCTTTCTCTGCGATTTAAAACTTCTTACATTCATTTCTATTTTTACTGGTTTTTATTATATCACACGCCTGGTAACACGGATATAAAATATGATACAATTTATGCTTCGTTTTTACGAATCTTACCATCCGTGATCTGAATTCTTCTTTCCTTATATAATCGACCTACCGCGCGCTTGAAAGCCGCCTTACTCAGTCCTGTCTCACGGAAAATGATTTCTGGTGTAGCTTTTTCTGTAAATGGCAATACCCCCGCATAAGATTCAATCAAATCCATGATTTTTTCTGCATCATCATCCATCTGCATATATGCTTTCTTACGCATAGAAACATCGAGCTTACCATCTTCTTTGATACCTGTCACTTCCACCGTAATGACATCTCCCAATTGTAAATGTGATGTATCCTCGTGTTTTGGGAGCATCGCTGAATATTTATCCTCAATAGCAATGAAGGTACCAAAGTCATGGCCGAATTCATAGACTCTTCCTTCAACCTCATCTCCGATATGATATGGCGGGTTTGTGGAAAGCAAATCATAAATACCTTTTGTACTAGCGCAAAGACGGTTACTCTTATCAATATACAAACGCACTAGAATCTCGTCTCCTTCGTGCACCTTTCTCGTCTGCTCTTTATAGGGAAGGAACAAATCTTTTTCCAATCCCCAATCCAAAAAAGCTCCTATTTTTCCCACTTCTTTGACGGGCAATACTGCAATCTGTCCTAATGTGATCCGTGGCATCGTCGTTGTAGCAATCATACGATCCTTAGAATCCCGGTACAAAAATACCTCAATCTCATCACCTATGCGTGTCTGTTCCGGCACTTGCTTCTTTGGAAGTAAAACGCGTTCTTCCGCTTTTGGCTGATCTATATCCGATAAATATACACCAAAATCTACTTTCTTTATAACCCGTAAGGTCTGCATACATCCTAATTTCATATCCTGTCCTTTCTCTATCTAGTTGTTGATAGTAAATTCAACAACAGCATATATCTCCTGCTCATCGTTTTCTAACGTTATCAGCTTCCCGTTTTCGTTTTTCGCACAGCGACAAATCACATGATCATCCAATACCGCCGACTTACGAAACTCAACATAAATTTCAGACAAGGTATCACCTTCCGGCAAGCATGCCCGCGCCGCTTCCACATAATGTGCATTATTCATGTGGCGATTCGTATCCAGATGCAATCTGGATACCATAAAGTCATACGACACTTCACGTTCGTCTGGCAAGGTACGTTTTCGTAAATTCCATGTTCCTTGCAGTTGCGGGTCTATCGTATAGGCTTCTAACATCTCTTTTGGCAGACGAACAGGTGCTAACTTGTCCAAATCCATCAAAATCCAAAGAGAATCTGCTTCTATATAAATATTGCCACTCTCATCCTCAATCGTAAAATTACGATATCCTAACATTCCTCGGAAACGATAAGGCCAGGTCTTAACAATAATAGCTTCTCCTACCTTCGGCAATTCTTTGCAAATCTTGATCTGATAGGAGGTAACAAACCATCCAATATGATGATCCGCTAAGTATGACAGCCCTATCCCTAAATCCTCTGCCTGCATTGTGCAGCAGTCCTGTAAGTAATTCATAATGCCACTCACAGACAATTTTCCTTTTTGATCCGCTTCACTGTATCTCACGCGACTATGTAATTCATACATTTGACATACCTCTGATTTCTTGTATTTACCCATTATACTCTATCCGAAAAAAAAAGGAAACCTAAAGAAAGGTTCCCTTTTCCTTCTGTCTTATGGGTTCTGGGTACTTGGCGTATTCGTACCCGTTCCACTCGTATCTCCCGATGAGCCGCCTGTGGAACCCCCGGATGCCCCACCTGATGAGCCACCTGAACTGCCGCCTGTACCACTTTCGCCGCCACTGTTTTCCGTCTGTGGTTTGTTTTCGGTAATGGTACCTTCCACGCTCGGCTTTACCGCACCTTCTGTAGTTCCACTCTCTGATGAACTGCTACTAGAAGTATGCACACTACATACGGTATTCAATGCTTCTTCTGTAATCAGATATGGTCCATCCTCCGTCTCAGCTGTTCCTCCGATAATATAAACCGTTGGTACACGATTTTCCACTGGACAATATTCTCCTGCAATTTGTCCGGATGCAGAACAAATATCTACTTTCACATGATGATCACAAGTTTCTGTTGGCACAGAATCTTTATCAAAATATTCTGTGTAAACCATTGAGCCTCTTGGGTCCGCGTCACAAACACCTTCTATCGCCAGTTTTCCGGATTTTTTACATACCGTTGCTGTCACAATCCCCGAAGGCTGTGTAAACTCTTTTCGTGGCAGATTTTCATGGATACGCTGCATCACAGAATGCCATATCAGTTTTGAATATGCTGTATACGTCTGCTCGGTATTATCATCATAACCGCCCCAGACTGCTGCTGTGTAATATGGTGTATAGCCAGCAAATACCGTGTCACGGTTCTTTGTCGTTGTACCTGTCTTACCTGCTGTTGGCATGTTTGGAAGCCCTGCTCCTGATCCGGTACCGGATGTGATTACATCCTGCATAGCATTGGTCAGCAGCCATGCTGTTGTCTCCTTCAAAACTTCTTTTGATGTGTTTTGTGTATTATCCAAAAGAACATTGCCATTGTGATCCAGTACCTGTGTATATAATACCGGCTTGTTATAATCTCCACCATTGGCAATGGTCGCATAAGAAGCTGTCAATTCCAGATCGGTAACACCGTGTGTCAAACCGCCAAGGCAAAGGGTCTGATTATTATCGCCCGGCTCAAGTGTGGAAATACCAAGTGCTTCAGCATATTCAAAGCCCAAGCCCGTTCCAATCTGTGTCAGATTCTTAACCGTAACAACATTCATAGAACTAATAATCGCATCACGAATCGTTGTAAAGCCGCGATACTTATTATCGTAGTTGTGCAGTGGTGTTCCGTTTGCATAGCTTGTCGGTGCATCATCCTGCACACTGGCAAGCGTTAATCCACCTGCATCGAGCGCTGCTGCATAGCACCCAATAATCTTAAAGCAGGATCCCGGCTGACGTGTAATATTGGTTGCGCGGTTCAGGGTCTTGCTTGCCATTTTGTCACCACGTCCACCTACCAATGCCACAACATGGCCTGTCGCCTGATCAATGACAGATATCGCTGCCTGTGGCTGTAACGTATAAGTGATTTTCTCACCACCATCTGCGATGGTGTCGCCCTCTTCCATAATCTCAGACTTATACTTTTCGATTGCTTCCTTACATTCTTCTTCAGATGAGAAATTGATATCATAGTTTGGATTCTGCGCCTGGTAATAGGTCAGCATCGTCTGTTCACTATAATTCTGATAACTTCCATCTTTTTTCGTTACCGTCAAACGGTAAGAGAATGAATGTAACACATGATCCGAATAATTGGCATTGTTATTAACTTCTTCTTCGCAAATCGTCTGGATTGCAGAATCCTGTGTAGAATTGATTGTCAAACCTCCACTATAAAGCATCTGATATGCCTGTGCCTCTGTATACCCCTTTTGATCCATCAGATCCTTTGCCACTTCATCTGTGAGCGCATCGACAAAATAAGATGTGCTCGCGCTCGATTCTGCCTGCGCATTTACAATCTGAATACGATCATACAGATTATCTTCTAACGCTTCATCGTACTCCGCCTGCTTGATATAACCAAGCTCTAACATCTTTTTCAGAACCTTTTTACGCCTTGTAGCATTATCCTTTGGATTGGTAATCGGGTTATACTTAGATGGATTCTGTGTGATTGCCGCAATTGCTGCATCCTCCGAAAGGGTAAGCTCTGAAACGGATTTGTTAAAATAGCGTTCCGATGCTGCCTCAACGCCCAATGTATTCTGTCCTAAGTTGATGGTATTCAGATAATTCTCTAAAATAGTATCCTTATCTTCTACCTTCTCTAACTGTACCGCCAGATACTGCTCCTGCACTTTTCGGTTGATACTGTCCTTCAATGTATGTTCTGATGTCCATGTCGTAAAATAATTGTTCTTTAGCAGCTGCTGCGTGATGGTACTAGCACCTTGCATCTTCTTGCCACCACTGATGATTCCTGTAAATCCGGCACGAATAATACCACGCAAATCAATACCATTGTGCTTGTAAAATCGCTCATCCTCGATTGCAACAAAAGCATGTTGCAAGTCCTTTGGAATCTCATCAATAGTCACATACGTACGGTTAGATCCAGACGCTGCCAGTGTCTCAATCTCATTACCGGCAGAGTCATATACTGTTGTGGAAAAACCATTCGGTGAAATGTTGACTTCCGAAATATCCGGGCACTGCTTAATCAACTTGACTGCATATAAGCCACCACCAACCACACCAACAGCAATAATGCAAAGAATGCACACTAATACTGTCTTGATAAATGTGATACCAAACCTCTTTTTATTTTTGGCACGTTTTCCCGAAAGCTTTTCGCTTTGCTTCTGTGCACTTTTTTTACCGTAATTCATATCGTTCTCCTTTACTTACCACGTTCATGATAAAAAATATTCCCGTGGGTATTGGTCAGAATTTAAACAAATCTACTTTATTATACCAAATACTTCATATATAATAAAGGAAAATGTGTGGGAGAGACGGACATGGCAGAATTAAAACAGATACTATACGAAGGCGGCAGCGGTGAAATCGTCGAAAAGAAATCACGTTTTATCGCCAGCGTTGCCCCTGTAACTACCGAACAGGAAGCGCTTGACTTCATTGCTGCAAAGAAGAAAGAATATTGGGATGCAAGGCACAACTGCTATGCATATATCATTGGCAGTAATCAGGAAATTATGCGCTGTTCCGATGATGGTGAGCCAGCACAGACGGCAGGCCGTCCTATGCTAGACGTTTTGCTCTCAACCTCTGTCTATAATATTGTTGTCGTCGTAACACGATATTTTGGTGGTGTTTTACTCGGCACCGGTGGATTGGTCCGCGCATATCAGGGCGCTGTAAAGGAAGGATTATCCCACTGTGTTCTGTTAGCGCAGTGTCATGGCAGGTTGCTTTCGATCACAACAGACTACAATGGCTATGGTAAAATTGATTATTTATTGCGCGAACAGCAGATTCCTATCCAGGAGACAGATTTTGGTGCTGACGTCCGGCTTAATGTTATCATCAACGATGCTTTTCTTGACTCCATTCCGACAGAAATTGCCAATGTCACCAACGGAACAGCACTTCTAAATTGGGGAGATTTTGTCAATTATGGAAACAATTCGGAAAAAATAATAATTTTTGAAAAAAACACTTGATTTTTTTCCTGACCTTCTATATAATATCCATTGTTGAGTCGCTGATACAGATGCAACACAAATTGGATAATGGCCCATCGCCAAATGGTAAGGCAACGGACTCTGACTCCGTCATTTCAAGGTTCGAATCCTTGTGGGCCAGCTAAAGAACTTCGATTACGAAGTTCTTTTTTTATACTCATAACAAAACCGGTAGCAGTGAAACAATTTCCACTACTACCGGTTTTCTTCTATTCTTTATACTTCAAAAATAAGATCACCATAAGAAGGCATTGGCCATGCTTCCTTATCCACTAACATTTCCAAGCGGTCTACCGGTGCACGCAACTCTTCCATTGCTTTGAACACCTCATCATGATAGAATTTTGCTCTCGCTTCGTTTTCTGTCATGGTAAGACCTTCTGCCACTACATCCTGTAACTTTGCAAGCGCCACCTTCGTACTTGTAAGCAGATCAGATACCTCCACAAGCATTTCTGTCTGGACACTGACATCCGCATCACAGGCACTCTTAATCGTATTGATTGATGTTCCCAATTCCGTTGCATACTTAATGACTGCCGGAATAATCTGTTTTCTGGCAATATCAATCATGGTCTTAGCCTCGATATTAATTTCCTTTGCGTAAAGTTCATACTCTACCTCTGCACGAGACTCCAGCTCTGCCTTTGTAAAGACTCCAAAACGCTCAAATAATGCGATTGCTTTTTCTGTTGTAAGTGCCGGAATGGCCTCAACCATAGATTTAATATTTGGCAATCCTCGTTTTTCAGCTTCCTCTACCCAGTCATCAGAATAACCATTTCCATTGAATACAATACGCTGATGATCTGTAACAAGCTGCTTGATTAAATCATGTACAGCCAACTCAAAATCATCTGCCTGTTCCAAAATATCACACGCATCAGCAAATGCCTCTGCAACAATTGTATTTAATACGATATTTGGTTCACCGACAGAATCCTGTGAGCCTACCATACGGAATTCGAACTTATTTCCAGTAAATGCAAACGGTGATGTACGGTTACGATCGGTCGCATCCTTCATGAAATCAGGCAATGTCTTTACACCGGTTTCCAATTTTGCACCAGAAATCGAATGTGTAGCTGCACCTGTATCAATCAACTGTGTCAATACATCCTGTAACTGTTCACCAAGATAAACAGAAATAATCGCAGGTGGTGCCTCATTTGCTCCAAGTCTATGGTCATTACCGACATCTGCTGCTGATTCACGCAAAAGATCCGCGTGCTCATCTACTGCACGTAATATACAGGCAAGAACAAGAAGGAACTGTATATTATCATGTGGTGTTTTACCAGGTTCTAACAGATTAATGCCATCGTCTGTAACAAGTGACCAGTTGTTATGTTTACCGGATCCATTCACCCCTGCAAATGGTTTTTCATGAAGCAAGCACTGCAAGCCCTGACGTCCGGCAACCTTTTTCAAGGTTTCCATAATCAATTGGTTATGATCTACCGCTACATTAGCTTCTGCATAAATAGGAGCCAATTCATGCTGTGCTGGTGCCACTTCGTTGTGCTGCGTCTTAGAAGAAACGCCCAGTTTCCACAATTCAATATTAACATCACGCATATACGCTGCAATTCTCTCACGAATCGCACCAAAGTAATGGTCATCCATTTCCTGTCCCTTTGGTGGCATCGCTCCAAATAACGTACGACCGGTATACACAAGGTCTTTACGCTGCAGATACTTTGCACGATCTACAATAAAATATTCCTGTTCCGCACCAACCGAAGGCATCACGCTCTTTGATGTCTGATTGCCAAACAAACGAAGCAAGCGGATAGACTGTGCTCCCACTGCTTCCATGGAGCGAAGAAGTGGTGTTTTTTGATCCAGGGCCTCTCCTGTATAAGAACAAAAAGCCGTAGGAATACAGAGGGTTGCTCCTGCTGCATCTTGTCGTACAAATGCTGGTGATGTGCAATCCCATGCAGTATATCCTCGCGCTTCAAAAGTAGCACGCAAACCACCGGATGGGAATGAAGAAGCATCCGGCTCACCCTTTATCAGCTCTTTACCGGAAAAGCTCATCAAAACCTTGCCATTTGGCATAGGTGCCGTGATAAAAGAATCATGCTTTTCAGCTGTTACACCTGTCAGTGGTTGAAACCAATGTGTATAATGCGTTGCACCCTTTTCAATGGCCCATTCTTTCATTTCATGCGCAACAACATCGGCTGTCTCCGGGTCAAGTTCTCTCCCATGGCTGATGACTTCTTTCATTTTCTGATATGTTTTCTTAGGCAGACGCTCACGCATCACAGTATCATTAAATACATTTTCGCCAAAAATATCAGCAACATTGAAATATTCCTGTTCTTTCATTTTCTAACTTTTTTCCTTCCTTGTTTCTATACTTGTGGAACAATATTATCTTTTCAAAAGAATTTTCTGACAAATCGTCCGATTTATATGTAAAAAGGTGCCCCGAATATGAAAACATATACGGAACACCTTTGTACCATCAATATATTAAGCTCTATTCACAGAACCAAACAGTTCCATCTTTTCTTTAACCGTTGCCTTGATTGCTTCTGTTCCAGGTAAGAGAAGCTTTCTTGGGTCAAATCCTTTGCCCTCTAAGTCTTTGCCAGCTTCGATGTATTCTCTTGTTGCTGCAGCAAAAGATAACTGACATTCTGTATTTACATTAATCTTAGCAACGCCAAGGGAGATTGCTTTCTTGATCATATCGTCCGGAATACCTGTACCACCATGAAGAACTAATGGCATATCGCCTGTCTTCTGCTGTACAGCATCCAATGTCTCAAAGCTGAGTCCAGCCCAGTTTGCTGGATATTTACCGTGAATATTACCAATACCAGCTGCAAGCATATCAACACCAAGATCTGCGATTGCCTTACATTCGTCTGGATCAGCGCATTCACCAGCACCAATAACACCATCTTCCTCTCCACCGATAGAACCTACCTCGGCTTCGATTGACATTCCCTTACTATGTGCAAGAGCAACCAACTCTGTTGTCTTTGCAACGTTCTCATCGATTGGATAATGAGATCCATCAAACATGATTGATGAAAATCCTGCCTCAACACACTTCAAACATCCTTCATAACTACCATGATCCAAATGCAATGCAACAGGAACAGTAATTCCTAATTCCCCAATCATTGCCTTTACCATTGCTGCGACTGTCTTGTAACCAGTCATGTACTTACCAGCACCTTCAGATACACCTAAAATCACTGGTGAGTTTAATTCCTGAGCAGTCAACAGTATAGCCTTTGTCCATTCCAAGTTATTGATATTGAACTGGCCCACTGCGTAATGTCCAGCTTTAGCCTTATCCAACATTTCTTTTGCAGATACCAACATAGCAGTTCCTCCATTCTTTCTTTAATTTCACTTCATGCGTCATTATAACGCAATTTTTGTTTCTATTCAACAATAATTTCCATTCCCTGTTTGCAGTCAAGAATATTTACCTGCGTATGTTCTCCACCAAATTCACCATCTAACGTCCAAGCAACCTTCTCACTGCTTGTCAGTTTCAGAAAATTTGTCTGGAACGAATATACCTGGTTGGAATCCTTTGAAATTCCTGTCAGGAAACGGATAATATCATTCAACTCGATTGGGTTCTTTGGTGTTTTTACCAAAGTAACTTCAAACACACCATCATTTAAGCCAATATTGCCCGGAATGATTCCCTTAAATCCACCTACAGACATAGAATTGGTAACCATACCAAAGATGAACTCATCATAAAGTACATTACCATCATATTCTACCTGCATACGATACGATGGGATATCCCAAATCTGCTTTGCGCCTTCTAATATGTAAGCCGCATGGCCCAACATATTCTTAAGATCCTGACTCGTCTGATAAGATACTTCTGTAAAAATACCAAAGGCAGCCACGTAGACAAAATAATCATCATTAAATTTGCCTACATCGCAAGAAAACGGTTTACCATTTGCAGCAATACCAGCCGCATGAATCATATCATTATCAATGCCAAGGGAATTTCCAAAATCATTGGTACTTCCCGCTGGAATATAGCCAATTGGTACGGATATACCGGAATTCATCACACCGGTAACCACCTCATCTAAGGTTCCATCTCCACCGCTACAAATGATTCGATCGTAATTTTCTGCTTCCATGCGGGCTTTTTCGATCGCATCACCAGCACACTGCGTCGTATAGACTGTCACCTCATATCCAGCCTTGACCATCACATCAATGATGTCCGCGAGATTCTCTTTTATCTTGCCTTTGCCGGAACGCGGGTTAAATAAAAATAAGACTCGTTTATTCATTCTAACATCCTACTTTGTCAAAAACTTCTCAATTTCTTCTACTGCTTTTGTGTCATCCGCACCTTCTGCATCGATGGTTACCACATCACCAGAAGTAAGTACCAGGCTCATCATTCCCATAATGCTCTTTGCATTTACCTTTTTGGTATCCATTTCAAAATAGATTCTGCTGGAAAACTGATTCGCCAACTGCACCAAATGAGCGATTGGTGTTGACTCCATACTATCTGTCATACTAATTGTTACATCTTTTCTCACGATTGTTCCTCCTATCCCCTATGCCTGTCTGCAATCTCGCTGATACGGCGCAGACGATGATTTACACCCGACTTTCCAAGTGGCGGATCTAATATCTGCCCCAGATCCTTCAATGGCATATCCGGATGCTCTAATCGCACCTCAGCGATTTCTCTAAGACTATCCGGTAAAGATCCCAGACCTCTTGTCTGCTCAATCCACTGAATATCTTCCACTTGCCTGACAGCCGCACTGACTGTCTTTGTGATGTTCGCCGTCTCGCAATTTACCTTACGATTAACGGAATTTCTCATTTCTTTGAGAATCCGGACATTTTCCAGATTCATCAGAGCCACATGAGCTCCCATGACATTTAACATGTCAACAATCTGAGCGCCTTCTTTCAAGTAAACTACATAATGCTTCTTTCGCTCTACGATTTTCGCATCCACTGCAAATCCCTTCATGATTTCCTGTAATTGGACAGCCTGCGGCTGCGTCTTACATACAATCTCAAAGTGATAATTTTTTTGAGGGTCACTCATTGAGCCAGACGCTAAAAAAGCTCCTCGTATAAAAGCACGACGGCAACAGGTCTGTTGTAACAGCAAACCATCCACGACATCCATACGTATGGTAGGTCCCGCAGATGTTTCTTTATACATTTTAACCATCACCAGAACTTCTTTTGCGTCCTGTTCTTCTAAACAAGCCCCACTCTCAGATATATTAGTAGTTTTACCTAGTAAAGTAAAGTACTTTTTTTGAACCACAGGATTTTCCGACTCCATCCATAAAACGGTCTTTTTGTCCTGTGTCAAAAGTTTTCCCTCATGACAGATAATTGCCGCCAATTCTGCCAATTCACAATGTCTGCCGCCGTCGATATGTTCTGCCAATTCCTGCTTCACTTCTGACGAAAAAGACATACGAACCTCCTACTTCCCACGCAGTGCATCTTTTCCTATATCTCGATGCTCAATTTTAACACCAATAGCATCCTCGTCCAACAAACGTTCATGCAATTTGTTTGCCAATGTCACAGAGCGATGTTTTCCGCCCGTACATCCAATGGCAATCACCAGCTGATTTTTTCCCTCTTTTATGTAATTTGGTATGAGGAACTCGATCATATCCTCCAGCTTGTCCAAGAAAATATGTGACTCTTCAAACCCCATCACATATTTTTGGATTTCGATATCATTGCCCGTCTTCGGTCTAAGTTCCGCAATATAATACGGATTTGGTAAAAATCGTACATCAAAAACAAGATCCGCATCTGCCGGTATGCCGTATTTAAAACCAAAGGACATGACTGTGACAAACAAGCTGCGAAAATCTTCTTCCTGTACAAAAATTTTTTGCAGTTCTTCTTTTAACTCACGTGTCAAAAGATGAGATGTATCAATGATATAGTCC
This sequence comes from uncultured Pseudobutyrivibrio sp., assembly GCA_900546435.1. Lineage (GTDB taxonomy): Bacteria > Bacillota > Clostridia > Lachnospirales > Lachnospiraceae > Pararoseburia. The sequence continues at coordinate 16,469 of URCQ01000022.1, read as the reverse complement.
GCTTCTTCCTTTAAGAAACCAATGGCAGCCCTCTCTTTAATGATACCAGCCTGTATACGTTCTGTACCAGACAAAGGGTGATTTCGTCTTGTTTCTTTGTATCGTTTGATCAAAACCTCATCTTCTGCATCCAAAAACAGTATGCTATATTTTTTTCCATCCTGTCTGAGTTCTGACAATACCGATTGTAATAAATGAAGTGATTCTCCACTTCGGATATCAATCCCCACAACCAGCTTTTGCTCTTTCGCCGATGGTTGTTCCGACAAATCAATAAAACTCTTAAGCAGTGGAATTGGCAAGTTATCCACACAATAATACCCTAGATCTTCCAACATTTTAAATGCGGTTGTTTTCCCTGCTCCAGACATTCCTGTCAATATTAATAATTTCATAGCAATTGCCTCCTATACAGCAACATCTACCATATTAAAAGCGACCCACAAAACGAACTTCCGGTTCCAATGTGACGCCGAACTTATCATACACACGGTCCGACACATCCTGCATCAGTTGCCGGATATCAGAAGCGGTTGCCTGCCCCAGATTTACCACAAAGCCACAGTGTTTTTCGGATACTGCTGCATCTCCCACACGATAGCCCGCAAGTCCGGCATCCATAATCAGTTTGCCTGCAAAATATCCTTCTGGTCGTTTAAATGTACTTCCTGCACTTGGATACTCCAATGGCTGTTTCTCCTGTCGTCTTGCGCGATAATTGTCCATTTCCGCTTTGATTTCTTTTGCGTCCTGCGGATGTAATTTTAACATGGTGCGTAAAACAATCGCCTGTTCTTCCATCATGCGGCTGTGGCGATACGATAAATCCAGTTGCTCCGCTGACCATCTTTGCTGTGTTCCGTCTGCCAACAAAACGTCTACCCATTGTATGACGTCCTTCATCTCTCCGCCATAGGCACCGGCATTCATATATACCGCGCCACCAATGGTCCCGGGAATTCCTGCCGCAAAAGCCAGTCCTCCCAGCCCCTGTTCTAACGCTGCATTTGCCACTTGTGAAAGCAAAGCACCTGCCTCTACTGTGATGCAATCCCCCTCAACTTGGATGGCAGAAGCTTCTTTTCCAAGAGAAATGACTAATCCATCAATCCCGGCATCTGCAACCAACACATTGCTCCCATTTCCGAGAATTGTCACTGGTATTTGATGTTCTTTACAGTATGTCATCAGCTGCGAAAGATCTTCTATTGCTACAGACGCAAAAAGCCCTGCTGGGCCGCCAACACGAAATGTGGTATGGCGGCTCATAGGCTCATTTTCCAAAAAATTAATATGTGGAAATTCTTTTTTGATTTCCATATGTTTCTTTTCCTCCATGGTCAATTTGCTCTTAGTTGTGCAAAAATGCCACATAACCCTTGTATGCTTCATACAAATCTACTTTGCTGATAATCTCCCATGGTGCATGCATATTTAATACTGCCACACCACTGTCAATTACCTGCATATCCAGATTTCCAAGAATATATGCAATCGTTCCGCCGCCGCCTGCATCTACTTTACCAAGCTCTGCTGTCTGGAAGCAAACATCTGCATCATCCATCACTTTACGCATCTCTGCCACATATTCTGCACTTGCGTCGTTAGAACCGGATTTGCCGCGTGCACCTGTATATTTGTTAAATACAATACCTCTGCCAAAGTATGCTGCATTCTTTTTCTCCATGACTGCTGGATAATTCGGATCATATGCTGCACTAACATCCGAAGATAATGCCTTAGAATTGCGAAGTGCACGACGAAGTAACAATGCAGATGTCTCACCAGTCAATGCCATCACTTCCGCAACTGTATTTTCAAAGAAACGGGATTCCATACCGGTTGCTCCGACAGATCCGATTTCTTCTTTATCTACCAAGAGACAAACGCTTGTATATTCCACATCTGAAACTTCTGCAATCGCTGCCAAGGAAGGATATGCACAAACACGATCGTCATGTCCATAACCCATAATCATAGAACGGTCAAAGCCATAATCTCTCGCTTTTCCAGCCGGTACTACTTCAATCTCTGCAGATAAGAAATCTTCTTCCTCAACGTCATACTGCTCGCACAAGATGCGAAGAACATTTGCCTTTACGCATTCTTTCTCATCTTCACTCTCTAATGGAATACTTCCTACAAGGACATTTAAATCCTCTCCTTCGATAACCTTAGATGCTTTTTTATCTAATTGTTCTGATGACAAATGAATCAAAAGGTCACTCACACCAAAAACAGGATCATCTTCTTTTTCACCAACACAAACATTGATTACGCTTCCATCTTTCTTAGCAATCACCCCATGCAATGCCAATGGCAATGTTACCCACTGGTATTTTTTCACGCCACCATAATAATGGGTGTCGAGAAGTGCCATGTCTGTATCCTCATATAATGGATTCTGTTTCAAATCCAATCTCGGCGAATCAATATGAGCACCTAAGATACGCATTCCTTCAGAAACCGGACGTTTTCCAATAACAAAGGCTGCCACCATTTTCTTTTTATTCATCGCATACACTTTATCGCCAGCTTTTAACGTCTTTCCAGCTGCAATGACTTCATCTAAATTCTCAAATCCTGCACGCTTTACTTCTTCTACAAAAAAAGCCGCACATTCTCTCTCTGTTTTGTTCTCTGACAAAAAGATACGATAGCCCTCCGCAAAATCATACACAGCTTTTCGCTTGTCCTCATCCTGATACTTTTTCCACGCGTTTGTTCTTTCCAAAATAAAACACTCCTTACTTTATATAATATATTCTAAACATCAGATATCATGTCTTTATTCTGACTGTCCATGACTGATATTGTCCTGCACACGACGATACAATTCCTGTGCTGCATTATATCCCATCTTCTTCTGACGATAATTTACCGCTGCTGTCTCACAAATTACGGCAAGATTACGTCCTGGTCGGATTGGCAGAGAATGACAAGTAACATCAATTCCTAAGATATTCATATACTCATCTTCTAATCCCAGGCGATCATAGTCATTTTCCTTCTTCCAATCCTCCAACTTGATCACAAAGTCAACTCTTTGACGTTCTTTGATGCTCTCTACACCAAACAAGCTCTTAACATCAATGATACCAATACCACGAAGCTCGATGAAGTGCTTGGTAATCGTTGGGGCGCATCCCATCAATGTATGCGCATTTGTCTTGCGGATTTCCACCACATCATCCGCAACCAGACGATGACCTCTGCGGACGAGTTCAAGAGCCGCTTCACTTTTACCGATACCACTCTCACCGGTAATCAAAAGCCCTTCACCATAAACATCAACCAGTACTCCATGAATGGTAGCACATGGTGCCAACAACACATTCAATTCAAAAATTAATTCCGACATAAATTCAGATGTTCCGCGATCTGTACCAAGAATTGGAATCTTGCGTTCGTGAGCCACATCCATCAGTGACTGTTCCGGTACAAATCCACGACAGAAGATCAGGCATGGAATATCATAACTGAGCAGTTTCCGATATATCTTTGCTCGTTCCTCTACAGGCTTATTGTTCATATAAGCATATTCCACCATACCAATCATCTGGATACGATTTTCTTCAAAATGTTCATAGAAGCCATTCAGCTGCAATGCCGGACGATTTACATCCGCCATACTCACAAAATGTTCCTCCAGGTTCAACTCTTCCGTAAAGTTTTTTAGATGCAGCTTGTCTGCAACCACCGATAATTTTGCCTGTATTGGTCCCATAGCACTTCTCCTTTTATTGTGAAATTAGCGTATTCATGCTTCTGTTATTGTACCCAACTTTTGTATTTTTGTACAGTATCCTTATGCATCTGTGCCATGAAAATAGCGGTATAAATTCTCTGCGGCACGCAAATCCATGGATGGCGTTTCCGCCAATTCTTCCACACTTGCCTCACGCATCTGCTCTGCGCTATCATAACGCTTCATCAGTGCCTTTCGTCTTGTCGGTCCTATGCCCTCCACATCATCCAGGAAACTATGCACCTGTGATTTACTTCGCAAGGAGCGATGGTATTCAATCGCAAACCGGTGCGCTTCATCCTGCAGACGTGTAATCAGGTGAAATCCTTCTGATGTCCGGTCAATCGGAATCAATGCATTATGAAAATACAGTCCACGCGTCCTATGATGGTCATCCTTCACCATACCACACACCGGGATCTGCAGACCAAGCTCGGCTAATACCTCTTCACATATATTAACCTGTCCTCGTCCACCATCCATCATAATCACATCCGGGAATCTGGTAAAACTTCCTAATGTCTCATCAGCCCCTTTTTCGCGCAAAGTCTCCAATTCTTGTAAACCATGCGAAAAACGACGCATCAGGACTTCCCTCATCGCGCCATAATCATCTGGTCCGCTGATTGTTTTTAATTTAAACTTGCGGTAGTCGCTGCGCAAAGGTTTTCCTTTTTCAAAGACCACCATCGAGCCTACCGTTTGAAATCCATTGATATTCGAAATATCATATGCCTCCATACGATTCAAATGATCCATCCCCAGCAGCCCTGCTATTTCTTTTAATGCGCCGATCGTACGCCCCTCTTCTTTTTTGATGCGTTCCCGATCCTGTTCTAATACCATCGCTGCATTTTTTGCTGCCAGCTCCACCATCTTATTTTTCATGCCTTTTTGTGGTGTGCGAAGGTACACACGTTGCCCTTTTCTTGTACTAAGCCACTGCTCGATCACTTCTTTATCCGCAATCTGTTCCTGCAAAAAAATCTCACGTGGAATCACTGGTGTTCCTGCATAAAACTGTTGCATAAAGCGCGCTACAACTTCTTCGTCAGCTTCATCCACACGCACATTCATAAAGAAGTGTTCCCGTCCGATCAACTTGCCAGAGCGCACGAAAAAGACCTGTACCACCGCATCTTCTCCCTGCTTTGCCATAGCTACAATGTCTTTGTCATCCATTTCCGATGCATTCGTCATCTTTTGCTTTTGTACACAGGCGCGCACGCTTCCCAAGAGATCCCGATACTCCGCTGCTTTTTCAAAATCCATCGTCGCCGCCGCTTTTTGCATCTTCTGTGTCAGCATCTTCTCCACTTCGCTATAAGAGCCATTCAAAAAATCAATGGCTCCCTGCACACTTTTTCGATATTCTTCCTCTGAGACCTGACCGGTACACACCCCGGGGCACTGCTTCATATGATAATTCAGGCATGGTCTGCGTTTGCCAAATTGCTCTGGAAACCTCTGATTGCATGTGCGCAAATGATAAATCTTTTGAATCAGATCAATGGTATCTTTAACTGCAGCCGCACTGGTAAATGGGCCAAAATACTTTGCCTTATCTTTTTTCAATTCACGCGAAAAAAGCACACGAGGATATGCCTCCTGTACTGTTACCTTAATGTACGGATACGTCTTATCATCGCGAAGCATGGTATTATACTTCGGACGATGCTCTTTAATGAGATTGCACTCTAAAACCAATGCCTCCAATTCGGAATCCGTAACAATATATTCAAAGTATGCAATTTGCTGTACCATGCGCTGTTTTTTGATTCCCTCATCATGACTTGGCTGAAAATACTGGTGCACGCGATGGCGCAAAGATTTTGCTTTACCAATATAGATGATCGTATCCTTTGCATCATGCATAATATAAACTCCCGGAGAATCCGGGAGTTTTGTTAATTCTTCTTCGATTGAAAAATTCATATATTTTACTCTTCTACAAACAAATCCTTGTTATCTGTTTCTTCCGTTGCTTCAGCCCTTTCGTCTTTTTGCTCTGGATCTTCTATTCCTTTGAGCTGACGGAAAATCTTCATAAATTCCTTACCGGTGATTGTCTCATGTTCATACAAATAATCCGATATATGATCTAAGACTTCACGGTTTTCTTTCAATAATGTTGTTGCCTTATCATAACACTCTGTGACGATACGAAGAACTTCCTGGTCGACAAGTGCCGCTGTCTGCTCTCCACAGGTCATAGAAGCTCTTCCCTCCAAATACTGGTTCTCAACAGTGGCAAGTCCCATCATACCAAATTTGTCTGACATACCAAACCGTGTTACCATGTTGCGCGCAATACTTGTCGCATTTTCGATGTCATTCGAAGCTCCACTTGTTGGCGATTCAAAAACAAGCTGTTCTGCCGCACGTCCGCCCATAAATGTAGTAATCTTTGCCAGAAGTTCATCTTTTGTCTCTAAAAACTTTTCCTCTTCCGGTGTCTGTAACGTATAGCCAAGTGCTCCCATGGTACGTGGTACAATGGTAATCTTTTGTACCGGCTCCGTATTTTTTTGTAAAGCAGATACGAGTGCGTGTCCCACCTCATGGTAGGAAACAATTTTACGTTCCTTATCACTCATGACGCGGTCTTTTTTCTCTTTTCCACCTACAGCAACCAGTTCAAATGCTTCAAATAAATCTTTCTGATTTACAAATTTACGATCATGTTTTACCGCAATAATCGCAGCTTCGTTGATAATATTGGCAAGATCCGATCCCACGAGGCCTGCAGAAGCAAGTGCAAGTGCATCCAAATCTACCGTCTCATCCATGGAAACATCCTTTGCATGAACTTTTAATGTCTCCAGACGTCCTTTTTGATCCGGGCGATCTACAATGATACGACGATCAAATCGACCTGGACGAAGCAATGCTTTATCCAAAACTTCCGGTCGGTTTGTCGCAGCAAGAATCAACAATCCCTTTGATGTATCAAAACCATCCATTTCTGCCAATAACTGGTTCAATGTCTGTTCACGCTCGTCATTTCCGCCACCATAACGGGAATCACGACTTTTACCAATTGCATCAATTTCGTCAATAAAAATGATACATGGTGCTGCTTTTTGTGCCTCTTTAAACAGATCACGTACACGGGATGCTCCTACGCCGACAAACATCTCTACGAAATCAGAACCTGCTAATGAGAAGAATGGTACGCCAGCTTCTCCGGCAACCGCTTTTGCCAAAAGTGTTTTACCGGTTCCCGGAGGACCTACTAAAAGTGCACCCTTTGGTAATTTTGCTCCAATGGCTGTATATTTCTGTGGATTATGCAAAAAGTCAACGACTTCCTGTAAGGATTCCTTTGCTTCGTCCTGTCCCGCCACATCTTTGAATGTCACACCAGTACTCTTTTCCACATATACCTTTGCGTTGGATTTACCAACACCCATGGCGCCGCCACCCATACGTTTCATAAGGAATGACATCAAAATCCAAAGCAATACAATCGGTATGACAAAACTCAGAACATTGTAGATGATCACTGCTGTTGAATCCGCTATCTCTCCATCAATTTCGACATTATGTGCCTTTAACAGTGGCAAAAGATCCTCATCCGCAATGTATGCCGTATAGTACGTCATGGTCAGATCCTGACCGGTACTTTCCTTGTATAATTGTGCCTGCAGCTGACTTTTCTGTGACTTCGACTTATAGCTCGCGTCCTTTGTCAATTTGATATTGATCTGATCCCCATCAAATACAACCGATTTGACCTGATCTTCTTCCACCAGCTTTAAAAACTTGGTGTACGTGATTGCCTCTGTTGTACTAGAACCTGCACTGCTGTATAAAAGACTCGTGATAAACATCGCAATCAATGCAAACAGTACAAAAAGCATAATCGGCTGTCTTGGCTTCTTATTGTTGTTATTGTCATTCGGTCCACCCTGTTGTGAACCATTGTTGTTTTCGTTCATTTTATCCTCCACTCGCGTAGGTATTACCTCATATATTATATTTTACCTAAATGGCAAAAGCAATACTACGCAGGTGTGTTTTATGGTAATTTTCGAATTGGTTTATACTTTTTTAACTTTTTCTACAAAACCTTTGCCAAAAAATTCTGCAGACGTTCGCTCTGTGGATGTTCAAAAATCTGCTCTGGCGTATTCTCTTCCACAATAGTCCCTGCATCCATAAAGACGACACGGCTTGCCACTTCTCTGGCAAATCCCATCTCATGTGTAACAACTGCCATCGTCATACCTTCTTTTGCCAGGTTCTTCATAACATCCAGCACTTCCCCTACCATCTCTGGATCGAGCGCCGATGTCGGCTCATCAAAAAGCAAAATTTCCGGCTCCATACAAAGCGCACGCACAATGGCAATACGCTGTTTCTGACCACCGGACAACTGACTTGGATACGCATTGGCACGATCTTCCAAACCTACCATGCGAAGCAGTTCCATTGCCTTTTTCTCGACTTCTTCCTTTGGCTTATGAAGCAGTTTCATTGGTGCTATCGTCATGTTGCGAAGAACTGTCATATTTGGAAACAGATTAAAGTGCTGAAATACCATTCCCATTTTTTGTCTATGTACATTAATATCAACCTTTGGATCTGTGATATCCACACCATCCACTAAAATCTGTCCGCTTGTCGGTTCTTCCAAAAGATTCAGGGATCGAAGCAATGTAGATTTTCCGCTTCCACTCGGCCCGATGATAACAACCACTTCCCCCTGATCAATCTCTAAAGACACACCATCCAGTGCCTTAATTTTTCCTTTATCGAAATGTCTCTTTAGATCTGTCACCTGAATTAATACTTCGTTTTTATCGCTCATTCTTACGCAAACTCCTTTCCAGACATCCTACCAGTGTTGTCAGAATGACAACCATTGCAAGATAAATCACTGCCACACCAAGCAACGGCAAAAATGCAGAGTATGTTCTTCCACGAATGATATCGCCTGCCTTTGTCAAATCCATGATACCAACATAGCCGGCAACGGATGTTTCTTTTAATAACACAATAAACTCATTGCATAATGTAGGAAGCACAACCTTAAATACCTGTGGGATAATGATATAAATCATCGTCTGCGCATAATTAAATCCTAAGGAACGGCCTGCTTCAAACTGACCTTCATCAATCGACATGATACCACCACGTACAATTTCTGCCACATACGCTCCTGAATTGATACCAAAAGCGAAAATGGCTACTGCCGTTGAATTGTTAGATGTTGCAAAAATAATAAAATACGCTATCATCAGCTGCACAACAACCGGTGTTCCACGGATTACCGTCAAATATATTTTACAAATCACATTGGCAATGCCAAGCACATAAAAACCAACCGGATTTCTCTTTTTCATATCACTATGGTTCTTATCATATGTTGTACGAACCGTTGCCACAACAGATCCTAATGCAATACCAATCATAACTGCAAAGAAAGTAATGATCAGCGTGTTTCCCAGTCCCTGAAACAATGATTTCCAACGATCGTCTTCCATAAAAACAAATTGGAAATCTGTTACAAAATTATTCCATCCATCACTCATTTGTATGTTCCTTTCTTATTTACCATAACACTGAAAAAAAAGGGTCAAACGCTGAGGTCTGACCCTTCCTCCATCTGGCTTTTATTCTGCCGAAATATATTTATTTACGATCTCATCAATTGTACCATTGCTCTTCAACTTGTCAAGTGCCTCGTTGATCTGGTTCAACAGTTCATCATTATCTTTTGCCACACAGATTGCATATTCTTCCTCTACATATTCGGTATCTAAGATTTTCAATCCGTCGTTGGCTTCTACGAATTCTTTCGCAGGCTCGCTGTCAATAACAACACAATCTACCTTGCCGGACATGAGTGCCTGTACAGCATCTGCGCCCTTGTTGTAACGGGTAACAGCACTATCGCCATAATCGTCTGTGGTATAAATATCACCTGTGGTATCCTGCTGCACACCAATCTTTGTATCAGAACTCAAATCATCAACTGTCTTAATGTCGCTTCCCTCTTTTACAATAACCACCTGTTTTGCTGTTGCATATGGACTGCTAAAGTTAACACTCTTCTTTCTGTCTTCCGTCACGGTAATACCCGCCATACCAATGTCAAACTTTCCACTCTGCACACCGCTGACAATCGAACCAAATTCCACATCTTCCACTTTCAGTTCCATGCCAAGTTCTTTTGCAATCGCCTGTGCAACTTCTACATCAATACCGGCGTATTCATTTCCCTCTACATACTCATATGGTGGGAAGGTGGCATTGGTTGCCATAATCAATGTATCCTTCTTATCACTTGCTTCATTATTATTCTTGCTTCCGCAGCCTGCCAACAAACCTGCTGTAAGTGTCAAAGCCATAGCTGCTGCAACGATCTTTTTCAATTTCATATCTGTGTTCTCCTCTCTCGAAAACTAATAATTATTCATTTATGATGTATAATATATCATTTTGTTTTTATAATGTCAATCTACCAATAGTTCTTTTTTCGAAACAAAAACATGAAAAATGTCACAATGCCAACGCTTAAAATAATAACACCCACATAACCATATCTCCAATGCAGCTCGGGCATATATTCAAAATTCATTCCATACCAGCCTGCCAGCAGACTCAGGGGTAGAAAAATGGTTGTCACTATCGTCAGGATTTTCATGATATCGTTTTGGCGAATGGATATCTGGGATTGATAGATCTCCCATATCTCCATCGCATACTCTCGCATAATTTCCATATCATCAGCTAATCGCTTTGTTCTTGTCGAAAAGCGTAAAAAACATTCCATCTGCTCTGCATCTAAAAACCCACCTTCCCACTCCATCAAATCATCTGCCAGTTCCGTCAGCTGATGATAATAGCGAAACAACTGGTAAATACTATGTTTCATCGTATACATTTTCTGCAGGAAAAAACGTGCACCATCTTTTGGTATTTCTTCTTCCAGTAATGTCAGCTGCTTATACACAAAATCCAACACATGTATATCATTTTCCACCAGCATCTGGAACAGATGGTACAGCATAATCTCCGGTGCTTTTTCCCCATTTTCCAACATCAGACGTTCCATCAACGGCATCAGATAACCATCGTAGTCCGCAAACCAGACACCGTCTTCTTTTATCACAAAAGTAAACCTTGAGAAGGCATAGCCTTGTCCAAGCAGGGGTACTGTCTGCTTCTTTCCAATCCGATCCCCTTCCTGCAGTGGCACCTGCATCATCACATGTAATGCATTCCCCTGCTTTTTTACCATACATCCATGAATTTCCTCCGGCGAAAAAAAGTGAATGTTCACTTCTTTTTCTTCGCAGGTTCGAAGAATGGCAACCTCTTTTTGTTTTTCTAATAAAAAATACATACTAACCAGTGTCTCCCATCAAGTTTTCTACCGATTAGTATGTATTTGTTTGTTTGTATTTTATGCAGGCTATGACAGGTCAATTTGTATTTTTTGTCTTTTCTTCCTCTAGTTGTCCTTCATCCAACTACGGATTTGCGCAATTTCCGCCGCATACCCCGCATCATCATTTGGTGTTTCCAAAATAAATGGCTTGCCCTGTAACAAAGGATGCGTCACAACAGCACGTAATCCCTCTGCACCAATACATCCTTCGCCAATCTTCTGGTGACGATCTTTATGGCTTCCACACGCATTCATACTGTCATTTAAATGAATCGCACGCAGCCGTTCCAAGCCGATCACCTTATCAAACTCCGCCAGCACTTCATCTAAATGTCCCACGATGTCATATCCGCCATCCCAGATATGACAAGTATCCAGACATACACCAACTTTTTCGTCCAATGATACACCATCTATGATTCGGCGGATTTCTGCAAAATCTCTGCCAATCTCGCTTCCCTTGCCTGCCATCGTCTCCAGCAGTACGGTTGTGGTCATATCCTGCCACAACGTATCATTCAGCACCGAAATGATCATTTCAATTCCGGCATCCACACCTTGTCCCACATGCGAGCCCGGGTGAAAATTGTAATAATTTCCCGGTGTATACTCCATACGTTTCAAATCATCAGCAAACATATCACGCGCAAATACACGAATATTTTCCTTGTCGGAGCAAAGGTTCATCGTATATGGCGCATGTGCCACAAGTGGTCCAAAATCATGTTCCTTCGCAAAGCTTAAAAAGGCTTCTACATCTGCTTCATCAATATCCTTTGCCTTGCCACCTCTTGGATTGCGCGTAAAAAAAGCAAATGTATCACCGCCAAGTGCAACGGCTGCTTTCCCCATCGCTAAGTATCCTTTTGACGCCGACAAATGATTTCCTATATAAATCATACAAAATCTCCTTATTTTATATACAATTTTATAAATTTTTTATTATTCCTACGTTGTACGAATATAAATACATTATACAATAATAAAGTTTTTTAAGAAAGTATTGTCATATTTTTTTTTCGTGCTATTATAACTAAGATATTTTTTAAATTAGATGAAAGGGAAAAATTTTATGGCAAAAGATACTACAAAAAAATTAACCACCGGAAAACCTATGTCACTTATCCTCGGCTTTACGCTACCACTTTTAGTAGGCATGTTGTTTCAACAGTTTTACAGCCTTGTTGATACAATCATTGTAGGAAAATGCCTCGGCGTAGAGGCGCTTGCAGCTGTTGGTTCCACCGGTGCAATCAACTTTCTTATCATTGGTTTTTGTATGGGTGTATGTAGCGGTTTTGCCATCCCCGTAGCACAGCGCTTTGGTGCCGGAGATTACGATAGCCTACGCAAATATGTTGCCAACAGTGTATGGCTGTGTTTGCTTTTTTCCGCTGTAATGACTGCACTGGTCTGCGTGTTCTGTCGCCAGATTCTCGTGCTGATGCAGACACCGGATAACATCATAGATCAGGCATACGCCTACATTTTCACCATCTTTTTAGGTATTCCCGTTACTTATTTGTATAACATCACCTCAGGTATCATGCGTTCTTTGGGAGATTCTAAGACACCGGTATATTTTCTTTTACTGGCATCCGGAATCAACATTGTACTTGATCTGATTTTTATCGCCAAAATGGGGATGGGCGTAGAAGGCGCCGGTTATGCCACGGTAATCTCACAGTTTATCTCCGGCCTTGCTTGTCTTTTATATATGAAAGCGAGATTTCCTATCATTAAAATGCAGCCGGGGGACTGGGCATGGAATAACAGATGCGTTGCCACACTCTGTCACATGGGCGTACCTATGGGTTTACAATATTCCATCACTGCCATTGGCTCCGTGATCTTACAGGCTGCTGTCAACAACCTGGGTTCCAATGCTGTAGCTGCCATTACCGCCGCAAGCCGTCTGTCCATGTTTATGGTCTGCCCATTTGATGCTCTCGGTTCTACTATGGCAACCTATGGCGGACAAAATGTTGGTGCTAAAGAACTTGGACGTGTCAAAGAAGGGGCAAAAGCCGCCACTATCCTCGGTCTTGCCTATGCTGTGATTGCACTTGTCGTCCTTTTATTTACCGGAAAATATCTCCTTTTGCTGTTTTTATCAGCCAGTGAAACTGCTATTATTGCAGATGCCAAACTGTTTCTTATGATACAAAGTTGTTTTTATTTTCCACTGGCACTGGTCAATATTTTCCGCTTTCTGATTCAAGGCATGGGCTTTTCGCTCTTTGCCATCATTGCAGGTGTCATGGAAATGATTGCACGAAGTGTTGTTGCCTTTGCACTGGTTCCAAGCGTTGGATTTCTTGGTGCGTGTTTTGCCAGCCCATTTGCTTGGATTATGGCGGATTTCTTTCTCGTTCCCGCCTTCTTCCATGTTCATAAAAAACTGCAAAAAAAATTTAATACAGGGGCGTTCCTTTTCTCTTAAGGAACGCCCCTGTCATTTACTCTGCTTCTTTTGATTTGTAGTAGTCCTCAAATAACTTGTTTGCAGCCTCCAATGTCTTTTGGCTGATTTCCGGAAGCGACTTGCCCCACGCAGCCGTTGCCTGCTTAAATCCTTTTTCCATTGCCTGCTGCATCTTCTGCATCTTTTCTACATCATCTCCTGCAAGTGCACTTGCAAAATCAAACAAACGCTGTGATGTCTGTGCAATTCCCCAATAACCATCCTCAGCAATATCTGCCTGTGCCTGTGCTTTCGTTGCAGCATCTACCGTAAAATTACCACTCGACAAAAACCTCCAAATGGAATCATCTCCGGTTGCAAGACTATAGGATTTTGCCTGCCCATTCATCATATCATGAACCAGTGAAATCAGACTTTGCTGTCTGTTCTCCTGATCCTGCTTTAACTGCTGCACTAGCGCCGCCCGATCGGATGCGCTCATCTTGTTAATCGAATATGTTGCTTTGCTCTCTGCCTGTGACTTCTCATAAACAGCTTCTTTTTCTTCTGTCTTCGCTGTCTCCTCTGCCTTCGTAGAAGTCTTTGCAGAAGATGCCTTTCCATAGCGATTGTAAACACTATCTGTTACGTTTCCTACTGGATTCAAACTCATAATCTGTGTCCTCCTTGATCTGTTTTTTTACCGGTGAACTCCATTTCAACCTTTCTTATTATCTATATCGGCTCTTTTTCGCTAAATTAAACCTTATGCAAACATTTTGTATCTTTTTTTCCCATCCAGACAAGCCCAAGTGCAAGCAATACTGCTTTTAATATATTATTACAAATCATCATCATCCATGCTGATGTAATTCCCAGTCCTAGAATACGGATGCAGACAAACGTACCTACCACACGTACGCCCCACATGCTGATGAGTTCCACCACCAGAGGATAACGTGTGCGCCCCATACCATTGTATATACCTTCCATGACCGCCGATGTACCAAATACAGGCTCCGTAAATGCAATCATTCGAAGCAAAGTTGTACCAATAGCAATTACCTCTTCATCCTGTGTAAAAATGCTCATCATGCCATGTGCACCTATAAACAAAAGCAAACCGCTGATACACATAAGACTAAAAATAAGACCAATGGAAACCTTTTTTACCGCACGTTCTTTTTGGCGATTTTTCTCACCTATGGCATGCCCGATCAGTGTTGATGTTGCTGCCATCATACCATACCCAGGAATATAAAAGACTTCCTCCGCCGTAATTGCAATCGCATGTGCCGCATAGGTAATGGTATCCATAGAAGACACAAAACTTGTAAACACCACATGGCCGGAACAGGATGCCAGACGAGTAATTACAACGGGTACACTGATTGCAAGAATTGCCGTCAGCACATGTTTTACTGGCGTTTTTATCTGCTTTTCTCGTCCTGATATCACGCCTAAAGTCTGATTGCGCAGGAAAACAACGGTCATGCAAATGCCGCCAATTGTATACGAAATCATGGTTGCCATACCGGCACCTACTGCGCCATATCCTAAGGTATATATAAAAATATAATTTAATACAATATTTGCAGCATTTACCCAGACATTGACGACCATTGGTGTCTTCGTGTCACCGGTTGCCCGAATGGCGGAGCCAAAAATAATGGTTGCCGCACGAAATATCATTGGCAAATTGATGAAAATGAAATAGCGTGATGCATCCGCATGAATGGCTGGGTCTGCCCCCATCCACACAGGCATACGCGGTGCCATCCACATCGTAATTCCCATAAGAACCATGCCGACAATCACCGCAAACCATATTGCCAGACGCGATGCGCTCTGAATTTTTTTCTGATTTTTCTCTCCTACAGCTATTGCAATATAGGATAAGAAGCCAATTCCCACTGCTGTGATCACACTTTGAATCAGCCAGGTATACGTTGCCGTCAAAGAAACGGTCGCCGTCGCCTGCGCTCCCAGGCGTCCAACCATTGCCGTATCCACATATTGCAAAATGGTTTCCAGTAAACTTTCTAAAATGGTTGGCCATGCCAAAGAAAAAAGCATCCCTAAAACGGCACGCTCCACTTTTTGTTCCGCCTTTGGATGGCTTTTGTTCCATTTCTCTTTCATCATCTCTATTCCCCGCAAACTTACATGTTTTGCGCCTTTCTCTTTATATAATGTAAAACTATGGTCGATGATCATGTGTGTTTAAAAGCACAACATCACACACATGTGCCACCAGCCCTTCTACTGTAAAATGAATATCCCAACGGTCAAAGGCAATCTTATAAACCTGCTTTGCATGATTGTGATATGGTGGTCTTGGATCCTGCTTTAAAAAAGCGATTGCTGCCTTTTGCTTTTCTAATGGCAATTTTTGCAGCAACACTTCTGGAAATTCTACGTGCAACTCGTGTGAAAATACCGTGTCTGCAAATCCTCCTTTTGCATCTGCATGCGCATCCGCATATGCAAGATATGGCTTTATATCATAAATAGGTGTCCCATCTACCATATCCACACCCGCAACATAAAGAAGCGGCGCATTTTTGCTCTCATAATCCACGTGAAGCAATTTCACGCAGGACAATCCAATTGGATTCGGCCGGTATGGCGATCTCGTTGCAAAAACACCCATTCGTTTTTTTCCACCCAGACGCGGTGGTTTTACAGTTGCCGACCACGTTTCTTTTTTGCTCAGTGAAAACTGCCACAAAAGCCACAGATAAGAAAATTCCTCAATGCCGCGGAAGGCTTCTGCACGACGGAACTCCGGTTCTAACACAATACATCCCACCAATTCTTCAACAAGTCCGCTCTGTCTCGGCAGACCGAACTTCGTTGGAAAATCGGTATGAATATGTCCTATGATTTGCATCATTGTCTGTTCCATCGTTCTACGT
>URCQ01000021.1 GCA_900546435.1 uncultured Pseudobutyrivibrio sp. | reverse complement strand
GTTAAGACGCCGCCCTCTCACGGCGGAATCAGGGGTTCGATTCCCCTACGAACTGTTGCAAGTTGATATGTTACTAGATTGAGAGTGGACATTTGTCCACTCTCAATTTTTTAAAGAAAGAAAGGTGGTGGATACATGTCACAGCGAGAGCAGTATGAAAAGAAAACGGAAGAATTGATTGTTCCGATTCTTGATGCAAAGGGCTTTGAACTAGTAGACGTGGAATATGTCAAAGAGGGGCAGGATTATTTCCTTCGGGCATACATTGATAAACCGGGAGGTATCACAATTGATGATTGTGTTGCTGTCAGCAGGGAGATGAATGTCCTGTTGGATGAATTGGATTATGTAGATGGTGCCTATACCTTTGAGGTGAGTTCACCGGGCTTGGGCAGACCGCTCAAGAAACCAAGAGATTACGAGCGCAGTATGGGAGAAGAAGTAGAAATCCGAACATACAAGGCGATGGATGGATCAAAAGAGTTTTATGGTATTTTAAAGGCATACGATGATGCTACAGTAACGATCCAATCTGAGGAAGAAGAAATTACATTTAATAAGTCAGATATTGCATTGATTCGTCTGGCATTTGATTTTTAGCGTACTATAACAAGATTTTTAGGAGGATGAACAAGGATGAAAAACAATGAATTGTTAGAAGCGTTAAATGTGTTGGAGGCAGAAAAAAATATCAGTAAGGATGTTTTATTAGAAGCAATTGAGAATTCGCTTCAGGTTGCCTGCAAGAACCATTTTGGCAAAAATGACAATATTACCGTAACAATCAATCCGGAAACTTGCGAATATCATGTTCTGGCTGCAAAGACAGTTGTGGAAGATGTGGAAGATCCGGTAGAACAAATTAGCCTGGAAGATGCACAGGCAATGGATGGGGCTTATGACCTTGGTGATATTGTAAATGTTGAGATTAAGTCTACAAGTTTTGGACGTATTGCTGCGCAGAGTGCAAAGAATACCATTTTACAGAAGATTCGTGAAGAAGAGAGAAAGATGGTCTTTGATGAATACTATAAGATGGAAAAAACGGTTGTAACAGGTATTGTACAGCGCTACATCGGAAAGAACATCAGCGTTAATTTAGGAAAGACAGATGCTTTTCTTGCAGAGAATGAACAGGTCAGAGGCGAACATTTCGAACCAACAGAACGTATCAAAGTTCTTATTTTAGAGGTTAAAGATAATGCCAGAGGACCAAAGGTGCTTGTTTCAAGAACACATCCGGAACTTGTAAAACGTCTGTTTGAGGAAGAAGTGGCAGAGGTTCGAGAAGGTGTTGTTGAGATCAAATCCATTGCACGTGAAGCAGGAAGCAGAACAAAGATGGCAGTTTGGTCTCAGGATGAAAATGTAGATCCAGTTGGAGCATGTGTTGGTATGAATGGTAGTCGTGTCAATGCCATTGTGGACGAACTCCGTGGAGAAAAGATTGATATTATTGAGTGGAACGAAAATCCGGCAATGTTGATTGAACATGCACTTAGTCCGGCAAAAGTTATTTCCGTCATTGCAGATGCTGATGAGAAAACAGCAAAAGTTGTAGTTCCGGATTATCAGTTGTCACTTGCAATCGGTAAGGAAGGTCAGAATGCAAGACTTGCTGCTCGTTTGACAGGATTTAAAATCGATATCAAGAGCGAAACACAGGCAAGAGAAGCAGGCGATTTCCTGGATTATGAAAACGATTATGATGATGAATATTACGATGACGATGAATATTATGATGATGAATATGAAACGTCAGAGGAAGCATATGATGATGATGAAACATATGTAGAGGAAGAAGCATCAGAAAGTGAAGAATAAGATGAATGAAAAAAAGATTCCACAGCGTAAATGTGTAGGATGCAATGAGATGAAAGATAAAAAACAACTCATCCGTGTTGTAAAAACACCGGAAGATACATTTCTTGTTGATACCACAGGCAGAGCCAATGGCAGAGGCGCATATATTTGTAAAGATGTAGCGTGTTTTCGTCAGGCAATGAAAAACAAAGGCTTGGAACGTTCATTGAAGTGCAAGATACCAGAAGATATCGTAAAACAATTGGAACAGGAGATGATGTAGATGCAGGATAAAGCGTTAGCGATGCTTGGCATGGCTGCGAAAGCGGGCAAGGTTGTCAGCGGAGAGTTTTCCGTGGAAAAAGCTGTAAAAGAAGGGAAAGCATGGCTTGTGCTTGTTGCAGAAGATGCATCTTTTAATACCAAAAAGAGTTTTACAAACATGTGTGAATTTTATGAGTGCGACATTGTTTTTTACGGTGAAAAAGATGCACTAGGGCATGCGATTGGTAAAGAATTCCGCGCATCCGTAGCGATAACAGATGAAAATCTGGCAAATGCCGTAAAAAAGAAAATCACATTGGTATAACAACTGAATAATGGAGGATATAGCATGGCAAAAGTGAGAGTTTATGAATTAGCAAAGCAGTTAGGTGTAGAAACAAAAGAAGTAGTCGCTGCACTTGCTGCAAAAGGAATAGAAGTAAAAAGTCAAAACAGTATTGAAGATGATGCAATCGCAATTGTTGAAAATAAGTTTAAGAAATCAACAGCAAACGCAGAAACAGCACCTTCAAAAGAAGTTGACAAAGACATAAAAAAAGAAACGGAAAAGAAGGACGCACCAAAGACAGAGAATGTGAATTCTGAGAAAAAGGAAGACGGGGCCCGTCCTAAGAAGAAATCAAGCATTTCTGCTGTCTTTAATGCACAGTATAGCAAACAGCAGCCAAGACAGCGTCGTGATGGAGAACGTCCAAGAAGAAGAAACGATGGAGAGCGTTCAAACGGAGAAAGATCAAACAATAACCGCAGCGATCGTTCTGGCGCAGCACGCCCGACACAGGGAAGAATTACCGTTCGTCCGGAAAGTGAACGTACCGTAAGACCTTCACATCGTGTGCAGGAGGAAAAAGAACGCCAGGAGAGACTGGAACGAAAAGAACGCCAGGAACGTCAGGAACGCCAGGAAAGACGTGAAGGCGGAAACAATAATCGAAATAACCAGAATCAAAATCGTCCAATTCGTCCACGTGAAATGTCAGGAAGTGACCGTCCAAGCAGCCGTGTGAATAATGGAGAGAATCGTCGCCCACGTAATAACGACGGTAACAGAAATAATAATTACAATAACAATCGTACAGAACGTCCAAATGGCGGTAATCGTCCAAACAATGGAAATGGTTCTTTTGGTGATAATCGTAGAAATAATGCAGCACCGGCAGCACCAGCTACAGATATGCGTCAAAAAGAAAGCAGAGATCGCGATAACAATCGCAATAACAAGAAAAAGCATGATTACGATCAGTTGGGTTCTAAGAAACAGGAACGTTATGTTAACTTAGAAAAAAATGGCGGTAAGAAGAAAAATAAGGCACCACAGCAGAAACCGGTGGAAAAGGATCCAAATGAGATTCGTACACTGACATTGCCAGAACATATTACCATTAAGGAACTGGCAGATAAAATGAAGGTGCAGGCATCTGTCATTGTGAAGAAATTATTCATGAAGGGTGTCATGGTAACGGTAAACCAGGATGTTGACTACGAGCAGGCAGAAGAGATTGCACTGGAATTCAACTGTATCTGTGAACCAGAAGTAAAGGTGGATGTTATTGAAGAATTGTTGCGCGAGGATGAGGAAGCAGCAGACGATATGGTTGCACGTCCACCAGTTGTCTGTGTCATGGGTCATGTTGATCATGGTAAGACATCACTGTTGGATGCAATTCGTGATACAAAGGTGACAGATCGCGAAGCAGGCGGTATTACACAGCATATCGGTGCATATATGGTATCTATAAATGGTCAGAAGATTACATTCCTAGATACCCCTGGACATGAGGCGTTTACGGCTATGCGTATGCGTGGTGCAAACTCAACAGATATTGCAATTCTTGTAGTAGCTGCAGATGATGGTGTTATGCCACAGACAGTGGAAGCGATCAACCATGCAAAAGCAGCAGGTATTGAAATTATTGTTGCCATCAACAAGATTGATAAAACAAATGCAAATGTCGATCGTGTAAAGCAGGAGTTATCAGAATATGAATTGATTCCAGAAGACTGGGGCGGAAGTACCATTTTTGTCCCTGTATCAGCGCATACACACGAAGGTATTGATGAATTGCTGGAAATGATTCTTTTGACAGCAGAAGTATTGGAATTAAAGGCAAATCCAAAGCGTAACGCAAGAGGTCTTGTTATTGAAGCACAGCTTGACAAGGGACGTGGAGCAGTTGCAACCGTTCTGGTACAAAAAGGAACGTTGCATGTTGGTGATCCAATCGCAGCAGGAAGCTCTTATGGTAGAGTGCGTGCTATGATTGATGAAAATGGTCGTAGAGTCAAAGTGGCAACACCATCTACACCGGTTGAAATTTTAGGACTTAGTGATGTACCAAATGCTGGAGAAATCTTCGTTTCTATGGATTCTGAGAAGGAAGCAAGAAACTTTGCTGAGACATTTATTTCAGAAGGCAAGAATAAGCTGATTGAAGATACAAAGACAAGAATGTCTCTGGATGACTTGTTCTCACAGATTCAGTCCGGTAATGTCAAAGAATTGAATATCATTGTAAAGGCTGATGTACAGGGCTCTGTAGAAGCTGTAAAACAGTCACTTGTAAAACTTTCTAATGATGAAGTTGTGGTTAAGATCATCCATGGTGGTGTAGGTGCCATCAATGAAAGTGATGTAATCTTAGCATCTGCATCAAATGCGATTATCATTGGATTTAATGTCAGACCGGATGCTATGGCTAAGGCAACAGCAGATAGAGAAGGCGTTGATGTAAGACTTTACAAGGTTATCTATAGTGCGATTGAAGACGTAGAAGCAGCAATGAAGGGAATGCTTGATCCGGTTTACGAAGAAAAAGTGATTGGTCATGCACAGGTACGTCAGATCTTCAAGGCTTCTGATGTAGGTAATATTGCAGGTTCTTATGTGCTTGATGGTTATTTCCAACGTGGATGCAAGGTGCGTGTAAGCCGTGAAGGAGAACAGATCTTTGAAGGCGACTTGGCATCACTGAAGCGTTTCAAGGACGATGTTAAGGAAGTTAAGGCAGGATTCGAATGTGGTCTTGTAGTAGATGGATTTAATGATATCGTTGAAGATGATGTGATTGAAGCATATATTATGGTAGAAGTACCGAGGTAGAATATGAAAAAAAGAAGTATTAAGAATACGAGAATTAACGAAGAGGTACACCGCGAACTGAGTAATATCATTCGCGGTGAGATCAAGGATCCTCGCGTCAGTTCTCTTTGCAGCGTTGTTGCTGTAGAAGTTGCGCCGGATTTAAAGACGGCAAAGGCGTATATCAGTGTTCTGGGGGATGAGAAAGCGCAGGCAGATACCATGGAAGGGTTGAAAAGTTCTGCAGGGTATATTCGTAAGCTGCTAGCATCCAACATCAATTTGCGTAACACACCGGAAATTCAGTTTATTCTGGATCAGTCTATTGAATATGGTGTGCGTATGTCAAAAATGATTGATGATTTAAACCAGAACAACTAAGGAGGCTCCTTATGCAATTAGATCAAGAATTGCAAAATGTAAAAAGTGTTGCAATCGCAGGACATATCCGACCGGATGGAGATTGTGTCGGATCCTGCCTTGCAACGTATAATTATATCCGCACGTATTATCCAACGGTAGATGTGCGTGTGTTTTTGGAACCGATTCCGACCATTTTTTATTTTTTACAGGGGGCAGATTGTATCTGTGATGCGACTTCCTGTGATGATGTTTTTGAACTGTGTATTGTTCTAGACTGCGGAGATGCGAATCGTTTGGGAGATGCAACCAAATTTTTCCATACAGCAGAAAAGACGATTTGCATTGATCATCATGTAAGTAATCAGGCATTTGCACAAAAAAATAAAATTGTTGCGGATGCATCTTCTGCAAGTGAACTTGTTTATGATACGATGGATCCGGATAAGGTGACAAAAGAGATTGCAGAATGTATTTATACCGGTTTGATTCATGATACCGGTGTGTTTCAATATGGTTGTACATCAAGTCATACAATGCAGATTGCAGGGCGTTTGATGGATCTTGGGATAGATTATCCATCCATTGTAGATAAGACCTTTTACGAAAAAACATATGCGCAGAATAAGGTGATGGGACAAGCTTTATTAAATAGTCGCCTTTATGAAGGCACTGGATGCATTGCATCCGTGATTTCCCAGGAAGAGATGCAGCAATTTGGAGTGTTGCCAAAGCATCTGGACGGAATTGTCAGCCAGCTGCGTATTACGAAAGAAGCGGATGTTGCAATCTTTTTGTATGGGTTAGAGCCGGGCAGTTACAAGGTGAGCACCCGTTGTAAATCCGATGCAGTGGATTTGTCAAAATTAGCTGTCAAATACCATGGTGGTGGACACAAAAAAGCAGCTGGATTTACGGTAGAAGGTGATGATCCGTGGGCATTGATCGATGGAATTGTATCTAATGTAAAAGAGCAGTTAATACAATAGGAATTTTATGAAAAGTGGAATTATAAATGTTTACAAGGAAGCCGGGTTTACTTCGTTTGATGTTGTTGCGAAGATGCGCGGCATCCTTCATGTAAAAAAGATAGGACATACGGGAACATTGGATCCGGATGCAACGGGAGTACTTCCGGTATGCATTGGTAAGGCAACAAAAGTATGTGATCTTATGACAGATAAAGATAAAACATATCAGGCAATCATGCATTTAGGCATTGTGACTGATACACAGGATATGACAGGGACTGTTTTAGAAGAACATGAAGTACATCTGACAGAAGAAGTTGTGCAACAGACGATATCCCGATTTGTTGGAGAAATTCAACAAGTGCCGCCGATGTATTCGGCATTGAAAGTAAATGGGAAAAAATTATGTGATCTGGCAAGAAAAGGTATTGAGGTAGAGCGCAAGGCACGTCCGGTTAAGATATATGAGATTATCGTTGAAAAAATCGAGTTTCCATTGGTGACGATGACCATACATTGTTCAAAAGGGACTTATATCCGGACACTTTGTGACGATATCGGAAAAGCATTAGGGTGTGGTGCCTGCATGGAAAAACTAGTGCGTACGAAAGTATCTTCCTTTTCTCTGGAAAATAGCGTAAAACTTTCGGATATAGAATGTGCAGTAAAAGATGGTACGATTGAGGATTTGATCTTACCAATTGATGAAGTATTTTCTACTTATCCAAAGATTGTAGCCAAGGCAGAGGCAGACAAAAAGCTGACCAATGGAAATGCAATAGAAGTTACGCAGAGGACAGAGGAACAAATGGTGGTTTTGGAGGGAGAACAGGTGCGTATGTATTTATCAAACGGCCAATTTGTGGGAATATATTATGTGAAAGGGCATCAATTTGTTTTGCAAAAGATGTTTTGGGAGAAGGAATGAAAATCTTAAAATCTCTTGTTCATGAAACAATTGAAGAAAATACAGCAGTAACCGTAGGAAAGTTTGATGGTATTCATAAAGGACATGAACTTTTGACACAGAAATTGCGCGAACAAAAAAAAGAAGGTCTGGCATCCTGTGTGCTTACCTTTGATGTTTCACCTCGCATTCGTTTAGAAAAGGATATGACAAAGCTTTTGATTACGAATGCCGAGAGAGAGCATATTTTTGAAGCGGAGGAAATGGAGTATCTTGCACAATGTCCTTTTGCAGATGAAATCATGTGTTTGGAACCGGAAGAATTTATTCGTTTGCTCGTAGAAAACTATCATATGCGCTATATGGTTTGTGGAACTGACTTTTCCTTTGGCCGTATGGGCAGAGGAAATGTTATTATGCTGCAGGAACTGGCAAAGACATATGGCTTTACCTTGGAAGTGTTAGAAAAATTACAGCAGGATCATAGAGACATCAGCAGTACTTATGTACGTGAAGAAATTGCTGCTGGCCATATAGAAAAAGGAAATGAATTACTTGGTTATGAATACTTTGTCTGGGGAAAGGTTGTGCATGGTTTTCATCTGGGAAGTAAAATGGGCATGCCAACCATCAATTTGATTCCACCGGAAGATAAATTGTTACCAAAGAATGGGGTTTATGTAACAAGAATTGAAATCGATCATCATGTGTATCACGGCGTCACAAATGTAGGGGTGAAACCTACTGTTACGGGGGAGAATCGGATGGGCATAGAAACACATATTTTGGATTTCAATCAGGATGTATATGAAAAAGAAGTTCGTGTTGTTTTTTTGAAACATTTGCGTGATGAAATAAAATTCGAAAATGTAGATGCATTGTTTCAACAGATTGCAAGTGATAAACAGGCTGCTTTACATTATTTTAATTGTTAACATGTTATATAAATGTTATAAGCATATGTTACATAAATGTTACAAAAATATTGACAGGTGAAATATATTTTGCTATAATTCGAAAAAGACAGTAGAAATGCTACTGTCTTTTCTTAATGTAAAAAACATTTCAATGTTATTTATTTCGCAGAGTGTATTGGGTTTTAAGGTAGGAGGTTATTGTGAAAAAACGATTGATTAGTGCTGTTTCTGTTGCATGTATCGGATGTATGGTATTTACGTTTTGTTATCGTACAGATAGCAGTAAGATGAAAGGATTGACAGCAGGAATCGTGTCATCTGCAGTTGTGAATGTGGATGAGGTGGCAGAGACGCCACAGGTAACAGGCGCAGAGGTTGCGATAACAGGTGCAACACAATTAGATACCTTTGGTTATACAAATTTAGGACTTGCAAATGTAGAAGGCAACATTAATATCCGAGAAGCAGCTTCTACAGATGCTTCTATGGTTGGCAAGCTGCCGGAGAACGCAGGATGTGAAATACTTGGTGTAGAAGGTGATTGGACACATATTACTTCTGGAGAAGTAGAAGGATATGTATTATCAGAATATTTATTAACGGGAGATGCTGCTATTACAAAAGCAAACGAAGTGGCACGTTATACAGCTACAGTGAATACAGATTCTTTACGTGTCCGTTTGGAGCCAAACACAACATCAGAAATCTTAGCTACGATGCCACAGGGAGAAGAGCTTGAAATCGTATCAGAGACAGATGGTTGGGTTCAGGTTAATATTGATGGTGAATATGGCTATGTCAGCGGTGAATTTGTCACTTGCGCAACGACACTTGCAGACGCTATGACCATGTCAGAAGCAAGATATGGTGAAGGCGTGTCAGATGTGCGTGTAGATCTTGTAAATTATGCGACACAGTTTGTGGGTAATCCATATGTCTGGGGTGGAACGAGCCTGACCAGAGGTGCAGATTGTTCCGGTTTTGTATTATCTGTGTATGCAAAATATGGCTATGGTTTGCCGCATTCTTCCAGAGCACAGGCAAATTGCGGTACCCGCATCAGTACATCTGAGTTAAAGCCGGGTGATTTGTTGTTCTATGGAAGCGGAAAGAGTATCAGCCATGTGGCTATTTATATTGGCGGAGGTCAGATTGTACATGCAAGTACAGAGCGCACCGGTATTATTATTTCCAGCGCATTTAACAGATCTCCAATCTGCTGTACAAGATTAATCAACGATTAAAAGTTATAAAATAAATATCTTTACAAGGTTAGTACCCTATGGTACAATATGCAAGTATGATTTTACCCGTATTCGGTATTTGGAAACTCCGACCTTATGCTGAGTACAGGCGTATGATATTTTAGGAGGTAGAAAAATGATTTCAAAAGAAAAGAAAACAGCAATTATGGAAGAATACGCTAGAACACCTGGTGATACAGGTTCACCAGAAGTTCAGGTAGCAGTTCTTACAGCAAGAATTCAGGAATTAACTGAGCATCTGAAAGAGAATCCTAAGGATCACCACTCAAGACGTGGTATGCTTAAGATGATTGGTAAGAGACGTAATCTTTTAGCATATCTTAAGGATGTGGATATTGAAAGATATCGTTCTTTGATTGAGCGTTTAGGCTTAAGAAAATAATTTTGCTTGTATGGGCGGGGTAGTTTGCTATTCCGCCCAATTTTTCGAATAAGAAACCCAAGATAATGTTTGGTTAAATGACAGCTGAAGTATCCGAGACCACTGATAAGTCCCTGTGTCAATAGAGCTTTATCAGTAGTTTCGGGTTCCTGTCTTAACAATAAAAGAATAAGGAGATATGAAATGACAAAGACATTTACAATGGAACTGGCCGGCAGAACTTTGCGTGTTGACGTAGGTCGTGTGGCAGCACAGGCAAATGGTGCAGCATTTATTCAGTATGGCGAAACAACTGTACTTTCTACAGCAACAGCATCAGAAAAGCCAAGAGAAGGTATTGATTTCTTCCCACTGAGTGTGGAATTTGAAGAAAAGTTATATTCTGTAGGAAAAATCCCAGGTGGATTTAATAAGAGAGAAGGAAAGGCATCTGAGAACTCTGTTCTTACAGCGCGTGTTATCGATCGTCCGATGCGTCCACTTTTCCCAAAGGATTATCGTAATGATGTTACATTAAATAACATGGTTATGAGTGTGGATCCGGAAGCTCGTCCAGAACTTGTTGCCATGCTTGGTGCAGCAATTTCTACTTGTATTTCAGATATCCCATTTGATGGACCTTGTGCTATGACACAGGTTGGTATGGTAGATGGAGAGTTTATTATCAATCCTTCACAGGTACAGTGGGACAATGGTGACTTGAAGCTTACAGTGGCATCAACATCACAGAAAGTAATTATGATTGAAGCGGGAGCAAATGAAATCCCAGAAGATAAGATGATTGAAGCTATCTATATGGCTCATGATGTCAACCAGACCATTATTGCATTCATCAATCAGATGGTTGCAGAAGTTGGTAAGCCAAAACATGCTTATACAAGTTGTGCAATTCCAGAAGAAATGTATGCAGAAATGCGTCAGATTGTAACACCAGAAGAAATGGAAGAAGCAGTCTTTACCGATCAGAAGCAGGTGCGTGAAGAGAATATTCGTCAGGTGACTGAGAAATTCGAGGAAGCATTTGCAGATCGTGAAGAGTGGTTAGAAGTTTTAGGCGAAGCGGTTTATCAGTATCAGAAAAAGACCGTTCGTAAGATGATTTTAAAGGATCATAAGCGTCCGGACGGAAGACGTATTGATCAGATTCGTCCACTTGCTGCAGAAGTTGACTTGATTCCTAGAGTTCATGGTTCTGCTATGTTTACACGTGGACAAACACAGATTTGTGATGTTGTTACATTAGCACCACTTTCTGAAGTACAAAAGGTAGATGGTCTGGATGAGAATGTAACAGTAAAACGTTACATGCATCATTACAACTTCCCATCATACTCTGTTGGAGAAACAAAGCCTTCACGTGGACCAGGACGTCGTGAAATTGGACATGGAGCATTGGCAGAGCGTGCATTGATTCCGGTACTTCCTTCTACAGAGGAATTCCCATATGCAATCCGCGCCGTATCTGAGACATTTGAGTCTAATGGATCTACATCGATGGCATCTACATGTGCATCTTGTATGGCACTTATGGCTGCAGGTGTTCCAATTAAGAAAATGGTTGCAGGTATCTCATGTGGATTGGTTACTGGCGATACCGATGATGATTATATTGTACTTACAGATATTCAGGGATTGGAAGACTTCTTTGGTGATATGGACTTTAAGGTTACCGGTACAAAAGATGGTATTACTGCAATTCAGATGGATATCAAGATTCATGGTTTGACACGCCCGATCGTAGAAGAAGCAATCCGTAGAACGAGAGAAGCAAGATTCTTCATCATGGATGAATGTATGTCAAAAGCTATTACGGAGCCAAGAGAAAGTGTAGGAAAATATGCGCCAAAGATCATTCAGATTCAGATTGATCCTGCAAAGATTGGTGATGTTGTTGGTCAGCGTGGAAAGACAATCAATGAAATCATTGAGCGTACAGGCGTTAAGATTGACATCACAGATGAAGGAAATGTATCTGTTTGCGGAACAGACCAGGAAAAGATGGACGAAGCTGTTGAAATGATTAAGATTATTACAACAGATTTTGAGCAGGGACAGATTTTTACTGGTAAAGTTGTAAGCATTAAAGAATTTGGTGCATTCGTTGAATTCGCACCTGGTAAAGAAGGCATGGTTCATATTTCTAAGATTTCAAAAGAAAGAATTGAGCATGTAGAGGATGTTCTTACACTTGGTGATGTTGTTAAGGTTGTATGCCTTGGCAAGGATAAGATGGGACGTATCAGTTTCTCTATCAAAGATGTAAAATAATAACATAGTGAAATAAGAGACCTCTGTCGGTTTTTGAACCGATGGAGGTCTTTTTTCATATACTGAAAAAAAGTGAAGAAATACAGATGAATCAAGTAAGGCGTTGGATTGGCTTTGAAGAGAGAATGGATGTGATTCGGGATGACCAACCCAAAATTGGAGTATGTGTTTTGGATAGTGGTATTGCATCCCATCCGGATTTCGGGCAGCGTATTGTTTCGTTTCAGGATTTTGTAGATGGACGTATGAGTTTATATGATGATTATGGACATGGAACCCATATAGCGGGCATTAGCTCAGGAAATGGTATGCGTTCAAAGGGAAAATATCGCGGAATTGCTGCGCATACCAATCTTGTAATTGGAAAAGTGCTGAATCATCAAGGAGATGGCCGGATAGAGGATTTTGTGAAAGCAATTTACTGGTGTATCAAAATGCAAAAGAAATATTATATTCGCATATTAAACATATCCATTGGCTTGATTAGCAGAGTAGAACACGAATTACAAGCGGCATTACTAGATGCGGTAGAAATGGCTTGGGATCACGGAATCGTTATCGTGTGTGCTGCGGGAAATAACGGACCGAATAGAGGAAGTGTTACTATTCCTGGTACACAGCCAAAAGTGATTACGGTAGGAAGTGTCGACTACCGCTATAACGGTTGTACGCCAAGTGACTATAGTGGACGGGGACCTACAGAAGAATGCGTGAAAAAACCAGAAATCTATGCCCCTGGAAGTAATATTATAAGTTGCAGTAATCAGGATTGGTATAGTCAAAAAACGGGAACATCCATGTCAGTTCCTGTAGTAACAGGGGCAATTGCATTACTTTTACAACAGGAACCGTGGCTTTCGCCAGTGGATGTAAAATTGCGCTTATATGAACGAGCGAAAAGATTTTCCTCCGATGGAAACTGGGGAACCATCTATTTGCCATCACTTTTAGAAAAAAGACAGTAAGAATAAAACATTTGTTTCAAAGTATCTTTATAACCGGCGGATGCAACGTTCTCGGTTGCCACGACCGGAACAGAGCCAATTTTTGTATCTTTTAAGTAATAATCGATACTGCCGATGGTATCACCTTTTTTGATAGGCGCAAAAAGCACTGTCGGCAGATTTTTTTGGCTTTTTATTTTGCCAAGATCCTGTTTGCTTTGATCTAAATAAGAAAAATCCTGTTTTGCAATTGCTAAAATCTGTTCTTTTGTTCCTTTCTTTACATTGACCAAAAAAGATTGATCTGTTGTTTTGTCGTGATAGAGCGCGGCATTAGCAAAACCGTAGGTAAATAAAGTTTGTGCATCTTTTACACGGTCTTTGGAAGTGGGAGAGGCCATGATGATAGCAATGAGTGTCATGTTGTCTTTTTGAGCAGTGGCAGAAAGACAAAATTTGGCAGCACTTGTAGAACCGGTTTTTAGACCGGTTGCATAGGGATATGATTTGAGTAATTTGTTGGTGTTTGTTAAGGTAAAGGGTGTCTGGCCGCGTGCCGTTGTGTGCACAATGTCTTCCTGCCAAGTTTGACAATAATCATAAATTGCCGGGAAGCGAAGTATGAGTTCCCTGCTTAGGATAGCAAGATCTTTGGCACAGGAATAATGTTCGGAAGCATCAAGCCCACAACAGTTTATGAAATGTGTGTTTGTCATACCAAGAGATGCAGCTTTCTTGTTCATTTGTGAAACAAATGCTTCTTCAGAACCGGCGATGGCTTCTGCCATAGCAAGAGATGCATCATTTGCACTGGCAATACTGATACATTTCAGTAAAGTTTCTACCGGCTGTACTTCACCTGCTTCTAAAAAAACCTGTGATCCACCCATGGAAGCTGCGTGTTCGGAGACAGTGACATCGGTGGAAAGAGATATTTGTCCCTCATCAATGGCTTCAAATATTAGAAGCATAGTCATAACCTTTGTGACGCTTGCCATAGGAAGTGGAGCATCAGAAGCTTTTTCATATAAAACACCACCGGTAGTGGCTTCCATTAAAATGGCACTGGGACAACTCAGAGAAAGAACATCCGTATCCATGTCACAGTTCTCTTCGGCAAAAGTAGGAAGAGGCGGTAGGGAAAAGAAAAAGGTAATGGATATGCATAGAGCGAATAAGAATGCAAAGAAAGAGCGCTTTTGGGTATTCATCAAAGCACCTCAAAAATAATATTATTACATAGTATATAAAAAGAACGTTGGTCTATGCCAAAAACTTGAAATTCCTTATAAAACCCGATATAATAGAATGGATTTTGCGATGAGGTAAGAACATGGAATTAGAATTTAAATTGCAGGTGTTTGAAGGTCCGCTGGATTTGCTTTTACACCTGTTAGACAAAAATAAAGTCAGTATTTATGATATTCCGATTGTGGAGATTACAAATCAATATATGGAATATATCAGGCAGATGCAAAAACAGGATTTGAATATTGTAAGTGAATTTATGGTTATGGCTGCAACACTTTTGGATATCAAGTCTAAAATGCTTCTTCCTGCGGATCCTACGGATGAAGAGGAAGAAGAAGATCCACGTGCAGAATTAGTACAGCAGTTATTGGAATATAAATTATATAAATGTATGGCATTTGAGTTAAAAGATCGTCAGGTGGATGCATCCCATATATTTTACAAGGAGCCAACGGTGCCAGAAGAAGTACTGGCATACCAGCCACCGGTAGATACCAAAGAACTTGTATCTGATTTGACGCTGAACCAGTTGAATGACATTTTTAAGTCAGTATTAAAGCGGCAAAAAGATAAAATTGATCCGATTCGTTCTAAGTTTGGGGAAATCCGCAAGGAAGAGGTCTCTTTGGATGATAAAATGGTGAGTTTGTCAGAATATGCTACCCAACACAAGAATTTTAGTTTTCGTCAGTTGTTGGAGAAACAGAGCTCAAAAATGGAAGTCATTGTAACATTTCTTGCCATATTAGAATTGATGAAATCTGGTAAAATTTTAATTTCGCAAGAGCATACGTTTGATGACATACGGATTGAATCAAAGATTGCAGCATAAGGAGATAAGATAGATTATGGATGAAAAGCAAATG
This sequence comes from uncultured Pseudobutyrivibrio sp., assembly GCA_900546435.1. Taxonomy (GTDB): domain Bacteria; phylum Bacillota; class Clostridia; order Lachnospirales; family Lachnospiraceae; genus Pararoseburia. Next base: position 27,832 of record URCQ01000021.1, on the reverse strand, counting down.
GAATCCATCATAGAGGGGATATTGTTTACTTTTGGAGAGGCGGTGGAACCATCGCGTATTGCAAAAGCATTAGAGGTTGAAACAAAAGATGTAATAAAAACATTAGAACATATGAAAGAATCCTGGAAAGAGCAGGAACGTGGCATACAGCTGATGGAATTGGATGGTTCATATCAGATGTGTACGACACCGGAACTTTATGAATACCTGATTCGTATGGCAAAACAGCCGCGAAAACATGTACTGACGGATGTACTTTTGGAAACATTGTCTATCATTGCTTATAAACAGCCAATTACAAAGTCAGAAATCGAGAAAATTCGTGGTGTATCATGTGACCATGCAGTAAGTAAACTAGTAGAATATTCGCTTGTTACGGAACTTGGGCGTTTGGATGCTCCGGGGCGTCCAATGCTCTTTGGAACAACGGAAGAATTTTTACGTTCGTTTGGCGTATCTTCAATTGAAGAATTGCCAACTCCTACACCGGATCTGGTGGAAGAGTTTAAACAGCAGGCAGAAGCGGAAATTAAATTGGATGTCGGGGGAGAATAAAATAATCCCTGTCATAATCATTGCAAAGATCTCATATTTTTTTAAAAACTGTGAAGAAGGATAAAAATGTGCAGTTTATAAAAAAAATGGGGTCTATTTTTCTTGCCTGTGTGATGATTCTTATAGTATTTCCCCTTCGTACAAATGCTTCTGAAAAAACAATTACACCAGAAAGTATTCATGCACTCTCGGCAGTGGTATTAGACGGTGATACCGGACGTGTACTATATGAAAAAGAAGGGAATACAAAACGTGCAAATGCAAGTACGACAAAGATTATGACCTGTATTTTGGCACTCGAAAATGCGCAAGAAAACGATGTGGTTAAGATTTCTGCCTATGCTGCCTCTATGCCTCGCGTAAAACTTGGAGTGACAGAAGGGGAATATTACTATATGGGAGATTTGTTACACTCATTAATGCTAGAGTCTCATAATGATGTTGCAGTTGCGATTGCAGAGCATGTGGATGGAAGTGTTGCAGCATTTAGCGATCATATGAATGAATTGGCAAAAGAAATAGGGTGTGACAACACGTGCTTTTTGACACCGAATGGATTAGATGCCACGGAGGGGGACAACACACACGGAACAACAGCAACGGACTTGGCGCGTATTATGCGATATTGTACCTGGCAATCACCCATGGCAGCACGTTTTTTGGAGATTACACAAACACCCCAATACACATTTTCGGATTTAAAGCAGCAGGAAGATGGGGGCTTTATTTCGGGAAATCGAAGTTTTTTATGCACAAATCATAATGCCTATTTACAGCAGAATGCAGCTTGCCTTTCCGGGAAAACAGGTTTTACATCAGATGCTGGGTATTGCTATGTCACATCACTTGCTTCCGGTGAAAAAACAATTGTAATTGCATTGTTAGGAAGTGGATGGCCCAATAATAAAAATTACAAATGGCAGGATTGTGATCTACTTTATCAGTACATTATGGAACATTACAGGCTGCGTCAGTTACCGGATATGTCATCGCAATTGCAAAAAGTAGTATGCGCCCGTGCACAAAACGATGCCTACGATTTAAAAAAAATATGGAAAGAACAACCATATGTGATTTGTGAACGAAAGAAAATTCTCTTAGCTGATTGGGAAAACCTGTCTGTGACATTTTCATATTCCAAAAAAGTTGATGCCTCCGGATGTGGGGAGCGCAGGATAGGAACGGCACAGCTGGGAATTGATGCATTACCAATCGCAGCATATGATATATGCATAAAAGATGAAAAAAAGGCATGTGATATGGTTTGGTTTTTTTGCGCAGTTTTAAAAAAATGGGCATTGTGTTATTGAAAAATCAGAAGGATAAATAAAATCAAAAAAATAGTGAAATTATTAACAAAAAAGGATTGAAAAAGAGTGTGTAAAAGGATATTATTATTGTAGAAAAATTTTGAATTTATATAAATGGAGGAAAAGTAGCATGAGTAATGTAACAAACAATCCTGCTATTCAGAGGATGAATGAATTGCTTGATGAGCACAGTTTTGTTGAATTAGGCGCACTGGTAACATCAAGAAGCACAGATTTTGATCTGAAGCAGCAACAGACCCCTTCCGATGGTGTTGTGATTGGACATGGTCTGATTGATGGCAATCTGGTATTTTTATTTAGCCAGGATGCATCTGTATTAAACGGTACCATTGGTGAGATGCATGCAAAGAAGATTATGTCTGTTTATGATATGGCAATGAAGATGGGAGCTCCTGTCATTGGTCTTCTGGATTGTGCAGGTGTAAGATTACAGGAGTCTGTAGATGCGTTAGAAAGCATTGGTGCTATTTATGCTAAGGCAGTTGCAGCATCGGGTGTAATTCCACAGATTATGGGCGTGTTTGGCTCTTGTGGCGGTGGTCTTAGTGTTTTGACATCTGTAAGTGATTTTACACTTATGACAAAGAATGCAAAGTTATTTGTAAATTCTGCAGACGCAATTGAAGGAAATCGCGCAGACCAGTTGGATACAGCAAGCGCTGAATTCCAGTATGCAGAGGCTGGAAATGTTGACTTTATTGGCGATGAGACACAGGTGATGGAAGAAATCCGTCGTTTTGTTACAATTCTTCCGGGATGCAATGTAGAAGAAGGTTGCGTTGAGGAATGTATGGATGATTTAAACCGTGCATCAGAAGGTCTTGCAGATAAGGTAAAGAACCTTACTCTTTTTGCAGAGGAGATTTCTGATAATCATCTTTTTGTTGAGACAAAGGCTGGCTTTGCAAGAGAGATGATGACAGGATTTATCAAATTAAATGGTATTACAGTCGGTGTTGTTGGTAATCGTGAAGAGACGACAGCTGATGATGAGACTATAACACTTGGAACAAAGCTTACAGCTGATGGATGCGAGAAGGCAGCAGATTTTGTGTCTTTCTGTGATGCTTTCGATATTCCGGTACTTTCTCTTACCAATACAACAGGATATGAGGCTTCTGTATGTGCTGAGAAGCATTTGGCAAAGGCACTTGGTAAAATGGTTTATGCGTTTGCAAATGCTACGGTTCCAAAGATTTCATTCTTATGTGGACAAGCAATGGGCAGCGCATATGTGACAATGAATGCAAAATCGCTTGGTGCTGATCTTGTATATGCATTTGCTGATGCAAATGTTGCTCCAATGGATGCAGATCTTGCTGCTAAAATCATGTATGCAGATGCTTCTGCAGATGTTATTGCAGCAAAAGCGGAAGAATTTGCAACAGCAAATTGTGGTGTTGTAAATGCAGCAAGACGTGGCTATGTAGATCGTATTGTTGAATCTGCAGATGCAAGAAAATATCTGATTGCCGGATTTGAAATGTTATTTACAAAAAGGGTTGATGGCCCATATAAGAAACACGGAACAAAATAGAAAGGTGAGCATATGAAAAAGAAAATCATATTAATGGTCAGTACTTTAGTATGTATGCTCGCGTTATGCTCCTGCGGTAAGAGTGAGGTAGACTTAAATGGTCTTTCTGAGACTCAATTACAAAGTGCATGTGAGCAGACAGCTGGAGTTCTGGAAGGACTCAGTGCAGACGAGAGCGAACAATACTACACTTACTACGCATCTCAGGATGATGGTGAGATTTATGCCGATCTGATGCAACAGTGGATAGATATCCAGCCACAGATTGGAGATTTTGTTGGCTACAAAGATTTTAGTGTAACAAAAGCAGGTAAAACAATTTCAGCAGTTCAGACTATTTCGTTTACCCAGCGTGATGTTAAACTTACTTATGTAATCAACGCAAATAGTCTGGAAACGACAGCAATCAATGTAGAGATGGTATATTCTCTTGGCGAGACAATGGCGAAAGCAGGATTGAATACCGTAATGTCAATTTCAATCGTATTTATTATTCTGATTTTGATTTCCCTTGTTATTAGTGCATTTAAGGTTATTCCAGTTATTCAGGCAAAATTTGCCGGAAAAGAAGAAACACCTGCACCAAAAGCTGTTGTAGCAGCTCCGGTTGCGACAGACGAAACAGATGATACGGAATTAATTGCAGTTATTGCAGCGGCAATTGCTGCAAGTACAGGAAGTTCTACAGATGACTTTGTAGTACGTTCTATTAAGAGAAGATATTAATTTAGGAGGATTTATAAATGAAAAATTATACAATTACTGTAAATGGAAATGTTTATGACGTTACTGTAGAAGAAAAGGGAAGTACAGGGGCAGCTCCAATCGCAGCAGCACCTGCACCTAAGGCAGCAGCACCTAAGGCTACATCTGGCGCTGGAAGCATCAAAATCGAAGCTGGAGCCGCTGGAAAAGTGTTTAAGTTAGAAGCTACTCCAGGTACACAGGTTAAGGCTGGAGATACTGTTTTAGTTCTTGAAGTTATGAAGATGGAAACTCCTGTTGTAGCACCAAAAGATGGTGTTGTTGCAACAATTGATGTCGCTGAAGGACAGGCTGTTGAATCAGGAGATTTGCTTGCAACTATGAATGAGTAACAGGCAACAGATTTTATTAGGAGGAACAATTCATGAGTTACGTTACAGAAACGTTAATTAACCTTCTATCCCAGACGGCGTTTGCAAACTTAGACTACAAGAACTTTATCATGATCGCAGTAGCGTGTGTATTCTTGTATCTTGCTATCCGTAAGGGATTTGAACCATTACTTCTGGTTCCAATCGCTTTTGGTATGCTTCTTGTTAATATTTATCCGGATATTATTGCAAGCCCGGAAGAAACGTCTAACGGTGTGGGTGGTTTGCTTTATTACTTTTATACTTTGGACGAATGGTCAATTTTGCCATCGCTTATTTTCCTAGGTGTTGGTGCCATGACTGACTTCGGTCCGCTGATTGCCAATCCAGTCAGCTTTTTGCTTGGTGCGGCAGCACAGTTTGGTATTTTTACCGCATATCTGTTGGCAATCCTGCTTGGCTTTAGTGATCAGGCAGCTGCAGCTGTTTCTATCATTGGTGGAGCCGATGGTCCGACTTCCATTTTCCTTGCCGGAAAGCTGGGGCAGAGTAGTTTGATGGGACCAATTGCGGTGGCAGCATATTCATACATGGCACTTGTACCGATTATCCAGCCACCAATTATGAAATTATTTACAACCAAAAAAGAACGTGCTATCCATATGGAGAATTTACGTCCGGTTTCCAAGTTGGAAAAAATATTATTCCCAATTGTAGTAACCATCATTGTATGTCTGTTGCTTCCGACAACAGCTCCACTTGTTGGTATGCTTATGCTTGGTAACTTGTTCCGCGAATCTGGCGTGGTTCGTCAGCTGACGGAGACTGCGTCAAACGCTCTTATGTACATTGTAGTTATCTTGCTTGGAACTTCTGTTGGTGCGTCAACAAGTGCAGAAGCATTTTTAAATATTACAACAATCAAGATTGTTATTTTAGGTTTGGTTGCGTTTGCAGTTGGTACCGCTGCCGGTGTACTCTTTGGTAAGTTGCTTTGCTTCCTTACAAAGGGCAAGATCAATCCACTGATTGGTTCTGCTGGTGTATCCGCGGTGCCTATGGCAGCACGTGTATCACAGAAGGTCGGTGCAGAAGAAGACCCTACAAACTTCCTGTTGATGCATGCAATGGGACCAAACGTTGCCGGAGTTATTGGTACAGCAGTTGCCGCTGGTGTATTCATGGCTATTTTCGGTGTATAATATAAGGAGGATGACATGGCAGAAGTAGTTAAAAAACCTGTAAAAATTACAGAGACAATATTAAGAGATGCACATCAGTCTTTGATCGCTACAAGAATGACGACAGAGCAGATGTTACCAATCGTTGAGAAGATGGATAAAGTTGGTTACCATGCAGTAGAGTGCTGGGGTGGTGCTACATTTGATGCTTCCCTTCGTTTTTTGAAAGAAGATCCATGGGAACGTCTTAGAAAACTTCGTGATGGATTCAAGAATACCAAATTACAGATGTTGTTCAGAGGACAGAATATCTTAGGATATAGCCATTATCCAGATGATGTCGTTGAATATTTTGTACAGAAATCAATCGCTAATGGTATTGATATCATTCGTATTTTTGACTGTTTAAATGATGTGCGTAACTTGCAGACAGCTGTAGATGCTTGTAAGAAGGAAAAAGGTCATGCGCAGGTTGCACTTTCTTATACATTAGGTGATGCATATACCTTAGAGTATTGGAAAGAAATGGCAAAACGTGTTGAGGATATGGGTGCCGATTCTTTGTGTATTAAAGATATGGCTGGACTTCTGGTACCACAGAAAGCAGATGAGCTTGTTCGCACACTGAAAGAGGCAACAGCTCTTCCAATCGACCTTCATACACACTATACCTCTGGTGTAGCTTCTATGACATATTTAAAGGCTGTAGAAGCAGGATGCGATATTATTGATACTGCAATCTCTCCATTTGCACTTGGAACAAGCCAGCCGGCAACAGAAGTTATGGTTGAGACATTTAAGAATACTGCATTTGATACAGGTCTTGATCAGAACCAATTGGCTGAAATTGCTGATTATTTCCGTCCAATGAGAGAGGAAGCGCTTGCATCAGGATTGATGAACCCAAAGGTCCTTGGTGTTAACATCAATACCTTACGTTATCAGGTTCCAGGTGGTATGCTTTCCAACCTTATTTCTCAGTTGAAGGAACAGGGAAAAGAAGACAAATACGAAGAGGTACTTGCAGAGGTGCCACGTGTTCGTAAAGATCTTGGCGAGCCACCACTTGTTACACCATCATCACAGATTGTTGGTACACAGGCTGTATTTAATGTTCTTATGGGAGAACGTTATAAAGTTGCTACAAAAGAAACAAAGGATATGCTTCTTGGTAAATATGGACAGACAGTTCGTCCGTTTAATCCGGAAGTTGTAGAGAAGGTTCTTGGCGATGAAAAGGATCAGGCAATTACTTGTCGTCCAGCTGATTTACTGGAGCCAGGTCTTGCCAAATTCGAAGAAGAAATGAAACAGTGGAAACAGCAGGATGAGGATGTGCTTTCTTATGCACTCTTCCCTAAGGTTGCTACAGATTTCTTTAAGTATCGTGAAGCACAGCAGACAGGGGTAGACCCAGCAGTTGCTGATACAAAAAATGGTGCTTATCCGGTTTAATTTTTAAAAGAAAAGTAGTATAATAAAATCCATCGGTGTGCGTTGAGACATGCCGATGGATTTTTATGTTTAAAGGAAAGTTATACCATGTCTAATAAAAATGATCTGAATAAAAAGATGAACGAATTATATAAGTCCATGAGTAAAGGACAAAAGCTTCTTACAAATTATATTACGGATAATTATGATAAAGCAGCATTTTTAACAGCTGCTAAATTAGGAGAAACAGTAGGTGTCAGCGAGTCAACAGTTGTACGTTTTGCAATGTTTTTGGGATACAAAGGATACCCGGAATTTCAAAAAGCTTTGGAAGAAACGGTACGTAATAAATTAAACTCCGTACAACGTATGGAAGTTACCTATGGCAGAATTGAAAAAAATGCGGTTCTTAGCTCTGTACTATCCTCGGATGCAGATAAAATTCGAGAAACGATGGAGACGATGGATGAGGGCGTGTTTGAACAGGCGGTTGATACCATTGCCAGTGCAAGACGTATTTATATTATAGGCATTCGCAGTTGTGCGCCACTTGCTTCTTTTCTGGCTTTTTATTTGAATCTGATGTTTGATAACGTGATTTTGTTGCAGACGAATAGTTCCAGCGAGATTTTTGAACAGATGATCCATATGACAGCATCGGATGTGATTGTTGGCATTAGTTTTCCTCGATATTCGATGCGTACGTTAAAGGCAATGGAATTTGCGAATAATCGTAGTGCCAAAGTCATTACATTGACAGATAGTGTGCATTCACCAATGAATCTGTATTCTTCCTGTAATCTGATAGCACGAAGCGACATGGCATCGATTGTAGATTCACTTGTTGCACCGCTTAGTGTAATCAATGCGTTGATTGTTGCATTATGTATGAAAAAACAGGATTCTGTAGCTGAAACATTAGGGGCATTAGAAGATATCTGGGATGAATATCAGGTATATGAAAATGACGAAATTGATCAGGTGGATGATTCCATCAAGATGCGATATGCAAAGATAGGAGATGGGGATGAGTAAAGTCCTTGTAATTGGTGGTGGTGCAGCCGGTATGATGGCAGCATATGCAGCCGGTATGATTGGCCATAATGTCACTCTTTTAGAACAAAATGAAAAGCTTGGTAAGAAAATCTATATTACAGGCAAAGGACGATGTAATTTTACAAATGCATCGTCACTTGATGAAATTATGCGTCAGGTGGTACATAATCCAAAGTTTTTATATAGTGCGTTTTATACATTTTCAAATGATGCCGTTATGGATTTTTTTGAAAACGAAGGAATGCCTTACAAGGTGGAACGTGGAAATCGCGTCTTCCCGGTATCGGATCATTCTTCTGATGTGATTCGGACGTTAGAACGTGCAATGAAAAAACAGGGAGTGGTTATAAAATTACATACACAGGTGAAAGGTCTTTTGATCGAAAAGAATCAGGTCTGTGGTGTGAATCTTGTGGATGGAACACCGGTAAAAGCAGATCATGTGATTGTTGCAACTGGAGGACTTTCTTATCCGACAACCGGTGCAACAGGAGACGGTTATACGATGGCGAAAGCGAGCGGGCATAAAATGATACCACCAACACCAGCGTTGGTTCCTTTGACGACAAAGGAAGAATACATTTTACGCATGCAGGGATTGTCTTTAAAAAATGTATCCTTAAAAATCCGGGATCATAATCGCGTGATTTATGATGCTTTTGGTGAAATGCTTTTTACGCACTTTGGTGTGAGTGGACCGTTGGTTCTTACAGCTAGTTCTAAATTAAGCGGACGATTCCCTCATATGTTTGATGCAGTCATCGATTTAAAACCAGCCTTGTCACAGGAGCAGTTGCATGAACGTATTTTACGTGAATTTTCGGCACGCCCAAATCAACAAATAAAAACTGTTTTCCAACAATTGTTACCTTCAAAGATGGTACCAATTATGATAGAGTTAAGTGAACTTCGTGCAGAAAAACCGGTAAATGAGATTACAAGAGAAGAACGAGAAAAAATCGTCGGGTTATTGAAAGCTTTTCCGTTTACGATTACGGGAACGCGTGGCTTTAAAGAAGCCATCATTACACAGGGTGGTGTCTCTGTTAAAGATATTGATCCGGGAACGATGGCATCCAAAAAAATAGACGGACTTTCTTTTGCAGGAGAAGTGCTGGATCTAGATGCTATGACGGGTGGTTACAATTTACAAATTGCCTGGTCAACAGGATATCTGGCTGGGATAAGTATTAAATAAAAGGTGGAAAAATTATGAGTATGAATATTGCAATTGATGGACCAGCAGGGGCTGGAAAAAGTACAATCGCTAAAAAAGTGGCAAAGGAAATGGGCTTTATTTATGTAGATACCGGTGCGATGTATCGTGCTATGGCACTTTATATTTTGCAGCATGGTATTGATGAAAAAAATGAGCAGGCTATTGCAGCTGTTTGTGACGATATTGATGTGGCACTTCGTTATGAGGGCGGAGAGCAAAGAGTACTTTTGTGCGGAGAAGATGTTTCAAAAGAAATTCGTAGGGAAGAGGTAGGAAATATGGCATCTGTAACAAGTGTTTATGGATGCGTTCGGAAAAAACTGGTTTCTTTGCAACAGCAGTTGGCGGCAAAAGAAGATGTCATCATGGATGGACGTGATATTGGAACCTGTGTTTTGCCACAGGCACCACTTAAAATTTATTTGACAGCTAGTGTCAAAACACGTGCAAACAGACGTTACAAAGAGCTTTGCGAAAAGAATGTAGCATGTGATTTGGAAGAAATTATGAAGGATATTGAAGATCGTGATTATCGCGATATGCATAGGAAAATATCGCCGTTAAAACAAGCGGAAGATGCTGTACTCGTAGATTCTTCCGACATGTCAATTGATGAAGTAGTAAATACAATTATTACACTTGCAAAGGAGCGCATGGCATGAATGTAACGTTGGCAAAAAGTGCTGGATTTTGCTTCGGTGTAAAACGAGCAGTTGATATGGTTTATGAGCAGGTGGAACAAAAAGATGAAAAGCCGATTTATACCTATGGTCCAATCATTCACAATGAAGAAGTGGTGAATGAGTTATCTGAAAAAGGTGTCATTGTATTGGCAGAGGATCAGGATATTTCACAGGTTACGCCTGGTACGGTAATTATCCGCTCTCATGGTGTCGGAAGAAATGTGATGGAATCCCTGGAAAATGCAGGTTTTTCAATTGTAGATGCAACCTGTCCATTTGTACAGAAAATCCATAAATATGTTGCAAAATACTCGCAGGAAGGCTATTTTCTGCTGATTGTAGGAAGCGCCAGCCACCCGGAAGTACAGGGAATCGTCGGCTGGATGACAGGAGATCGTTATGCGGTAATTTCTTCTGCAGATGATTTAGATGGTTTATCCTTAAAAAATGAAAAAATCTGTATTGTTTCACAAACGACATTTAACTACAATAAATTTCAAGAATTAGTTGAAATTATCCGAAAAAAAGGGTATGATATACTTGTTTTGAATACTATCTGCAATGCGACTGAGGAGCGTCAGAGCGAAGCGGCGACCATTGCACATGCTGTGGATGCCATGATTGTGATTGGCGGGAAGCATAGTTCCAATACGCAGAAATTATTCGAAATATGTAAAAAAGAATGTGAAGATACTTACTATATACAGACAAAAGAGGATCTCGATTTGTCGGTACTTCAATCCATTAGCAACGTAGGTATTACCGCAGGGGCTTCTACCCCAAACAAAATTATTGAGGAGGTTCAAAAGATATGTCAGAAATGAGTTTTGAACAAATGTTAGAAGAATCATTTAAAACAATAAGAAATGGAGAGGTAGTTGAAGGTACCGTTATCAATGTTAAGCCTGATGAGATTGCTGTTGACATCGGATACAAATCAGACGGAATTATTCATCGTAGTGAGTACACCAACGAATCAAACGTTGACTTGACACAGGTTGTATCTGTTGGTGATAAGATTGATGCTATGGTTATCAAGGTAAACGATGGTGAAGGTCAGGTTGCTCTTTCATACAAGAGACTTGCTGCTGAAAAGGGTAACAAGCGTTTGGAAGAAGCATTTGAGAACCATGAAGTTCTTACAGCTAATGTTGCACAGGTATTAAATGGTGGACTTAGTGTTGTTATTGACGAGGCTAAGATTTTCATCCCTGCAAGCCTTGTATCTGATACTTATGAGAAGGATCTTACAAAGTACAACGGACAGGAAATCTCATTTGTTATTACAGAATTTAATCCAAGAAGAAGACGTATTATTGGTGATAGAAAGCAGCTTCTTGTTGCAGAAAAAGAAAAGCTTGCAGAAGAATTATTCGCAAGAATCCATGTTGGTGATGTTGTAGAAGGAACTGTTAAGAATGTAACAGACTTCGGCGCATTTATTGATCTTGGTGGAGCAGACGGTCTGTTACATATTTCAGAGATGTCTTGGGGAAGAGTTGAAAATCCTAAGAAGGTATTCCATGTTGGAGACAAGGTTAAGGTATTCATCAAGGATATCAACGATAAGAAGATTGCACTTTCTATGAAGTTTGATGATGAGAATCCATGGAAGGATGCTTCTGAACGTTTCGCAGTAGGAACAATTGTAACTGGTAAGGTTGCAAGAATGACAGACTTTGGTGCTTTTGTTGAGCTTGCTCCTGGTGTAGATGCACTTCTTCATGTTTCTCAGATTGCTAAGGAACATATTGATAAGCCATCAGATGTACTTTCTGTAGGACAGGAAGTCGAGGCTAAGATTGTAGAATTCCGTGAGGAAGACAAGAAGATCAGCCTTAGCATGAAAGCACTTCTTGCAGCTCCTGAAGATGAAGTTGAAGAAGATGATGATACTGAATTTGCAGATGTTGATATTGATGCAGTTGCAAATGAAATGGAAGAAACAGAGGAATAATTCTTTTTCCAATTGAGGACAAGTTGTATGGATGATTATGAATCTTTCAAAAGGGTTGTATATACGCTGACAAAGATTGATCTGAGCTCTTACAAAGAAAAACAGATGCGTCGGCGTATTGATTCTCTGGTGCGAAAACGTAAATGCGATACATACGATGCGTATGTCAAATTGTTAAAATCAGATTCTGCAGTTTTTGAGGAGTTTGTAAACTTTCTTACCATTAACGTATCTGAATTTTATCGAAATCCGGAACAATGGGATTTGTTGACGCGCGAATTTGTGCCGGAACTCATAAAGAAGTTCGGATCCAATTTACGTATTTGGTCAGCAGCATGTTCTACAGGGGATGAGCCATATTCTCTTGTTATGGCATTGTCTAAGCATTTAGATCTTAGCAAGATTAAGATCATTGCTACAGATATTGATAAGCAGGTGATTGCATCTGCTAAAGTAGGACTCTACTCTGAAAAGAGTATCGCCAATGTACCGGAAGAATTCAAAAGAAAATATTTTACAAAAGTTGGTCGTTCTTATCAAATTTCAGAACAAATCAAAAAATGTGTGGAATTTAGGGAACACAATTTGCTTTCGGATGCATATCCGAGAGATTGCCATATGATTGTCTGTCGTAATGTGCTGATTTACTTTACAGAAGATGCCAAAAACGAGGTTTACGAGAAGTTTGCGAAATCTTTGAAAGATGGTGGAATCTTATTTATTGGTAGTACAGAACAGGTGACAGATTATAAGAGTATGGGATATAAGAGAAGATATTCGTTCTATTATGAAAAAGGACAAGAATAAAGACTCTAAGTCAAGTGCAGGGGTGTGATTTTGTAAATCACACCCCTTACTAGATGCAGAGTCTTTTTCTATTGTAATAGACTTTTTATGTATTGCGAAAGAAAAGTTGTGTCAATAGAAGAGGTCTGGTAAGGAATGAAGTTTTCTTTTGCCTTGTAGGTCCTGCGAAAGAAGTAAATATCATCGCTGCAGGTAAGTGCCTCCGGAACAAACAAAAAGCGGTCATCTTTTGCTATATAGCAGTTTGCTGCGGTAGCTTTTTGTTTTTGTGAGGAATCTATATGTGTGGCTAGTTCTTTTGGTACCACCATATCTTCACCCGGCAGATAATAATAATCCTTTGGATTCGAAAGAAAATGATACATTTTCTCCTGAAGTAAAAATATAGAACCACGAATCGTATTGTTTTCTAATATCATATAGTAATAATCATTATGAAGACGCAAAGGCGCCGGCAGTGTGAAAGAAATCGTTCCATGAAACTGTAGTTCTTCCTGTGTTTTTTTCGTGTAATCCGTATAATCGACTACCGTTACATCGGAAATAGAAAAAGTGGCGTTCTTTAACTGTGTATAGGCTAAAATAGGAAGAATTTCAACCATTCCGGCGACATCTTCATAATTGTGCAACTTTAAAAGGGAAAGAGCGTCCTCATTTGGTCCTTTTGTATAGGATTCATAAACGGATATGAGTTCTCCTCCGGAATACTGATCCATCCGATGTATTCCAAGAAAAGATTCTATGGCTTTTTGCCGATAGGATGGAAGCTGCAATATGGATTTCATATTACGGCACGCTTTATAAATGTCAAAATGGTTTGCAGGCAACGCATCAGATGAAATATGTAATTTTTGACAACGTTCCCGTATAAAATTTTCATCAAACCGAATGCCATTAAAAGAAAGAAGTCCTTGAAAATTTTGTGCCAGCTCAAAAAAGGCATCTAAAATCTCTGCTTCCTGTGAAGAATTTTCTGCAAAATACTGTAAAAGTGTGATTTGTGTTCCATGATGATAGGCACATCCTATCATATAGATCGTGTTATATTTTGCCGAAAGCCCTGTGGTTTCGATATCGAATAGAAGATAATTTTCTTCCCAAAATTGTAATTCGTTATGCTGCGGAGTATAGCAATAGGTGTCCGTAAATGTTAGCATGATAACCTCCTTTGTTGGTTAAAAAATTAACAGAGAAATCCTGTGTTTTCAATAGTATATCACATATTAAAATGGTACTCAAAAAGATACAAAAAGATAAAAATGTAACTCTTGATTTGTTTGCAAAAGTGATATAATGTATTAAAAGTGTGTAAACACCTAAGTATCGAAAGAAAGAGGGGTACAGTTCATGGGCCTAAAGACATTTAAGGGCGGCGTTCATCCAATGGATGGCAAAGACTTATCCAAGTCCAAGCCAATTAAAGAATTGCTGCCAGAGGGAGAATTAGTTTTTCCTTTATCCCAGCATATTGGTGCTCCAGCAACACCAATCGTTGCTGTTGGCGATGCTGTTTTAAAAGGACAGAAGATCGCAGAGGCAGGTGGCTTTGTGTCATCTCCAATTTATTCATCGGTATCAGGAACCGTTAAGGCAATTGAGCCAAGACGCGTAACTGTTGGTGACATGGTGAATTCCATTATCATCGAGAGTGATGGAGAATTTCATGAAGTTGCTTACGAAGAAACAGAGGATGTAACAAAACTCTCTAACGAAGAAATTATTGGAAAGATTAAAGAAGCCGGCGTTGTTGGTATGGGTGGCGCTGGATTCCCAACACATGTTAAGTTGTCTCCAAAAGAGCCGGATAAGATCGAGTATATTATTGCAAACTGCGCAGAATGCGAACCTTATCTGACATCTGATTATCGTAGAATGATAGAAGAACCGGAAAAATTAGTAGAAGGTATGAAAATCATTTTACAGTTATTCCCAAATGCAAAAGGTATCTTTGGTGTAGAGGATAACAAGCCAGATTGTATTGAAAAGTTACAGGCGCTTGTTGCTGGAGATTCCCGTATGGAAGTGTGTCCGCTACAGACAAAATACCCACAGGGTGGTGAGCGTCAGCTTATTTTTGCTACAACCGGCAGAAGCATCAATTCTAAGATGTTGCCAGCAGATGCAGGATGTATTGTTGACAATGTAGAGACTATGGTTGCCATCTACAATGCCGTACGTTTTGGACGTCCACTTACCAATCGCATCTTTACGGTAACAGGTGATGCTGTATGTGAACCAAGAAACTTCTATATCAGCATTGGTACAAGCTATAGCCAGTTGCTTGAAGCAGCAGGCGGATTGGTAGCACCGGCTAAAAAAATGATAGCAGGCGGACCAATGATGGGATTTGCGTTGTTTGGAATTGATGTTCCTACAACCAAAACAACATCAGCGCTTCTTTGCCTGACAGAAGATGAAGCATCAAAATACGAAACAACAGCATGTATTAACTGCGGACGTTGTGTTGATGCTTGTCCAGAGGCATTGGTTCCATCCAGACTTGCTGATTATTCCGAGCATCATCAGATGGATATGTTTGAACAATGGTATGGTCTTGAATGCGTGGAATGTGGAAGTTGTAGTTATGTCTGCCCAGCACGTAGACCATTAGCACAATCAGTTAAGACAATGAAAAAATTTGTTCTTGCTGAAAAGAGAAAGAAAAATTAGAAAGGGGTGAATCTTGTGAGTGATTTATTAAACGTTACATCTTCGCCACATGTCAGAGATAAAATGGATACCCAGAAGATTATGGGATTGGTTGTGATTTCACTTCTTCCTGCATCTATTTTTGGTATCTGCAATTTCGGAGCTCATGCACTTGTTTTAATTCTTGTAACAATTGCTTCCTGTGTGGCTTCTGAATGGATTTATGAAAAAATCGTACATAAAAAAAGTACTATCAAGGATTTGAGTGCAGTTGTTACAGGTCTACTGTTAGCACTTAACTTACCACCAACATTACCATGGTGGCAGGCTGTTCTTGGTGGTGTATTTGCTATTGTTATTGTCAAAATGTTATTTGGTGGTTTGGGTCAGAACTTTATGAACCCAGCACTGGGAGCACGTTGTTTCCTGTTGATTTCTTTTACAGGTTCTATGACAACCTTTACCTATGATGGTGTTACAGGAGCAACACCTCTTGCTGCATTAAAGGCAGGAGAGAGCGTAGATACTATGGCAATGCTTCTTGGTAAAACAGCCGGAACCATTGGAGAGACATCTGTTATTGCCCTTTTGATTGGTGCCATTATATTGATTTTGTTTGGCATTATTGATCTTCGGATTCCAGGAACCTATATTGTTACCTTTGCAATCTTTGTATTGCTTTTCGGTGGACATGGATTTGATATGAATTATCTGGTTGCACAGTTGTGCGGTGGTGGACTTATGCTGGGAGCCTTTTTTATGGCAACCGATTATGTGACTTCACCAATTACGCCAAAGGGTAAAATCCTTTATGGTATCGCATTGGGTATCCTGACTGGAATTTTCCGTATCTTTGGTGCATCTGCAGAAGGTGTTTCTTATGCGATCATCTTCAGTAACTTACTTGTTCCTTTGATCGAAAGAATTACAATACCGAAGGCTTTCGGCGTTGTAAGCGAGAAGGGAGGCAACAAATAATGAATAAATTAGTAAAAGACGCATTAGTTCTTACTGCAATTACTGTGATTGCCGGTGTTTGTCTTGGCGGTGTATATGAAATTACAAAAAAACCTATTGCAGACGCACAGGAAGCAGCAACACAGGAATCTTACAAAGCAGTATTTGCAGATGCAGCATCTTTTGCAGATTTAGACGGATTTGATGCCGCTGCTGCAACAAAGATTGCCGCTGATGCAGGTTATACAGATGATGATATTACCAATTGTGTTGTTGCAAAAAATGACGCAGGCGAAGATATCGGATACGTTATTACCATTACATCACATGCCGGATATGGCGGAGACATTACATTTTCCATGGGTGTAACAAAAGATGGTACATTAAATGGATATTCTATTACAGATATAAGTGAAACAGCAGGTCTTGGTATGAAAGCGAAAGAAGATGCTTTTATGAGTCAGTTTACAGGCATTCCTGCACAGATATTAGAAGTTACAAAATCTGCCAAAACAGCAGATACGGAAATCGAAGCAATCAGTGGTGCAACCATCACATCTAAAGCTGTGACTTATGGTATTGACGCCGGTCTTGCTTATTACAACAGTCTGGTAGGAGGTGCGACAAATGAATAAGATCGTAGAACGTTTACAGAACGGTATTATTAAAGAAAACCCTACCTTTGTTCTGATGCTTGGTATGTGTCCAACACTTGCTGTAACGACATCAGCAATCAATGGACTGGGAATGGGACTTTCCACAACAGTTGTTTTGGTTATGTCCAACCTGATGATTTCATTACTTAGAAATATTATTCCAGATCGTGTTCGTGTACCTGCATTTATTGTTATCGTTGCATCTTTTGTAACAATGGTACAGTTTTTGGTACAGGGATTTATTCCAAGTTTATACTCTGCTTTGGGAATTTATATTCCACTTATTGTTGTAAACTGTATTATTTTAGGAAGAGCCGAGTCATATGCATCTAAGAATCCGGTTATTCCATCCATTTTTGATGGTCTGGGTATGGGTCTTGGATTTACACTTGGTTTGACATGCATTGGTATTGTCCGTGAGATTTTAGGTGCTGGTCAGATTTTTGGATTCCAGCTTCTTCCACTTGCAGATGCTGCAACAGGTAAGGCTGGTTATACACCGATTACTATTTTTGTACTTGCTCCTGGTGCATTCTTTGTATTGGCATTTTTGATTGCTATCATGAATGTGATTCGTGCGAAAGCTGAAAAGAAGGGCAAACATATTGCACCTGTAACAGGATGTCTTGCCGGCGATTGTAGTAGCTGTGGTATGGAATCTTGCACAGGTAAGTCCAATGGAGCTGCAGTAGAAGTGAAAAAAGAAGAAACAAAGGATAAGGAATAGGAGGAAAATCAATGAAAGAATTACTTTTGATTTTGGTTGCGTCAGCAATCGTAAATAACGTAGTACTTAGCCAGTTCCTCGGTCTGTGTCCTTTCCTTGGTGTTTCCAAGAAAATCGAGACAGCTGCCGGTATGGGCGGTGCCATTATTTTCGTTATCACAATATCAAGTTTTGTAACAGGCTTGATTTACAAATTTATCTTGGAACCAACCGGTTTTGCATATTTACAGACAATTGTCTTTATTCTTGTAATTGCGGCATTGGTTCAGTTTGTTGAAATGTTTTTAAAGAAACAAATTCCGGCATTATATCAGTCGCTTGGTGTTTATCTTCCTTTGATTACAACGAACTGTGCTGTACTTGGTATTGCAATCAAGAACGTTACAAAGGGATACAGCATTTTAGAAGGTGTCATTAATGGATTTGGTACAGCTGTAGGTTTTACAATTGCAATTGTAATTATGGCTGGTATTCGTGAAAAAATGGAATTCAATGATATTCCTAAGCCATTTAGAGGTTCTGCTATCGTTGTTGTTACAGCAGGACTGATGGCAATTGCATTCTTTGGATTCTCAGGAATTATTAAGTAGGAGGGCTGACGGATGAGCGTAACAGGAATTATTGCGGCAGCTGTCATTGTCGGCTGTACAGGATGTCTTATGGGATTTTTCTTGTGTTTTGCATCAGAAAAATTCAAAGTAGAAGTAGACGAAAGAGAAGAAGCAATTCTTGGTGTTTTACCTGGAAATAACTGTGGTGGATGTGGTTATGCCGGATGTTCTGGTTTGGCTGCAGCCATCGTAAAAGGAGAAGCACCAGTGAATGGTTGTCCGGTTGGTGGGGCACCAGTTGGAGAAAAAGTTGGCGAGATCATGGGTGTTGCCGCTGGAGAAAGCGTCAAGATGGTAGCATTTGTAAAATGTGCCGGAACTTGCGAAAAAGCTGGCAAAGATTATGAATATGCCGGCGTTGAAGATTGCCAGGCAATGGCATTTGTACCAGGTGGCGGACCTAAATCCTGCAATTATGGATGCCTGGGATATGGTAGTTGTGTAAAGGCTTGTCCTTTTGATGCAATTCATATCGTTGATGGTATTGCTAAGGTGGATGCAGAAGCTTGTAAGGCATGTGGTAAGTGTGTGGATACATGTCCAAAGCATCTGATTGAACTGGTTCCTTATGAGGCTACTACTTTAGTACAGTGTAGTTCAAAAGATAAGGGTAAAGATGTTATGAAGGCATGTTCTGTCGGATGTATCGGATGTCATCTTTGCGAAAAGAACTGTGAGCATGATGCAGTACATGTTATTGACAATGTAGCTTACATTGATCAGGATAAATGTGTAGGATGCGGTGTTTGTGCACAGAAGTGTCCAAAGAAAATCATTCTTACAAAATAAGACATAAAAAGAACGGATTGTATTTGATTGGTGATTTACCATCAGATGCAATCCGTTTTTTGTTATGTTTATCTTTGTTCAAAAGGAATTGTTTTTCCAATGCCGGAAGTATATTTGATGTCACCACTTGTTGTAACAAAAATAGCTTCTACGCCAGAAAGATTCTCTACATAGGAAAGACCATCATCTAATCCCATTAAAAATACAGTTGTACTTAATGCATCACAATCGACAGATTTTTTGCTGATAATGGTTACCGAATCAAGTGTATTATTACATGGATATCCGGTTTTTAAATCCAGAATATGATGATATCGTTTGCCATTTACTTCAAAATAGCGCTGATAAGTACCAGATGTAACAACAGAAGCATCACTGACTTTTACCGTTGCTAAGACCGTACCATCTTCCGAAAAAGGTTTTTGAATGGCAATGGTATATGTCTTTTCTTCGCCGGTTTTGGGGCCAACGCACAATACATTACCGCCAAGATTGATGAGTCCGCTTGTAATGCCTTGCTTATTTAAATAAGCTTTCATTTGATCTGCAATATAGCCTTTAGCAATGCCGCCAAGATCAATGGCTGCGTCTGGGTTGGTCAGTGTAACTGTGTTTCCTTCAATGATGACATTATGATAGTCAATGGTTGCTAGCGCTGCAGCAATTTCATCTTCTGAGGGAAGGTGCTTGGCAGAGTTTTCTGAAAAATCCCAAAGGGAAGATAACTTTCCAACCGTAATATCAAAGGTTCCATTGCTTTTTTTGCTGTATTCGATACCAGCCTCTAATAGAGCGATGGTTTCGTCACTAACGGTAACAGGCTTTCCATTACTATGGTTGATTTGCCATATTTCTGTATTTTCTTTTTGTGCACTGAACAGATTCTCATACTTGGCTGCCATAGAAAAACAGTGTTCTAACTCTTTTTCGTAGGCTGCATCATAGAGTGTGATCGTTATAACGGTATCAAAATAAAAGTCTGTTTTAGAGATTTGATCCTTTGGACTGCTGCAACCACCTAGAAAAATAGAAGAACAAAGCAAACAAAATGATAGGGCAAATATATATAATTTTTTCTTCATCATAAAGTACCTCGTTTTTTCGTCTTTTAATGATAGCATAAATGAATTGCATAAAAAAGAGATATTCGCTATAATTACATTGGTTTATTAGGGATTGGAAAGGCAAAAGGTATATGAAGAAGAATCGCTTTAAAAATAAGAAGAGGATTGTTGTCAAAATTGGTTCATCCTCTTTACAGCATAAAAAAACAGGACAACTTGATTTTATTAAATTGGAAAAATTAGTAAGAGAGTTGTGTAATTTGAAAAACCAGGATCTTGATGTGTGTCTGGTTTCTTCCGGAGCAATTGCGGTTGGACGAAAAATGTTAGGCATTACCAAGCGCCCAAAAAACATTTCAACAAAACAGGCCTGCGCTGCAGTAGGACAGGCTAGTCTTATGATGACATATCAAAAATTGTTCGCAGAATATCATCAGCAGTGTGGTCAGGTTCTGATGACAAAAAAGACAATGACAGATAATGTGTCAAGAAAGAATGCACAAAATACATTTGAAGAATTGTTTCGTCTGGGTGTGATTCCCATTGTAAATGAAAATGATACGGTTAACACTTACGAAATTCAATTTGGTGATAATGACTCGTTGGCAGCAATCGTTGCATCCTTAATTGGTGCAGATCTTTTGGTGCTGCTTTCAGATATCGATGGTCTTTTTACAGCTGATCCAAAGACACATCCAGATGCAAAGTTGGTTGAGGTTGTGGAACAATTGGATGAACGCTATCTTCATATGGCAAGTTCAAAAGCTGGCAGCGATGTAGGAACGGGTGGTATGACCACAAAATTAAATGCTGCACGTATTGCAACGTATTCGGGTGCAGATATGATTATTGCCAATGGGGAAGATGTTGGTGTTTTGCATCAGATTATGGAAGATGATTTTGTTGGTACGGTATTTAAAGCAGATGCAAAAGAAGACTTCTTTATTGCAGATTTTATAGAGGAGAATATGTACGAATGACAGAAGAAAAGATTGCAAGAATTAATGAATTATATAAAAAGGCGAAAACAGAGGGGCTGACAGAAGAAGAGGCAAAGGAGCAACATGCGCTGCGCCAGGAATACTTGGATAATGTACGTAAAAATTTAAAAAGTCAGTTGAATAACATTGATATCAAAGAGGCAGATGGAAGTATCGTAAACCTCGGAGAAAAATTTGGAAAAAAGAATGAATAAAAAAGAACAACGATGTCAGTTACGAACATGGCGAAATAGTGTGGATGCAACTTTACGCGAAACCTGGAGTAGGGAGATTTGCAATTATTTATTGCAACATATCCTTTTGCAGGAAGCAAAACACATCTATGCATATAGTGCCATAGCATCAGAAGTATCTTTACAGCATCTGATTATGGAGATGCTATCCCAGGAAAAAATGATTGGTTTGCCTGCCGTTTGTGGAGAGAACATGGAGTTTTATGCAATTTCAAAGGATATGGTACTCAAAGAAGGGGCATTTCATATTATGGAGCCGCAACCAAGCAGCGACCGATGGATGCAATATGAAAACGGTATTTGTCTGGTGCCTGGTCTGGGGTTTGATCGTAGCGGCAACCGGATTGGTTATGGTAAAGGATATTACGACAGATATTTGGCATCGTATCCCCAATTGCTACGCATAGGCTGTTGCTTTGATGGACAACTGGTTCATCAGATTGCCTGTGAAGAAAATGATTTGCCAATGGATTATATTGTTACACAATCAGGTTGGATAGCATGTAAAAGAAATGAGGATGAAATATGAGTGATTTAGAACAGATTGGTCGTCTTGCAAAAGAAGCTTCAAAAGAATTAGCCATTATGGGGACAACACAAAAAAACCAGGCACTTGCAATGGTAGCAGATGGTCTGGAAAGAGATACGGACATCATTTTGACTGAGAATGAAAAAGACATGAAAAATGGTAGAGAAAATGGTATGGCAGAAGGACTGTTAGACCGTTTGCTTTTAACACCGGCGCGCATTGCACAAATGGCAGAAGGATTACGTCAGGTGGTTGCGTTAGATGATCCGATCGGTGAAGTCCTCTCTATGAAACAACGTCCGAATGGTCTTACGATTGGTAAAAAACGTGTGCCAATTGGTGTTGTTGGTATGATTTATGAAGCAAGACCAAATGTAACAGCCGATGCCTTTGGGCTTTGCTTTAAAACGGGAAATGCAGTGATTTTAAAAGGTGGCAGCGATGCACTTTATTCAAATATTGCATTGGTAGCAAGCATTAAACGCAGCTTAAAGCAAGCAGGCGTGACAGAACATGCATTGGCACTCATTATGGACACCGATCGTGAAGTTACCAATCAGTTTATGAAGATGAATGATTATCTGGATGTTTTGATTCCACGTGGCGGAGCTGGTTTGATTCGCGCTGTAGTTCAAAATGCGACGGTTCCTGTAATTGAAACCGGCACAGGAAATTGTCATATTTATGTCGATGAAACAGCAGATCTTACTATGGCGGTAGATATTATCGAAAATGCAAAAACACAGCGTATCGGTGTATGTAACGCCTGTGAATCACTTGTCATCCATAAAGACATTGCATCCAAAGTACTTCCTATGATTAAAACCCGTTTGTTTTCTCATAATGTAGAAATGTGCGGAGATGCTACGGCAAAAAGTATTTGCCCGGAGCTTACGATGGCAACACAGGAAGATTGGGGTACAGAATATTTAGATTATAAGATTTCCGTAAAGATTGTATCTGATCTGGATGAGGCGATTGCTCATATTAATACATACAATACGGGACATTCTGAAGCGATTATTACAAAAGATTATAATCATGCGCAGCAATTTTTAAATGAAATTGATGCAGCGTGTGTTTATGTGAATGCATCTACTCGTTTTACCGATGGGTATGAATTTGGTTTTGGTGCGGAAATTGGTATCAGCACACAAAAGCTACATGCCAGAGGACCGATGGGACTGGATGCTTTAACCAGCACAAAATACATCATTTATGGTAATGGACAAGTTCGTCCATAATGGATTTGTTAAGGAGATTTCATTTTATGATAACATTAGAAGATGTCTTTTCAGAAGATAAGATACCTACGGTAGAAGTTGAAAGACAATATTATTTTATAGAAGTTGCAAAGCAGATTCTGCAGGAAAAAGAAGCAGAAGCAGGACGAAAATTAACCTTTTGCGTAAATACGTTCGGGTGTCAGATGAATGCAAGAGATTCCGAAAAATTAATCGGTATCCTAGAACAGGTGGGCTATGTACAGGCACCTTCGGAAGATGCAGATTTTGTTCTTTATAACACATGTACGGTACGCGAAAATGCCAACAATAAGGTGTATGGTCATTTGGGGTATCTTAATAATAAGAAAAAGAAAAATCCTCATATGATGATTGCACTTTGCGGTTGTATGATGCAAGAGGAGCATGTTGTGGAAACCATTCGCAAGAAATATCGTTTTGTCGATCTTGTGTTTGGTACACATAACATCTATAAATTTGCAGAACTTTTGGTGCGTTCGCTTTTATCAAAATCTATGATTGTTGATATTTGGAAGGATACTGACCAGATCGTAGAAGATTTGCCAATAGAGCGAAAATATGCATTTAAATCCGGTGTTAATATCATGTTTGGCTGTAACAACTTCTGCAGTTATTGTATTGTGCCATATGTCAGAGGACGAGAACGCAGCCGTAAACCGATGGATATTATACGTGAAATAGAAAAATTAGTAGCAGATGGCGTTGTAGAAGTGATGTTGCTCGGACAAAATGTTAATTCATATGGAAAGAATTTAGAGGATCCGATCACATTTGCACAGCTCTTAGAGCAGATTGAACAGATTGAAGGATTAAAGCGCATACGCTTTATGACTTCCCACCCGAAGGATCTTTCGGATGAACTCATTGAAGTTTTAGGACGTTCCAAAAAGATCTGTAAGCATTTACATTTGCCACTACAGTCGGGAAGTACCGATATTTTGCAGAAAATGAATCGTCGTTATACCAAAGAAGATTATTTAACATTGGTTGATAAGATTCGTGCAGCTGTGCCGGATATGGCAATTACAACTGATATCATCGTAGGCTTTCCTGGTGAGACAGAAGAAGACTTTTTAGAAACGCTTGATGTGGTAGAAAAAGTTCGATATGACAGTGCTTTTACCTTTATTTATTCAAAAAGAACAGGAACACCTGCTGCAGCTATGGAAAATCAAATTCCGGAAGACGTTGTAAAAGACCGTTTTGACCGTCTGCTTGCGCGTGTTCAGGCAATTTCTGCAGAAAAGGCTATTGTTTATGAAGGAAAGACAGTTGACGTATTAGTTGAGGAACAAAATCAACATGATGCAAGTCTGATGACAGGCCGTATGAGTAATAATTCAACGGTACATTTCCCGGGCGATTGCAGCTTGATTGGACAGATTATTCCAGTAAAGCTTGAACAATGCAAAGGCTTCTATTATATAGGAGAGCGCATCTGATGAAGCAAAGATTTGGAAAAAATGACTGGATTTTGTTATGCGTGCTTGCTGTAATTGGAGTTGGTATGTGGGGATACTCCACTTTTATTGAAAAGCCAGCCGCAACAAAGGCGGTTGTGACAGTAGACGGCAAAGAGTACGGTACTTATAATCTGAACAAAGATCAGACAATTAAAATAAAACAGAAAACTACCGTGACAAATGTACTGGTAATTGCAGACGGTGAGATTTTTATGCAGGATGCAACATGTCCGGACAAACTCTGTGAAAAACAAGGTAAGATTCGTCATGATAAAGAAACGATTGTCTGTTTACCAAATAAAGTTGTTGTAACCGTTGTATCTGATGAGACAACCGGGATTGACTCTGTAGCAAATTAGAGGTTTCTATGAAAAGAAAAGTGGCTTTGCTTGGCGTTTTTCTGGCGCTGGCACTGATTTGTAGTTATGTAGAATCCCTGATTCCATTTTACTTTGGTGTTCCAGGAATGAAATTGGGGCTCACCAATATTGTTGTCGTATTGCTTCTTTATTTTTACGGAACAAAAGAGGCACTTACGGTATCGTTTATGCGTATTCTGCTTGCGGGATTTATGTTTGGTAATGCATTCAGTATTATTTATAGTCTGGCAGGCGGACTCCTCAGTCTTTTTGTTATGGCATTTCTAAAGAAAACAAAATTATTTCATATGGTTGGGGTAAGTATTTGTGGTGGCATTACACACAATCTTGGACAAATCGTTGTTGCTATGATTGTCGTAGATAATTACTATTTATTTGGTTATTTTCCTTTTCTGTTTATCGGCGGCGCAATCACAGGCCTACTGATCGGTTTGCTTGCGCAGGAAATCTATAGCAGAACAAAACAATTAATAAAATGATGGAGTGCTTATGTATTCGTATATTTCAGGAGAACTAGTAGAAATAAATGAGGAAACCATAGTGGTCGATAATCATGGTATTGGGTATGAATTTTTTGTTCCCAAATCCGTCATCTATCAGCTGCCATGTATTGGTGGTAACATAAAAATTTATACATATTTATATGTCAGGGAAGATGCTATGCAGTTTTTTGGTTTTCGTACCAAAGAAGAATTAGGTCTTTTTAAACTACTCATTGGCGTAAATGGTATTGGACCCAAAGGTGCATTGGCTGTTCTTGGTGTTTTAAGTGCACAGGATTTACGCTTTGCTGTTTTGGCAGAGGATGCGAAAGCAATTGCTGCAGCACCCGGCATTGGTAATAAGACAGCACAGCGTGTTATTATTGATTTAAAAGACAAGATCGATAAAATTGCACCTGCAGGCAGTGCAAGTGGAATGCCTGTAAAGGATACCATCAGCTCTGTAAAAACAGATGTTATGGATGCGATGACGTCACTTGGATATTCGGCAACGCAGGCGCTTCGCGCTATGGAAGATATGGATATTACAGAGGATGATACGGTAGAAGTAGTATTAAAAGAAGTCTTGAAAAAAATGGCTTTTGTATAGGAGCAAAGCATGGATAAACGTGTTATTTCAACAGAAATTTTGACAGAAGAACGAAGTGTGGAATCTTCGCTTCGTCCGGTAAAACTGGCGGAATATGTCGGACAAGATCGTATCAAAGATAATTTAAAAATTTATATAGAAGCAGCGAAGAACCGTGGGGAAGCGCTTGACCATGTGCTTTTTTATGGACCACCGGGATTAGGTAAAACAACGCTTGCTTGCATTATTGCAAGTGAGATGGGCTCTAATATTAAAATCACATCGGGGCCTGCCATTGCAAAAACGGGAGATATGGCTTCTATTTTATCAAATTTACGCGAAGGCGACGTTTTGTTTATTGATGAGATTCATCGATTAAATAAACAGGTGGAAGAATTTTTATATACAGCAATGGAAGACTATGCCATGGATGTTTTAATCGGAAAAGAGAATTCAGCGAAGTCCGTGCGTATTGAATTGCCGCGTTATACCCTTGTCGGCGCAACCACAAGAGCCGGTTTGTTATCCGCACCTCTTCGTGATCGTTTTGGTGTAGTGCATCATTTGGAATATTACGATGCAAAAGAATTGCAGACGATTGTTTTGCAGTCCGCAGATAAATTAAATGTAAAAATAGATGCAGAAGGCGCATATGAATTGGCGCGCAGATCCCGAGGAACACCACGTATTGCCAATCGCTTTTTACGCCGTGTACGCGATTTCGCAGAAGTACGCTATGATGGTGTTGTGACAAAAGAAGTTGCTGCTGCAGCACTTGATCTTTTAGATGTGGATTCTATGGGATTAGATCGAAACGATCGAAAAATCCTTGAAACCATCATTTCGAATTTTTCTGGAGGACCAGTAGGACTAGATACTTTAGCTGCAACGATTGGTGAAGATTCCGGAACCATTGAAGATGTGATAGAGCCATATCTTGTGATGAATGGACTGATTATGCGTACCCCAAAGGGACGTGTGGCGACAGATTTGGCATATCAGCAACTGGGATTGGAAAAATAAGGTAAGAGTCTTGTAATTCTAAATATAACTCGATATAATAGACATATTGTAGACAGTAGGAGGAAGCGGTTTATGGCTGCGAAAAAAAGCGCGGAAGTCATTATTGATGGTAAGGTTTATACATTAAGCGGATATGAGGAAGAAGATTATTTGCAAAAAGTAGGTGCATACATCAATAATAAAATAAATGAGTTTAATGAGATGGAGGAATTTCGTAGATTATCTGCGGATACCCGAAGCACGCTTCTTGCCCTCAATATTGCAGATGATTATTTCAAAGCAAAAGAATCAGTTGATAAATATCAGATGGATATGGATCAGAAAGAAAAAGAAATCTACGAGTTAAAGCATGATTTGATTGCAGATCAAATCAAGATTGAAAATTATGAAGAGAAAATCAGTGCATTAGAAGCGGATAAGCAGGAATTGCTCGTCCAAAAATCAAAATTAGAAGCATCACTTGAAGATGCATTACTTGGTGATATAACAGAGGATAAATAAGGACAGTGCAAACTGTCCTTTTTGTTATTAGGCTTTAGCCTGCTGAATGCGTGTTTACGAGTTTCTCAACAGAGAAA